>JAZRUE010000053.1:0-95268 GCA_045652345.1 Faecousia sp. | reverse complement strand
CCGCATCCTGGGCTAAAAGCTTATCGTAAATTTCCCGGAAGATACCACCGATCACATCCCGCTCTCCGTCGTTATAGCCGGAGGAAAACACATTGACACCGCTGACTGTGCCTGTGCCGCCAAGGCAGCCCATTTGCTCGATCAGCGCTACCTTCGCCCCATTTCTTGCGGCACAAACAGCCGCGCTGACACCGGCAGGACCGCCGCCGCAGACCACAACATCATATTGTTCTTCTACTTCACAATGGATCTGAAATAACATAACTCCCTGTCCCCTCGTAACACCACATATTCTCTATTTTATCTCGTTGTAAAGCCCACGGATATCCGGGAAAATATAGTCCGGCTTGGTTTCCCCATTTTCCACATCTTCCATAGTGCCCTCACCGGACAGCACAAAAATGCTGGTAATGCCTGCATTGTTTCCGCAGGCAATATCCGTGTAGAGCCGATCGCCGATAATAGCCGTCTGATCCAGAGAAAAGCCGGTCTTTTCCATGGCCAGCAAAGCAATATCCGGCCGGGGTTTTCCAATAAATATGGGCCGCCGTTTGGTAGCATTATAAAGCATTTCGCTGACAGAGCCGCAATCAGGCACAGACCCATACCAGGTGGGGCAAACCCAATCGGGGTTGGTTGCCACATAATCAACACCCTTCCCCAAAAGAATGCAGGCATCTTCTAATTTTTGGAAGGTCAGTTCCGTATCAAAACCCATACACAAGCAGTCGATGCCTTCTTCCCGCCGATCCGTAATGGGCAGACCGCCTTGGGCCAGCTGTTCTTTAAAAGAAGTCGTACCAAAGGCATAGATTTTCTGATAGTTTTTTCCCTTCAGATAATGAACGGTGGCATCAACAGATGTAAAAAAGTCTTCTGCGGTAGCAGAAATGCCTAAAGAAGCCAGCTTTTCCACATACTTATCCACGCTTTTGGAGGAATTGTTGGTAAGAAACAGATATCTGCCGCCTATGGCTTTGATATGCTCCAAAAAGGGAATGACCCCTTCAAAGAGCCGGTCATCCAAATAAATGGTGCCATCCATATCCAGCAAAAACAGTTTTAAGTTTTTAAGTTTTTCCATATAGCCTCCTGTTTTGGGTGGCGACGATCTGCGCGCCGAATACATTATCCAGCAGAACATCTCCCACATACACCGGGAGCGCAACACGGAGGGCATTGATCTTTTCCATACATTCTATCACCTTCGCCTTGGGAATCGGAACATTGGTTTTCACGGAAACCAAGCTGCCGTCCACGCAAAAAGCGGTAGTGGTTACTGTCCGTCGGGGGTCTGTGCATTCGGTTTTTCCGTACTGTTCTCCCCGGGGACAGGTGTTGCCGGAAACCTTTTCTACCCTTCCGTTTTCCATCTGCACCTTTAATATACAACCCATCGGGCATACAATACAAGTCAAAGTTTTATCCATTTTCCGTTTCCTCCAAGGAAAATTGCAGATGCGTTACCCCTTCCAGGGCAGACTTTCGCAAAACAACCGACTCCATCTCTCCCGGGGCGACCCGGGCTTTTTTCTTGGAAAGCACCACGCCTGCAGGGGAAGAAACAACAATACGGCAATTTTTATAGTTGTCATTTACACGGAAAAACACTGTAATATCCTTTTCTGCCGTAATTTTCTGCGGAACGGTATAGCGAACCTTTCCGTCGGTGGTGATCTCAACAGTTTCCTTTTCCGGCCGCTGCCCGGTTATGTATTGGGCCGCCGCTTTACCGGCGATCTCCGCTTCTTCAGACACAAAGTCCACCAGATCGTGGACATGGAGAACATTTCCACAAGCGAAGATGCCCGACACGGAAGTCTGTCTGTCCTGATCCACCAAAGGCCCGTTTGTAACATTGCTGATAGCGATGTTGGCGCTTCTGGAAAGTTCGTTTTCCGGGATCAAGCCCACAGATAAAAGGATCGTATCGCAAGCAACAAATTCTTCTGTGCCTGCAATGGGTCTGCGGTTTTGATCCACCTTGGCAACCGTTACCCCCTCTACCCGTTCTTTTCCGTGGATCTTCACGATGGTATGGCTGCATTTAAGAAGAATGTTGAAATCCTTCAGGCACTGTTCTATGTTTCTGGCAAGGCCGCCGGAATAGGACATCAATTCATAAACCCCCACTACTTTTGCACCTTCAAGGGTCATCCGTCTTGCCATGATCAGGCCAATATCGCCGCTGCCTAAAATTACCACTGTCTTTCCGGGCAGACAGCCTTTTGTGTTCACATATTTCTGGGCTGTTCCGGCAGTATAGATGCCGGAAGGACGGCTCCCGGGAATATTCAGCGCACCCCGGGGGCGTTCTCTGCAGCCCATAGCAAGAATAATTGCTTTGGCCTTTATCTGAAAAATACCCTCGTGACTATTGGTGGCTGTAACAACTTTTTCCTCGGTGACATCCAGCACCATCGTATCCAGCTTATATTCGATTCCCAAATTTTCGATCTGCTGTTCGTATCTCCAGGCATATTCAGGGCCCGTCAATTCTTCACCGAACTTGTGCAGACCAAAGCCATTATGGATGCATTGCTGTAAAATGCCGCCCAAGTTTGTATCTCTTTCCAAAATGAGAATGTCCCGAACACCGCTTTCATAGGCGGCAACAGCGGCGCTCATGCCCGCAGGGCCACCGCCAATGATTACCAACTCTCTCATTTCTCAGTGCCACCCTTCGTTCTTTGCAGAATGATTTGAGACTTTCCTCCGAACTTTGTTACCTGTTCCAGAGGGATCCCCCATTCCCGGGCCAAAAGTTCTGCAATATAGGGGCTGCAAAAACCACCCTGGCAACGGCCCATTTGTCCACGGGTTCTGCGCTTGACGCCGTCCAAATCCGTGGCTTTGGGGTTGGAGCGAATTGCCTCTAAAATTTCCCCTTCTGTAACGCCCTCGCAACGGCAAACGATCTTGCCATAGGCCGGGTCTTTCTTTATCCAGGCATTTTTTTCTTCCATTGATGCATCACGAAATGCGTGCATCGGCTTTCTGATGGGGTTATACCCTTCTCGCGGCTGCAGGCACAGCCCTTGTGCTTGCAGCAAAGAAACAATATACTCCGCTATGGCCGGGGATGCAGACAGGCCGGGAGACTCAATGCCCGCTGCATTGATGAATCCCTCTGCAGGGGCGTTGATAATAAAATCACCGGTGCTCCCCACTGCCCGCAGACCGCAAAAGGAAGTAATGGCCTTTCCTGCAGGTAGTTGCCGAAGGGTCTTCCCGGCAGAAGCCAACACTTTATCCATACCGGTCTGGGTAGTTTCTTTGTTTTCCTTGTCCTGCATATCCTCAGAAGTAGGGCCTAACAGCAAATTGCCGTGGACCGTCGGTGTCACGAGGATGCCTTTGCCCATCTTGCTGGGGGTGGGAAATACGGTATGCGTTACCAAGTCGCCCCACTCTCTGTCCAAAAGCACATATTCGCCCTTTCGGGGATGAATCGTGAAAGAGGTATCCCCCACACAAGAGGCGATCTTATCTGCATAGATCCCAGCACAGTTGATTACATAGCGTGCCTCAACCTGGTCGTTTTGCGTACACAATTTGTACCCGTTTGCAGTTTCTTCGATGCCGCAAACTTCAAAATTACATTTCAAGTCTGCCCCGTTGTCCATGGCATTGCCAATGGCGGCAATGGTCAAATTATAGGGGCATACGATTGCACCGGTGGGCGCATACAAGGCAAAAAGCACTTCATCGGAAAGGTTTGGCTCTAATTGCAGCACTTCCTCTTTCTCCAGTATTCGAAGTCCCGGCACACCGTTTTTAATACCTCTTTCCAAAAGGCTTTCCAACACCGCCCTGTCCTGCTGATGAAAACCCACCACCAAAGAGCCATTGTTTTCATACATCACACCCAACTGACGGCAAAGTTCCGGCATCATTTGCGCACCCTTTACATTCAGCTTTGCCTTCAGGCTGCCTTCCTTTGCATCGAAGCCTGCATGGACAATGGCGGAGTTGGCTTTGGTCGCGCCCATAGCTACATCGGCTTCCCGTTCCAAAATGCAAATGCGTAGGTTATATTTTGATAAGGTCCGGGCCACGACCCCACCAATAACACCTGCGCCGATAATGGCAACATCGTACATATCTTCACTTCCATATTGACAAAATTCTTTTCGGTGATTATAATAAAACAATCAAAAACGCTTGTCAACCGCTGGCTATTAAGTCGATAATCGATCAAATTCGCTCACAAGAGGTTAAAGTATGCTTAAAGAAGAACGGTATGAGAAAATACTGGAAATGCTGGAGGGGGAGCAATATCTCTCCGCCCAGGCGCTGAGTCAGCGGCTGTTTGTGAGCCTGCCCACCATTCGCCGGGATCTTTCCGAACTGCAAATGCGAAAGCAGATCATTCGCAGTCACGGCGGCGCAAAGAAAACGCACTCCGAGAACATTGTTGCTCCGCTGGACTTTCGCAAAACCGTAAATGCCAGCGAAAAGCGATCTCTTTGCTGCAAAGCTGCAGAGCTGGTGCAGGACAATGATGTTATCTTTATTGACGCCTCCACCACCACTTTGCAAATGGCCCATTTTTTGGGAGAAAAGAAAAATATCACCGTGATCACCAACGGCATTGCCCTCGCTACTCTGCTGGCAAAGAAAGGCATCAAAACCTATTGCACCGGCGGCGAGATCTTTGAAAACTCCATGGCCCACTTCGGCAGCTTTGCAGAAGATTTTATCCGACGGTTTAATATTGACATTCTGTTTTTCTCCTGCCACGGTGTCAATGAAATGGGTATGCTTACCGACCCCTCTCTGCCGGAGACGCAGATACGCAGAGTTGCCATCGGTCAGTCCAAGAAAACCGTATTCTTATGCGATAAAACAAAGTTTTTCCTTTCCACCCCCTACAATCTGGTGCCGATCCAGAGTGTAAATTACATCGTAACCGATGCAGAGGATGTGAAGGAACGCTTCTGTTTAGATGGAAATACTGAAATTTTGACTATCAATCATGGATAAAAAGGATGGAATATATGGAAATCACAAAGTATTTGCAGGATTTTGCAGCGCAGACCTGCGCCTGTGGAAAAAAGCACACCCTTACCGTTTCCCGGATCGTTGTGAAAAAAAGCGCTATTGCCGAACTTCCCGGGATCTTAAAGGAATTGCAGTATAAAAAGCCCTTCCTGCTGGCAGATAAAAACACTTTTGCCGCTGCCGGAAACCAGGTTTGCAATGCCCTGGAAGACGGAAAGATCTCCTATTCCAAATATGTATTCCCCACCGGGGAAATCGAGCCGGATGAAAAAGCGGTGGGGAGCGCAACCCTGCACTTTGATCCTACCTGTGATCTGGTGATCGCTATCGGCTCCGGTGTGATCAATGATATTGGCAAGATCTTAGCCAACACTGCAGGCTTGCCCTATTTCATCGTAGGCACCGCCCCCAGCATGGACGGCTATGCCTCCGCCACCTCCTCTATGTCTATGGATGGCTTGAAGGTTTCCCTTCCCAGCAAGTGTGCCGACGTGATCATTGGCGATATCGATGTACTGAAGGCCGCCCCTATGCATATGCTGCAATCCGGCCTTGGCGATATGCTTGCCAAGTACATCAGCATTGCCGAGTGGCGCATTGCCAACGAAATTACCGGAGAGTATTACTGCGAACGGGTGGCAGAATTGATCCGGGTCGCCCTCAAACGCTGTGTGGACAATGCAGAAGGGTTGCTGCGGCGGGAAGACGAGGCCGTAAAAGCAGTATTTGAAGGCCTTGTGATCGGCGGTGTGGCAATGGCTTTTGCCGGTGTTTCCCGTCCTGCCAGCGGCGTGGAGCACTATTTCTCCCATGTTTGGGATATGCGCGGTCTGGAATTTGGCACAAAGGTGGATCTGCACGGCATTCAATGCGCAGTAGGCACTTATATTGCCGCCGGCCTTTATGAAAAAGTATTGGCAATCACCCCGGACAAAGAAAAAGCCCTTGCTTATGCAAAGGCCTTTGATTATTCTGCCTGGGCTGAACAGCTGCGCCTCTTCCTCGGTACAGCCGCCGATACCATGATCGCCTTAGAAGAAAAGGAGCAAAAATACAGCGCAACCAAACACGAGGCTCGCCTGCAAGTCATTTTGGAAAAGTGGGACACCCTTTGCCGGATCATCCGGGAGGAAATTCCTTCCCAAAAGGAAATTGCCGGCATTTTGGAGCAAATCGATGCCCCCAAAACCCCGGCAGAAATCGGCATTGACTGCGATCTGCTTACCACCTTCAAAGCCACAAAGGATATTCGGGATAAATATGTGCTCTCCCGTCTTTTGTGGGATCTTGGATTGCTTGAGACCGCATTTGAATAAACCTTGCATATTAAAAAAGAACACCTGCAAATGCAGGTGTTCTTTTATTGATTAAGCGTTTTCTTCCATTTCCTTCAGGGCGTCCTTGCGGCTGAAGTTTGCACGGCCCTTCTCGTCGAAGCCCATGAACTTCACCCAAGTCATATCGCCCAGGTTCAGCACATCTTCCACCTTTTCAACACGGCGGTTTTCCAGCTTGGAGATGTGAACCATGCCATCGTGACCGGGAGCGATCTCCACGAATGCACCGATGGGCAGGATGCGAACGACCTTGCCGTAGTACAGCTTGCCAACCTCGGGAACGAAGCAGATATCGTCCACCATCTTCTTGGCAGCGTAAGCAGCAGCGGCATCCACAGCGGAGATGAATACGGAGCCATCGTCGTCGATGTCCACCTTAGCGCCGGTATCAGCGCAGATCTTCTGAATGGTCTTGCCGCCGGAGCCGATGACTTCACGGATCTTGTCCACGGGGATCTTCAGGCTCAGCATCTTGGGAGCGTACTCGGAAACTTCTGCGCGAGGCTCAGCGATGCAAGGCAGCATAACTTCTTCCAGGATCTCCAGACGAGCCTTGCGGCAGCGCTCCAGAGCATCGGCAATGATCTCCATGGTCAGACCCTTGTTCTTCAGGTCCATCTGGATAGCGGTGATACCTTCGGTAGTACCGGCAACCTTGAAGTCCATTTCGCCGTGGAAGTCTTCCACGCCCTGAATGTCGGTGAAGGTTCTCCACACGCCGGTCTCCTGATCGGTGATCAGGCCGCAGGAAATACCTGCAACGGGGCGCTTAATGGGAACACCGGCATCCATCAGAGCCAGGGTAGAACCACAGATGGAGCCCTGGGAGGTAGAACCGTTGGAGCTGAGAACTTCGGAAACTACGCGGATAGCGTAGGGGAACTCTTCGATGGAGGGGACCACGGGCAGCAGAGCCTTTTCAGCCAAGGCGCCGTGGCCGATCTCACGACGGGAAGTGGAGCGGGCAGCTCTTGCTTCGCCGGTGGAGAAGGAGGGGAAGTTGTAGTGGTGGATATACCGCTTGGTATCTTCCTGATAAATGGTGTCCAGCTTCTGAGCAGCGGACAGAGTGTTCAGGGTGCAGATGGAAAGAACCTGGGTCTGACCACGGGAGAACAGGCCGGAGCCGTGTACCCGGGGCAGCAGGCCAACTTCAGCATCCAGAGGACGGATATCGTCCATGCCACGGCCGTCAACACGCTTGCCAGCCAGCAGCCACTTCTTAACAACCTTCTTCTGCATCTTGTACAGGCAAACTTCGATGTTTACTTCGAAGTCTTCGTACTTTTCAGCGAACTTATCAGTGAAGTCCAGACGAGCAGCGGTCAGGCGCTCTTCCCGGATGTTCTTGTCATCGGTGTCCAGAGCGAACTCGATCTGGTCCAGGCCGTAAGCACACAGATCATCCAGCAGGTCGTGGTTTACAGCGGCCTTCTCGAAGGTGAACTTGGGCTTGCCGATTTCGTCAACGATGGTGTTGATGAACTTCACGATCTCCATATTGGTCTCGTGAGCGATGCGGATGGACTCCAGCACAACGGCTTCGGGAGCTTCGTTGGCTTCGGTTTCGATCATAACCACCTTTTCGAAGGTGGAAGCGATGCACACGAAGCAGTCGCAAGCTTCCCGCTCGTCAGCAGAGGGGTTAATTACATAACGGTCGCCAATGTGGGCAACATTGGTGGTGGCAACGGGTCCGTTCCAGGGCACATCGGAAGAAGCGATGGCGATGGAAGCGCCCAGGGAAGCAACTACTTCCACGGGGTTTTCGTAGTCGTTAGCCATAACGGTGCAGGTGACAACCACATCGTTACGCAGTTCCTCGTCGAACAGAGGACGCATAGGACGGTCGATGATACGGCTGTTCAGGATGCCTCTTTCGGAGGGCTTGCCTTCCCGACGGTTGAAAGAACCGGGGATGCGGCCTACGGAGTACATTCTCTCTTCGAACTCGATGGTCAGAGGGAAGTAGTCGATGCCGGTCTTGGGGATGGGGTTGCAGGTGACGGTGGTCAGAACCACGGTATCACCGTAACGGCAGATGCATTCTGCGTTGGTCAGCTCAGCCACTTTGCCGGTTTCCACGGTGAAGGGGCGGCCGCCGATTTCCATCTCAAACACTTTGTGATGGGGATACTGTTTGCGGGTAATCATTTGTTTTACCTCCTAAAATTTCTTTCTGTCCGGGAGGGTTAGCACTTGAAACTGGCGGCGAATTTCACCGGCACTTTCAACTGCTAAACAACTCCCAGTAATTTCTTGTTTTCGGGATTTGCACGTGTAGAAGGCAGGAAAGCCATCAAGGCAAGCAACTCGCACTCGTCGGCGTATGTGGATACGGTAGAGGGCGAGTTGCGCAGCAAGTCAAAATGCCTTGCGCAGCAAGCCTTTCACCTCACATCCGACCTTGCAAATGCGTGGCCGCCTTCTCCCCATGGAGAAGGCCTTAAACGCACCAACAATCAACCATCTTGCATTTTGACGGTTGGTGGCTTTCATGACTTCTAAAAAAGGGCGACGGTTGCCGTCGCCCTTTTGCTTGCTTACTTACGGATGCCCAGCTTGGCGATGATTGCACGGTAACGGTTGATGTCCTTACGAGCCAGGTAGTCCAGCAGGTTACGGCGCTTACCAACCATCATCAGCAGGCCACGACGGGAGTGGTTGTCGTGCTTGTGCACGCGCAGGTGATCAGTCAGCTCGTTGATGCGAGCGGTCAGGATGGCGATCTGAACTTCGGGAGAACCGGTGTCGCCTTCGTGAGTTGCGTTTTCCAGGATTACCTGGGTCTTTTTCTCTTTGAGAATCATGGTTTTTTCCACCTTTCAAAATATTTACCCAAGAGCCAAGTAAGGGTTAGTGGAGTCCGGTTTTCGGCTTCTCCCGTTACTGAGCAGAGGGCGATTTGTATTCTGGCCATAGCCAGCCCGTTGAGTATAACATAAGTTTGCCCAGTTGTAAAGAAAAATTTTCAACTTTTAGGCAAAATTTCTTCTGTTTTTCAGGGTCAAGCCCCTTCTTTTTCTAAGATTTCCCGGGTGCGGATGGCATCTGCCCCGATTTGGGCCTTCAGCTCCTCCAAACCATGGAATTTTTGCTCCGGCCGCAGATAGGAAAGGACTTCCAGGCAAAGCTCTTTTCCGTAAAGATCCCCTTCAAAATCCAAAATCCAGGGCTCTACAGTCACCCCTTCCCCGCTGACGGTGGGACGGACGCCCACATTGGTCACCGCAGCGTAGGATTTTTCCCCAATTTTCACCCGGCAGGCATACACGCCGTAGGGCAGGCGGACCCCACCCTGGGGATAGGCCAGATTGGCGGTGGGGATGCCGATGGTACGGCCCAGCTGCTTGCCGGGAATGACTGTGCCGGAAAGCAAATGGGGATGTCCCAAAAAGGCGTTGGCACTTTCCACTTCACCGCTTTCCAAAAGGGTGCGGATATGGCGGGAAGAAACCTCTCGGTCCTCTATTTTGATTTTCTTCACCACCCGGCAGGGAAGTCCCTCTTTCCGGCAGAGCTCCTGCAGGCAGGCCGCATCGCCTGCGCCCCCGGCTCCAAACCGGAAATCCTCCCCGCAGACAAAGCCGCAGGCGTGATGGGTTTCCACCAGCAAGCGGTAAAAGTCCTGCCAGGGCATTTTTCTTAAATTTTCATCAAAAGGGAGAATCAAAATCTCTTCCATACCCCATTTGCGGAACAACTGTTCCCGCTGGGAAAGGGTAGTCAGAAGTCCCTGCCCCTCTTTGATCAGGCCGCCTGCAAAGGTCAGTGCACCGGCTTTGGCGTTCTGCTCACGGGCAAGTTCCCGGCAGGCATCCAAAAGGGCCTGGTGGCCTAAGTGGACACCGTCAAAAAAGCCTAAGGCATACACAATTTTCTTCATAGGCCGCCTCACACCGAAAAGAAACTCTTGATGGTTGACATAACACCATCTTCCACCTTGGCAAGCATCAAAAATTCCCCTTCAGGACTATAGGCGCGGTAGGTCCCCGGCTCAAAAGATACAGAAAAGGCATTGCCGTTTCTGCACCGAAGGGTCTGCTTTTCCGTCAAGGTAATGGCCGGATAGCCTGCAAAAAGGCTATCGGTGGGCAGCAAAAAGGCTGCCGGGTCTTCTGCATTTACGAGGGTTTCCATTGTGACCGCCTGGGAAATTACATATTCTCCGGCGGTAACTCTGCGCAGGCTTTCCATACAGCCGCCACAGCCTAAAGCCTGCCCAATATCCTTGCACAGTGTGCGAATATAGGTGCCTTTGGAGCAATGAACCCGAAGTTTTGCAGTCGTTCCCTCAAAGGAAAGAAGGTCCAAAGTAAAAATGGTGATCTTCCGGGGCTGACGCTCCACTTCCCTGCCCTTCCGGGCCAGATCGCAAAGCTTTTGCCCGCCGATCTTGATGGCGGAATACATAGGAGGAATCTGGGAAATTTCTCCCCGGAAGGATTCCAGCGCCTGCAAAAGCTGTTCTTCCGTCACAGAAACCGGCTTTTCTTCCAGGATCGTTCCTGTAATATCCTCTGTATCGGTGGTGATTCCCAGCCGCAAAGTGGCCTCATAGGTCTTTTCTGCGTGTTCAAAGAATTCCACCGCCCGGGTGGCTCTGCCAACGAACACCGGCAGCACCCCGGTGGCCATAGGGTCAAGGGTGCCGCCATGGCCAATCCGCCGGGTTTTGAAAACGCCCCGGAGTTTGGAAACCACATCCTGGCTTGTCCAATCGCTGGGCTTATCTACAATCACGATGCCGTCCATTCTGCACCCTCTCTTTCTCTAAAAATTATAGTGTTTCTAAAATCTCCCGGACTTTCAAGGCCGTCTGCTCCAGGCTCAGGCTTGTGGTTGCGCCGGCAGCGCCCACATGGCCGCCGCCCCCAAATTTGGCGCAGATGGCCGCCGCATCATAGCCGGGAACTGCCCGGACAGACAGTTTGGCGCCGGTTTTCTCTTCCCGGATCGTAACTGCGATCTTTACGCCCGCAATGGTCCGGGCAAAGCCGGAAATACCGTCCAGGTCATCCTCTGTTGCTCCAAATTCCCTCTCTACCGCCTTGGGTAAAGTGCAGATCACATAGGCGCCCTCTTTCAAAAAGACGGCCGTTTGCAGCAAATAGCTCTGCACCTGCAATTTGGCGCGGGAGTTGGTTTCAAACAAAGTATCATTCAATGCAAAGATGGGCGCGCCCGCTTCTGCGCAGGCTGCTGCCACACGGAAACTGTGGGCGGTGGTGTTGGCATAGCGGAAGCAGCCCGTGTCCGTAGACACGGCAGTATACAGAGCCGTTGCCATCTCCTGATCCAAAGGAACTTCCAGTTCCCGGGAAAGATTATACGCAATTTCTGCGCAAGCCGCCCTTTCCGGCTCTACCAATTCCATCGGCGTAAAGGATTCTGCGAAGCCGTGATGGTCGATCCGCAAAGCGATCCGGTCAGCCAATGCTTTGTGGGCATTGGGCAGCATATAGGCTGCCGCCGTATCCACGCAGATCAGGGTATCCCCTTCCTCCGGCCAGGTCTTCGTCAGACCTTCGTGCAGATAGGCATACTTGGGGGTCAGTTCCGGATTGGGAAGAATCCAGGCCCTTTTCCCCATGGCTCGAAGCACTCTGCATAAAAAAGCAGCTGTTCCCACCGTATCCCCATCCGGTTTCCGGTGGGTCAGGATCACAAAATCATTTTGCTCCCGAAAAAATACGGCCGTTTCCTTAAGCCTCATCTTCTTCATCGGCCTTTACATCCAAGGAATTGATCAGCTTCAGCATCTTTGCGCCGTAGGTGATGGAATCGTCCAATGCCCACTGGATCTGGGGAGTATGGCGCAGGTTCAGGGCGCTGCCCAACTCCCGGCGCAGATAGCCGGAGGCGGATTGCAGACCCTTTAGGGCATCGGCTGCCCGGTCTTCCTGCAGAAAGCTGGCATATACCTTGGCAAAGCGCAGGTCCGGGGTGGTTTCCACCCGGGTGATGGAGATCATTGTATCCTGCACTCTGGGATCTTTCAAATTGCGGATCAAAGAAGACAGTTCCTTTTGAATTTCTTCATTGATTCTTCCAATACGATTGGATGCCATAAAACATCCTCCTTTTCATTTGTTAAAGGCAAAAACCGGGCTCGTCGGCGTACATAAGCACGGCAGAGCCCGGTTTATTTTTCATTGTGGCTCTGTTGCCCTCAAATTATCTTTTGATCTCCTGCATAACAAAACATTCGAAGATGTCGCCTTCTTTAATGTCGTTAAACTTCAGGATGCTCATACCGCACTCATAGCCGGCAGTGACTTCCTTGGCGGCATCCTTGAATCTCTGCAGAGAACCAACTTCGCCCTGGTGAATGACGATGTTATCCCGGAGCACACGCACCTGGGCATCTCTGGAGACCTTACCATCCTTGACCATACAACCGGCAATGGTGCCCACAGCGGAAACCTTGTAGGTCATACGGACTTCGGCGTGGCCGATTACCACTTCTTCGAACTTGGGCGCCAGCATACCCTTCATGGCAGCTTCGATTTCATCGATGGCATCATAGATAACCCGGTAGAACCGCATATCCACCTTGGAGCGCTGGCCGCTGGCCTGAGCGGCTGCATCGGGACGGACATTGAAGCCTACGATGATCGCACCGGCAGTAGAAGCCAGCAGAATATCGCTTTCGTTGATGGCGCCAACGCCGGTGTGGATGACACGGACACGGACTTCCTCGTTGGAAATCTTCTCCAGGCTGGCCTTCACTGCTTCCGCAGAACCCTGCACGTCAGCCTTGACGATCAGGGGCAGTTCCTTCATCATACCCTCCTGCATCTTAGCAAAGAGATTATCCAAAGTCACCTTGGTCATAGCGTTGGCAGCAGCATCCTTTTCAGCCTGACGGCGCTGCTCTACCAGTTCTCTTGCCATACGCTCATCGGTAACGGCATTGAACTCGTCGCCGGGAGTGGGCACATCGGCAAGACCGGTGATCCCCACAGGGGTGCTGGGGCCGGCAGTCTTTACAGTACGGCCCTTATCGTTGGTCATCACACGGACACGGCCAACGGCAGTACCGGCAATGATGATATCGCCCTGATTCAGGGTGCCGTTCTGCACCAGCAGGGTAGCAATGGGGCCTCTGTTCTTATCCAGGCGGGCTTCGATAACTGTACCCTTTGCCCGGCGGTTGGGGTTGGCCTTCAGTTCTGCCACTTCTGCAGTCACCAGCACCATTTCCAGCAGGTTATCCAGACCCATACCGGTCTTGGCGGAAATGGGACAGATAATGGTATCGCCACCCCATTCTTCGGGGATCAGTTCATACTCCGTCAGCTGCTGTTTGATCTTATCCGGGTTGGCTTCCGGCTTATCCATCTTGTTGATAGCAACGATGATGGGAATCTTGGCAGCCTTGGCGTGGTTGATGGCTTCAATGGTCTGGGGCATAATGCCATCATCAGCAGCCACCACCAGGATGGCGATATCGGTACACATAGCGCCACGGGCACGCATGGAAGTAAAGGCGGCGTGGCCGGGGGTATCCAGGAAGGTCAGAGACTGACCGTTAATATCCACCGTATATGCGCCGATGTGCTGGGTAATACCGCCTGCTTCTCCGGAAGTCACATTGGTGTTCCGGATGGCGTCCAGGGTGCTGGTCTTGCCGTGGTCAACGTGGCCCATAACAACCACAACGGGGCTTCTGGGCAGCAGTTCATCGGCAGTATCCACGTGGTCGTCAATGATCCGCTCTTCGATGGTAATGGTGATTTCCCGCTCCACCTTGCAGCCCATTTCCACAGCCACAAATTCTGCAGTATCAAAGTCGATGGTCTGATTCAGGCCGGCCATCACACCGTTCTTCATCAGGCACTTGATGACTTCACCGGCAGTCTTCTTCATCCGGGAGGCCAGTTCACCGACGGTAATTTCATCGGGGATCTTTACAGTAACGGGAGCCTTCCGGGCCACTTCCATCTGGAGTCTGCGGAGCTTTTCCTGCTCCTCATTTCTGGCCTTGGCGCCCTTGAATTTGCTTTCCTTCTTGCTCTGGGGCTGACCCTTCTTGCCGATTCTCTGCTTGCCACCGGCATAATCCCGAATCCGGTCGGACACCATATCGTCCACCCGGTCGTCAAAGCGGTCAGCATTCACCTGCACCGCAGAAGTATCCACAACCCGGCGTTCCCGCTTCCGCTCCGGCTGTACCGGTGCGGCGGGCTTGGGGGCTTCCGGCTTAGGCTGTGCCTTAGGCGCTTCCGGCTTAGGCTGTGCCTTGGGGGCCTCCGGCTTTTCTTCTGCCTTGGGGGCTTCCTTCACTTCCTCCACCTTGGGCTCTTCCTTCTTGGGAGCAGGTGCCACAGCAAACACCACTTCCAGAGATTCAATCTGGTTGGTCTGGGTGATATAGTCGAACACCACATTCAGTTGTTCTTCTGTCAGAACCTGGGCGCTGGACTTGGGTTTTTCAAAAAATTTCGCAACGATTTCTGTAACAGTCTTGGACTGTATGCCAAAATCAGCGGCTACTTCTTTTACACGATATTTCTCAATACTCATATACGCACCTCCGAAATCAATGGGTCTTTGCCTTATTTGTGCGGCCTTTTTGTTTGTTTCTCTCGTGGGCCCGGGCTTCTGCCTGCCGTTTTTGCAGGCGAACCGTTTTCTTTTCCAATTCTTCCAAAGCCTTTGCATACAGCTCCGGTTGGGGCAGGGCTTTCACGAAAGCCAGCGCCATAGCCGGGTCGGTAATAGCGCCCAAAGCCAGAGCGGTTCGGCCAACAGCCTGCCCCATCTGGTCTTTATTATAGGGCACGCGGATGCACACCTGCTCGGTACCTTCCACAAAACTCTTGGCTCTGCGCCAAGTGTGGTCGGTTGCATCGGATGCAACCACCACCAGTCTTGCCTTTCTTGCCCGGGCGCAGGCACCTACCGGTTCTTCCCCCAATTCGATTCTGCCGGCCTTTCTGGCCAAAGCAAGATAATTCAGGGCTTTATCCACGGCTTGCCTCCATTTCTTTTTCCAGTCTGTCATAGACCTCCTGAGGGATGGCTACTTCCAGACTGCGCTCCAGGGCTTTGCTCTTTTGGGCCTTTTTCAAACATTCAGGATCCGGGCACACATAGGCGCCACGGCCGTTCAATTTGCCGCTAAAATCCAGACTGACGGAGCCGTCGGTGCAACGGACCACACGGATCATTGCTTTCTTCTCTTTCCGCTCCCGACAGCCCATACACTGTCTTTGAGGTATTTTCTTTTGCACGTTGACGCCTCCTTTCCGAAATTATGCCTGGCTTTCCGGCTTGATATCGATCTTATAACCAGTCAGACGGGCAGCAAGACGGGCATTCTGGCCTTCCTTGCCGATGGCCAGACTGAGCTGATCGTCCGGCACGATAACCCGGCAGGCTTTCTGGCCGGGAATCAGGGTTACGCTGACTACATCTGCGGGGCTGAGAGCAGCCTGTACGTACTGGCAGGGGTCTTCGCTCCAAACCACGATATCGATCTTTTCACCGCACAGTTCTTCCACAACGGCGCCAACACGGCCGCCTCTGGGACCTACGCAGGTACCAACGGGATCAATGCCTTCCATAGCGGCCTGGACAGCGATCTTGCTGCGGGAGCCGGCTTCACGGGCAATATTGCGGATAATGACCTGGCCGCCCTCAATTTCGGGGGTTTCCAGCTCGAACAAACGGCGAACCACATTGGGATGGGTCCGGGAGACCTGCACCAGAGGACCCCGGGTAGCCCGGCGAACTTCCAGCACATAAACCTTGATCAGATCGCCGGGGGCGTATTCCTCGCCGGGAATCTGCTCGCTCACCCGCAGAACAGCTTCTTCCTTGTCGCTGCCCTGACCGATGCGAACGAATACATCACCGGTAGGATCCAACCGGGTAACAGTACCCACCAGCAGTTCCTGGGTCTTGGAATTATAGTTGTCGAAGGCCACGCCACGCTCGGCTTCCCGGATACCCTGAATGACCACCTGCTTGGCAGTCTGGGCAGCGATCCGGCCGAAGCGCTCATAGTCCACGGGGATGGTGAGCGTTTCGCCCACCTGCACGCTGGGCTGCAGCTTCTTGGCAGCGTCAATGTGGATCTCCACAGCAGGATCTTCCACTTCTTCCACAGCCGTCTTCAAAAGGTGAATAAACAAGCCCTTCTCGCTGATGTCCACGATCACATTTTCAGCGGGAATATCCCGGTCATCTTCCTGATCCTTCCGGTAAGCATTGGTCAGTGCCTGCTTCAGCCGGTCCACCATATACTCCACGGGGATACCCTTGATCTTTTCCAGTTCCCGCAGGCTGTCAAAAATCTCTGCGCCTCTTTCTTCCTGGTGCATCTGATTTGTTTTCTTGGCTTTTGTATTTCTTGCCATGACATGTCCTCCTGTCAAAATTCTACCCGCAGGCGCACAAGGGCCACCTGGGATTTTTCAAAAGTAATGGTCTCTTTACCGGCTTCCACGGTAACCCGGCCGTCCTGATAATCCCGGAGAATACCGGGGAATTCTTTCAGGCCGTTGTAGGGTCTATAGAGTTTTACAAGAATGGGGCTGCCCATAAACTGGGCAAAGTCCGAGGGTCTGCGCAAGGGCCGCTCCAATCCTGCAGAACTGACTTCAAAGTGATAGCTTTCCGGAATGGGGTCCACCTCATCCAAAATGGGGTCCACCGCCCGGGCGATTTTTTCGCAGTCATCGATGCTCACACCGCCTTCTTTGTCGATGTAAAGCCGCAAGAACCGCTCCGCACCCTCTCTTACATATTCGCAGTCCCACAAAGTGCAGCCATTGGCTTCCACGATGGGCTTGGCGAACTGGGTGACGATTTCCGTAACCTTCATATAATCCCTTCTTTCAACACAAAAGAGAGGGGCGCGCCCCTCTCTTTCGTCAAGTCTACTGTAAGATTACTTGCATTATAGCATCCTATTTTGGTTTTTGCAAGGGGTTTTTCACACTTTTTTTGAAAAATCACCGGTGCAAAGGCAAGCCCTGAATGTATTTATAGTCCCAATCGTCATTGAAAAGGCCGGAAGTGGGACTGCCGGTATGCAAGTCTTCCGCCAGGGTTTCCAGAATATCTGCACATTCCAGGCTCTCCAAATAGAATTCCGGCAGGGCTTCTGCGCCCAATGCCGCACCCAAAATGCCACCGGTAAGGGCGCCTACTGCGCCGCTTCTGCCGGAGTGATTGATGGCAAGGATCATTGCCCCGTCGAAGTTATCGGGGCTGACCACGCAGGCATAGAGGGCTGCCGCCAGGCACTGGTGAGAATCCCGGCAGGAGAAGTCCTCCATCACCTGACGGGGATCTTTGCCGCTTTGTGCCAGCGCGATCACCCGGCGCAGGTAATTTGCCACTTCCTCCGCCTGAGAATGGGAAGCAAACTGCATCTGCATAGCATCAATGGCCTGGGTAATTTGGGTTTGCAGGGGCAGCTCCGGATCGTGGAGAATGCCGGCCAGCAAATTGGAAAGAACCGCACCGGAGAGGAAGGAATAGGGGCTGCCATTGGTCAGAGCCACCACCTGGGCGCCCAAAAGACCCACTTGCCGGGGATTCATATACTTTTCGTCATAGGCAAGGCCCACCATCATCGCACCGGTCAGCGCACCGGGGGTGGTGTGGCGGTTGGCAGGCTTTTCCGGAGTGCCCAGGTCCATACGCAGAGCATCCAGCATCCTTATATCCTTGCAGCGGCGTTGCCGCATCACGCTCATATGGCTGACCCAGCAGTAGCACCGCTCCGGATCCCCGGGCAAATGCTGCTTTCTGGCCCATTCTTTCAGGGCAACTGCCACATAGCGGGAGAAACTGTCGTGCTTGCCCCGGGTAATAGCCAAAAGCAGGCCGTTGGCCACATAGGCGGCCACTTGGGTGTGAGAGGAAGCAACTGCCCGCCCATTGACGGAATCATAGCCCAAAAGACCGTCGGGGCCGTAATCTTCCCGGATTTCTTCCCAGGTTTTTTCGTCTACCGCATAGCCCATAGCATCGCCTACCGCAAGGCCCAACAGACAGCCCCTGCAGCCGGACAAACGATTTTCCATCTCGCCACCTCCTTTTTTCTTTATTATAGCGGCTTTTTCCCTATAAATCAACCGATTTTGAGGATTTTACACAGAAAGCGAAGCAGTCCAAAGAGCAGCGTCGTCCCCACCATTACCACCGGTACCCATGTAAGCGCCGTCAGCCCGGAAAAATGCAGGGAGAACAGATCCGGCAGCAGCAGGAAGCTTCCCACCGCCCCTATGGCCATTGCCCCTATGATAATGCCCCGGAACAGACTCAAAGGCCGCCCGGTCTGCACCAGCACCAAAAGGCCGGTGGTCAAAAGCACCACGGTGCAAAGGGTTCGGATATCCTCCGGGGGCAGACCCTTGGCAAAAAGGATCTGCTGGAGCAAAAGCACCATTATGCCGTTGCACAGACCGCCGGGCAAGGCTCTGCCCAAAACCGTGGGTAAAAACTTCCCTTTCACTCGGTCATAATTGGGCTCCATGGCGAAGAAAAAGCCGGGAACACCGATGGTCAGCGCAGACATCAGGGTGAGCTGAATGGGCAGGAAGGGGAAGGCATCCCCGGTGACCACCGACAAAAGGGCCACAAATATAGCCATACAGTTTTTCACAAGGAACAAAGAGGCCGCTCTTTGGATGTTATTGATCACCCGGCGGCCCTCCGCCACAATGGCGGGCATAGCCCCAAAATCCGAATCCAGCAGCACCAGCTGCGCCACCTGATTGCAGGCCTGCGCGCCGCTGAGCATGGCAACGCCGCAGTCCGCCTGCTTCATGGCCAGCACATCGTTGACCCCGTCACCGGTCATAGCAACGGTGTGGCCCTTTTTCTTCAAGGCCTGAATGAGGCCCTTTTTCTGGGCGGGAGTCACTCTGCCAAAGACAGTGTAGGTTTCCACCGCTTCTTCATAGTCGTCTTCCTGCAACTCCCGGCCGTCAATGTACTTTTCTGCCTGCAAAATTCCCGCTTCCCGGGCAACGGCAGAAACGGTTTTGGGATTATCCCCGGAGATCACTTTAACAGCAACCCCCTGCCGGGCAAAATAGGCAAAGGTTTCCTTTGCCTGGGGCCGCACCGGATTGTGCAGCACCAAAAGAGCCATAGGTACAGCATTTTCCTCCCGGAAGTTCTGCAAATCCGCAGTGTATTCCGCCAAAAGCAGCACCCGGCTTCCCTGCGCAAGATAGCTTTCCACCTGCTTTTCCACCAGGGCATACCGGCGTCCCAGCACATACTCCGGAGCGCCTACCAAGAAACTGCCCTGGGTAAAGATGCCGCCGCACCATTTTGTTTGGGATGTAAAGGGAATGTAGGCCTTTTGCTCCCAGCCCGGGTTTTGACCATACACCTTTGCTATGGCGGTGGCCGTATCGTTATCCGGCTTGTTTGTGCCATAAAGGGCGCAAAGGGCATTTTCCGCCCGTTCCCTGGGCGTATCGCCCAGTAAAATCAGGTCTTTCAGCGCCATATCCGGCTGGGTGATAGTGCCGGTTTTATCCACGCACAGCACATCCACCCGGGCAAGGGTCTCGATGCAGCTCATATCCTGCACCAGCACCCGTTTCCGGGATAAGAGCAAAGCAGAGGCGGCCAGCGCTACGCTGGTCAGCAGGTAAAGTCCCTCCGGGATCATACCCACCAATGCCGCCACCGTGGTTTCCACATTTCCCTGCACCGGCATTTCCAGCCGCCAAAACTGGTTGGCAAAGGTCAGCAGACCAATGGGAATCAGGGCATAGCCCAAAACTTTTACCAGCTTATCTAAAGAGGCCATCATTTCTGATTTGCCTGCCCGGGGGTCTTTCTTTGCCTCTGCCGCCAGTTTGGATGCAAAGCAGGCATCCCCCACTTCCGTCAGCTCCGCCTGGCACACACCGGAAAGAACAAAGCTGCCGGAAAGGAGCAGATCTCCCGGCCTTTTTGCCACCGGATCCTGCTCGCCCGTAAGAAGGGCTTCATTGACGAACACTTCCCCTTCTTCTACGATGGCATCGGCACAGATCTGATCTCCGGCGGAAAATTCCACCAAATCCCCCTGGACCAAAAGATCCGACCGCACCGGCAAAAAGCTGCCGTCCCGCAGGGTCATCACCTGCTGGGCAGCCACCAGGGACAGTTTATCCACCGCCCGCTTTGCCCGAATCTCCTGGAAAATGCCGATGGCGGCATTGCACACCACCACGATGAGAAACAGCATATTCTTGGGAGAGGACTGCACAAGCACCAAAATGCCTGCCAAGATAAAAAATATGAAATTAAAGAATGTAAAGAGGTGGGCCGCCACGATCTGTCCTTCCGACCTGCCCGCTTTTTGGGTGGTTCGGTTGGAGCGGCTTTCCGCCATCCTGCGCGCCGCTTCTTCGCTTGTGAGCCCAAGCTTTTCTTTTTGCTCCATTTTCTCCTCCAAAAGGCCTTTTTTTCATTATACTTCCTTTTTTGCCAAAAAACAACCGCCTGCCCAAAACGGGCAGGCGGCAGTATTACTTTTGTGCATAAAGGTCTTCTGTATAAAGGGGCTTTATTTTGTTTCTGTAGATTCTTCTGTAGAAGAACAGCGTCACCAGCAGGCTGAAGATTTCCGCAATGGGGAATGCCAGCCAAACCTTATTCACATCTCCGGTCAGGCTCAAAAGCCAAGCCACCGGCAAAAGCACGATCAGCTGCCGGCACAAAGAGGTAATTGTAGAATAGGAGCCCACGCCCAGAGCCTGGAAGCTGGCGCTGAGGGCAATGCCCACCGCCGCCAGGGGGAACTGGAAGCAAATGGTTCGCAGCGCTACCACGCCCATATCCACAAGGGCTTGGGAATCTGTCTGGTTTTCATTGGCAAAAAGGCCCATTAAGGTCTCAGGGAACAGCAGGAACGCCCCCATACCCACCAGCATCAGGGTCAGCGCCGAAAGCAGCGACAGTTTCAGCGCCCCCGTGATCCGCTTGGGCTGCCGGGCGCCATAATTATAAGCCACAATGGAAATGCAGGCGTTGTTCAGGCCGAACACGGGCATAAACACAAAGCTTTGGAGTTTGAAATAAATGCCGAAAACCGCAGAACCCAGCAGGCCCAAAGCGCCGATGCCCAAAAGAATCTGATTCATGCCAAAATTCATCACCGAGCCGATGGCCATCATCAGCACGGAAGGCACGCCAACGGAAAGAACCTTGCCAATCACCTTCCGGTCCGGCAGCAGATACTTCAGCCGGAACTGTACATCCGGGTTGGAGGTGAAATTGAATACAACCGCCATAATGGCAGCCACCCACTGGCTGATAACCGTTGCCACCGCCGCACCGGCAATGCCCATTTGGGGAATGCCCAAAGGTTCATAGCCGAAGATAAACAGCGGGTCCAAAACAATATTCAGAACAGCGCCTGTTCCCTGGGTAAAGAGTGTGTAAATTGTCCGGCCGGAGGCTTGCAAAAGCCGCTCTCCCAACACTTCCACAAAAATGCCCAATGTCCAAAGGCAGCAAATAGATGTATAAGCCGTACCGCCTTCCACCACTTCCTGCACATCGGTCTGCATAGCATAGAAGGCCTTTGCGCCAAACGCGCCAAAGAACATAAACAGTCCCGCAGCAATGAGAATCAGGAAAATGCCGTTACCTGCGGCCTTGTTTGCCCTTTTTTGATTGCCTTCTCCCAAGGATTTACTCAGAAGGCTGTTCATACCGACTGCAATACCGGTGGCAAAGCCGATCTGCAAATTCTGAATGGGGAACGCCAGACCCAGCGCCGTGACCGCTTCTGTGGATATCTGCGCCACATAGATGCTGTCCACAATATTATATAGCGCCTGCACCAGCATGGAAAGGGCCAAAGGCAACGCCATGCCGAAAAGCAGCCGTCCCATAGGCCGGGAACGCATTTTATTCTCTTCTAAAACAGAAACTTTTCCCATCTATTTCATCCTTTTTTGTAACATTTCACGACAGTTTCATAGTATAAAGGATATTTCCCGGAAAAGCAACAAAAACTTTCTTCCCCCGCAAAAACACGCCCGGAAAGCCCGGGCGTGTTGCGCGTTATGGAATTTTACGGTTTGCCAAATTGCACCGGATCAAGGGAAAACAGCCCCGTCCCCTTGTCCCGCAGACTACAGCAATCATACCCGAAGATATAGGCTAAGAATAATGTAAAGAATGAACGAGATGGCCACCCCTGCGACGATGGAAGATCCAATCACGATCCGTTTTATTCTTTTATACTTCTTTTCATCCACCAAAATCACATCATCCATACTTTACACCTACTTCCGCACAAATACATATTCATTACCGTCATTGTCCTGAATCGTATATCTGTTGCCCTTTAGGCTGACATAAGTAAACTCGTACACCAGTTCCCCATATTCGTACCTGTATCTTATTTCCCCGTTCTCTTCTATGGGAAAGCTATCTGCGATCGTGTATACCCCAACTGCACGCGACTTAGAGTGACAGGAGAAAATATATGGTATTCCTTCGTCATCAGTCACGATTTTCTCCCAATCGCAATCAAAATCCACCTCAAAGTCCAGTTCTTCGCAGTACCACACACCTTCACTCGGTATATATCTAAAACCCATTATCATGGATATCCCATATAGCAGCCAACTAAGAACCACTATCGAAACAACAGCGACAATGGGCATAATAATGGCCGCCCGGCGCAGATGCTTATATTTCTTCTCAGAAACCACAGTTAAGTCGTCCATATTTACCTCACTTAAAAATCAAAATCGCTGTTGCGCTCGATGCGTTTTCCCTCACAATAAAGCTGCCGCAATAAACAAAGCACGGTGCTGCGATTGCAGCACCGTGTAATGGGTTATTACAGATAAGCCTTGATGGCTTCAGAAGCCTGAGCAGGATCATCAGAAACAGTGACGGTGATATTCATATTGTTGGCTTCAGCGAAAGAAGCGCACCAGGTAATGAAGTCTTCACCGGCTGCACGATCGGTGCCGATGGTCTTATACAGATTGTCGATGTACACATTGGTAATATCGAAATTGCCGGCGTGCAGACCGCTCAGGAAGCCCTTCAGCATATCCAGGTTGGAGATGCCGTACTCCTTGGAGTCAACCAGACGAACACGGTAATTTACATCATAGGTCAGCTTTTTGCCGTACTCGATGCACACCACATCGCCGCTGGCGGAAGCAACAGCCTCATTGATGGAATCGATCAGCTTCTTGGTCTTGCCGGAGCCCTTCAGGCCCATAATAACATGAATCATAGGAAATAACCTCCTTGCTTGGTATACAATTATATTACCAGTTAGCCACTGCTTTTGCAATACTTATTTATTGGTTTTGCAAAGTTTTTTACTTTTCGTAGCCGGGCTTGCCCAAAAGCTGGAACATATTGCGCTTATAGAATTCCACACCGGGCTGGTTGAAGGGGTTCACGCCCAGCATATAGGCGCTTACACCGCAGGCCAGTTCAAAGAAGTAGAACAGTTCGCCCAGCTTTTCGTTGGTCAGCTCACCCACATCCATGGTGATGACGGGAACATTGCCATCCACGTGGGCAGCCAGAGTGCCCAGGTATGCCTTTTCGTCCACGAAGTCCAGGGTCTTGCCTTCCAGGTAGTTCAAACCGTCCAGGTTCTTATAGTCGCCGCCGATCACCATCTTGGCTTCGGGAGCATCAAAACGGACCATGGTTTCAAAAATGTTCCGCTCACCCTGCTGGATCATCTGACCCAGGGAATGCAGGTCTGCAGTAAATTCGGCAGTTACAGGGAAAATGCCCTTGCCGTCCTTGCCTTCACTCTCGCCAAAGAGCTGCTGCCACCAGCCGCCCATCATACGGAAGCCGGGCTCAAAGGATTCCAGAATTTCAATGGCCTTGCCGCCACGGTACAGCAGGTTACGGGTTGCAGCGTACAGCCACACGGGGTTTTCAAAGGAACGGATATCATAGTCGCGCTTAGCCTGGGCAGCGCCACGCATCACTTCCATGGGATCAATGCCTGCAACTGCCATAGGCAGCAGACCAACAGCAGTCAGCACGCTGTAGCGGCCGCCTACATTGGGGGGAATGACGAAGGTTTCCCAGCCTTCTTCCGTAGCCATCTGCCGCAGAGCGCCCTTGCAGGGATCGGTGATGGCGTAGGTGCGCTTCTTGGCTTCCTCGGTGCCGTACTTGCGCTCCAGCATCCAGCGCAGAGCCCGGGTTGCGATAGCAGGCTCGGTGGTGGTGCCGGACTTGGAGATGATGGCAATGGAGAAATCCTTGCCCTCCAGCAGCCGCTGCAGTTCATTCCAGGCGCGGGTGGTCAGGCCATTGCCTGCATAGTAGATCTGGGGGTTACCCTTGCCCTTGCCAATATTGTGGTTGGTGCCCTGCATCAGTTCGATGGCAGCACGGGGGCCCAGGTAGGAGCCGCCAATGCCGATAACTACGAACACATCGGAGGTTTCCCGGATGCGCTTTGCAGCAGCACGGATACGGCGAATTTCCTCGGTTTCTTCTTCAGTGGGCAGATTCAGCCAGCCCAGAAAATCATTGCCTTCGCCACTGCCTTCGGTCAGAGTCTGATGGGCAGCGAAAACTTCCTTTTCGGTAGCCAGCAGATCCGGCAGGGAGAACTGGCCCCATACATTAGAAATATCAACTTTAATCATACGTATATGTATTCCTTTCACTTTATATTTGTTTTTTATATGTTACCGCATATCTGAGGAAAGTGCAAGCATAATTCCAAAAACTTTTTTCTATTTTCCAAAAAATTCCCGGCTTAAACTATAGCAAAAACTGCGTTTATCTGCTATAATGGTCGCAAATATGCGCTTCCGGCTCTTCGGAAGCAGGAAAGGACCCCTTATGAAATACGGTTTTGGCGTGGACTTAGGCGGCACCACTGTAAAAATTGCCTATTTTGAAGAAACTGGCACTATGCTGCACAAGTGGGAAATCCCCACCGATTTGGCAGAGCAGGGCAAGAACATCCTGCCGGATATTGCCAATGCCCTCCTGGGCTACATAAAGGAAAACAACATTCCCATGGAGTCCCTTTTGGGTATCGGCATCGGCGTTCCCGGCCCTGTCAGTCCCGAAGGTATCGTGAACCGTTGCGAGAATCTACGTTGGGGTGTTTTCAATGTGAATGAGACCCTGGGGCAGCTCACCGGCCTTCCCGTCCGGGCGGGCAACGATGCCACTGTTGCCGCTTTGGGCGAATGCTGGAAGGGCGGCGGTCAGGGCTGCAAGAATATGATCATGGCAACTTTGGGCACCGGCGTTGGCGGCGGCATTGTGGTGAATGGGCAGATTCTTTTGGGCGCCCACGGCGCTGCAGGCGAAATCGGTCACATCGTGCTGAACCGAGACGAAACCGAACCCTGCAACTGCGGTAAGCTGGGCTGTGCAGAGCAGTACTGCTCCGCCACCGGCGTTGTTCGGGTCACCAAGCGGACCTTAGCCGCCACAGATGCTCCCTCCAAACTGCGGCAGATCGAAAATCTCACCTGCAAGGATGTGTTCGACTGCGCCAAGGATGGGGACGAAGTGGCAAAGCAGGCACTGGAAAAGGTTTATGCCTACCTGGGCGAATTCCTGGCTAACCTGTGCTGCACCACCAATCCGGAGCGGATCGTGCTGGGCGGCGGTGTGAGCAAGGCCGGCGATGTGCTGATTCGGGGAGTCCGTCCCTATTTTGATAAGTTTGTGTTCCACGCCAACCGGGATGTGGAATTTACCCTGGCGGTTCTTGGCAACGATGCCGGCGCTTACGGCGCATTCAAGCTGATCCTGGATGCAGTGGGTTAACCCCCACTGTCACAAAGCGGTTATTCTTAACATATCCTGATGCAAAGGAGTTTTCATTATGCGCAGCAGCGGCGTTCTGATGCATATTTCCTCTCTGCCCAGCCCTTACGGCATCGGCACTTTCGGAAAAGCAGCCTATGAATTTGTAGATTTTTTGGCGAAGGCCGGTCAAAAGAACTGGCAGCTTTTGCCCCTTTCCCCTACCGGTTACGGTGACTCTCCCTATCAATCCTGCTCTGCCTTTGCAGGCAACCCCTATTTTATTGACCTGGAGCGGTTGGTGGCCCGGGGTTATATCACCCGGGAAGAGATTGAGGCCCTTCCCTGGGGCAGCAGCCAGGAGAGCGTAGATTACGAAACCATCTATCACAACCGGGATAAGATCCTGCGGCTGGCCTTCTCCCGTTTCCGCACCAAAGAAACCTATGTGAGTTTCCTCCGCAGAAACGGCGACTGGCTTTGGGACTATTCTCTGTATATGGCCCTGAAAGCCACGCACAACGGCACCCCCTGGTATCTCTGGGAAGATCCCCTGAAAAAGCGGGATGCAGAAGCACTGTGGCAGGCCCGTCAGGAACTGAAAGACGAAATTGAATACCACTGCTTCTGCCAGTACCTGTTCCACCGGCAATGGAAGAAGCTGAAATCCTATGCCAAGAGCAAGGGCATTTCCATGATCGGTGATGTGCCCATCTATGTCCCCCTGGACAGCGTGGAAGTTTGGGCTGAGCCGGAAATGTTCTGCCTGGATGCTTCCCTCCGTCCGGAAGCGGTGGCAGGCGTTCCCCCGGATGCCTTCAGCGCAGACGGTCAGCTTTGGGGCAACCCCCTTTACCGTTGGGAAAATCACCAGCGGGACGGCTTTGCCTGGTGGACCCGTCGGCTGAAAGCCGCCGCCAAGCTCTATGACGTCATCCGGCTGGATCATTTCCGGGGCTTTGAAGCCTACTGGGAAGTCCCCTATGGGGAAGAAACTGCCCGGGGCGGCCGTTGGGTGAAAGGCCCGGATGCAAAGTTTATTAAGGCCATTAAAAAGGCCCTGCCCCACACCGCCTTTATCGCAGAAGACCTTGGCGTGATCACCCCGGAAGTCCGGGAGCTGAAAGAACTGTCCGGTTTCCCCGGCATGGCTGTGCTGGAATTCGCCTTTGACTCCCGCATTCCCTCCACCTATCTGCCCCACAATCACACCGCCAACACGGTTTGCTATATCGGCACCCACGATAACGCCTCCCTGGCCCGGTGGTTCCAGGAATCCAGCCCGGAGCGGAAGGCCTATGCCACCGAATATATGGGGCTTACCGAAGCAGAGGGTCTTGTTTGGGGCACGATTCGCACCGCGCTTTCCTCTGTTTGCAATATGACCATTCTGCAAATGCAGGATATTTTGGGCGTAGATGCCCGGATGAATTTCCCCGGCACTTCCGGCAGTCCCAACTGGTGCTGGCGTATGGCACCCGGCAGTTTAAATGACGGCCTGGCGGATAAACTTTCCTATATGACCCGACTTTATGGGCGATAAAAAAGATAACTAACCCTATGATTGGAGAACAAACTATGCAAATCAACTGCCTGAACATTCTGCAATGGACTGAGGCACAGCTGAAGTACACCCACGACGTTTCCCTGCAGGAGGCCACCGCCCAAGAGCTGCATCAGGCTCTGGGTCAAGCCGTCATGACTGCTATCAGTGACAAATGGAATCATTCCAAGCACACCCGTATGCCCCAAAGAAAGGCTTACTACTTCTCCGCCGAGTATCTCATCGGCCGTTTGGTGTATGCCAACCTCTTTAACCTGGGCATTCTGGACGAAATGAAGCAGCTCTTTGCCCAGCGGGGCGTAGATCTGGCCATCTTGGAAGATGTGGAAGATGCCGCTCTTGGTAACGGCGGTCTTGGTCGACTGGCTGCTTGTTTCCTGGATTCTGCTGCCAGCACCAACATCCCGCTGTCCGGCTATGGCCTGCGGTATCGCTTTGGCCTGTTTAAGCAATCTATCGATGCCCACGGCAGCCAGAAAGAAGCTGCTGACGACTGGGCAAAATTCGGTGACCCCTGGTCCTACCGTCGGTATAACCATACCGTAAAGGTCCACTTTGCCGACCAGACCGTTTTGGCTGTTCCTTACGATGTGCCCGTTATCGGTTACGGCACCGACAACATCAACACCCTTCGTCTTTGGCAGTGTGAAGCCGAAGAAGAATTGGACTTCAACGCCTTTAATGACCAGGACTACCTGCGTGCCTTGACCCAAAAGAACCGGGCAGAGGATATCACCCGTGTTCTGTACCCCAACGACTCCACCTGGGAAGGCAAGCGTCTGCGCATCAAGCAGCAGTATGTGCTGTCCTCCGCTTCCCTGCAGGATATGCTGCGGATCTACAAGACCACCCACGGCAACGACCTTTCCAACTTTGCAACCTACTATGCCGTACAGCTTAACGATACCCACCCCGCTATGTCCATCCCGGAACTGATCCGTCTGCTGATGGCTGAGGGCATGGACTTTGACAGTGCATTCCATATTGCCCAAAAGACCTTCTCCTATACCAACCACACCGTTATGGGCGAAGCTTTGGAAAAGTGGAATCTGGATCTTCTGCGCTCTGTTGTGCCGGAAATTGCTGATATTATCTGCCGTCTGGACGCCAAGCTTCGCAGCGAGCATCCCGGCCTGTTCATCGTTCAGGACAACACCGCTCACATGGCTAACCTGAGTGTGTATGTGGGCAGCTATGTAAACGGCGTGGCAGAGATCCACTCCCAGATTCTGAAGGACGATCTGTTTGCCCAGTGGTATGCTGTATTCCCTGAGCGGTTCCAGAATAAGACCAACGGTGTGACCCCCCGTCGGTGGATGGGTCTTTGCAACCCCGAGCTGAGCCAGCTGATCCGCTACCGGGTAGGCGGCGATTTCCTGAAGGATCTGAACAAGCTCTCCAAGCTGAAGCCTATGATCGACGATGATATGGTTCGCCAGTTCAACGCCATCAAGCATCAGAAGAAGGAACAGCTTTGCCAGATGGTCGCCAAGCACGAGGGCGTGGCTCTGAACCCCGACTTTATGTTCGATGTGCAGGTCAAGCGCCTCCACGAGTACAAGCGGCAGCTGATGAACGCCCTGTCCATTGCGGACATCTACTTCCGGCTGAAGAACGGCGAACTGCCCGACTTCCATCCCACCGTATTCCTCTTCGGCGCAAAGGCAGCTCCCGGTTATGCCCGGGCCAAGGCCGTTATCCGGTATATCAACCGGCTTGCCAAGCTGATCAACAACGATCCCGAGGTTTCCGGCAAGATGAAGGTCATCTTCGTGCAGAACTATAACTGCTCTTACGCAGAATCCATCATTCCCGCCGCCGATGTTTCCGAGCAGATCTCTCCTGCCGGTACAGAAGCCTCCGGCACCGGCAATATGAAGCTGATGCTCAACGGTGCTGTGACCCTGGGCACTTTGGACGGCGCCAATGTGGAGATCGTAAAGTAAGCCGGTATGGAAAACAACTATATCTTCGGCGCTACCGTGGAAGAGATCAACGCCATTAAGGATAGCTACTATCCCCGGGCTATTTACGACAGCAACCCCTACCTGCACCGGGCCATCGACACCCTGGTGGACGGCACCGTTCCCACCGACGATGATCTGCGGGATCTATACCACGCCCTGCTGGACGGCACCCACTGGCACAAGGCTGACCACTACTTCATCCTGAAGGATTACGACAGCTACATTGCTGCCAAGCTGCAGGTCAACAGAGATTATGCTGACCGGCTGGCATTCGGCAGAAAGTGCCTGATGAATGTGGCCAGCGGCGGCAAGTTCTCCTCCGACCGGACCATTGCCCAGTACGCTGAGGAAATCTGGCACATCACACCCACACAATACTAAGTAAAAAGCAGCCTTCCGGAACTCCGGAAGGCTGCTTTTTGTGATGTTTGCTTCGCAAGCCTCATCTGCTTGTTTCCACGATTTGGGCGATTTCTGCGTCGGTTTCCGCTTTGGTGTACTTACCGAAAACTTGGGAATCTCGTTTGGGAAGGTAGCCCATATCTTTATATCCCAGTTTCAGAAGAAGGCTTTTGCTTGCATCGTTTTTGGGGTCTGTAAAGCAGATAAACTCCCAGTCAGGATATTTCTGATGCAACTGTTCCATCAAAGCAGACAACGCTTCAAAGGCATAGCCCTTCCGGTGGTGCTTATAAGAAAAGGTATAGCCCAGACTGATGGTTCCTTCGTTGGGCATCACCACGATTTCTCCCAACAGTTCGTCGGTATTTTTATCCGCCACCGCCACAAGGCAGTTTTCCTCTGTGGTCAGGGTGTCGGCTTTTCGCTTTTCTATGAGGGCTTTTATGCCTTCCCAGTCCTTTGTCTGCCCCCGCTGATACCGGGCGCAAAGCGCGTTGTTCCGATAGTCATACATGATTCCCCCGTCTTCCGGTTTTACGTTCCGCAGATGCAGACGGGCCGTTTCCAGAAACAGCATACTATCCCTCCTTCCTTATTATATTATAACACACGAATGGGGTTTTTGTAGACTTTTTTCCAAAAATGGGATATAATGCAGAAAGCTGTAAACCAAGAAAAACAGAAAGGAATCATTTTCTATGGCAAAGCTTCCCGTTGAAAAACAAATCCACTCCAGAAAAATCAAAAAGCCCAACGCCCTCTATAACATTCTCGGCACAGTATGGCGCCTTTTTATGTATAAAAAATATAATGTGCATTACACCTTTAAAAAGGACTTCCGGAAGGAAAAAGGCCCCTATTTTCTCATCAGCAATCACGCCTCCCGGCTGGATTACATGTTTAACGGCATTCCCATGCTGCCTGCGCGGATGAATTATGTGGCAGGCTATAATGAATTCCACCGCTCCCATCTGTCTTTGGTTTTCCGCCTTCTGCGGACCATTCCCAAGAAGAACTTCGCTCCTGATGTTTATACCGTCAAGCAGATCAGCAATGTGATCCGTTCCGGTGGCAAAGTTTGCATTTTCCCCGAGGGTATGAGCTCCATTTCCGGCGCCAATCAGCCCGTAGCCCTGGGTTCCGGAAAGCTTTTTAAGCACCATAAGGTGCCGGTGTACTACAGTGTCATCCGTGGCGGCTACCTGACCAGCCCCAAGTATAACCTCCGGGACCGTTGCGGCAGAATTGACGTGGAATTCGATCAGCTGTTCACCCCGGAAGATTTGGAGCGTATGACCCCTGAAGAAATTGAGACCGCCATCAACAAGGCCATCTACCAGGATGACTATGCCTGGAACAAAGTCCATAAATACACCTATGACATTGGGGAAAACGGCGCAGAAAACCTGGAAGATCTGCTGTTTTGGTGTCCCAAGTGCGGCAAGCAGCACACCATGGCCACCAAGGGCAACACCATTTTCTGCACCAACTGCGGCAACGGTGCCACCCTTACCAACACTTACGAGCTGGTTCCCTTTGATGAAACCTGCGTGATTCCCGAAACCCAGACCCAGTGGTTCAATATGGAGCGGGACATTATCCGCAAGGAAGTAGAGCAGGCAGACTTTGTGCTGGAAGAACCTATTCAACTGGGCATCCTGCCGGAATACGAGCTGCTGAAGAATCAGGCCACCTCCCAAATCGTAGGCAGCGGCACATTGCGGCTGGATCGTACCGGCCTTTCCTACACCGGCACAAAAGAGGGGCAGCCCTTCACCTTCCATATTGACAGTCACGCCCTGCCTACCTACGGCATGTGCACCGACCTGAGCCGGTTCTATACCTTCCTGAGCGGCCAGTTCCTGGAATTCTACCCGGAACACCGGGTAGTAGAAAAATTCTTCCTGGCAACAGAAGAACTCCATCGCCTGAACGGCGGCAAATGGAAAGCCTTCTCCATGGAAGAAGCATAGTCCCAAACAGCAAAAGCCCCTGCATCACACCGCGATACGAACAAAAAAAGAAACCCTCTTTGGAGGGTTTCTTTTTTGTTGGTACGGGCGACAAGACTTGAACTTGCACGGAAATCCATTGGAACCTAAATCCAACGTGTCTGCCAATTCCACCACGCCCGCATATTTCGTTGATAGTAGAGGCTTGATAGCAATCCATTGGAACCTAAATTCAACGTGTCTGCCAATTCCTCCTGTTGCGGTGCCCGATATCTTCCTTGCCGACAAAGCGGCTGCGTCAGCTATCGACCGCGGCCACTCGCTCAGGTCGCTCCTCCCGCCACCGGCGGCGCTCCCATCGCTCCCCACGCCCGCAGATCCTATAACTATTGCTTTGCCATTCTAACACGGGCAGGAAAAAAAGTCAACGGAAAAACGGAGGGATCCCAGCGATAGCCATTTGACTTTCCTTTTATATAATGTTATAATTTCTCCGGTTTGAAAAATATATCACAAGGAGAACCGCCTTATGAGAAAGACGAAAATTATTTGCACCATCGGCCCTGCCTGCGCCAACGAAAAGACCCTGACCCAGATGTGCCTTGCAGGCATGAATGTGGCCCGATTGAATTTTTCCCACGGAGATCACGCAGAACACAAGGAGAAAATCGACCTGATTAAGCGGGTGCGGGACAACCTGGATATGCCCATTCCCATTATGCTGGACACCAAGGGGCCGGAGTACCGGATTCGCACCTTCGAAACCGGCTCTGTGGAAATTCCCGACGGCGCCACCTTCTCCTTTACCACCGAGGATATCGTAGGCAATGAGACCCGGGTCTCCGTCAACTATGCCGGCCTGATTCAGGACCTGGTGATCGGTGACCGGATTTTGGTTAACAACGGCCTGGTGGTTTTCGAAGTGACCGACCTGACGGAAACCGATGCCATCTGCACCACCATTGTGGGCGGCACGCTCAGCAACCGCAAAAGCATGTCCTTCCCCAACAAGGTGATGTCCGGTCCCTTCCTTTCCGAGCAAGATAAAGCCGACCTGCTCTTTGGCATCGAAAACGATGTGGACTATGTGGCCGCTTCCTTTGTTTCCACAAAGGCAGATGTGGTTGCCCTGCGGAACTTCCTGAACGAAAACGGCGGCGCAAACATCGATATCATTGCCAAGATTGAAAACCAGGCCGGTGTGGATAACATTGAAGAGATCTGCGAAGCCTGCGAGGGCATTATGATTGCCCGGGGCGACCTGGGTGTGGAGATCCCCTTTGTAAAAGTCCCCTCCATCCAAAAGTTGCTGATCAGCAAATGCCGCATGTTGGGCAAGCGGGTGATCACCGCAACAGAAATGCTGGAATCTATGATCCAGAATCCCCGTCCCACCCGTGCAGAAATTTCTGATGTGGCCAACGCCGTCTATGACGGCACTTCTGCCGTGATGCTCTCCGGTGAATCTGCCGCAGGCAAATATCCCGTGGAAGCAGTGCGGAATATGGCCCAGATCTGCGAATATACCGAACGGCACACCAGCTATAAGCGCCGTTTTCTCACCTATGAATTCCGTATTCAGAACACTCTGGACGCCATCTCCCACGCCACCTGCGCCATGTCCATCGACGTGGATGCCAAGGCCATCGTGGTTTGCTCCGTTTCCGGCACCACCGCCCGCATGGTCAGCCGTTTCCGCGGCCCGGTGGATATTGTGGGCATGACCACCGACCGGAAAGTTTGGAGAAAGCTGGCTCTGAGCTGGGGCGTTACCCCCATGTTCTCCGAGAAGTTCAACTCCGTGGATGTAATGTTCTATAAGGCCATCGAATGTGCCAAGAGAGCCCTGAATCTCCAACCCGGGGACAATGTAGTGCTCACCGCCGGCCCCATCAACGGCCAGTGCGGCAACACCAACACCATCAAGGTCGAACAGGTATAGTCCATTACTAAAGGCACGCTTCGGTATGCCATTATTAATGGACAATGGATAATTGATAATTGACAATGATGGTGTCTGCAAGCAGACGATTATGATCATTGTCCATTCATCCGTGGGCAAGTCCCGGCCCTCTCTCTGAGGGAATCGCCCTGTTTGGCTTGATTTTTACAGGATTTGGCGGTATAATGGCGGTGTGTTGCAATAACACCCTTTGCCTTTTGGAGGAAGATTATGAAAAAAATTGGTGTTTTAGGTGCCGGTACCTGGGGCATGGCTTTAGCCCGTATGCTCTGCGAACACGGCCACCAGGTTATGATATGGTCCGCCCTGGAGCAGGAAGTGGAAGAGTTTTCCGCCACCCGTCGGCATCCTAACCTTCCAGGCATGGTAATCCCCGCAGAAATTGCCTTCACCAAGGATTTAGCGGTGCTTTGTAAGGAAAAAGACCTTCTTTTGTTTGCAGTTCCCTCTGTGTTTGTCCGCTCCACCGCCAAAAAGGCCGCCTCCTATATTGCCCCTGGCCAGCTGATCGTGGATGTGGCAAAGGGCATTGAGGCCGATACCCTTATGACAATGTCCCAGGTGATTGCCGACGAACTGAAGGGCCTGGATGCCAAAATCGTAGCCCTTTCCGGCCCCACCCACGCGGAGGAAGTGGCCAGGGATATTCCCACCACCATCGTTTCCGCCTGCGAAGATCCGGTGGCCGCCCGGCAGGTTCAGGAAATCTTTGCCGGCACTTGTATGCGTGTTTACACCAATGAAGACATTTTGGGTGTGGAGCTTTGCGGCGCACTGAAGAACGTGATGGCACTGGGCTCCGGTATTGCCCTGGGTTTGGGCTTCGGTGATAACACCAAGGCCGCCCTGATCACCCGGGGTATGGCAGAAATCGTCCGTTTGGGCAGAGCCATGGGCTGCCAGGAGCAGACCTTCTACGGGCTTGCAGGCATTGGCGATCTGATTGTTACCGCCACCAGTATCCACAGCCGGAATAACCGCTGCGGTATGCTGCTGGGTCAAGGGGTTGCCCCGGCCGAAGCCGTGAAGCAGGTGGGTATGGTGGTGGAAGGCATCCACGCCCTGAACGCCGCTATGATCCTCAAGGAAAAGTACCAGGTGGAAATGCCCATTGTTACCGCCGTCAATGCAGTTGTGAATCAAAATGCCGATCCCCGGACGGAAGTCCTGCACCTGATGGAGCGGGAAATGCGCCCGGAATACACCCCGTAAGAAGCCCTTTCTTTGCCCAACCTCTTTTGGGAGGTTGGGCTTTTTTATAGAAAAAACTATTTTTGCCCCCCGTGTTGACAACCACTCGCCCAGGTGCTATAATGAGCACAAAATTGTTCAATTTATATGTTTTTTTACGCACAAGTTGAACGCGCAAGGCCGAAAAATCCTGATGATTTCCTGGATTTATCCGGGAATCCTCCTTTTCTTTATGGTTTTTGCGTGAAATTGTGAACAACATAATTGGAGGAGGAATCCGGTATGGAAAATAAAGAACCCGCTCTGCGGAAGCAACTGAATCCCATGAGCGTTTGGGCCATTGCCTTTGGCTGTATCATCGGCTGGGGCTCTTTCGTAAACCCCGGTAAAAAGTTCTTGCCCAACTCCGGCGTGGCAGGCACTGCCATCGCTATGGCGCTTGGCGCCCTTGTTATGATCATCATCGCCTTCAGCTATGCCTATATGGTGCCTAAGCACCCCAAGGCCGGCGGTGAATTTACCTTTACCAAGGCCTGCTTCGGCAAGGTCCCCGCTTTTATCTGCGGCTGGTTTTTGGTCGCGGCCTACTTAACCAATGTGCCTATGAACTCTACCGCCATCGGCCTGATCGTAGACGGCCTGGACGGCAATGCCGAAATTCTGAAATTCGGATTTTCCTATTCCATAGCGGGATTCGAGGTCCATTTGGGAGAAATATTATTGGCGTCGGGGATCCTGATCCTATTTGCGGGGCTGAATATGATCGGCGTAAAAAAGGCAGGCTATGTATCCACCGTGCTGGCAATCCTGCTGGTAGGCTCTGTTCTGACTTTGGCCGTTGCCGCCCTTTTATCCCCGGAAACCAGTTTTGAAAACATGGCTCCCATCTGGGGCTACGACAAGAATGTGCCTATAAATGCAAGCACTGCCCAGATCATAGAAAAGTTCGCCAAGGAAAACAACACCACCAGTATTATGTCCTCGGTTCTTGCAACCTTCGCCATTGCCCCCTGGGCTTTCGTGGGCTTTGACACCATTCCCCAGGCAGCAGAGGAATTCAAGTTCTCCTATAAGAAGGTCAGCTTCATTATGATCATCGCCATCATTTTCGGTGGCTTCGTGTACATCTCCAATAATACCATCGCTGCCGCTGCCCTTTCCAACTGGCCGGAGCTGCTGGTATCCGGTCAAAGCAGCTGGCTTCTGCTGGATGCGGTGAAGCATCTGCTGGGCACCCCCGGCGTGGTGCTGGTAGGTATCGCCGTTTCCTGCGCTGTCCTTTCCGGCATTATGGGCTTCTATATGGCCGCCTCCCGGCTGATGTACTCCATGAGCAAGGATGGCTATCTGCCCGCCTTCTTCGGCAAACTGGACAGCAAGCACGGCATCCCCAGAAATGCTATGCTGTTCTGCCTGGCCATTTCCCTTTCCGGTCCCATTCTGGGCAGAAACGCCCTGAGCTGGTTCGTGGATATGTCCGCCATCGGCGCTTCCATCGGCTTCTGCTTCACCTGCCTTTCCACCCTTGTCACCATCAAGCGGTGTGGGGAAAAAGCCATTTTCATCAGGATTATGGCCGTCATCGGCGCCATTTTCTCCATCGCCTTTATGGTGCTGCAGCTCATTCCCATTCCCGGCCTGGAGGGCGTTCACTTCGGAGAAGAGTCCTACTATATGCTGATTGTTTGGATTGTGCTGGGCGCTGTATTTTATCTAACACGGGGTAAACGGTTTGGTGCCGTCACCCAAGAATAAGGAGCAAGAACTATGCAAAAGAAAGAATTTCAGGTGCTGACCCTGCTGGAGCAGAGCGAAGAAGCGTTGACCCAAAGACAAATCACCGCAGAGCTGGGCTTTTCCGTTGGCTCTGTGAATAAAATCGTGAAGAAGCTCACCGAGGAGGGCCTGATCGCCCACGGTCGGATCACCCCCGCCGGTGTGGAGGCGCTGGAGCCTTACCGGGTAAAGCGGGCCATTTTCCTGGCTGCCGGCTTCGGCTCCCGGATGGTGCCCCTGACCTTTAATACCCCCAAGCCCCTGGTTCGCGTCCACGGCGTGCGTATGATCGACACCCTCCTGGATGCGGTCGTTGCTGCCGGCATTCCGGAGATCGTGATCGTCAGAGGCTACCTGGGCGAGCAGTTTGATCAGCTGCTGTATAAGTATCCCATGATCAAGTTCATGGAAAACCCCATGTACAACGATGCCAACAACATTTCTTCCGCTTTGGTTGCCCGCTATCTGATGCAGAACGCCTATGTGCTGGAAGCCGACTTGGTGCTTTCCAATCCCAAACTGATCCGCAAGTACGAATATTCCACCAACTTTATGGGCATTCCCGTAGAGGTTTCCGACGACTGGTGCCTGTTCACCGATAAGAACGGCTATGTCTGCAAGGAAGCCCTGGGCGGCACCAACTGCCACCAGTTGGTTGGCATTTCCTACTGGGATGCCGCCGCCGGCGCCATGCTGGCCAACGACCTGGATGAAGTATTCCGCAGTCCCGGCGGCAAGGAGCGCTACTGGGAGCAGGTGCCTATGCACTACAAGAAGGAAAACTACAAGGTTTCTATTCGGGAATGCACCACGGAAGATATTGTGGAGATCGACTCCTACAAGGAACTGAAACAGATCGACCCCCTCTACGCCGACTAATGGCCGGCACGCTGTAAATATAAAATACCCGACAGAATTTGCAGGGGCGGAGAGTATCCGCCCCTGCTTTCCGCACTTATTATTAACATGAATTTCATTTGCTTTGTAAACTCTTTTGTGTAGACAAACAAAAAAGCTTGGATTATAATAGTTGTTGCGAAGCGGGGGGTTGCCTCCTCTTCAGCCTAAAACGGAGTGTATTCTTATGAAACTGATCATTAAAAACGATTATGAAGCCATGTGCGCCTGGGCTGCCGACCACATTGCCGACGCTATCAACAATCACAAGGAAGACCGCCCCTTTGTGCTGGGTCTGCCCACCGGATCTTCCCCTCTGGGCGTTTACAGACGGCTGGTGGAAATGAACAAGGCCGGTAAGGTAACCTTCAAGAATGTGGTCACCTTCAATATGGACGAGTATGTGGGCCTGCCCCGGGAACACGACCAGAGCTACTGGTACTTTATGCACGATAACCTGTTCAATCACATCGACATTCCCGCCGAGAACATCAATATTCTCAACGGCATGGCCGAAGATCTGGAAGCCGAGTGCGCCCGCTACGAAGCAAAGATCGCATCCTACGGCGGTATCGACTTGTTCCTGGGCGGCAGTGGTGTTGACGGCCACATTGCTTTTAACGAACCCTTCACCTCTCTGGTTTCCCGGACCGGTGTTCGGGCTCTGACTGAGGACACCCTGATCGTCAACTCCCGTTTCTTTGATAATGATCCCAACAAGGTCCCCAAGACCGCTCTGTCTGTTGGTGTCGGCACTGTTTGCGATTCCAAGCAGGTGCTTCTGCTGATCTCCGGCCACAACAAAGCCCGGGCTCTGCGCCACTGCGTAGAAGGCGGCGTAGACCACGCCGGGACCATCAGCGCCCTGCAGCTGCATCCCGACGGCATCGTTGCCTGCGACGAAGCCGCCTGCGGTGAACTGAAGGTAGATACCTACAAGTACTTTAAGGAAATCTACAAAAACGAAAAGTGATTAGAAAATCAAATGCCCTGCGGCTATTGCCGCAGGGCATTTTAAACCTATCTCAGCATGGTCAGAAGGGTATTCCCCTGCCCTACCATTCTACCGGTCCAATCATAGGTCTTATTGGTGGAACGATCGTAATAACCGATTTTTCTGCCGGTCCAGTCATACAGCCACTGACGATTGCCGACCCACTCTGTTTCGCCGATGATTCTGCCGGTCCAGTCTTTCAATTTTTCTCTTGCCATAAGTTTCCATCCTTTCACAAATTTACTGCCTATTGCATTCCCGCGCAAGCGGGTGACTGCTTTTTAGTTGTCTTTATTCATTTTTCCTCTGTAGGCAGCGATCACCTTTACGGTAATATCGTCCAGAACACCATTGGCCTGGAAGTATTCCTCAAAGAAGTCCACATCCTTGGGGATCAGCACAGGCATTACATTCTGGAAGAACACCACCATATTATGGAACTTCTCCTTGTTTTCGTTGCCGTTGCCCTTGTTGCCGCCGCTCAGGAAACCCTTCAGCAGCTTGGTGCCAAAGTTCTCTTCCTGTTTCAACAGCAGATCAAATTCGCAAATCTCGTCTTTTTCCAGCATCACAGACATTTTAACGCACTTATCGTCCTTTCCGTGGACCAACATGCGGACATCGATCATATTGTAACGGCCCTTTTCGTCGCTGCCGTCCACAAAAATGATCTGAGAGAACGAGTAAGAAGCGGTAACCGCCTTGTCCGGGGGATTGCCCAGAGCAATCTGACAGCCCTTAAACTTACCGCTGGTTACAGTGCCGTACTTCGTAGCGAGCTTTGCTCCCAATTTTTCGCCAAATCCCATATTTCATTCCTCCAATTATGTTATTTATCTCCGGTTTATCCGGTAGAATACAAAATAATAAAATCCCTATTTTGTTGAATAGTGTTCACCATTATTTATGCCATATTAGCATACAATATAAAAAAAGTAAATACTATTCAACAAAAATGAGGGGGTTTTATGTTTAAGATAAAAGCCGCCGACGGCACAAATAACCTATGTGGCCGTCGCATCACGCAAGTGCGAAAGGAGAAAAAGCTTTCGCAGCGCAAGCTGGCGGTCAAGATGCAGTTACTTGGGTTTGATGTGGATCATTATTTCATTCGTCGGGTCGAAAACGGTGAGAGGTTTGTGACCGACATTGACTTGGTGATCTTCTCAAGAGCACTGGATGTACCCATAACCGAACTGCTGTCGGCGGAGGACGCGCAGCTGTAAAAAGCCCCTCATCCTGAAATCGATTATAGGCAACCGACCGACAAAAGTCCTATGCTGCCAGCATAGTTGCAAACTTTTGTCGAATATGGTATGCTAATAAAAATCGAAGGGTGAGGGATTTTTTATGGAAAAAGACACTTCTAAAATTGTGGAAGAACTGGGGCATTTCCCGGATTTTCGGACTTTTTACGCAGAAAACAAGGATTATATGGTTTCCGGCAATCTGTCCTCCCTTTTAATGCAGCTGCTGGAAAGCAAGCAGCTAAAGCGGGCCCAGGTCATTAAAAACGCAGAGCTTACAGAAGTTTACGGCTATCAGATTTTCTCCGGCATCCGTGTCCCGGAGCGCAAAAAGCTGCTTTGTCTTGCCGTGGGTATAGGGCTGAACATTGAAGAAGCCCAGCGCCTTTTGAAATGTGCCGGATATTCCCAGCTTTATGTAAAATTACCCTTTGACAGCATTGTGCTTTACGGTCTTTGCAAGGAGCTGTCTGTGGTGCAGATCAACGAACTGTTATACGAATATGGGTTGGAGACCTTGGTATGAAAAAATGCCCCTTCTGCAAGGCAGATCTTGCTGACAACGCCCGGTTCTGCCTTTACTGTATGAAGCCTCTCAACGAAAAAGCAGAGGCGCTCCCGCTGCGAAAAAAGCAGCGGTGGCCTATCCCGGTAGTGGCCGGAATTTTGTTGGTAATTTTGCTGGCAGGCGCACTCCTTTGGATCGGAAATGGCGGCATAAAGCCCTCCGACGAAGAAGAGATTCCTCTTGCAAGCCAACCCTCTTCCACCCCCGCCGGTGAGCCTGACCCCAACCAAGGGGAAAGTCCGGCATCCACCACACCGCCTACCGCTGCACCTGCACCCACGCCTGCGCCAACACCTGCACCCACGCCTGCACCTACCGCTGCTCCCACTGCAGAACCTACACCTGCGCCTACTGCAAAGCCTACACCTGCGCCAACAGCGGCTGACACCCCTCCTGAAACGCCGGTGCAGACTCCCACTCCGACTGAAACACCGCCGGAAAGCACCGTCTCACCGGACCAGCCGGAATCGCCCACAAACGCGGTGGTATATACCTATCGGCTTGCCCGGACGGGGGACGAGTACAACGCACACTATCAAAACAGCGGCACCGACATTGTAATTACGGGTATCAGTCAGCAGTCGGAAGACGGTACATACGATATTCCCGCTTATATTGACGGCAAAAAGGTGATTGCTATTGTGGCAAATGCCTTTTCCGGCAGCAATGTCAAAATCGTCTATGTTCCTGCCACCGTAAAATCCATTTTGAATTACGCCTTTGCCGGTTGCGGCCTGACAGATATTTACTTCCGGGGCAACGCCATTTATTTTGCAGGCTACGCCCTTCCCGAAGGTATCACCATCCACTGCTCCGCCACCTGCAGTAACCGGAATTTCCGTTATTACAAGGATTGCGCTGTTGACTACAACGCAACCTGGGAAGAATGGAACGGGTGATCCTATGACAAGAGACGTTTTCATAAAGGAGCTGTTCCGGCACTATCATCTTGTGGCCGTTCTCAGCGAGAAAAACCAATGCAAAGTTCTTCGGCTCCGGAACAAGACAACGGGGCAGGATCTGGTGCTTCGCAGCTTTCCAAGTAAAGTGCTTGCCTACGAAATTCTGTGCAATATCCGCTGTAAAAATCTTCCGGAGACCTACGATGCCCTTGATTTTGATGATGGGCAGATTGTGCTGGAAGAATACATTGACGGTATCACCGTGGCCTCGGTTATGCAAACGGGAAAATACCGTCCCCGTGGCGCAAAAAAGGTACTGCGGGAGCTTTGCAACGCCCTCTGCGTTCTGCACAAGCACGGGATCGTTCACCGGGATATCAAGCCGGAAAACATAATGATCGACAAAAACGGTCGTGTGCTGCTGATCGATCTGAACGCCTCCCGAAAAGAGTCCCAGGCCCCTAAAGATACTGTGATCATGGGCACTTTCGGCTATGCCTCACCGGAGCAGTTTGGCCTTTCCCAAACCGACGGCCGGACAGATATCTATGCTGCCGGTGTGCTGCTGAATGTGATGCTCATCGGCAAGCATCCCACGGAAAAATTTGCCGGCGGCCGGGCAGGACGCATCATCCGCAAATGCACCGCTCTGAATCCGGACGACCGCTATCCCACTGCCGAAAAACTGGCAAACGCCCTATAAAATACGCCCTGGAGCTGTTGCTCCAGGGCTTTCTTTTTCAGTCTTTTTTCTCCGGGCGGGGGAACTTGAACAGAATGTACACTTCCATCCGGTTCCGGGCGCCAAAGCCACCCATCAGGTGGGAAACGGTGCTGCCTCGGGCGTGGGTGCCGCCCTCCCAGTCCACCACCTTCACATTGGGGTGGGAGGCCTTCCACTCGGTCATATAATCTTTTACCTTGGTCTTTGTCAGGCCCATGGTTTCTTCCTTCACCAGGGCATATTGATTCTGGTTTTCGCCCTTGAAAAGCTCGTACTCCAGCACAACCTTATTCAGCTGATACTTATTGGCCAGAAAGCCGATGGAAGTGTCCATCTCAAATTTACAGCTGATATTTGCCGCCTTGGGGTTGGATTGGAACCACAAATTGATGTTGTTGATCAATTCTTCCTCCGACAGATTCCCCCGCTGGAACACCTGGGTATAAGTGAGAACCTGCTTTTTGCCACACTGGGGGCAGAACTTCTGCCCGTCTTCCAATTTTACGCCACAGTTGATACAGAACATATGCTTTCTCCTTTACTGAAAGGTTGCGCCGCAGACATTGCAGCGGGTGGTGTTTTCAGAATGTATCGTGTTGCAAACGGGGCAAACGACCTTACCCTTGCCGGGTTTTTGCTTGCTGTTCTTGCTCATAATGATGATGAGCACAACCGCAAAGGCCACGCTGATCAGGGACAGGAGGGCCCAAGCCTTGGACATGTCGGCTCCGGGAGCCTTCTTGCATACGATCACCAGACCGACGATCCGGCCCGCCAGCAGCAGTACCGCCAAGACGATAGCGCCGATTTTCGCCAGATTCCACAGGACTTCCTTGTTCTCCTTTTGGCGGTTTTCAAATTCTTCCAGGAATGCCTCGGCCTCTGCCTTGGCTTTTTCCTGCTTTGCCTCGGCTTCTGCCCGAAACTGCTCATACTTATTGTAGAAATCCTCTGCAAATTGCTGAGAGTCTCCATTACCGGCAGAAGAGCTTTGGGGCTGGGCAGTTACATCGTAGCGGTACATCTGATACATAGCACCCGTATCGATGGCCACATAAGCTGTGCCTTCGCCAACGGCAGTCACCGTGCCGTCTTCTGCAACGGTAACCACGGAAGCATCGCTGGTGTAGCAGGTTGCCATACCGCTCTGCGCCCAAATGCTGGCACCGGGCAGGTGGGTCTGGCCCACGGCCAGAGAAGTAGTATTCAACAGGGTGGATTCAAATTCTTCCATAGCCGGTGCAAAATCAAATCCGTCTGCCAGGGCGGGGATGGCAACTGCTGTCAGCAGAACCAGGGCAACTGCAAAAACGGCCAAACGCTTCATCATCTTTTTCATCTTTCATATCTCCTTTAATGGTTGTTTGCCAGCTTCTTTGTGGCTTTCAGTCATTAGGGGGATCGGGATCCTGGAAAAGTTTTACCTTTTTTGAAAACTCTTCAAAAAAATTTTTTCGGATTTTCAGGCAGGCTTCCTCCGGCATAGGATGAGCCTGTTTATCCGCCAGAAACAGATAATACAAATTGGAGCGCTTAGGGCGATCGTCCATTTACATAGCCTTTTTGATTCATCAGAAATTCCCCCTTGTGGTTTGTCCTTACATTCACAAGGGGGAATTTCTCTGCCCAAAAGTTTTATGTTTGGTAAAATTATTTTGCCAGGCAGGAAATAGCATAATAGGTTTGCATATCTTCGTTCCAGCCAAGGGTCAGCAGACCGCTGCCTGTGTGATCGTTGTTTTTATTCAGCACATCAAAGGTGACCCCGTAGGTGCCGTTTCCATTGTCCTGATAGCCGGTGGTGCGATATACGGTGCCATTGCCCACGGGAACACCGTAAACCCGCACCGTATTTGTGGCTTTGTGGAAATACTCCTGCTCGCTGCTTAATTGCTGCCAGTTATAATTGTCATGAAAAGCTTCTCGGCAGAACACCTCCAGATCTACCGCATCAAATACATATTTATAGCCATTGTCTTCTACTGTTTCGTAGGCGCCCTCCATAAAAAGGGCATAGTAGGCTGCATCCCGAATGCCTTCCCGCTCCCGGCCGATCAGTTCCTCCACGGAGGAAAAATATCCAGTGGAAGACTGGATCACCGCCAGCAGTTTCTCAGCCACATTCAGTACATCCCGCCGGGTATAATCCACATATTTGCCATTCACGGTGATCTGCCGGTTGGTATCCTCATCTGCAATCAAAAGCAGCTGTTCTTCCGGGGTAGAACCCATCAGGTTGATGGGATGTGCCGTATTGGCAAAGGTGGCGTGATAATTCCAAAAGCGGGAGGTATCCAAATTGGCGTGGATCTCCACATCACCCCGCAGAGATGTGCAGTTTTGGAAGGTGCTCATCAGCCGCTCCACGCTGGGGGGAATTACCGGGGCGGTTTGGAGGGAAACGCAGTCATAAAAGGCCACGCTGATGCTGGTCACCCCGTTGGGAATTTCCGGGGCTACGGTCATATTTTTGCAGCCCTGGAAGGTCATCCACAAAGCCCCGACAGGCTTGCCGTTGATCGTCCTTTGGATGGGGCCGTACTGGGTCTTGGTCTGGTCCTTTACGATGGGCAGCCAGCAATCCAGGATATCCTCCCGGGTCACGCCGCTGTCTCCCGGAGTGGAAATCTCCGAGCAGCTCATCCACGCCACGCCGCTATCGGTCAGATTATAGGTATACAGACATTCAAAGCCGTAGTAATAATCTCCGTAGAGAACTGTATCGCCGGGGGTGCAGCTTGCCGGGAAATCCTCGCCTGCTTCCAGCACCGTGCCGTCATAGAGGGTGTAGACCATGCCTTCCGGAATGGTGCCCATATGAAACTGCCCTTCCTCTTCCGGTGTAGGACCGCCGTAACCATCTACCTGGGTGGAGGATGGCTCCACCTCCTGCACATAGGCCGTCTCTTCCGGCTGGGACAGAATCACTGCCGCTGTGCCGCCGCCCACTGCCAAGGTGGCAGCCAGTGCGCCTGCCACAATCTTGGTTGCCAGGGGAATACCCACTTTTGCGCCAACCCCTGCCACAGTCGCTGCGGTTGCGCCGGTTGCCGCAGCCGCCGTTGTGGTGGCGGAAGCCGCTGCCGAAACCGTAACCGTGGCTCCCGTTGCTGCCGCAACCCCTTCTGCAACTGCGGTGGCAGTTGCAGGGACGCTTTGGGCAAAGTAATCCTTGAAAAGCCAAAGCAGCAGAGGCAGAATGGCAACGCTGTGCAATTTGACGCCGTTCTTCTTTTCGTAGTCCTCCACAGACTTTTTGATGCCCTTCCGGGCATAATTCAGCCGGCTTTTCACCGTATTTTCCGATACGCCCTGGATTTGGGCGATCTCTTTCAGGGAAAGCTCGTCGAAGTGGAACATCATCAGGGCAGCCCGCTGCTCCGGGGAGAGTTCGTCGATCATATCCATAATGGTCTTTTTGAACTCCGCCTGGTCCAAAGCCTCCTCGGGAATGAACTCCGCTTTTTCTTCTTTCAGCGTATCAAAAACGGTGTTGCCCTCCTCATCTTCATCAACCAGCACATCCTTCTTCTTTTTGAAATAGCGGGTGCATTGATGATAGGTGATCTGCTTCATCCATTTGACAAAAGCCGCCGGCTCTTCCAATTTGTCCAACGTGTTGATGATTTCCACGAAGGTTTCCTGGGTCACATCGCAGGCGAGCTCTTCGTCCTTCACCGTTTTCAGGGCAAAGTAATATACATCATTATAGAAGGCATTGAACAGTTCGTTCAGCGCTTCCTGGTCTGACCGCTGCGCAGCGGTCACCAGAGCAATAAGTTTTTCTCTTTCCATTTGCCTTCCTCCAAAAGAAAATCATTCTTCGTCGTAGATTTCTTCGTCGTCGCCATTCCCGTCACCATCTCTAACCCCCAAGCCTATCATAAGGGAAATAAATGCTCCCACAATGCCGACAAAGCCAGGGACAGGCATCTCTGCCAGGAAGAAGATCAGCGCAAAGCACAGGCAGACGACCATAACGCCCATGGCAATGGCAAAGCCGATCCCCTTTCCTTTTACTTGCGGCACCACCAAATCCAGCAGTTTTTCTGTCTGGTTGGTAAGCACATCCAACTTGTAAAGGGCTTGCAGACGATTGTAGGGATTCTCTGCCGCCACATAGTAAACCGTATCATCATCGTGCTCGTCCGCATTTTGAATGTTATAGGCCAGCTTAATCTTGCCGCTGCCGGAAAAATCCACCGCATAGATGGACTTCACATTATAGGCAAAAACATTTTCTTCCTCATTGATAAGAATTCTGTCATCATAGGAAACGAAGATTACTTTATCCTCCCGCACAGACAAAACAGACTCCACCGCCTCGCACAGAACCTGGAAGTTGGAGCCGTCCATTCGCACTTTGACCAGTTGTGCATCATCATTGATGTAATACAGGTATCCGTTTTGGATTTTGATAAATTTTTCCACATCTGCGGCAATCACTTTATAGCGGCTTCCGTCCAGGCGGGCTCTGCACAAAACGGAGTTATAGCCGGACTTGCGAACAAAATACAGCCAACCGCCTTGCTCAAACAGCACCTTGTGGATATAGCGGGGCCACTCTCTGCGGTCTGTGCCGTCCCGAGAAATGGTGATCAATGTTTTTCTTGCGGAGTTGCCGATATAATAGAACAACTTTCCTGCAATGATGTCGCAAAATTCGTAAATATTCTGCTCAATCAGTATGGGCGGTTGCTCATTCAGAGGCTTTATGTACAAGTTCTTGTTTTTGTCATTGGGTGCGCAGGTGGTGTAAATCGCGCAATTCCCCACAAAGCCTTCCACGGTGATTCCACCGGCTCCCACCGGCACGATCTCCATGGTATCCACATTCAAAACGCAGGTATCCAGCCAGTTGGTCCCCGACTCGTAGGCAGTATAGATCAGCTTGTTCCCCGTAAGGGAAATGACGCTGTTGATATCTTTTAAAATCTCTGTGACGCCACCGGTTGCCAGATTCAGGACTACCAGGTTTCGGCATACGCGGTCCTCATCCGAGGATTCTATCGGCGCAATCAGGTATGCCTTGCGGTTATGCACGTAGATGTCCCGTTTCGTCAGATGCCGGTCAAACAATTTCCGGCCCACGCCCGTAGCAAAACGATACTGCTGCAAATAGTTTCTGTCGTCCAAGTAGTACAGAACATCTGCATAATTGGTAATGATCTTGCGAATACGACGGATAATAGGCTCTTCCCCCACTTGTCCGTTTACAGAGGGATACAGAGCAAAAACGCTATCCTCGTCATCTTCTTTTTTAAAGTAATACAGTTTGCCGGTAATTTCCAAAACATCATTGAGTAAAAAATATCTGTCCAGTTCCTCAATCAGCTTCTTGGTATCGGCAAATCCCTTCAGGGTCAGCAGAACACCCAGGGCTTCTGTATAGTTCTTTTCCTGTATCAGCTGCGTGGCCCTTGCATATTCTGCCTTTGCGTCAATGCCCCGGGCAGCCAGTTTTTCCTCGATCTCCCGGTTTTTCTCCTGGAGGAACGCCTTCACTTCCGGAACATCTTCCAGATGGTTGTACACCACTGCCGCGCCGTCGGTAAGAGCTTTCACGCTCTCCAGTTCTACCTTCAGTCTGTCCAGTTCCTTCTCTGCAGCGCCATACTTTGCTGCCTTGGAAAGAAATTTTTCCAGGTTGGCAAGCACATCCTTTTTGCGGGCTAATACCATTGCGGCGATCCGCTTATAGGCATCAAAGGTGCTGTAGGCATCCAAATTATCCTTTTTATGCTCCTCTACCGCAGTAGCAAGTAAGCTTTCGCAGCCTTTCACTTTGTGGGCAAAGGGAACAGCGGCAGCCTTGAAGCAGGCAAACCAGGTGTTTTTATCGTCGGCATAGGAAGATTGCAAGGATGCGGCCAGGATATCCATTTCCTGGACAGAAAGCGTCTGGGCATAGGCAAACGCCTCCCAGTCGTATTCTTCAAAGAATAAGTCCATATAGGCCAGGGCAGAGCCGGCTGTTTTAATGCCTTCCACCTTAATTGCTCCGCTTGCGGCCTCTTTTTGGCTCTGGGAAGGCAGATCTTCTGTGGGAATGACGGTGTTGCCGCAATACAGACACTCTGTAGCGGCCTGGTCATTTTCCACCTTCAAAGATGCTCCGCAGGAAGGACAGCGCAATGTTTTCAAATAAACTTTTTCTTCCATTTTTCTCTCTCCTCAATATATCAAACTGGAAAAAGCTGTGGCTTGCAGATCGCTCAGCATATCCTCTTTTTATTTCGGGCAACCTTATACTACTATAGCACACATATAAAACACTTGCAAATAGAAAACATTTTTGCTATAATACCCATAATACTCAAAAGAAACGACGGATTGCGGGTATTTTCCCCACGTCTGCAGAACGAGAACAGCAAAACGGGACAGCCAAAGCGTCCCCACTCCCCCCTTATATAGGGAACAACAGAGAAAGAGGAATGCTGTATGTTAGGATTTTACAACTATACTGTTTGGCTTACCTACGGGTCTTTTCTCAGTAGCGTAGTCGGCATTTTCCTGGGCTTCCGCGGTTATCCCGTGCCCGCCACCTTCTGCCTGCTGCTTTGCGCCATTTTGGACACCTTCGACGGCGCCGTTGCCCGCACCAAGAAGGATAGAACCCCCAAAGAAAAGCGCTTCGGTATTCAGATTGACTCCCTTTCCGATTGCACCGCCTTTGGCTTGCTGCCCTGCGCTGTGGGCTATGGCCTGCTATTTGACGGAAATGAAGCCCCCTGGATGCTCATTCTGTATATGGTCGCCTCCTGCCTGATCTCCCTGGCCGCCCTGATCCGCCTGGCAAACTTCAATGTAGAAGAAGAAATGCGTCAGGACGAGACCGACGAAAAGAGAGCTTTCTTCACCGGTGTGCCGGTGCCTTTCTCCGCCATTGTAGTTCCCCTGCTTGTGGTGCTGGTGGAAATGCTGAAGTCCGACCTGGCCGGTTATATCGTTTTTGTGGCAGCGCTTCCCATTATCGGCCTGCTGTTTTTGATGAAGAAAATCCATCTGCCCAAGCCCAACGCCAAAGGCCTGGTGGTCCTTTTCCTTTTGGGTACTGCAGAGCTGATTCTGCTCCTGCGTTGCCTATGAGCAGAAAAACCATCGATCCCGCATCGGCCAAGCACGGCGCATCCCTGCGCTTTTTGTACGGAACCCTTTGCGGCAGAATGGTGCTGAAGCTTCTGACCCGGGTTTGGGTTTCCAAACTGGTCGGTGCTTTTATGAACACCCGCTTATCTGTTCCCTGCATCCGTTCCACTGTGAAAAAACACGGAATTGATATGACCCGGTTCGTATCCCGGAAGTACCGCAGCTACAACGCCTTTTTCACCCGGCAGCTGACCCCGGAAAACCGGCAGCTTGCAGAGGGGCTTATCTCTCCCTGCGACGGGAAATTGACTGTGTATCCCATTTCCGAGGATTTGGCCCTTTCCATCAAGGGCGGCACCTACACGGTGGAAGAAATCCTGCAAAACCGGGAACTGGCAGAGGAATTTCGGGGCGGTCTATGCCTGCAATTCCGCCTGACCATCGACGATTACCACCGCTACGGCTATTTTGACGATTGCCAGGAAGCCGAGAACTATGATATCAAGGGCGTTTTGCATACTGTGCAGCCCATTGCCTTCCGCCGCTATAAGGTGTATAAGGAAAACAGCCGGGCAGTCACTGTGCTGTCTACCGCCAATTACGGCCGGGCAGTGCAAGTGGAAGTGGGCGCTACCTGCGTAGGCAAAATTCAAAATCACCATGTACCCGGCCCCCACGCCAGAGGCGAGGAAAAGGGTATGTTCCTCTTTGGCGGCTCCACGGTGCTGTTGCTGCTGAAAAACGCCAATATCGACCGGGAAATCCTGGAAAACTCCCAAAAGGACATTGAAACCGTTGTCCGGTTCGGCGAGCAGATCGGCGTGGCCTGATTCTCAAACAAAGAACCCTCCCGTTTTCCCGGGAATGCACTTGTAAAATAAAAGTAGACACTCACAAAAGTGTGGGTGTCTACTTTTTTCGGTTTTGTATCAATCATTGGGGTAGCGCCGGGAAAGCACCTCTGCAAAATCATTCCCACTCGATGGTGCCGATGGGCTTGGGGGTGAGGTCCATCAGGACGCGGTTGATGCCCTCTACTTCATGGGTGATCCGGTAGGTGATCTTGTGGAGAATTTCGTAGGGGATCTCCTCGATGGTGGCGGACATGGCATCGGTGGTATTCACTGCCCGGATGATGGCGGGCCAGCCTTCATAACGGCTTTCGTCCTTCACGCCAACGCTCTTGATATCGGGAACGGCGATAAAATACTGCCAAACCTTTTCAGCAAGGCCGCACTTATCGAACTCTTCCCGCAAAATGGCATCGGCTTCCCGGAGAGCCTCCAAACGGTCCCGGGTAATGGCACCTAAGCAGCGCACACCCAGGCCGGGGCCGGGGAAGGGCTGACGGTAGACCATGCTGTGGGGCAGGCCCAGAGCCTCGCCGACCACACGGACTTCGTCCTTAAACAGCAGCTTGATAGGCTCAACCAACTCAAATTGCAGATCCTCCGGCAGACCGCCCACATTGTGGTGGGACTTGACCGCCTTCTTGCCCTCGGCAGGCTTCATGGATTCCAGAATATCGGGGTAGATAGTGCCCTGTGCCAGGAAGGAGATGCCCTCTAACTTCCGGGCTTCTTCCGCAAAGACGGTGATGAATTCCTTGCCGATGATCTTACGCTTGCGCTCGGGGTCGGAAACGCCGGCCAGCAGGCCAAGGAAATGATCGGTAGCGTCCACATACACAAGGTTGGCATCCAGGCCGTCCTTGAACATCTTGATAACGCCTTCAGACTCATTTTTCCGCATCAGGCCGTGGTTCACATGGACACAGACCAGCTGCTTGCCGATGGCTTTGATCAGCAGCGCGGCAACGACGGAAGAATCCACGCCGCCGGAAAGTGCCAGCAGAACCTTCTTATCGCCAACCTGCTCCCGGATCAGAGCAACCTGTTCCTCAATGAAAGCTGCGGCCAGTTTTTCATTGGTGATCCGCTCCATGGAAGCGGGCCGTACATTAGTAGACATAGTGTTTCCCCCAAGGCAAAAATTTGTATGCTTTATTATACAACCAACTTTTGCCCTGCGCAAGAAAAAATTGCAGCTTACGACGATTTTTTTGCAGACATGGTCAGGCATCGGAATACCTGTTCCCAAATCTGCCAAAAGGACAGCCTGCTGACCCCTTCTTCCGCTACCAATGGGATCTGTTTCAGCACATAATCCCCGGCCTGAACGGTCATAACTCCCAGCTTCTGCCCCCGGCTCACCGGTGCTTTCACAGATTCATCCAGTTCTGTTTTGATGTTTACCAGGTTTTTCTGGGCCTTTTCCATGAGCAAAGTGGGGTCCTGGGCAGGAACGGCTTTCACCTGCTCTGCTTCTCCCATTTCCACGGGAACAGTCATTTCTCCCACCTGGGGCGTCACTATGGCATAGGTGGAAAATCCATAATCCAGCAGGGATTTGCAGGCGGAAAATCGCTCTGCGGAGGTTTTTGCCCCCATCACCACTGCCACCAGTTCCATGCCGTCCCGCTGGGCAGAGGCAGAAAGGCAGTAGCCCGCCTTGGCGGTAAAACCGGTCTTTAAGCCCGTTGCCCCGGGGTAAAACCGCACCAGTTTATTGGTGTTGGAAAGGCCGAAAGAGCCGTTTCGCAGGGTGTCCATCCAAATGGTGGTGTATTTTTTGATATCCGGGTGGTTTTTCAGCAATTCCCGGGACATGACCCCGATATCGTGGGCAGAGGTCTTATGGTCTGCGGCGGCGGCATCATCATCCAGGCCGGTGCAGTTGACAAAATTGGTATCATTCATCCCCAGCTCTTTGGCCCGCTGATTCATTTTTTCCACAAAGGCAGTCTCACTGCCTGCCAAATGCTCTGCCATAGCGCAGGCGCAATCGTTGGCAGAAGAAACGGCAATGGCTTTCACCATATCCGCCACCGTCATTTGCTCTCCCACCTTCAAATAGACCTGGCTGCCCCCTTTGGCGGCAGCAGCTTCCGAAGCGGTCACCATATCCTGCCAGCCGATCTGCCCGCCGTCAATGGCCTCCATGATCAGCAGCATGGTCATCACTTTGGTGACGCTTGCCGGCGCAAGCGCTTCGTGCGCATTTTGCTCATACAAGATCGTTCCCGTTGCCACATCCATTAAAATGGCGCTTTTCACCGGCAGATCCATATTCACCGCCCTGGCTGGCCCGGGGATCACCCCAAAAAGCAAACAAACAAGTATCAGATAACAAATAGTCCTTTTCATCTTTCTCGCCCCCTAATCATTGTGTTACAAGCCTATGCACCCGGGAGAGAAAAAGACCATAGAATTATCCGTCGGCTTTGCCGACACCTTAACTTCTCACGCCTCACTTATCTCTTCTCACTAAAAACCTCCGCTTCCTCGTCCAAGTTCGGTAGCAGCGGAAGCTCCAATACGTATTCCAGAAGCTTTTTGCTCAAATACTCCTTATCAACAAATCGGGAAGTATCAGGAGTCCCCGGAACATATAGATCACAAGCAGGTGCGTCCGGTTTTCTTCCTTTCGAAAGCGCGTGAGCCTTTGCTTTCGTGCAGTGTCCGCAGTACAGCGCAAACAGCTTCTTATCATCCAAACCGTAGTGCTGCTTGAAGTACGCGCAGGTTTTACAATGCTTCTTTTCCAAAACTACTCACCTCGCAGCCCATTCTAACCTGTTTTAGGTTAAATGTCAATAATCTGTTTCAGGTTATTGTAAACTATAGGCGAGGTGATATTATGTACAAACGGATTCGGGATCTGCGGGAAGATAAAGACCTGACCCAGACGCAGGTAGCCCAATTTTTAGGAATGTCCCAGACCGGTTATTCCAAGTATGAAACCGGGGAGAATGACATTCCTACTGCCATCCTTATTAAACTTGCGGACTTTTACCAAACCAGCACAGACTATCTCCTTGGTCGCACCGACGAAAAATGAGTATTTGGCGGGCGGATGATATCCGCCCCTACATTTAGAAATATTGGTGCGTGCTTTTAGGGACGGCTATTAGCCGCCCGCTGGCGACCAAAGGTCGCCCCTACGGGGTTGTTCGGTGGTTGCGTTCCTTAATTGTCCATTATCCATTGTCCATTAAAAAAGCCCCTCCGGTTGGAGGGGCTTTTTCTTGGTATCTTAGTACATTCCGCCGCCCTGTGCAGCAGCAGCCATAGCGGCTGCATCACCGGCAGGATCGGGCTTATCGCAGACCAGAGATTCGGTGGTCAGCACGCAGGAAGCGATGGATGCGGCATTTTCCAGGGAGGAGCGGGTCACCTTGGTGGGATCCACAATGCCGGCAGAGATCATATCCACATATTCCTCGGTGTAGGCGTTGTAGCCGTAGCCAACCTTCTTGGAGTTGCGGATCTTCTCGTAAACCACGCTGCCGTCCACGCCTGCATTCTGGGCGATCTGGCGGACGGGAGCCTGCAAAGCGGTGGCAATGATTCTTGCACCGGTTCTTTCGTCACCCTGCAAGGTCTTGGCCAGGGCTTCCACAGCGGCAATGGCATTCACCTGAGCGGTACCGCCGCCGGCTACGATGCCTTCTTCCACAGCAGCCCGGGTTGCATTCAGGGCATCCTCTACCCGGAGCTTCAGTTCCTTCATAGCCACTTCGGTCTGGGCGCCAACCTTGATTACTGCCACACCGCCGGAGAGCTTTGCCAGCCGCTCCTGCAGCTTTTCCCGATCGTAATCGGAAGTGGTGGTAGCGATGGAAGCGCGGATCTGGTGGGCACGGGCAGCAATGGCTTCGGGAGCGCCTGCGCCGTCCACGATGGTGGTGTTATCCTTGGTCACAACCACCTGACGGGCGCGACCCAGGTCAGAAAGCTGTGCTTCGGTCAGTTCCATATTCAGCTGGCTGGAAATCACAGTACCGCCGGTGAGAACCGCGATATCCTGGAGCATTTCCTTGCGGCGGTCGCCAAAGCCGGGAGCCTTCACGCAAACGCAGTTGAAGTTGCCCCGCAGACGGTTTACCAGCAGAGTTGCCAGAGCGTCGCCTTCCACATCCTCGGCAATGATCATCATCTTCTTGCCGGCCTTTACAACAGGCTCCAGGATGGGCAGGATCTCCTGAATGGAGGAGATCTTCTTATCGGTGATCAGGATGTAAGCATCATCCAGGATGGCTTCCATCTTGTCGGTATCGGTGACCATGTAGGGGGAGATGTAGCCCCGGTCAAACTGCATACCTTCCACAACATCCAGACCGGTTTCAGCGGTCTTGCTCTCTTCGATGGTGATGACACCTTCGGTGCCAACCTTTTCCATAGCCTCTGCGATCAGAGCGCCGATGGATTCGTCGCCGGAAGAAACAGTGCCGACTCTTGCGATGTCAGCAGTGCCGTTAACGGGAACGGAGTGGCTCTTGATGGTTTCCACAGCCACAGCAACTGCCTTTTCGATGCCCTTACGCATCACCATGGGGTTTGCACCGGCAGACAGGTTCTTCAGACCTTCCCGGGCAATGGCCTGCGCCAGCACGGTAGCGGTGGTGGTGCCGTCACCGGCCACATCATTGGTCTTGGTGGCAACTTCCCGGATGAGCTGTGCGCCCATATTTTCAAAGGGATCTTCCAGTTCCACTTCCTTAGCGATGGTCACGCCGTCGTTGGTGACCAGGGGAGCGCCAAACTTTCTGCCCAGCACTACATTGCGACCCTTGGGGCCGATGGTTACCTTAACAGTATTTGCCAGCTGGTCGATACCGGCCTGCAGCTTCTTACGGGCGTCTTCGCCGTAAACAATCATCTTTGCCATAAGAATTTCCTCCTAAAATCAGTCGGTGACGACAGCCAGGATGTCATCCTGCTTGACGAACTTGTAGTCCACGCCGTCCAGTTTCATATCAGAGCCAACGAAGCTTGCGATCACAACCTTGTCGCCGGGCTTCACGGTCACGGTCACATCCTTGGTGCCGGGGCCTGCGGAAACCACTTCGTAAATGGCTTGCTTTTCCTTATTGGTAGTGGCCAGAATAATGCCGGAAGCGGTGGTTTCCTGGGCATCAGCGGCCTTCAGCAGAATGTTGTCTGCCATGGGTTTGAGTTTCATAACGAATCCTCCTGAAAGTATTTAGATTGCGAAGATCGCATATTCTATGTTTTTGGCACTCTTTCGCTCGGAGTGCTAACGCCCCTATATCATAGTACAGACCTCCGGAAAAAGCAAGCATTTTTTGTACTTTTTAATGAAATTTTAATAAATTCTTCCCCCGGGGGAGGTTTTCAAAACCGAAATGCAAAATATGTAGAAAAAAAGCCCTTTGCTGGGCGAAATTTTCGTGGACAATCCTGCTTTTTTATGCTAAGATGTATGTGGTGGAAATTGGATTTTCACTGAAATACATAAGTCAGCGGCACTTTGACCGCATATTATTTTTAGGAGGATAACCTATGCTGAATCTCGAAAAGTACGGCATTTCCGGCGTGAAGGAAATCGTACACAACCCCTCTTACGAAGCTCTGTTTGAGGCAGAAATGGACCCCAGCCTGGAAGGCTTTGAGAAGGGTCAGCTCACCGAACTGGGCGCCGTAAACGTAATGACCGGCATCTACACCGGCCGCAGCCCCAAAGACAAGTTCATCGTTATGGACGACAACTCCAAGGACACCGTATGGTGGACTTCCGACGAGTTTAAGAACGATAACAAGCCCGCTTCCCAGGAAGCTTGGGCTGCTTGTAAGGAACTGGCTCTGAAGGAGCTGTCCAACAAGAAGCTGTACGTTATGGACGTATTCTGCGGCACCAATGCCGACTCCCGTATGGCTATCCGCTTCATCGTGGAAGTGGCATGGCAGGCTCACTTCGTTAAGAACATGTTCATCGCTCCCACCGAGGAAGAACTGGCTAACTTCGAGCCCGACTTCGTTGTTTACAACGCTTCCAAGGCTAAGGTTGAGAACTACAAGGAACTGGGCCTGAACTCCGAGACCGCAGTTCTCTTTAACATCACCTCCCGTGAGCAGGTCATCCTGAACACCTGGTACGGCGGCGAAATGAAGAAGGGTATGTTCTCCATGATGAACTACTACCTGCCCCTGAACGGCATGGCTTCCATGCACTGCTCCGCCAACACCGACATGAACAAGGAAAACACCGCTCTGTTCTTCGGTCTGTCCGGCACCGGCAAGACCACTCTGTCCACCGACCCCAAGCGTCTGCTGATCGGTGACGACGAGCACGGCTGGGACGACAACGGCGTGTTCAACTTCGAAGGCGGCTGCTACGCTAAGGTTAACAACCTGGATGCTGAGTCCGAGCCCGATATCTACAACGCCATCCGCCGCAACGCTCTGCTGGAGAACGTCACTGTTGACGAAAACGGCAAGTGCGACTTCAACGACGGCTCCGTTACCGAAAACACCCGTGTTTCCTACCCCATCAACCACATTGAAAAGATCGTTCGCCCCGTATCCGCTGCTCCCGATGCAAAGAACGTGATCTTCCTGTCTGCTGACGCTTTCGGCGTTCTGCCTCCCGTTTCCGTTCTGACTCCCGAGCAGGCTCAGTACTACTTCCTGTCCGGCTTCACTTCCAAGCTGGCTGGTACCGAGCGTGGCATCACTGAGCCCACTCCCACCTTCTCCGCTTGCTTCGGCCAGGCCTTCCTGGAACTGCACCCCACCAAGTATGCAGAAGAGCTGGTTAAGAAGATGGAAAAGTCCGGCGCTAAGGCTTACCTGGTCAACACCGGCTGGAACGGCACCGGCAAGCGTATCTCCATTAAGGATACCCGTGGCATCATCGACGCCATTCTGGATGGCTCCATCCTGAAGGCCGAGACCAAGACCATCCCCTACTTCAACCTGACTGTTCCCACCAGCCTGCCCGGCGTTGACTCCGGCATCCTGGATCCTCGGGACACCTATGCTGATGCATCCGCTTGGGATGCCAAGGCACAGGATCTGGCTGGCCGCTTCGTGAAGAACTTCGTGAAGTACACCGGCAACGATGCAGGCAAGGCTCTGGTTGCTGCAGGCCCCGAAGTAAAGTAATTTAACGAGCTTCAATCCCGGCCCCCTCCTTGAGGGGGCTGGCAAAACCGCAGGTTTTGACTGGGGGAGTGTTCTGTCGTCAGATGCGACACCCCCTCCGTCTTCACCTCCGGTGAAGCCACCTCCCTCAAAGAGGGAGGCAAGTTAAAGCCGCTATACACCTTAAAGAAGGGCTTTTACAGAAAACCTTTCTTTAATGTGTATACATTAATATATATTTCTTTTGGAGGTATTTACATAATGGCAAGAAAAGTGCAATTTGTGGAAACTGTCCTGCGTGATGCAAACCAATCTCTGATCGCAACCCGTCTGCCCTACGACAAGTTCGAGCCCATGCTGGAAACCATCGACAAGGCAGGTTACTACGCCGCAGAATGCTGGGGCGGTGCTACCTTTGACGTATGCCTTCGTTATCTGAACGAAGATCCCTGGGAAAGACTGCGGAAGATCCGGGCCAAGATGCCCAACACCAAGCTGCAGATGCTGCTGCGTGGCCAGAATGTGCTGGGTTACTCCCACTATCCCGATGACTTTGTAAAGCTCTTTGTCAAGAAGGCTGTGGAAAACGGTATGGATGTCATCCGTATCTTCGACGCCCTGAACGACGTGAATAACATGAAGGTTGCTATGGAAGCCACCGTCAATGCAGGCGCCATCGCATCCGGCACCATCTCCTACACCACCTCTCCCGTCCACACCCACGCAAAGTATGTGGAAATGGTGAAGGAACTGAAGGAAATGGGCGCTTCCACCATTTGTATTAAGGATATGGCCGGTATTATGGGTCCCCAGGAAGCCTACGATATGGTTTCCGCTATCAAGGACGCTGTAGACCTGCCCATCGACCTGCACACCCACTCCACCACCGGTTTGGCATTCATGACCTACCTGAAGGCTGTGGAAGCAGGCGTAGACATCATTGACACCGCCATTTCTCCCTTCTCCGGCGGCACCTCCCAGCCCGCCACCGAAACCATGGCTTATGCTCTGCGTCAGCTGGGTTACGAAGTGGATCTGGATGACAGCGCCACCAAGGCTATGGCCGACTACTTCAAGACGGTTCGTGACGAATTCCTGGCTGACGGCACTCTGATGCCCAAGTCCATGGCTACCGACACCCAGTGCCTGACCTATCAGGTTCCCGGCGGTATGCTTTCTAACCTGCTCAGCCAGCTGAAGCAGATGAATGCCCTGGATCGTCTGGACGAGGCTCTGCTGGAAACTCCCAGAGTTCGTAAGGATATGGGCTATCCTCCCCTGGTTACTCCCACCTCCCAGATGGTTGGCGTGCAGGCTGTCCGGAACGTGCTGGACGGCGAGCGTTACAAGACCGTTTCTAAGGAAATCAAGGCTTACTGCCGTGGCGAATATGGCACCACTCCCGCTCCCATTGACGAAGCCATCCGCGCCCAGATCCTGGCAGGCGAAAAGCCCCTGGAAGGCCGTTACGCCGATACCCTTGCTCCCGTGGTGGAATCCGCCCGTGCCGAGCTGGGTGAGCTGGCTAAGTCCGATGAGGATGTGCTGTCCTACATCGCATTCCCCAACCTGGCTGAAAAGTATCTGACCTCCCGGAAAGAAAAGGAAGAAAACAAGGCTACTTATACCATCGTAGAGGCATAAGGAGGAAGAAATATGTTTTTCTCTGATGTAAATCCCGGCCCCGATATGGTAAACATTTCCGTCCCCGATGCAGGCATTGTTGCTCTGCTGGGCTACGGCATCATATTTCTGGGCCTGATCGTACTGATTTTGGTGGTGGTTGCTGTAAGCAAATTCTTCACCGCCAAGGCAAAGAAGCCTGAACCCACCCCCGAGGTGGTAATTGAGGTTCCCGCTGCTCCCACCGCCCCCGGTACTGCCGGCGAACTGAAGCTTTATAATGTAGAGCCCAAGACTGCCGCTATGCTGATGGCTATCGTGGCAGATAAGATGGGCAAACCCCTGAACGAACTGCGGTTTATCTCTATTCGGGAGGTGGAGTAAGTGGTCTATAAGATTACTCTGAAAGGTATTACCTACACCGTGGAAGTAAAAGACGGTCAGGCCGAGCTGCTTTCTGAAGAAAAAGTAGTGGCCGTTGCCGCTCCTGCAGCAGCGCCTGCTCCCGTAGCCGCCCCCGCCCCTGCCGCTGCTCCTGCAGTGACCGGCAGCGGTGAAGCTGTTACTGCTCCCATGCCCGGCACCATTCTGAAGGTCAATGTGACCCAGGGTCAGGCTGTGAAGGAAGGCGAAGTGCTTTGCGTGCTGGAAGCAATGAAAATGGAAAATGAGATCATGGCTCCCAAGTCCGGCACTGTTACCCAGGTGCTGGTCTCCAAGAGTTCCACTGTGGATACCGGTGCGCCCCTGGTTGTGATTGGTTGATGAGGGTTTGCTATGGAAATTTTATGGCAAAACCTTTCCAACATTGAAATTCCCCATGTGATCATGTGGATCATTGGCGGTGTGCTGATTTATCTTGCCATCGTCAAGGAAATGGAACCCACTTTGCTTCTGCCTATGGGTTTTGGCGCCATTTTGGTGAACCTGCCTATCGAAGAGGCTGGAGCAGGTGTCCAGGGTGTGATCGACTTTCTGTTCACAATCGGTATCGACTCCCACGAGTTGTTCCCCCTGCTGCTGTTTGTCGGCATCGGCGCGATGATCGACTTTGAGCCCCTGCTCAGCAACCCCAAACTGATGTTTTTCGGTGCGGCGGCGCAATTCGGCATTTTCTTCACTTTGCTGATGGCTACCCTTTTTGGTTTCGACCTGAAGGATGCCGCATCTATCGCGATCATCGGCGCTGCTGATGGCCCCACCTCTATTTTTGTGGCAAATCAGTTAGATTCCAAATACATCAGCGCCATTATGGTGGCCGCCTACTCCTATATGGCTCTTGTGCCTCTGGTGCAGCCTCCCATCATCAAGCTCTGCACCACCAAGAAAGAGCGTATGATCAAGATGGAGTACACCGGCAAAAAGGTTTCCAAGTTGACCAAGATCCTGTTCCCCATCGTGGTGACCATGATCGTTGCATTGGTTGCCCCCGATGCAGTGGCCCTTATCGGCTTTTTGATGTTCGGCAACCTGATCCGGGAATGCGGCGTGCTGAATTCCCTTTCCGACACTGCCCAGAATGTGCTGGCAAACCTGATCACCATTTTCCTGGGTATTACCATCGCCTCCCGCATGAAGGCCGTGGACTTCCTGCAATTTGAGACTCTGCTGATTATGGGCCTGGGTCTGATTGCCTTCGTGGTGGATACTTTTGGCGGCATTATGCTGGCAAAAGTGATCAACCTCTTCAGCAAGAAAAAGATCAACCCCATGATCGGTGCTGCAGGTATTTCCGCATTTCCCATGTCTGCCCGGGTGGTACATAAGATGGGCCTGAAAGAAGACCCCTCTAACTTCCTGCTGATGCACTCCATCGGTGTCAACGTTTCCGGCCAGATTGCCTCTGTAATTGCAGGCGGTCTGATCCTTGCCCTTGTAAAGGGTATGCTGTAAAGGAGGAAAGAAACTATGCACGAATGGATTATGAGCATCGGCACCGCCGTCTACAACTTCTTCGCATCTATGGATCTTTCCAACCTGAAGAACGCCCTGACCATCGTTGGCGTTGGTATGCTGGGCATCTTCGTTGTAACCGGTGTGATTATTTTGGCAGTTATGCTGCTGAGTAAACTCTTCTCCAAATAACCAACGAAAAGGAGACGATCTTCTATGAAATACAAAATTACTTTGAACGGCCGCAACTACGAAGTGGAAGTAGAAGCAGGCGAAGCCATGCTTTTGAGTGAGTTTGCCGCTTATGCGCCTGCTCCTGCCGCTCCTGCAGCTGCTCCTGTAGCAGCGCCTGCTTCCGAGGCTGCCCCCGCCCCTGCCGCTGCTCCTGCAGTGACCGGCAGCGGTGAAGCTGTCACCGCTCCCATGCCCGGCACCATTCTGAAGGTCAATGTGACCCAGGGTCAGGCTGTGAAGGAAGGCGAAGTGCTTTGCGTGCTGGAAGCAATGAAAATGGAAAATGAGATCATGGCTCCCAAGTCCGGCACCGTTACCCAGGTGCTGGTCTCCAAGAGTTCCACTGTGGATACCGGTGCGCCCCTGGTGGTCATCGGCTAAGGAGGAATTCCCATGATTGATGTTGGACAAATTCTTATAGACCTTTGGAATCAGAGCGGTTTTGCCAAAATGTTCTCCGGTTTCTCCGGGGAAGGTTGGCAGAATCTTGTGATGATTCTCATCGGTTGTGTTTTGCTTTACCTTGCCATTGTGAAGAAGTTCGAGCCTCTGTTGCTTTGCGGCATTGCCTTTGGCTGTATTCTTTCCAACCTGCCCGGTGCCGGTCTTTACAACGGGGATATGTGGGATGCTTACATCAAGCACGAGGCCTATAACGGCATCGAAAATCTCCACTTTACGGATATTATTCAGCAAGGCGGCCTGCTGGACATTTTCTATATTGGCGTCAAATCCGGCATTTATCCCTGCCTGATCTTTATGGGCGTGGGTGCTATGACTGACTTTGGCCCCCTGCTGTCTAACCCCAAGAGCATGCTTTTGGGTGCCGCTGCCCAGTTGGGTGTATTTGCAGCTTTCTTCGGCGCTGTGGCCCTGGGCTTTACCGGTCCGGAAGCTGCCTCCATCGGCATTATCGGTGGCGCTGACGGCCCCACCGCCATTTTCCTGACCACCAAATTGGCTCCCCGTCTGCTGGGTGCTATCGCAGTGGCTGCCTATTCCTATATGGCGCTGATCCCCATGATCCAGCCCCCCATTATGAATCTGCTGTCCACCAAGAAGCAAAGAGCCATCAAGATGGTACAGACCCGGAAGGTTTCCAAGACCGAAAAGATCATTTTCCCCATTGTAGTTACCATTTTCGTAGCTTTGCTCCTGCCGGACACCGCCGCCTTGATCGGCTGTCTGATGCTGGGTAACCTGTTTAAGGAAACAGGTCTTACCGACCGGCTTTCCGACACAGTGCAGAATGCGCTTATGAACATCGTTACCATTCTGCTGTCCACCTCTGTGGGCGCCACCATGGTAGGCTCCACCTTCCTCACCGGCGAAACACTGAAGATCGTGGCTCTGGGTGTTGTGGCCTTTGGCCTGTCCACTGCCGGCGGTATGCTGGGCGGTCTGATCATGTGCAAGCTGACAAAGGGCAAGGTTAATCCCCTGATCGGCTCTGCAGGCGTTTCTGCCGTTCCTATGGCTGCCCGTGTAGCAAATACAGAGGGTCAAAAGGCCAATCCCTCCAATTTCCTGCTGATGCACGCCATGGGCCCCAATGTGGCAGGCGTTATCGGCTCTGCCATTGCCGCAGGTTTCCTGCTGAGCGTTTTTGGCCCCTATGTCTAATAAAAAAGACCGCCTGAAGGCGGTCTTTTTTAATGGACAATTGATAATGGACAATGGACAATGGCGGGCGACCAAAGGTCGCCCCTACGGATTCTAACCAACATCTTCGTAGGGCGAACTGCGTTCGCCCGCTTTTTATTTTATGTGCCTTCCTTATTGCAGTCTTCCGATATTTATAATTTTCAAGCCTTTTCCTTCCGCAAATTTCACACTGTTATATGCCCCGCCCCAAGAACGGCTGACATAACAAACACAAATCTCCGAATGCTCCACCATCCATCGGTTTCTTTTGGAAATGGCAAATTTACGGGGAACCTTTTCCATTCCTTCCGGATAAATCGTATCACGATAATCATAATATCCATCTTTCTTTTCCGGCAAGTACGCAAGCACCACCGCATACTGTATCTGCGTATATTGCCTCTGTAGCTTCTTCAGAACACTTTGTGCCATAGCGTCAAAGTTCCCTTGATTGCCCACATAGAAAATATGTGTACCATTTGCAACCTGCTCCTCCAAAACAGCATACAGCCTGTTTTCTTCCAATGTAAAGCAATCTCTATGACCAAATAAACAGCAAACTTTTGCGTTCATGTTCTCACCCCGATACAGAAAGGAATTATTTAATCATTATAAATGTTTCTTCACTTAAAGTAAATAATCTTTTAATCGTAGTTTATAATAATTTACTGTCCCTTTCGCTAAAATATAGATAAGAAAGGTGGCGGACATATGAGAACGGAATTCCCGGAGAAATACATTACCCTCGGTCTTAAAATCGCATACTACCGAAGAAAAGCGGGCTTCACCCAGGAATATTTTGCAGAACTGATCGGTAAAAGCGTCAGTTTTGTGGGGCAAGTAGAAGGAACCGGCACCGTTCGTGGTGTTTCCCTGGAAACGTTATTCAAGATTGCCCAAGTATTGAATGTTTCTCCCGCCAAATTGCTGGAAGAAGATTAAAAGACCGCCGACCGGCGGTCTTTTTTAATGGACAATTGATAATGGACAATGGACAATGGCGGGCGAACGCAGTTCGCCCGCTATTATATTCTGTCAGCAATGCCGACACCATAATTATCCATTCAATAAGGAAAGCCGGCGCTTCCCCTATTTTTGCTTGTAATCCTCGATAATTTGTGCCAGATGCGCAATAAATGGTGCAGGCAGGCCATCCACGTTAAGGGTTTTTGCCTCGTCTAACCCAAGCAGATAGTCTGTTGACACATGAAACAAATTTGCAAGGCGTACCAACATTTCTATGGAAGGCTGGATATTCTCATTTTCCCAGTTTGATACCGTTTGTTTGGATATTTTAAGCTTTTCTGCCAGCTGCACCTGGCTCCAGCCCAGCGCTGTTCGCAATTCATTTACCCGTTGTCCCAGCATACAACGACCCCCCCCCTTGTCGAGTTTTGCAATACTATTATCTCAAAGCACTTGACTGTTTAGAAATACTTTGGTATTTTAATATTGGACGCGCAATAAGCGCTTTCCATATACAGAAAGGAAACAGAGGGATAATGTATGAAGAAACTAACGTGTGAAATGTGCGGAAGCTCCGACTTAATGAAGCAAGACGGCGTATTTGTTTGCCAATCTTGCGGAATGAAGTACTCTGTAGAAGACGCGAAAAAAATGATGATTGAGGGCACTGTGGAAGTACAGGGCGCCGTACAAGTAAAAAACTCTGCACAATTTGAAAACCTCTTGGAATTGGCACAAAATTCTTATGATGCCAAGAATTATGCCCAGGCAGAGGCCTTTTGCAATCAGGCAATTGCCATGAATGCCAATAGCTTTGACGCCTGGTTTATAAAAGGAAAAGCCATCAATTACCAAATCACCGGTGAAAACGACCGGATTGAAGAAGCCTACAAGTGCATTTTAACAGCCTACAGAACCCTTGACGAGGATGAAAAGGCTGACCACCGGGAGACCGTTCTTTCTGAATTACGGACTTGCCTTGAGGGAGAAATTGATTTTGCCATAGACCTTTTTGCACAGAATCGCCCCACAGAAGCTTTGCTGAAGAAGGTCAAAGAAACCTTTGTTCGCTGCGCCACCAGCGCACTGGGCGCCTATAAGGAGCTGGGCTACAGCGAGGAAAAAACCGAGTATTACAAATCCTATCTGCGCAATTACTACATAAAGAAAGTCAATGCCCTTTGTGAAAATGACTGGGATAACAAGGTTCTTTATAACTACCAGCGCGGTGGCTTCAATCAGGAGTATCACCCTACCCGGAGCATCATGGATCAGTATGTATCGGAAGCGCAGGTGCTTGTCCTTTTGCTGCAGGATGCAGAACAATATTTCGATTCTGTCACCCCGGCAAAAGAAAGGCTGAAAAATTATACGACCCAGCGCAAGATTGGCGACACTGTTCGCAAGGCCGCCTCCTATAAGCTTATGGAGCACACCACAACAAATGGTTATGGTGCGGTGCTCAGCCGCTACGAAAGCTGGGAAGATGATGTGACTCTTAGCGTTGATGCGCAGGTATATTGGATCAAACTTGCCAACAGAGCCGTAAAATTGTGTGACGAAGCAGAAATGGAAATAGCAGCATCTGACCCCCATGAACGGGAGCGCATGGTAAGCAAGTGGCGGCAGGAGCTGGCAGAGCTAAAAACCGGTTACCGCCCGGCAGGTGGTCCTCTCTTTGGCGCGATTCTCTTTGGCGTCGGTGCCTGGGCAATATTTAAGTATGTTCCGGGCCTTTTCGGCACGATCCTTGGCTATGTTGTTGCGGCCTTTGCAGGTATTCTTTTCCTCGGTTCTATTCTCATCGGTCGAGATAAACAAAAGGAGAAACAAGCCCAGGCTGAACGGCTGAGAAATAAAATTGCTGAAGCAACCGCTATAAAAAGCACATCCACTCCGCAGAGCGCCCCGAAGGAAACCCTGCCCGCCAGTGAAGATACAAACAAACCGGGTGAAGTCAGCGATTATGTTTCCGGAAGAACCTACCGTAACGGAGATTTGGTAAGGTTTGAAGGAGAAGAATATGTCTGTGTTTGCGAAAGCAGCGCAGGTACGGTTTGGAGCCCCAAGCAAAATCCCAAGCTTTGGAACAAACATTAAAAAAAGACCGCCGACCGGCGGTCTTTTTTAATGGACAATTGATAATGGACAATGGACAATGGCGGGCGACCAAAGGTCGCCCCTACGGATTCTAACCAACATCTTCGTAGGGGCGAACTGCGTTCGCCCGCTATTATATTCTGTCGGCAACACCGACACCATAATTATCCATTGTCCATTGTCAATTGTCCATTCAATAAGAAAAGGCACCTAAAAGGTGCCTGTTTCTTATTTCAGCGGTCTTAATACGCCATATTTTTCATACCGGGTATCGTGCATTTCCGTCATAAATACGAAGGATGCTTCCGGGTTTTCCCGCTCAAATTTTTCCACATAGCTTTCCACGTTGGAAGCGGGCACATCGAGGCCGTAGATCCGGCAGCGACCCTCAGGAATACCAAAGCCCTTATCCTCAAAGGAAACGGTGAATCGATCGGTAGCACAGGTTTTGACAATCAACTGCGCCGCATCAAAGAGTGCCTGCTTTTTATCCCCGCTGTACACGATGGAATCCGTATCCGGGAAACAGAAATCGTAGAACACCACTTCCCGGAATCCTAAACCACGCAATTCCAGGGCAATCTGGGTTACATATTCCTGGACGGAAGTCTTTGAAGGCACCAGCCAGTAGCAGCCATAGAAATCGTAGTAGCCGTAGCCATACTTATCCTGCAGGGTGGACATGATGTTCTTCATACCGTACTTCATATCCCGGAAGGCAGGCAGGTGGGCGATGGTGTAGAGATTGCCGCCGTTGATGGTTTCAATAAACCGGTCCATCACTTCCGGATCAATGGAAGAACTGCGGTTTTCGCTGATGGCGGAAGAATAGAAGAAGTTGCCGTACATATCCTTCACATCGATCATAACAGCAGTGCCTTTGGGCAGTTCCTGGAGCTTTGCCAGAACCCCCTCCGGGTCCTTTTGCAACTGGGTGCTGGTGACATAATAGCCCTGAATCTTTTTCAGTTCTTCCGTTTCCACTTCCAGCTGTCCGTCATTGTAGATCACGGAAATTTGCATTTTATCCGCCGGTTTTTGGGCAACAATGCCGGTCCGGTCTGTGATGCTGTAGGAAAAGTCCAGTTTTGCCCCCTCTTCCCGGGAGTAAACGATGAACCGCTCCAGCCAGGCCAGCCACAGCACATAGGCCAAAATCGCCACCGCGATCAGAACCAGCAGGATTTTTCCCAGCCGCTTTAAAGCGCACCGGGTCCTATAGGATAGTTTCATAGAGGCCTCCTTTTCGCCTGCAGGCAGCGCCATGTGTCGGAAGCATAGGTTGCCGTCACCTGCAAATTCGCCTGCCGGAGCGCCCCCAGCACATCGTTCAGCCTGCTATCCAGAATACCGGACAGCAAAAGGGTGCTGTGTTCCCCTAAAAACTGGGGAAGGGTGGGCGCAAGAGCGATAATCACATCTGCCACGATGTTTACGCATACCAAATCATAGGTCTTTTGGGATAGGGTGTCCATCAGGTGCTTATCTGTATTGACATTGCCCGTCAGGGCAGTAAACACCTCTGCAAAAAAGCCGTTGTAGGCGGCATTTTCCCGGGCGATATCCTCCGCCTTGGGGTCAATATCCACACCAATGGCCTCCTTTGCCCCCAAACGAAGGGCAGTCAGGGACAAAATACCGCTGCCACTGCCTAAATCCAGGCAGGTTTTTCCCTTTAAGGAAAGACTTTCCATAGCGCTCATCACCATTTGGGTGGAAGCGTGGGCGCCCGTACCAAAGGTGAGGCCCGGATCCAAAATCACAGGCAGACGATTCCCCTCATAAGTGTCTGCAAGCCAGTAGGGCAGGACGACAAGGGACTTTCCCACTTCCTGGGGTGGATAGTTCTCTTTCCAGCTTTCCTCGTAATCTACGCTCTCCAGGGCGTTCACAGTCAGCTTTAAAGAACCAAGGCCACTGTCTTTTTGGGCTTTCAGTAATTCTTCCAGCCGGGAAAGGGCATGGGTATCCTCTTTTTCCAGGTACAGCTTGATCTGAGAAAGGCCCTGCAAATGGGCAGCAAGGCTCTCATCTATATAATCCCAGTAGGCCCGGTTGCTATCCAGGAAGGATTCCAGATCCTGCTGATCTTCCAGCACCAGATCGTCGAAGCCGTTGGCAGTCAAAATGGCTGCCAGGGTGTCGATGCCCTCCGGGGAAGTTTGAATTGTCACTTCTAAATATTCCATAGTTGCCTCAATCCGGTTATTTTCTCTATTCTATCATTATCCATTGTCCATTGTCAATTGTCCATTAAAAATAAGAGATGCCCCGAAGGGCATCTCTTATTTTTCATCTAACACCATTGCCGTTCTGGCCGGAATATAAAGTTCCAGATAAGGATTGCCGTTAAGATCTGTCTTTGTTTCGTAACATTCGTGGTGGATTCTGCCCTGGCCGCCAAACCGATAATCGTCGGTGGACAGGCTGACTTTATATGCTCCGGCCTTGTCCATAGGAATCCGGCAGCCGGGATAGGAAGCGCTGTGATGGAAGTTGAACACAAAAATTTTCTTGCCTTTTCTGTAACAAACAACCTTGTCATTGTTGTGTAAATACAGTTGTTTATCCAGATTTCTGAACAATTTTGCCTCTTTTGCCAATTCTACCATTGCCTGGTCAAAGGCCCGCAAATACTTATATTTCAAGTCTTCCCGGTCCGCCAAACTCCACTGCCGGCGGCAGTAGTGATAGCTCCAGCCGTTGCCTTCCCGGGGGAAGTCGATCCACTCCGGATGGCCGAATTCGTTGCCCATAAAGGTCAGATAGCCTTCGCCGCCTAAGCTCATGGTAATCAGGCGGAGCATCTTATGCAGGGCCATACCCCGGTCAACGACCATATTTTGGTCCTGCTCTCCCATACCCCAGTACATTTCCTGGTCACAGAGCCGGAACATAATGGTTTTATCTCCCACCAAAGCCTGATCGTGGGATTCGCAGTAGCCGATCACCGGTTCTCCGGGGCGGCGAACTGCCAATTCATAATAAATGTTATTCAGATCCCAGTATTCATCGGGGGTCTCTTTCAAAAGGCGGATCCACATATCCGGCTCACCCATGGCCAGCCGATAGTCAAAGCCAACGCCACCCCAGCAGATGGGCAAAGCCAGACCCGGCAGAGCAGAGGTATCCTCTGCAATGGTGATGGCGTGCTTATTCACCTGCCGCACCAGTTCGTTGGCCAGCTGCAGATAGGTAACCGCCTCGGTGTCCGTATTCATGGAGAAGTACTGATCGTAGCTTGTAAAGGCAGTGCCCAAACCGTGATCCCGGTAGAGCATAGAGGTAACGCCATCAAAGCGGAAGCCGTCAAAATGGTACTCTTCCTGCCAGTATTTCAGGTTGGAAAGCAGGAAGTGAAGAACTTCCGTCTTGCCGTAGTCAAAGCACTTGGTATTCCAGGCAGGATGGTCGCCCCGGCTGCCTTCGTGGAAGAACTGATAGGAAGTGCCGTCAAATTCATTGATGCCCTCCCGGGTGTTCAGGCAGGCGTGGGAATGAACCACATCCAAAAGCACAGCAATCCCCATTTTGTGGGCGGTGTTGATCAGTTCCTTTAATTCTTCCGGTCTGCCGAATTTGGAGGACGCCGCAAAGAAATTGGTGACCTGATAGCCAAAACTTGCATAGTAGGGATGCTCCATAATGGCCATGATTTGCAGGGTATTGTAGCCCAACGCCTTCACCCGGGGCAGCACATTTTGGGTAAACTCCCGGTAAGAGCCCACTTTTCCCTCTTCCTGGGCCATACCGATGTGACATTCATAAATAAAAAGGTCCTTCTGGGGCTTAAAATTTCCATCTTCCCAGGCAAACTCTTCTTCCGGCGCATAGATGACGCCATTCCAGCTGCCATCAGACTCCTGAATCACCCGATGGATGTAAAGGGGAATCCGCTCCAGTTCCCGTCCCTGGCGCTGCACAACAGTCATCACCCGATGGCCATCCTGCAAGGTATCCCTGCCGGGAATAAAGCAGGTGAAAACCCCGTTTTCACCCCGCTCCATGGGATAGGCATACCGATCCCAACCGCAGAAATCACCGGTGACAAAGAGCCGTTCCGCACCGGGAGCCCACTCTCTGTAGATCCAGCCGTCTTCCTGCCGGTGGAAACCGAAGAACAGATGGCCATTGGCAAAGTCCGCCAGCTTCTGCCCGGAAGCAAGGAGTTTTTTCTTTGTTTTCCGGTAGTTGCGCATCCGCAAATCAAAGTCTTTTTCAAAGTATCTTAAACTGGGATCCAGGTCTAAAATCTTATGCTTCAAAGCCAAAACCACCTTTCGTGTTTTAAGAAGGTCACTACGGTATTTTTGATTGCTCGACGCTTGCCCTGCACTTGTGAGGAGGGTGGGTAAACGGGGGAGTTTTTCTGTCTTGGCGGATTTTGTGACCTTATTTTTATTGTATTTCCCTTTGGGTTATGTGTCAAGACAGCAAAGTGCCGAAAAATAGCCCGACCCAAGTTTTCCACAAGGTATAAAAAAGCACTTTTTGGGGAGCATTCAAGAATATATATTATATATTGTATCTGTGGAAAAAAACCTTGTTTTTTACACACAAATATGCTACAATTTAGGTTGAGAAAACATTGCCTTTCTCCCGTTTTCCACAAGGAGAAAATTCGGCATTTTTTAGAAAGGAGATACGATTTTATGTACTCATCTGCTTATGTTTGGGCCAAGATTTTAGGCTTCCTGGAAGAACGGCTCACAGCAGTCACCGTTTCCGGCTGGTTAGACGATGCGGAAGTGGTGGAGCTCAATGAAGAAGAACTGATCATCTATTCTCCCTCGGATTTCCGCCGGGAGTTTATCCGCCGCCGCTGCGCTGAATATATTGAGGACGGCCTGAAAGAAATTTTCAATTCCGCCGCCAAGCTGGTAGTGCTGGACGAAAAGGAAATGAACGCCCGGAAAGAAAAGAAGGAAAGCGGTGTGCTGGAATTCAATCCCCAGTTCACCTTTGATAACTTCGTGGTCGGCCCCACTAACAGTTTCTCCTACAACGCTTCTTTGGCAGTTGCCAACCATCCGGGTATGAATTATAACCCGCTGTTTTTGTACGGCCCTCCCGGCGTGGGTAAGACCCACCTGCTGTACGCCATTGCAAATAAGGTTCGCAAGAATAATCCGGATGCCAAAATTGTGTACATCAAGGGCGACCAGTTCATCAACGAACTGATTTCCGCCATTAAAACCGGTAATAACTTAGCCTTCCGCACCAAGTACCGGGAAGCAGATCTGTTTTTAGTGGACGATATCCAGTTTATCGCCGGTAAGGACTCCACCCAGGACGAATTTTTCCATACCTTTAACGCCCTTTATGAGCGAAATAAGCAAATCGTCCTCACTTCCGACCGGAAACCCAGCGATATGCTGACCTTGGAAACAAGACTTCGTTCCCGGTTTGAAAGCGGCCTGCTCAGCTCCATCGCCGCTCCTGATTACGAAACCAGAATGGCCATTATCAAAACCAAGGCAAACTCCTTGGGTTTGGAATTGGGAGACGATGTGTGCAACTACATTGCCCTGAATGTAACCAACAACGTCCGGCAGATCGAAGGCACCGTGAAGAAAATCATGGCCTACCGGGATATCAATAAGATGCCCCTGGATCTTCCCAATGTATCCCGGGCCATTGAAGATATGTTTAAGGCAGAAGGCAACGCTCTGCCCTCCCCCAGCCTGATCATCAGCCAGGTATGTAAGTTCTACAGTGTGGACGATTCCGTGATCCGCGGCACACAGAAAAATAAAGCCGCCGTGGAGGCCCGCCATATGGCAGTCTACCTGATCCGGGAGCTGACCAATCTCTCCACCACCACCATCGGTGAGGAGTTGGGCAAGGATCATACCACCGTTTTGTACTCCTACAATAAGATCAAGGATGCCCTGAAGGCGGGGGATGTAAACCTGCAAAACCACGCAAGAGACATCACCGCAAATATCAACTCCTGTCTGTAAAAAAGTTTTCCACAGGAATTTTGCTTGTGGATAACTTTTGGTGTGGAAAACCCTTGGATTTTGGGAAATCCGGGAAGCCTGGGGAAAAGTCCGTCGGATTCCCCAATTCCTTGTGAAATATTTTCCTTAGAGCCCCAACGACTTTTCCCACTTTTCCACAATTTCCGTCTCCCTACTACTACAACTACCTAAAATATCTATTTATATATATTTATTTTATTATTTCAGAAAAGAGGCTTTCAAATGATCCGTTTTACTTGTGAAAAAAGTATGTTAATGGCAGGCCTGAATATCACTTCCCGGGCCGTTGCCCAAAAGAGCGCCCTTTCTTCTTTGGAAGGCATTTTCTGCTATGCAGGCTATGGCCTGCGGCTCACCGGCTACAATATGGAAACTGCTATTACTTACGAAATTGAAGCAGAAGTCACCGAAGCCGGCAGCTGCATTCTGCCTGCCCGTCTGTTTGGCGATATCATTCGCCGTATGCCGGAAGGCCCCATCACCGTGATTGTGGACGAGAACTACAAGGTTTCCGTTCGTGCAGGCCGGGCATCTTTCACCATCTCCGCAGAAAATGCAGAGGACTATCCGGAACTGCCGGATGTGAGCGAAGGCAGAAAGATTTTTGTACCTCAGAAGGTGCTGAAGAATCTGATTTCCTCCACCATTTTTGCAACGGCTGAAAATAAGGGCCGCCCCATCCACACCGGCGTGAAGTTTGAAGTGGAAGAAAACACCATTTCCGCCATCGCTGTGGACGGCTACCGTCTGGCAAGAAAGACCTATCATACCCCCGAGCCCACCGGCAGAACCCTTTCCTTTGTTGTGCCTGCCCAGGGTCTGAAGGAAGTGGAAAAGATTTTGGGTGACGATGAGGATGCCGCCTTCGTGCTGGGCAAGAAGCATATTCTCTTTGCCATCGGCAATGCCACCGTGGTCTGCCGCCTGCTGGAAGGCAGCTTCCTGGATTGGCGGAAGGTTGTTCCCACCGATTGCCCCATCAAATTGGTGGCAAATGTTTCCGAGCTGGCCTCTGCCATTGAGCGCGTGGGCCTGATGGTTTCCGAAAAGTACAGAAGTCCCGTTCGCTGCCTGTTCTCTAACCAGGAGCTGCAGCTGAAGACCAATACTACCATCGGTTCTGCAGAAGATCAGTGCACCTTCGCCGGTGACGGCAAGGATTTGAAGATCGGCTTCGATGTGCGTTATCTTGCCGATGCCCTGCGTGTGGTAGAAACGGAGGAAGTGGTGATGGAGCTGACTAATAGCCTCAGCCCCATCGTGTTCACCAGCCCCGACGAAAAGTACGATTACGCTTATATGGTACTGCCTGTGCGCATCAACAACTGATATGAAGAACGAAATTGTCTTAATTTACACGGAATTTATCAAATTGGAAGCGGCATTGAAGCTTGCCAACTGCGTTTCCACCGGCGGTGAAGCCAAAGCGGTCATTCAGGACGGCCGGGTGAAGGTAGAGGGAGAAGTATGCCTGATGCGGGGCAAGAAGCTCTATGAAGGCAGCCAATTCCAATACGAAGGAAAGACCTACACCATTTCCAAATATGAATCTTAACAGTATTGCATTAGAGAATTTCCGGAATTATTCTGCCCTTTCTGCCTGCTTCGAGCCGGGTGTGAACCTGATCGTGGGGGATAATGCCCAGGGAAAGACCAATTTACTGGAAGCCATCTCCTTTTTGGGCAGCGGAAAAAGTTTCCGCACCCAAAAAAACGGGGAACTGGTGAAAATGGGAGAAGAAGTGGCCACCATGGAGGGTAGTCTGTTTTCCCAGGGTCGGAATCAGTCCCTGAAATGGCATCTGTTCTCCACGGGAAAGCCCCGGCAACTCTACTTAAACGGCATTAAGAAAAAGACCTCCGGAGATATTTCCGGGGTGCTCCATACGGTGCTGTTCTGCCCGGAGGACCTGATGGTTCTGAAAGCGGGAGCCTCTGCCCGGCGGAAACTGGGGGATAATGCCCTTTCTCAGTTGCGGCCCAATTATGAGGCGGCGCTGACGGAATATAACCGGATTTTGGAGCAGAAAAGCCGGATTTTGAAGGACAGATACGAAAATCCTGCCCTTTTGGAGATTCTGCCGGAGTATAATACGCGCCTTTGCCAGGTGGGCGCCATTCTCATTTCTTACCGGGTCAGGTTTTTTGAGGGTCTGGGCAAGTCTGCCAAGACCTTCCACGAGTGCTTTTCCGGGGGCAGAGAGGAATTCACCCTGGAATATAAGACCGTTTCCACCGTCAAAGACCCCTTTGCACCCATTCCGGCGCTGGCGGATGCCCTCCAGGAGCATTTGGAGAGCCACTACCGGGCAGAACTGGAAAGCGCCCAGTGTTTAACCGGACCGCATAAGGACGATTTTTCCGTCTGCCTTTCCGGGATGGACCTGAAAGCCTACGGCTCCCAGGGACAGACCAGAACCGCCGCCATCAGCCTGAAATTGGCCCAAAGAGAATTGATGGCAAATCAGTCCGGAGAAACACCTCTGCTTTTATTGGACGATGTACTTTCCGAACTGGACCCCCAGCGGCAGGACTTCGTTCTCAATCAAATTTCCTCCGGCCAGGTGTTTATCACCTGCTGCGAGCCAGAGAAATTCACCAAATTAGGAAAAACCATCACCATTGAAAACGGTGCTTTGAAAGCATAATTAGGAGGGCATTTATGTCTGAAGAAACAAAAGTAACCAACGAATACGGCGCCGAACAAATACAGGTGCTGGAGGGCTTGGAAGCGGTACGGAAAAGACCCGGTATGTATATCGGCTCTACCTCTTCTACCGGTCTGCATCACTTGGTATATGAAATCGTGGATAACTCCATCGATGAAGCGCTGGCAGGCTACTGTAAGCACATCACCGTCACCATCAACCCCGGTAACTCCATCACCGTTACCGACGATGGCCGTGGTATCCCCGTCGATGTGCAGGCACAGACTGGCCGTCCTGCTTTGGAAGTTGTTTTTACAGTCCTCCACGCCGGCGGTAAGTTCGGCGGTGGCGGCTATAAGGTCTCCGGCGGTCTGCACGGCGTAGGTGCTTCCGTTGTAAACGCCCTCAGCCAGTGGCTGAAGGTCCGGGTTTACAAAGAGGGCAATATCTACGAAATGAAGTTCGCCCGGGGTCATATCACCCAGGAAATGACCATCGTAGGCAAGACCGACAAGAACGGTACGGAAGTCACCTTCCAGCCTGACCCGGAAATGTTCGACGATGTGATCTATTCCTACGAAGTGCTTCACGAGCGTATGCGGGAGGAAGCCTTCCTGAATGCCGGCCTTTCCATCACCATCACCGATGACCGGGAAGACACCCCCATCACCGAAACCATGTGCTACCAGGGCGGTATCCGGGAGTTTGCCACCTGGACCAACCGGCATAAGACCCCCCTGCACGAGGAAGTGATCTATCTTTCCGGCAGCAAGGGAGATGCCTCTGCGGAAATCGCCATCCAGTATAACGACGGCTATAACGAGTCGTTGCAGTCCTTTGCCAATGACGTGCGCACCCCGGAAGGCGGTATGCACGAAACCGGCTTTAAGACTGCCCTGACCCGTGTACTGAATAACTACGGCATCAAAAACGGCATCATTAAGGGCGACGATAAGGTAAGCGGTGAGGACTGCCGGGAAGGTATCACTGCCATTATTTCCGTCAAGCTGACCGATGCCCAGTTTGAAGGCCAGACCAAGGCAAAACTTGGCAACGCCTATATCCGTACTTTGGTGGACAATATCGTAAACGACCAACTGGCCACCTATTTTGAAGAGCATCCTGCCATCGCCAAGCAGATTTTGGAAAAGGCAATGATGGCAAACCGGGCAAGAGAAGCCGCCCGGAAAGCAAGAGAATCCATCCGTCGTAAGACCGGTCTGGAATCCGGTCAGATGCCGGATAAACTCCAGGATTGTAACGAAAGAGATCCCTCTCTGTGCGAAATTTACATCGTGGAGGGTGACTCTGCGGCTGGCTCCGCCATCCAAGGCAGAGACTCTCGTTTCCAGGCTATTTTGGCTATGTGGGGTAAGATGCTGAACGTGGAAAAGGCCCGGGCAGATAAGGTCTACGGCAACGATAAGCTGTATCCGCTGATCGTGGCGCTGGGCGCAGGCATCGGTGAAGATTTTGATATTGAAAAGCTCCGCTACCACAAGGTCATCATTATGTCCGATGCGGACGTGGACGGCGCCCATATCCGTACCCTGCTTCTGACCTTCTTCTTCCGCTATATGCGGCCTATGATCGAAAACGGCTTTGTTTACTCTGCCGTTCCTCCTCTTTATAAGCTGAAGAAGGGCAAAACGGAGCGGGTTGCCTATTCCGACGAGGAAAGAGACCTTGTTTCTGCCGAACTTCGTGGAGAAGGCGGCGTCAAGGTGGATATTTCCCGGTTTAAGGGCCTTGGTGAAATGGACCCCCACGAACTGTGGGAGACCACCATGGACCCTGCCACCCGTACCCTGCGGCGGATCACTTTGGAAGATGCCCGCCGTGCAGACGAAATTTTCACCATTCTGATGGGTGAGCAGGTTGAGCCCCGGAAAGAATGGATCGAACGCAACGCCAAATATGCGGTGAATATCGATATCTAAGGAGGTGACGCAATATGGCAAAACACAACAGATCCTATACGCCTGAGGATATCCGTTTCCCGGATCAGCACATTACCCAGTCTGACCTGGTAAAGGAAATGGAGCAGGCCTATATTGAGTACGGCATGAGCGTCATCGTGGGCAGAGCCTTGCCCGACGTGCGGGATGGCCTGAAGCCGGTTCACCGCCGTATCCTTTACACCATGTATGAAAGCGGCCTGACCTCTGATAAGCCCTTTAAGAAGTCCGCTACCTGTGTCGGTGATGTACTCGGTAAGTACCACCCCCACGGTGACGCATCCGTGTACGATGCCATGGTCCGTTTGGCCCAGGACTTCTCTATGCGCTATATGCTGGTGGACGGCCACGGTAACTTCGGTTCTGTGGACGGCGACCCTGCTGCTGCTTACCGTTATACCGAAGCAAGACTTTCTAAACTTTCCAATCAAATGCTCCGGGATATTGATAAGGAAACTGTGAACTGGGATCCCAACTTTGACGAATCCCGGAAAGAGCCCCGGGTGCTGCCCAGCCGTTTCCCCAATCTGCTGGTGAACGGCTCTACCGGTATTGCGGTAGGTATGGCCACCAATATCCCGCCCCATAACCTGACGGAAGTGATCAATGCCTGCCTTTGCGTCATTGATGACCCGGAAGTGTCTATGACCGACCTGATGGAGCATATCTCCGGCCCGGATTTCCCCACCGGCGGTATCATTATGGGTCGCAGCGGCATCCGTGCCGCCTACGCCACCGGCCGCGGCAAGGTGGTGGTCCGTGCAAGAACGGAATTTGAAGAATTCAATAAGGACAGAGTCCGCATCATCGTTACGGAACTGCCTTACCAGGTCAATAAGAGAGAACTGATCAAGCGGATTGCCGAGCAGGTGAAGGATAAGAAGCTGGAAGGCATTTCCGACCTGCGGGACGAAACCGACCGGAACGGTATGCGGATGGTCATCGAGCTGAAAAAGGATGCCAATCCCCAGGTGGTGCTGAATAACCTCTTTAAGCAGACCGCACTGCAAAGTAGCTTCGGCATCATTATGCTGGCTCTGGTGGACGACCAGAAGCAACCCCGTATCCTTTCCTTGCGGCAGATTATTGACGAATACCTGGCACACCAGATGGATGTGCTGACCCGTCGCACCCAGTACGACCTGCGCAAAGCGCAGGAGCGGGCCCACCTGCTGGAAGGCCTGCTGATTGCCCAGGATAATATCGACGAAGTGGTGCGGATCATCCGTACTTCCTACGACGATGCCAAACTGCGGTTGTGTGAGCGGTTTGGTTTGGACGATGTGCAGGCACAGGCCATCCTGGATATGCGCCTGAAGGCTCTGCAGGGTCTGGATCGGGAAAAATTAGAGGCGGAATATCACGAACTGCAGGATAAAATCGCCTATTATACGGAATTGCTGGCGGACGAAGCCAAACTTCGTGGCGTTCTGCGGGAAGAATTGGTGGAAATCCGGGATAAGTTCGGTGACGAACGGAAGACGGAAATCCAGGATATCGAGGATGAGATCGACATCGAAGATCTGATCGAAGAGGAAGACTGCTGCTTCACTCTGTCCCATCAGGGCTATGTGAAGCGGATGCCCGTGGATACTTACCGGACCCAGGGCAGAGGCGGCAGAGGTGTCAACGCCCAGAATTTGAAGGAAGAGGACTATGTAAAGAGTCTGCTGGTGGCCTCCACCCACGACCATGTGTTGTTCTTCACCGACCTGGGCCGTGTCCACTACAGAAAGGGCTATCAGATTCCTGAAGCCAGTCGTACCGCCCGTGGCACTGCCATGGTGAACATCCTGCCTTTGGAGCAGGGCGAAACCGTTACCGCCATGGTGGTTACCAGAGAATTCTATGAAAATGAGTACCTGATGATGGTCACCCGGAAGGGTACTGTGAAGCGGATTCCCTTCGTGGCGCTGGCTACCCGGAGAAAGACCGGTATCCGGGCCATCACTTTGGACGACGGCGATCAGCTGATCAATGTGATCCGCACCGGCGGTGAGGATAATATTATCCTGGCTACCGCCCAGGGTATGGCCATCTGCTTCAATGAAAACGATGTCCGGCCTATGGGCAGAGATGCAGCCGGTGTCCGGGGTATTCTGCTGACCGGAGAAGATTATGTGATCGGCGCAGAAAAGGCAGAGGAGGGCAAAACTCTGCTGACTGTCACCCAAAACGGCTACGGCAAGCGGACGGAACTGGTGGAATACCTGCGTACCGGCCCCAATGGAGAGAAGATCGCCCAGGGCCGTGGCGGTAAGGGTCTGAAGAACTATAATATCACCCCCAAGACCGGCCTGGTGGCAGGCTGCCGTGTGGTGGACGAGCAGGACGATGTAATGCTCATTGAAAACGGCGGCGTGATCATCCGTGTGCCTGCTTCCCAGATCAATATCTATAAGCGGGATGTGCAGGGTGTCATCATTATGCGCATTGAAGAAGGCAACCAGCTGGTGGCTTTGGAGCGAATCGAAAAGGTAGAGGAGCAGGAAGCGTGAAAACCGTAACACTGTACACTGACGGCGCTTGTTCCGGAAACCCCGGCCCGGGAGGATGGGGAGCAATCCTCAGCTATAACGGGGTGGAAAAGGAACTTTCCGGTGGCGAACGGGAAACCACCAACAACCGGATGGAGCTTTTGGCAGTGATTTCCGGACTGGAAGCCCTGAAAGAGCCCTGCCGGGTGGAGCTGTATTCCGATTCCAAGTATGTGATCGACGGTCTTTCCAAAGGCTGGGCGGCATCCTGGCGGAAGAATGGCTGGCGGAAAGCGGATAAAAAGCCTGCTTTGAACCCGGATTTGTGGGAAAAACTCCTGAATCTCACCGAAAAACACCAACTTTCCTACCATTGGGTGAAAGGCCACGCTGATAATCCCTATAACAACCGTTGCGACCAATTAGCCGTTGCCGCTTCCAAGTTACAGAGTTAATCTCGGCCCCCTCGCAGAGGGGGCTGGCACGGCGAAAGCCGTGACTGGGGGAGTTTCGTTCTTAAGGAAGTACACTCCCTCCGGGTTCGCATTGCTCACCCACCTCCCTCTATGAGGGAGGCGAGACTCGGCCCTCTCACAGAGGGGGCTGGCACGGCGAAAGCCGTGACTGGGGGAGTTTCGTTCTTAAGGAAGTACACTCCCTCCGGGTTCGCATTGCTCACCCACCTCCCTCAAAGAGGGAGGCGAGAAGGGAGAACCGGTAAATGCATTATGATCATCCAAACGTCAAATTTGCGAGAAAACTACGAGCAGAAATGACACCTTGGGAAAGAAAACTTTGGTATTGTTTTCTTAAGGAATACCCTATTCGTTTCCAACGACAGAAATGTATTGGCAATTTTATTGTGGATTTCTATTGCTTTAAGGCAAAATTGGTAGTGGAATTGGATGGCGGTGGACATTATGACCCGGTGGCAGAAGAAAAGGACCGGAAAAGAACAGAAACCCTTGAAAGTTACGGATTAACGGTTATTCGTTTCTGTAACCTGGATATTCATAACAATTTCTATGGTGTGTGTTCTGTCATTGATGAAGCAGCGAAAAAGTATTGCAGTTAGGTGAGGGTAGGTATGTATTTATCCATTGGCAGCGATATGTCTGTGCGAAGCAGCGCAGTGGTGGGAATTTTCGATCTGGATAACACCTCCACTTCCAAAAGGACCCGCATTTTTCTGGAAAAGGCAGAAAAAGAGGGCCGTGTTGTGCCCTGCGATGACCTGCCCAAAAGTTATGTGGTGACGGTGGAATATGGCCTGGAACGGGTCTATTTGACATCCCTTTCCGCCCGCACCCTGGAAAAACGAATGAAATAACAAAAAGGCTCGACGAGACATCCCTCGTCGGGCCTTTTTTGATAGTACTATTATACCACATTATTTAAATAAAGTCTTCCCATATTTTTCCCACCTTATGAATGGAAAAAGGCCAGCCATTTGCTTGCAGACAGACCATCGAATTATCCACAGGTTATCCACCCACTTTCCACAGAGTTTTCCCCAATTTCAGAAACCCCGGTGAAAGTTGTAAGGTGGGAAAAAAACGGGAAGATTTTTCTCCTGAAAAGTGCTATGCTGATAGTGGGATAAGTACCCAAACATGTACAAAAAGGAGAATATATTATGCAAAGAAAACAATTTACTTTTTACCGTTCTTTTTTTGAAGCCACCCAACGAATGCGCACCAAAAAGGACAAGGCGATTTTTTATGATACGCTTTGCGACTATGCCTTAAACGGCAATGAGCCGAATCTGGACAAATTGCCGCCCCATATCGCAACGGACTTCGAGTTTGTCAGACCTGTGCTGGACACTGCGGAGCGGCGGGCAAGAAAAATGAAGGCCAGATATGCGGAAAAGCTGACCCAGGATGCCATAGACGGCAAGTATTATGTGGACAGTATATAAAGAAAAAGAAAGAGAAAAAGAAATAAAAAAAGATATAAGAATAGGTCAAGGAACGCAAAAATTTCTGCGATCCGAAAACATGGCTTGGCGCAAGGGAAAATAGGCCCTTGCATTTTTTATGCGCTGCAGATTTTTAAAGAAAACTTGTAAATATATTTTTGCGGAGGACGGACGGATGAGATTGTATTATAAAAGGTACGGCGAAGGGTTTCCTTCACTGCTTTGAGCGCAAAAAATTAAATAGGCTTTTTCTTCTTGTCAGCGTTTTATCAAAGGCTGCCATATAGGCATCCTGATATGCATGAACATAATGGATAATAATGGCCTGCTGATCACTGGGAAGGGAAAAAAGAAGCCGGGTAAACTCCTCGTTGCAATTATGATAGCGCAATCCGACAGAGCCTTCGGACCGATCACGAAAAACCTCCTGCATAGCTTCAAACAGAAGCCTGTCATCCTTTGCTTTCATACAATCACCTCAAAAATAATAGATATATGATATATCCTTTGAAGTATTATACAACATATTTTGACTAAAATAAATATATAAAATGTTTATTTTGGGGTGATTATATGGCTATCAAGAGTGTTTCGATCCGTATTGAAGAAGAAATGTTGCAAAAGATCGGATATGTTGCCGATTATGAAGGCAGAAGTGTAAACAGTCATGTGTTGGTGCTGATACGGGAAAGTATTAAGGCCTTTGAAGCAAAGAACGGTCCTATCAGCAGTGATATTTCACCGGACGATAATGTAAAACCGTCAAAAAAGTAAAAACTATGAAACTGAAAATTCGTGATTTACGGGAAGACAGAGATCTGACGCAAAAGACTGTGGCTGATTTTTTGCTGTGCGATCAGTCCCTATATTCCAAGTACGAAAGGGAAGAGCGGCCCTTGCCCTTGGAGTATGCAGATAAGCTGGCGGATTTCTACGGCGTCAGCGTGGATTATCTTTTAGGCCGAACATCCACTAAAAAACCATACGCAAAGTAATAGAAAAGGATAAGCCAAAAGGAACGGTGTGTATGATCTCTTTTAGCAAACTTTGGAAGCTGATGGATGAAAGAAAAATTACGACATACAGGCTTCGTGAATCCTGTGGCTTTGACAGTAAGACGATTCGACGGCTGAAATCCAACGAAAACACAGAAACCAAGACGTTGAACAAAATCTGCGCTTTTATGAACTGCCGCCTGGAAGATATTGCAGAATATATACCGGAAGAATGAGGACAGAGCATATCTCTGTCCTCATAATGCATAATGGACAATAGCGGGACAGAAAATCCGTCCCCTATGAGAGAAAATGTGGGTTGGTGTTTGTAGGGGAGGCGTTTCGCCTCCCGCTGGCGGCTGATAGCCGCCCCTACATTATATTCCGTCGGCAAAGCCGACCCCACCATTGTCCATTGTCAATTGTACATTATAAAAGGCACGCCGAAGCGTGCCTTTTATCTTACTTATTCAGGAACTTATGGATTGCAGCGGCGCCCTTCTTACCGGCGCCCATAGCCAAAATGACCGTTGCAGCACCGGTAACGGCATCGCCACCGGCGAACACACCCTCACGGGTGGTCATTTCGTCTTCGTTCACGATCAGGCAGCCTTTCCGGTTGGTTTCCAGACGGGGAGTGGTGGACCGAATCAGGGGGTTGGGGCTGGTGCCCAGAGCCATAATGACGGTGTCCACATCCAGCACAAATTCACTGTCAGGAACTTCCACAGGACGGCGGCGACCGGAAGCATCCGGCTCGCCCAGTTCCATACGGACACACTTCATACCGCAAACACGGCCGTTTTCGTCACCGATGATGGCAACGGGGTTGCACAGAGTCTTAAACTCGATGCCCTCTTCCTTGGCGTGATGCTGTTCTTCCTTACGGGCAGGCATTTCCGCCTCACCACGGCGGTAAACGATGTAAACATGCTCTGCGCCCAAACGCATAGCGCAGCGAGCACCGTCCATCGCCACGTTACCACCGCCCACAACGGCAACAGCCTTGCTCTGGATGATGGGGGTGTCGTACTCTTCGTCGTAAGCCTTCATCAGGTTGGTACGGGTCAGGTACTCATTGGCGGACATAACACCCTTCAGGCTTTCACCGGGGATGTTCATAAACATAGGCAGACCAGCGCCGGAGCCTACGAATACGGCCTCATAGCCCATTTCAAACAGTTCGTCGATGGTCAGCACACGGCCAATGACCATATTGGTCATCACTTCTACGCCCTGGGCCTCCAGCTTCTTCACTTCGTTGGCAACGATGGCCTTGGGCAGACGGAATTCGGGAATACCGTAAACCAGCACGCCACCGGCAGTATGCAAAGCTTCAAACATAGTTACTGCGTAGCCCAGCTTTGCCAGGTCGCTGGCGCAGGTCATACCTGCAGGGCCGGAGCCGACCACAGCCACCTTTTTGCCGTTGGGTTCAGCCTTTTCAGGCATAGCATTGATGTTTTCTCTGTACCAGTCAGCCACAAACCGTTCCAGTCTGCCGATGGCAACAGGCTCACCCTTGATACCACGGACACAAACGGCTTCACACTGGGTTTCCTGGGGACATACACGGCCGGACAGTGCAGGCAGGGCATTGGTGGAGGTGATAATTTCATAAGCAGCCTTGAAGTCGCCCTCTGCCACCTTGCCGATGAATTCGGGGATGCGCACATTGACGGGGCAGCCTTCCACGCACTTGGGCTTCTTGCAGCCCAGGCAGCGCTTGGCTTCTTCCATAGCCATTTCGGGGGTGTAGCCCAGGGCTACTTCCTTAAAGTTCCGGGCGCGGACAGCAGCATCCTGCTCGGGCATAGGGGTTTTAACCAAACTCATATTTGCCATATCCGTACCCTCCTTATTTGATCAGAGCCTTGCCCATGGCTTCCATGCGGCAGGCGTGGGTTTCGTTGACTTCTGCTTCCCGTCCGCGGTAAACGCTGTTCCGGTTCATCAGTTCGGCAAAATCTACCTTGTGGCCGTCAAATTCCGGGCCATCCACGCAGGCAAACTTGGTTTCGCCGCCTACAGTCACACGGCAGCCACCGCACATACCGGTGCCGTCCACCATAATGGGGTTCAGGGACACGGAGGTGTGGGTGCCGAAAGGCTCGGTAGTCTTGCAAACAAACTTCATCATCGGTACAGGACCGATGGCCAGCACTTCGTCAAACTGTTCCCCGGCTTCCAGCAGTTCCTGCAGGGGCTGGGTGACCAGACCATGGCGGCCGTAAGAACCGTCGTCGGTCATCAGGATCATCCGATCGGCAGCAGCCTTAAATTCTTCTTCCAGGATCACAATATCCTTGCTCCGGAAGCCTACGATAACGGTCACTTCTGCGCCGGCTTCCTTAAAGGCCTTGGCAGAGGGGAGTGCGATAGCGCAGCCTACGCCGCCGCCAACCACACAGACCTTCTTTTTGCCTTCCACGGGGGTGGGCTTACCCAGAGGGCCAACGAAGTCCTGAATGTAGTCGCCTTCCTTCAGTGCGCCCAGAGCGTTGGTGGCAAAGCCAACCTTCTGGAAAATAATGGTAACAGTACCTGCTTCCCGGTCATAGCCAGCGATGGTCAGGGGAACGCGTTCGCCCTTTTCGTCAATGCGGAAGATGATGAACTGACCGGCCTTTGCCTTTTTGGCGATGAAGGGGGCCTCAATGTCCATCAGAGTAACGGTGGCATTGAGCTCTTTTTTGCGTACGATTTTAAACATACCCAATCTCCTTTTGGTTTACATAAAATTCCTAAAGAAGGGAAAATCCCTTGTTATTCCTTGTTTTTCAGCAGATCGCGGATCTCAGCCAGCAGCACTTCTTCGTTGGAAGGAGCGGGAGGTGCGGGAGGCTCAGCAGGTGCTTCCACCACTTCTTCCTTCTTCTTGCCGATCTCGGAAAGACGGGTAATGAAACGAACCAGGAAGAAAACCACCAGGGCCAGGATCAGGAAGTTGATCACAGCAGAAATCAGGTTGCCGTAGGTCAGGTAGTTGGGTACTTCCACCAGCTCCACAGCGCCGGTGGCTTCATTTACCACTTCTTCGTAAACGGGAGTGATCCGGGGCAGTTCCACCTTCAGCTCGGTGAAATCGGTGCCGCCCAGGAAGATGTTGATGATCGGCATGATGATGTCATCGGTCAGACTCTTGGTGATGGTGGAGAATGCAGCACCAATAATAGTACCAACAGCCAGCGCCATGGCGTTGCCCTTTACGGCAAACTCTTTGAAGTCCTGAATCCAGGAGGGCTTCTTAACTTTCAGTCTTCTTTCTTTTTTCATAATGAAAAACTCCCTTTCTATTATTTCTTTTCAATGATTTCAAGGCCGCCCAAGTACTTGCGCAGCACTTCAGGAATCACAATAGAGCCATCAGCACGCTGATTCTGTTCCACCAGAGCGGGGAAAATACGGCTGGTAGCCAGGCCGGAGCCGTTCAGGGTGTGAACGAACTCGGGCTTGCCGGTTTCCTCTCTGCGGAAACGGATATTGCCACGGCGAGCCTGATAATCCCGGGCATTGGAAACGGAAGAAACTTCCTTGTAGCCGTCCATGGAGGGAATCAGGATCTCAATATCATAGGTTCTTGCCATAGAAGCGGAGCAGTCGCCTGCAGCCAGCTTCACGGTGCGGAAGTGGAAGCCAAGGCCCTTCACCAGGTTTTCTGCCTTGGTAACCAGCTCGTCAAAGGCAGCATCGGAGTCTTCCGGCTTGCAGAACTGGAACATTTCCACCTTGTTAAACTGGTGACCACGAACCATGCCCCGTTCGTCAGCTCTGTGGGAGCCGGCTTCCCGACGGAAGCAGGGGGTGTAAGCAAAGAGTTTCTTGGGAAGATCGCTCTCGGAGAGAATTTCATCTCTGTAAATGGAGCAAAGAGCGGCTTCTGCGGTGGGCAGCATATAGTGGGTGCGATCGTCAGTGGGGTTGGCGATCTTGTAGACTTCATCGGCAAACTTGGGGAACTGACCGGCGGTTTCGCCGCACTGGTACTCCAGCATGTGAGGAGGCAGAATGAAATCGTAGCCATCAGCAATGTGGCAATCCATAAAGTAGTTCAGCAGGGCCCATTCCAGTCTTGCGCCCATGCCGGTGTACATCCAGTTGCCTGCGCCAGCCAGCTTGACGCCACGCTCGTAGTCAATGAGGCCCAGATCGGTGCAAAGATCCACGTGATGCTTGGGTTCAAAGTCAAAACTGGGCTTTTCGCCGATATAACGCAGAGGCTCGTTGTTTTCCTTGCCGCCGGGGAGCAGATCGCCGTCAGGCAGGTTGGGCAGGCTCAGCATCAGAGTGCGGAATTCCACCTGCAAATCCTTCAATTCCTGGGCATCTGCGGCAATGGCCTGGTCCAAGCGGACACTTTCTGCAGAATTGGCAGCAATCTGGGCATCAATGGCGGAGGTGTCCTCGCCCTTCTTTTCTGCGCCCTTCTTCTGACCGAAGAGCTTGCCGTTTTCCTTGCTCAGCTTGTTCTTTTCCGCAGTTTTGGTTTCTGTGGAGGTTTTCAGACCGCGAATTTTGCCGTCCAGGTCCAAAATCTGGTCGATAACTGCATCGCAATCCACTTCCTTGGCCCGCAGACCGGCTTTCACAGCCGCGGGGTCTTCTTTGATTCGTTTGATATCTAACATAATGCGTCCTTCTTCCTTACTTTTTCATTTGCATCAGGGCATCCAGCAGATTCTGCAAATCTTCCTGCCCGTAAAATTCCAATTCAAAGCGGCCTTTCCGCTTGCCATTGACGATTTTCACCTTTCGGCCCAGGTACTTACTGAGGTTTTTCTCACATTCAGCCACATAATCCACTTTCAAGGTGGGTTCCGGCATGGGCGCAGGCTCTTTTCCTAAGTTTTTGCACATCAGTTCTGCCTGCCGGACGGAAAGTCCCAGGGCAAAGATCTTTTGTGCGGCGGCCAGCTGCGCCTTTTCGCTTTTCAGCACCAAAACTGCCCTTGCGTGACCCGCAGAGAGCTTTCCGGCGCGGACCATTTCCAGCACTTCCGGGGAAAGTCCCAAAAGTCGCAGGGAATTTGCCACCGCAGGACGGGATTTTCCCACCTTGGAAGCGGCTTCTTCCTGGGTCAGGCCGTATTCTTCCATAAGCCGCTGATAACCCAGGGCTTCTTCCACCGGATTCAGATCCTGCCGCTGCAGATTCTCAATCAGGGCCAAAACCATGGTTTTCTTATCGTCGGCTTCCATAACGACTGCAGGCACTTCGGAAAGTCCTGCGATCCGGGCAGCACGCCAGCGGCGCTCACCGGCAATAATTTGATAATAGCCGCTTTCTCCAAGAGCCCGAACGGTCAGAGGTTGGACAATGCCGTGCTCTGCAATGGATTCTGCCAGCGCGGCCAATTCTTCCTCGTCAAAATCCTGCCGGGGCTGATCCGGATTTGGTTCTACTTTATGGATGGGGAGTAATTTATAGGGGGTTTTCTCCGCAGGTTCTTCGAAAATGTCACCCATCAAGGCTCCTAAGCCTTTGCCTAATCCTTTATTTCCTGCCATTTTCTCACCTCTTACAGTTTTTTGATCATTTCCTCTGCCATGGCTCGGTAGGCAACCGCGCCCCGGCTTAGTTTATCGTAAGCCAGTACGGGCAGACCGTGGCTGGGGGCTTCTGCCAGACGCACATTCCGGGGAATCACCGGTCCAAAGACCTTTCCGGGGAAATGGCGGCGGACTTCCTGAGCCACCTGGGTGGAGAAATTGGTGCGCCCGTCAAACATGGTCAGTGCCACGCCAAAGATCTCCAGATTGGGGTTGATCCGCTTTTTCACCATTCTGAGGGTGTTCATCAAATCTGTCAGGCCTTCCAGTGCGTAATATTCGCACTGCACCGGCACCAAAATCCCTTCTGCCGCAGCTAAACCGTTCAAGGTCAGCATTTCCAGAGAGGGCGGACAATCAATGAAAATTACATCATAGTCCTCTTTCACCTGAGCCAGGGCGTTTTTCAGCCGGAAGGTGGCATCGGGAAACCCGATCAGTTCTACCGCCGCACCTGCAAGATCTGCGGTGGAAGGCAGCACATCACCGAATTTGGTGGGGCAAATGGCCTCTTTGGTGGCCACATCATTGACCACCACATCGTAAACACTATATTTCAGCTTCCGCTTGTTCAGACCCAAGCCGGAAGTGGCATTGGCCTGGGGGTCAAAATCGCAAAGGAGAACCCGCTTTCCTGCCTCTGCCAGTGCGGCAGTCAGGTTTACCGCAGTGGTGGTCTTACCCACACCGCCTTTTTGATTGACGACTGCTATTATTTTACCCACGGAATCCCCTCCTTAATTGTTTTTTGTGTTTCACGTGAAACATTGAAAAACAGTATCTTTATGTGCTTGCCCAATGCAAGCAAATAAGCAAATCCTTTTGCTCTTTAGTGAATTGCCACTGTGTGTTATAAATAGATGCGATGCATCCTGAATTCTCGCGAAGCGCTATGCATTGCCCTTGCGATCCATTTCTTTGTCGGCCCGCCAACAAATTGTTTCACGTGAAACAATTTTATGTAGTCGGCAAAAACAGACCGTGCTGCCATTGCAGGAACAGCAGACCCAGAGCGCCCAACAGCAAAAGAATGGTGATGAGCCAAAGCCGGCGGGTCCGCCGAAGCTGACGACGGAAAGCATCCAGCAGTTCCTCTGTGGAGGGGGGCTTTACCTTTTTCTTTCTTGCCTGGATCGCGGGCTGATTGGGAAGTACAATGGGCTGACCCGGCTTCACGGGATAGGCTTCCATAGAATCCAAGCAGGCCTGACAGAATACTTTTCCTTCTGCCGTATCTTTTCCGCAGCGCAAACAATACATACCCAAACCTCCTTTTACGCCATTCTATATTCCATCCTATTGTACTACAAATTTCTTGGTTCGTAAAGAGCATTGCGAAAAAAAGTTGGAGGAATATTGTTTACAAAAAGGTCACATAATTACTATTGACAGTCAAGCGACCATATGATACAATCGGCTTACCAGGAAAGGAGGGATCTTATGGAATGGAGAATCCCCGGTTCGGCCCTGAGTTGCCCCCGAGAGGAGGCAGATTCCCTGCAAACACGCTTTGAAAGTATGTTTTTAGGGGGCAATCTATCCCTATCTCAGGTGGTAGCCATTACCGGACTGGAAGCCCATACCATTCAAAACTGGGTAAAACGGGGCTTTTTGACCCCGCCGGTCAATAAGCACTACTCGTTACGGCAGCTCTGCAGACTATTGAATATGCATATGCTCCGTGGAAGCATGTCCCTGGATAAGATTTGCGCCCTGCTCAGCTATATGAACGGCCGGCTGGACGACGAAGGGGACGATATCATTGACGATACGGTGCTCTATTTCCTATTTGTCCGCTTAGCGGCAAAGGCCGACACCCTTTTACAGTCGGCAGACCGGGAGAAAATCCTCCAGCAGGAGATGGCCTGCTATGATCCGCCCCGGAAAGAGAATCGGCAAAAGGTGGAAAAGGTCCTGGGCATCATGCTGACCGCCTACCTGGCGGCCTATTTGCAGCACCAAACGGAGCAGATGCTCCACACATTATTATAAGGAGTGTTATTATGAGCGACGGATCCTATCGCTGGTCTCCCAAGGATAACAAGTGGGAACCGGAAAATTTTAAAAAAGTGGGAAAAATCATTCTCATCGCACTGATCGCCCTTGTGGTGATTTTGGGCATCATGACCAGCTTTTATACCGTGGACGAAAAGCAGCAGGCGGTGGTTACCACCTTTGGTCAGGTCACTGATGTGACCGAGGCCGGCGTCCATTTCAAGCTGCCCTTCGGCATCCAGCAGGCCCACCTGGTGGATGTAAACGTGTTCCAGAAGCTGGAATTGGGCTATCGCAGCAACGGCAGCGGTAATAATACCCAGGTGGACAGCGAAAGCCTGATGATCACCGGCGATTATAACATCGTCAACGTGGATTTCTTTGTAGAATATAAGATTTCCGACCCGGTAAAGTATCTGTATGCCTCCGAAGCCCCGGAAGAAGTCCTGCGGAACCTGATTCAGAGCCAGGTTCGAAATGTGGTAGGCTCTTCCACGGTGGATGCCACCCTGACCGATGGCAAAGCAGGCATCCAGGCCCAGGTAAAGACCCTGGTTGCCCAAATTCTGCAGGAGTATGACATCGGCCTGGTGCTGGTGGATGTGCGTATCCAGGATGCAGAACCCCCCACCAAGGAAGTCACTGAGGCTTTCAAGGCGGTGGAAACTGCCAAACAGCAGGCTGAAACCATCATCAACGAGGCAAAGGCCTATCAGAACGCCAAATTGCCGGAAGCCCAGGCCCAGGCAGACAAATTGATCCAAAATGCCCAGTATCTGAAGCAAAAGCGGATCAACGAAGCGGTACAGAAGGTGGCCATGTTCGAGGCAATGTACAAAGAATACTCCCTGAACCCGGAAATCACCCGTTCCAGAATGTATTATGAAGCCATTTCCCAGGCTCTGCCCGATGTGAAGGTGTATATCAACACCGGCTCCGGCTCCAATGTGGATATGCTCTTGCCTCTGGACAAGCTGGTAGGAGGTAACTAATATGAAAAAATGGATTTTTATCATCGCCGCCCTGGTTCTTGTGGTGGTTTTGGCAGTCAGCTCCGTGTATGTGGTGGAAGAAAACGAATTTGCTGCCGTTTCCCGGTTCTCCAAGATCGTCCACGTGGAAGAAACCCCCGGCCTGCACTTCCGGATTCCCTTTGTGGATTCTGTCCGGTATTTCTCCAAGGCTGTTCAGCTTTACGATATTCCGCCCTCTGAGGTCTATACCTCTGATCAGCAGAATATGAATGTGGACTGTTATGTGCTTTGGAAGATTTCCGACCCGGTGACCTTCTATCAAAGACTGGAATCGGAGACCGAAGCGGAAGGCCGACTGGATACCATGACCTACACCGCCCTGAAAAATGCCCTTGGCAGCCTGACCCAGGCGGATATTATCAATATGGAAGATGGCGCCAAGCGGAATGAAATCTACGAAGGCATTGCCGAAACTGTGGCACAGCAGGCAAAATCCATCGGTATTGAGGTGATGGATGTGAAGATCAAGCGGTTTGACCTGCCGGAATCCAACCTGAATGCGGTGTATGCCCGTATGATCTCCGAGAGAAACCAAATGTCCGAAAAATTTGCCGCTGACGGCAATTTGGAAGCCAGCATTATCCGCAACGAGGTGGATAAGCAGGTGAATATCACCATTTCCAACGCAGAAGCAGAGGCTGCCAAGCTGGAAGCAGAAGGCGAAGCCGAGTATATGCGCCTGCTGGCAGAGGCCTATAACACCCGGGATAAGAAGGAATTTTATGAATTTATGCTTGCCCTGGAAGCGTTGAAGGCCAGCCTCACCGGCGACGAAAAGACCGTTGTGCTGGATCAGAACTCCGTTTTGGCACAAATCCTCATGGGTCAATAAGAAAAAGACCGCCTTCGGGCGGTCTTTTTTCAATGCATAATGCACAATGCATAATGCATAATTGATGTGTCGGCAAGCCGACGCATTGAAATAAGTGACAGTAAGCCAGCTTACTGTCACTCCTTCATTTTGCATTATGCATTATACATTGTGCATTAACTTACCACTCTTATGCGTTTCCGGAGGGTGGAAATAGCGCCTTTTTCCAGTCGGGACACCTGGGCTTGGGAAATGCCCACCATTTGAGCCACTTCCATCTGGGTCTTGCCGTCATAAAACCGCAGGGAGAGAATGTGTTTTTCCCTGGGGCCCAGAGCCTGAAAGGCATCCCGCAGAGCAATATGCTCCATCCAGGCCGCTTCCGTGTTCCGGTTGTCCCGGACCTGATCCATCACCGTCAGCGGATCGGTACTGTCCCCATACACCGGATCGTGAAGGCTCACCGGCGCACAGACTGCATCCAGGGCCCGGCTCACTTCTTTCACATCCAGCTCCAGGGCATTTGCCACTTCTTCCATGGTTGGCTCCCGGCCTAAATCCAGCTGCATCTGCTCCTTGCATTGCAGTACCCGGTAGGCCACATCCCGAATGGAGCGGGATACCCGAATGGGGGCATTATCCCGCAGATAGCGGCGCACTTCCCCGGCAATCATAGGCACGCCATAGGTGGAAAAACGCACATTTTTTGTTGGATCGAAGTTTTGAATGGCCTTCATCAGGCCGATGCACCCCACCTGAAACAGATCGTCGGGATTTTCGCCCCGTTTTTCAAACCGCTGGATCACTGCGAGGACCAGCCGGAGGTTTCCCTCAATCAATTCCTGCCGGGCGTTTTCGTCCCCAGCCTTGGCTAAAAGGAGCAAATTGTCCATTTCTTCCTGGGATAATACCCGCAAACGGGCGGTATTCACACCGCAAAGTTCTACTTTTCCCTGCATGGTTTTCCTCCTCGGTCGTTTGGAAATAGTATCTCCCATCCCAGGAAAAACATACCGGAAAGACTTTTGTTGAAATTCCACAAAAAATATAGACTGCTAAGGAATCCATAAGGGGTTTCTTTCGGTTAAATTAGATATGAATCGAACTTTTATGGCAAAAATGTCCGAAAAAGTACACGTAATTTTGAGCGACATAATTTCGAGAAAAGGGCGGAAAATCCGGTTATGCAATCCAATATACAGCCTTTCTGTCGGGGGAAGGACCTGGGGATAAGTGGAAAAAAGATAGAGAAAACAAAAGTTTTCCCCACATTCCACAAGTTTTTCCACAAGGGGCGAAAATCGAGGCAATATACATTTTAGTTGACATAAAACTATTCGACAAAATAGAACTTTTTTCCCATTTTTACGACATTGGAAAAATGCCTAATAGGGGAATTTTTGCCGAAAAAATTCTTCTCGACAAGGCAATTTTACCCTTCTCCGGGAGGATTTTCAAAAGATGGCACAAAAATTTCAAAAAAGGTATTGATTTTCCGGAAAAGAAGGGATATAATGGGTAAACGCATGAGCTATTTTACAAACAGGAGGTGTGATCATGCCCAACATTAAGTCCTCTAAGAAGGATGTTATCCGTTCCAAAGTTGCTTACGAGAAGAACAAGGCTAACAAGTCCGAGATGAAGACTGTCCTGAAGAAGTTCGACGCTGCTATCGAAAGCGGTGACCGTGCTGCTGCTGAGGTGGCTTACAAGGAAGCCGTCCGCATTGTTGACCAGGCTGTCATCAAGGGTATTCTGCACAAGAATACTGCTGCCCGCAAGAAGAGCAGCCTGACCCTGCGGCTGAACAAGCTGGCCTGATTTCTCTGAAAATATCTCCCTTCGAACATTCCGAAGGGAGTTTTTTCATTTAATGGATAATGCACAATGTATAATGCACAATGCACAATGAAGGAGTGTCAGTAAGCTTGCTTACTGACACGTATTTATATCTGTCGGCTTTGCCGACACAATCATTATGCATTATGAATTATGCATTGTGCATTCCCGTGGTTGCGTGGGGTGGAAAAACCTGTTATACTGATAAAAAGACCGCTGATAGGAGGTGGCAAAATGGCAAATCTCAGCGATCCCATAACCTTTTTGCAGGGCATCGGCCCCAAAAAGGCCAAGCTGTTTGCAAAACTGGGCATTTATACTCTGCAGGATCTGATCTGCCATTTTCCCCGGGCCTATGAGGATCGGACGAAGGTGGGCCGTATAAGCGACCTGGAAGTGGACCATAGCGGCTGTTTCCGGGCAACGGTGATCCGTACTTCCAATTTCCAGCACGTCCGCAGGGGTCTGGATATTGTCCGGGTGACTGTGTCTGACGGTTTCCGGCGGCTGCCTCTGATTTTCTTTAACCAAAATTACTCTGCCGATGTGCTGAAATACGGGGAAACCTTCATTTTCTACGGGGAACTCCACCTGGATCGGGGCGGCTACTGTATGATCAACCCGGTCTACGAGCATGAGGATTCTCCCCCGGTGCAGACCCGCCGAATTTTGCCCATCTATCCTTTGACGGCGGGCATTACCAATACCGCCATGACCAAAGCCATCGGTCAGGCTATGGCGGTTTGCGATGCTCCGGCAGAGATTATTCCCGCCCAGGTGCGCCAGGACTATGGAATTATGGAAGCCCAGAGGGCTTACACTGCCATTCACGCTCCTTCCTCCTGGGAAGAGGTGGAGCAGGCCAAAAAACGGCTGGTATTTGAAGAATTTTTTGTCTTTTCCGCAGGCCTTGCCCTGATGCGGGAAAAGCGGGCGGTAAAAGCGGTAGAGCCCTATGAATTTACCAATCTGAATAGCTTTTTCGATTGCCTGCCCTTCCAGCTTACGGGGGCGCAAAAGCGGGCCATCGAAGAAATTGTGGCAGATTTGCGCTCCGGCAAGCCTATGAACCGGCTGATTCAGGGCGATGTGGGCAGCGGCAAGACGATGGTGGCTGCGGCAGCGGCCTGGCTGGCAGTCCAGAACGGCAAGCAGGCGGCAGTGATGGCGCCCACGGAAATCCTGGCAGAGCAGCATTATTTCAGCCTTGCCAAGCTGTTGGAGCCTATGGGCATTCGTCTTTGCTTGCTCAACGGTTCTATGCGGGGCAAAGAGAAGAAACAGTACCGGGAGGCCATTGCCCAGGGCATATTCCATATTGTGATCGGCACCCAGGCCCTTTTGACGGAAGATACGGTATTTAAGAACTTGGATATGGTGATTGCGGACGAGCAGCACCGGTTTGGCGTAGCCCAGCGGGCGGCTCTGACCCAAAAGGGGCAAGATCCCCATGTGTTGGTTATGTCTGCCACTCCCATTCCCCGAACCCTGGCCCTTTTGATGTACGGTGACCTGGATGTTTCCATTATCGATGAGCTACCCCCCGGCAGACAGCCGGTGGATACCTTCCTGGTGGATGAAAGCTACCGGGCACGGCTGAATGGCTTTATTCGCAAACAAGTGATTGACTGGCATCAGGTCTTTGTGGTCTGCCCGGCTGTGGAACTGGAAGAAGGCCAGAGCATAAAGGCGGTGGAAGACTGGGCAAAAACCCTGCAAAAGACAGTGTTCCCTGAGTTTCGGGTGGCGTTGGTCCACGGACAGATGAAGGGCAGCGAAAAAGAAGCGGTTATGCGGGCTTTTTCCCATCATGAGGCAGATATTTTGGTGGCCACCACGGTGGTGGAAGTTGGCGTGGATGTGCCCAATGCCACCTTAATGGTCATTGAAGATGCAGACCGGTTCGGTCTTTCCCAGCTCCATCAGCTCCGGGGACGGGTGGGCCGTGGCAAGGCTAAGAGCTACTGCGTTTTGTGCAGTCAGACCCAAAATCCCCAAACCAAGCAGCGGCTGAAGGCCTTTTGCAAAACAAATGATGGCTTTCAAATCGCGGAGGAAGATCTGCGCCTTCGGGGTCCCGGTGATTTCTTCGGCTCAAGGCAGTCCGGTATGCCCGCCTTCCGGGTGGCGAACCTGAGCTGCGATCTGGAAACCCTGAAGCAGGCCCAGGAGGCCTCCAAGGATTGGATCGAGCACTTCGGCACCGCCCATACCCCGGAATGTAACGCTCTCCGCGGGCGAATCGCCACACTTTTCGCCCAAACAGAAGGAACAATGAATTAAAAAGACCGCCGGATGGCGGTCTTTTTTAATGAAGTCGGAGG
>JAZRUE010000052.1:0-2788 GCA_045652345.1 Faecousia sp. | reverse complement strand
TTTTCCTCCGGCCTCAGCACCACAGTCAATTCTGCCCACATGGCAGCAGCGGAACTGAAGGAATCTTATCCGGATCGTAAGATCATAATTGTGGACACCTTGGCAGCCTCTGCAGGCGGTGGCCTTATGGTTTTTATGGCCGTTGCCAAGAAGAATGAGGGCGCTACCATCGAAGAAAACGCAGCCTACATGGAATCCCTTGTCCCCCAGCATTGCATTTGGTTTACCGTGGATGACCTGGAGTATCTGAAGCGGGGCGGACGCATCAGTCCGCTGGTGGCTTTTGCAGGCGGTGTGTTGGGAATCAAGCCTATTCTGCAGATGGACGAGGAAGGCCATTTGGTCAAGGTTTCTACCGCCCGTGGCAGAAAGAAGGCCATTGAGGCGTTGGCAGAGAAATATGCTGAGCTTTCCTACGAGGAAAAGAATACACCGATCTTTATTTCCCATGCAGAAGCTGAAAACGATGCCAAGCAACTGGCTGCTATTTTGAAGCAGCGCCATGGAGTTGATGTGACTTTGATTACAGAAATCGGTCCGGTCATCGGCTCCCACGCAGGTCCCGGCACTTTGGCCCTTTTCTTTATCGGCAAACACAGATAATTCTACCGGTAGAGTGATTTTTAAATAGGCTCTCCAAGGTGGAGAGTCTGCTTTTCCAAAAGTAGATGGGGAACCAGTCACTTTTATGGTAAGCTGAAGAAAAAATGGAAGGGTTGGCTTTCTAGCTATGAGAAATATGAAAATCGTTACAGACACCGCAACCTTATTCGCGCCTTCTGAAGGCAAAGAAATGGGAATCTCTATCATTCCGGTTTGCGTAAACATCAACGGCAAAACCTACAAGGATTATGTTGATATCTCCGGGGAAATGTTTTTGGAGCTGGTCAGAACCGGAGGTACGCCCAGTTCTTCCCAGCCTGCCATCGGTGATATTCTGGAAGTTTATGAATCCTGCAAAGAGGAACTCTTGGTAATCACCGTAGGCGATGGCTTATCCGGCGGCTATCAGACAGCCCTTGGAGCACGAAATCTCCTTCCGGATCCGGAGAGGATTCATGTGATCAATTCCAAGACTCTGGCCGGTCCTCTGCGGTATCTGGTAAAAAAGGCGATTTCTTTAAGCGCACAGGGCCTTGAAACGAACCGAATCAAGGAAGAACTGAAGGAAAGTATTGATTCTTCCATTTCGTTTGTGATCCCGGAGGATTTTGACTTCCTTAAGCGCAGTGGCCGCCTAACACCCATTGCGGCAAAAGTTGGCGGTGCGCTGAAGCTCCTGCCCGTTTTGACCCAGACAGCGGACAAGACCCGCATCAAACCGGTTACCATTAAGCGCACCTGGAAAGCTGCAGTTGGTGTAATCATTGAGCAGTTGAAAACACAACGAGTTGATTCGGAGTATCTGATCAGTGTCAGCCACGCAGGCACATATGATCGGGCCGTTTCCGTAGTTGCGCAGTTACAGGCGGTTTTTGAGAATACGGAAATTGAACTTTTGGATCTTTCTCCGGCCTTAATGACCCACGGAGGCCCCGGCTGTATCGTGGTTCAGGCCATTAAAAAGTAAGGAGCAGAACACACATGAATATGCTGATTCTTTTTCTCATTAGCTATCTAATGGGTTCGATTCCCTTCGCGCTTGTAATAGGAAAAGTTTTTTATAAGATCGATGTACGGGAACATGGCAGCAAAAACCTGGGCGGTGGTAATAGTGGCCGGGTCCTTGGTAAGAAAGCCGGTGTTGCTGTGATGACATTGGATATTTTAAAAGTATCCTTTGTTGTGTTTTTGGCAAAGCATTTTTACGGTGATGCGCTGATTATCGCCTGCTGCGGTCTGATTGCGGCAGCGGGTCATTGCTGGCCTGTGTTCGCAAAGTTCAAGGGTGGTAAAGCGGTAGCCACTATGTACGGTTTCCTGTTTGGCCTCTTTGTCTTTTGCGGATATAGCCCACTGGCTTTCTTTCTGCCCCTTGCGACATTTCTCATTGTTCTGAAGATCACAAAGATCATTTCTCTTTCCAGTATGATCTCTGCCGTAGCAGTAACCGGGTATTTTTTCTTGACTACAGATGTACTGCCCATTCAGCTTGCGTTGGTGGTATTCAGCCTGCTGATTATTATTCGCCACAGAAAGAATATTGAGCGGATGCGTAAGCATCAGGAAAACAAAATCACCTGGATGTAACAATAAAACCTGAAAGAAAAACGGAGGCGTATTATTTTGGATCGCAATAAGAAGCAGTTTTTACAGGCAGTAAAATTCACTTTGTTCTCCATCTCTGCCGGATTGATTCAGATCGGTTCCTTTGCGCTGCTCGAAATTTTCATAAAGGACTATTGGATTCCCTATTTAATTTCCCTGGTCCTTTCCATTCTGTGGAACTTTACCCTTAACCGGCGCTACACATTTAAATCCGCTGCAAATGTGCCTGTGGCGATGGCAAAGGTATTTGGTTTCTACCTGGTGTTTACGCCTTTGTCTACTTATCTGGGCAATCTGGCAGAAGGCCACGGTGTGAATGACTTCGTGATCCTTATCGTAACAATGCTGGCAAACTTTGTGCTGGAATTCCTCTTCTGCAAGCTTGTGGTCTACCATGGCAAAGAAGATACGTTGCGTAACTAAAAGGACTCTTGGATTATAGAAAAGAGGTTTTGATCCTACGCATAAAAGTAACAATAAAAACGCTTTTCAACAGAAGAAAACGGCAAGTCAAGCAAGATTCTTTGTATGGAATTGTTTGAAAAGTATGAAAAATGTGATTGACATAGAAAATAGGTTG
>JAZRUE010000051.1:0-69308 GCA_045652345.1 Faecousia sp. | reverse complement strand
TGAAGGCTGCTGCTACCGAGTCCTACGGCTACACCGAGGACGAGATCGTCTCCTCCGACATCATCGGCATGACCTTCGGCTCCCTGTTCGATGCTACCCAGACCATGGTCAACAAGCTGCCCGACGGCAAGACCCAGGTTCAGGTTGTTTCCTGGTACGACAACGAGAACTCCTATGTTTCTCAGATGGTTCGCACCATCAAGTACTTCGCCGAGCTGGCCTAATCTATCTACAACAAAAAGCACGGATGCAATCGCATCCGTGCTTTTTTAATGGACAATGGAGAATGGACAATTTTATATTCTCCCTAACAGCCCGTCTTTATAAAGTCCGGTAATGGTGACATCGTGGGTCTTGTTGTGGAGATTTTCTCCTTCTACATAGACCTTGCAGTAATTGGGGGTATGGCCGGTGCAATAAACGTCGTCCATTTCTTCAAACAGCACTTCCTGCACAGTGCCTACTTGGTTTTCCAGGTAGGCTTTTTTCATAGCTTCCGCAATGGCAATGGCCTGGGAACTCCGCTGTTCCTTGGTGTCGTTACCCAGCTGGCCGGGCATTTTGTCTGCCGGTGTGCCGGGACGACGGGAGTAGGGGAAGATGTGCATATCTGCAAAGGCGCAGTTTTGGATGAATGCAAGGCTTTCGGAGAATTCTTCCTCTGTTTCTCCGGGGAAGGCTACGATCATATCGGTGGTCACAGCGCAGCCGGGGAAGTGCTTGTTCAGCAGTTCCACGCTCTGCAAATATCTGGCGGTGTCATATTTCCGCTTCATTCTTGCAAGCACACTATCACAGCCGGACTGCATGGAAAGGTGGAAATGGGGACACAGGTTGGGAAGGGTTTTCAAAACCTGGCAGAATTCTTCCGTTACGATCCGGGGCTCCAAAGAGCCAAGACGGATGCGAACAGTGGGCACGGCCTGACAAATGGCAATCAGCAGGGAAGTCAGGGGCGGCTTTCCCGGCAAATCCACGCCCCAGGAAGCAATTTCGATGCCCGTTACTGTAATTTCCTTATAACCGGCCTGCTCCAGCTCTTTCGCCTGGGATACGGCCAGGTCTATGGGGGCGGAACGGATAGGCCCACGGGTGTAGGGAATGATGCAGTAGCTGCAGAAGTTGGTGCAGCCGTCCTGCACCTTCAGCATTCCCCGGGTACGACCCTCCAGGCCGCCTGCAGGCAGGACTTCAAAGACACGACGACGCAGAGCGTTATCCACATTTTCCCGGCTCTGCCGGTCCTGCAGGGTGGCAAGCAGATCCGCAAGAAAGGCCTCTCTGCCGTTGCTGCCGCCCACAACATCCACCCCTAAGCCCTTTAGGGCTTCTTTCGCGTGCTGGGGGTAGCAGCCGCAGACACCGATGACCGCCTGGGGATTTTCCCGACGGCAGCGACGGATCACCGCCCGGTTTTTCTTATCTGCCACCGCTGTGACAGAGCAGGTGTTGATAATATAGCCGTCACAGCCGGACTCCAAGCCGCAGACCTGGTGACCCTTTGCTTTCAACAGCTGCTCCATAGCCTGGGTCTCATATTGATTGACCTTGCAGCCCAAGGTGTAAAAACCGAATTTCATACCATTACCGCCTAAAAGGAAGTTTTCTTCATTATACACGAAAAAGCACCGTTTGTACAGCCTGGGGATTTCTTCCATTTCTTTGGTTATTTTAATGAAAAGGCATGAAAAAATGTGGGGAAAACCTCTTGCCTTTTGTTGATTATTGCTTTATAATAGACTTAATTTGTATGAGGAGGCGATAGGTGTGGGAGAACTGATTGGCGTACTGTCCGGCAAGGGCGGCACGGGGAAAACCTCTCTTTGCGCCGGAATCGCCACCGCTTTGGCAAAAGACGGCTGCAGAGTCCTCTGCGTGGACTGCGATGTGGGTCTGCGGAACCTGGATATTGCCCTGGGCATCAGCGATATTGGCGCTCTTTCTTTCCAGGACATCTGCCGGGGGGATTACACCCTGGAGCAGGCAACCATCCATCCGGAATATCCCAGCCTGCATTTTCTCACTGCGCCCGTTAACTGCCCCACCGAAGCCATTGATGTGGCCGGATTTGAAAAATTCCTGGCTGCTGCCCGGGTGAAATATCAGTATGTGCTGCTGGATGCCCCTGCGGGCATTGAAGCAGGCTTCCGTTTGGCAGCCCAGTTTGCAGACAGAATCCTTTTGGTCACCGGGCCTGACCCGGCAGCCATCCGGGATGCCACCCGTGCCTCCCAGGTGCTGGAAACCATGGGAAAAAACAATGTGCGGCTCATCGTTAACCGGGTCAATCCCAAGGTTCTTAAATCCATGGATCTGACTGTGGACGATATTATGGACCAGGCAGGACGGCCTTTGCTGGGCATTGTGCCGGAGGACGGACAAGTGATTCTTTCTGCCGCCTTCAAAAAACCGCTGCTGAAAGCCACCAAGCGGGGTGCTGCCGGTGCTTGCAAGCGAATTGCAAGGCGGATCCAGGGCTTCTCCCAGCCCATTCGATTATAAAATAGAGAAGGAGTGAAGTGCTGTGAATATTGCATTTTTGGCACACGACAAGAAAAAAGAACTGATGGTGCAGTTTTGTACGGCTTATAAAAGCGTGCTGATCAAGCATAATTTGTTTGCCACCGCCACCACCGGCCGGCTGATCGCAGACAATACGGGTTTGCCCGTCACATTGCTTCTTTCCCATAAGCAGGGTGGCCATCAGCAGATCAATGCCCGAATTGCTTATAACGAGATCGATTTGGTGCTGCTGTTCTCCGATCCCAACAACAAAGAACCCTGGGATGATACCCAGATGGTGGAAACGATTCGCCATTGCGATAAGCACAATGTGCCTGTGGCCACCAACCTTGCCAGCGCAGAAGTTTGCATTATGGGTCTGCAAAGAGGCGACCTGGACTGGCGGGAAATGCTGCATAACAAGCGTTATTAAGATCATACATATATTGCCCGCTTATGGCGGGCAATTTTCCAAGAAAGGATAAAGGAAAATGGATAGAATCAAGCCCCGTACCCTCTCCGGTTTTATGGAACTGCTGCCTTCCAAGCAGGCCGGTTTTGAGCGTATGATGGAAACCTTACGGAAAACCTACAGCCTTTACGGCTTTGCTGCTTTGGATACCCCCGTTATTGAAGATGCCCAGATCCTGCTGGCCAAGGGCGGCGGTGAAACGGAAAAGCAGATCTACCGTTTCCAAAAGGGCGACAGCGATCTGGCGCTCCGCTTTGATCTGACTGTGCCCCTTGCCAAGTATGTGGCGCTCCACTATAACGACCTGGTGTTTCCCTTCCGCCGGTATCAGATCAGCAAGGTCTACCGGGGCGAACGGGCCCAAAGAGGCCGTTTCCGGGAATTTTACCAGGCAGACATCGACATCATCGGTGACGGCAAGCTGGATATCATGAATGAAGCAGAGATTCCTGCCATCATTTACCGGGTGTTCCGCGGCTTCGGTTTGCAGAAGTTCCAGATCCGGGTGAACAACCGGAAGATCCTCAACGGCTTCTACGCCATGATGGGCCTTTCCGAAAAGAGCGGCGACATTATGCGCACGGTGGACAAGTTGGATAAGACCGGCGAGGAGAAGGTAAAGGCAATTTTGATCGCTGATTGCGGCTTGACCGAAACCCAGGCCGATGAAATTTTGAAGTTTATCGCCATCCGTGGCACCAATGCCCAGGTGCTTGCCGCCTTGGAAGGCTATCAGGGCAGAGATGAAGTGTTCGATCTGGGTCTTGGGGAACTGCAGGCGGTTACCCAGAATCTGGGGGCTTTCGGTGTGCCGGAGGAGAACTTTGCAGTGGACCTGACCATCGCAAGAGGCCTGGATTACTACACCGGCACAGTCTATGAAACCACGCTGCTGGATCACCCGGAGATCGGCTCTGTTTGCTCCGGTGGCCGTTACGACAACCTGGCAGGCTACTACACCGATAAGGCTTTGCCCGGTGTGGGCATTTCCATCGGCCTGACCCGGCTTTTCTATGTGCTGGATGAGCAGGGCTTGCTGAATCCCAACCTGCCCAGCGCTCCGGCAGATGCCCTGGTGCTGCCTATGACAGAGGATATGACGCCTGCCATCTCTTTGGCAGAGGAACTGCGTCAGCAGGGTGTTCGGGTGCAGTTGTACGCCGAAAAGAAGAAGTTTAAGCAGAAGATGAGCTATGCAGACAAACTGGGTGTGCCCTATGCCATTTTGCTGGGCGAGGATGAGATTGCTCAGGGCGTTTGCACTGTGAAGGATATGCGCACCGGCAATCAGGTCAGCGCCAATGCCAAGGCGGCGGCGGCACTGATTTTGGAAAGCCTTGCCGACTGCGGCCCCATTATTTTGGAGGACTGATGGAAGAAAAATTCTTAGCCGCCTGGGAAAAGGCCCGGCAGGAAGCTGCCAAACTGGGCGTGCGTCTTCGTCCGGATGCTTTGAGTCTGACCCTTGCCAAAAAACAGCTTGGGGGACATCGGGACAGCGATGGCTTTGGGACGCTGGCACAGAAGGGGAGACTGGATCTTTCTTTGGAGGCTTTGGCTATCAGCAAAGCCCACACTGCCCTGTTTACCGACGAGGAGGCCAACACCGCCCTGATGCGTCTTTTGGACGCAGGCTACACATTTTAATGCCAAACCGGGATCTGCAGTTTGCAGGTCCCGGTTCTTCCGTTTTTTGGGAAAAGGATAAAATTTTTTGGAATTTTCTTTGAACGGGGTAGAACACGGAAAGAAAATGTGTTATAATGAGCAAAAGTATGCGTACAACCACTACAGAAAGACGGAGAGAACGGTATGTTGGAAATTTTGGCACCTGCCGGGTCTATGGATGCCCTTCGGGCGGCGGTTCAAAACGGCGCTCACGCGGTATATTTAGGCTGCGGAAAATTCAATGCCCGCCAAGGCGCAAAGAATTTTACCCCGGAAACCCTGGCAGAAGCGGTGAAATACTGTCACGTGCGGGGCGTTGCCGTGCATCTGACCCTGAATACCCTGGTTTCGGATAAGGAGACCGGGGATATTGCCACGCTGATCCAGCATGCTGCCAAGTGTGGCGTGGATGCCTTTATTGTCCAGGATTTGGGCGTGATTTCTCTTTGCCAGCAGATCGCTCCCCACATTCCTCTCCACGGCTCCACCCAAATGACCATTCACTCTTTGGCAGGGGTGCAGCTGTGCAGCGCCTGGGGTCTTTCCCGGGTGGTGCTGAGCCGGGAATTGAGCCGGGAGGAGATTCGCTACATCTGTCAGAATTCTCCCATTGAAATTGAAGTATTCGGCCACGGCGCTCTTTGCATGTGCTATTCCGGTCAATGTTATCTGTCCGCAGCCATCGGCGGCCGTTCCGGCAACCGGGGACGCTGCGCACAGCCCTGCCGTCAAAGCTACGGCTACGGCCGGCACAGCGCAGATACCTATCCTTTGAGCCTGAAGGATAACTGCCTGGTTACCTATTTGCAGGAAATGGAAGCCATGGGCGTCACCTCTGTGAAGCTGGAAGGTCGTATGAAGAAGCCGGAGTATGTGGCGGCAGTCACCTCTGTTTACCGGCAGGCTGCCAATGGCAATCCGGTGACCAAGGATATGATGGAAAAGCTCCACATCGCCTTCAACCGGCAGGGCTTTACCGATGGCTACTACACCGGCAAGCTGGGCAATGGCATGTTTGGCATCCGCAGCGACAAGGAAGAAAGTGCCGCCTGGCTCAAGCAAATGCGGCAGACCTATGAAGCCACGGAGCAATCCCTGGTGCCTATTCGCTTTGAAGTACACGTGAAGCCGGAAGGCTCCTCACTGACTGTATATGACGAGCAGGGGAGATCCTGCACAGCAAACGGTCCCGTGCCGGAGCTGGCGAGAATGAAGGATTTAACCGCAGAAGAACTGGCCAACCGCCTGGAAAAGACCGGTGGTACTCCCTATCTTTGCCGGCAGGTAAAGGTGGCACTGATGCCTGGCCTGATTCTTTCCGCCTCGGCCATCAATGCTATGCGCCGGGATGCCCTGAATCAACTGACTGCTCTGCGGGGCAGAACAGAAACCCCCAAGCTGGGCAAGTGGGCAAAGCCCACCATCCACCCTGGTTCCCGGATGCAGCCCGGCTATACGGTGCAGGTGACCACTCGGGAACAGATTACGAGAAAACTGCTGAAATCCAAGCCGGAAGTGCTGTATGTGCCTTTGCACGTGCTGGCGGCGGATTTGAACTTTACCACGGAACTTTGCAAGCATGTGCGGGTTTGCGCTGTGTTGCCCCGGATTCTCCACGATGGGGAAATGAGCGGTCTGCAGCAGAATCTGCGGCTGGTGAAGTCCTCCGGTGTCCGGGAAGCCCTGGTGGGCAATTTGGGCCATCTGCTGCCCGTTCGGGAATGTGGTATGGCCATCCGGGGCGATTTTGGCTTGAATCTCTTTAATTCTACGGCTGTGAATATGGTAAAGCAAATGGAACTGCGCTCTGCCTGCCTCAGCTTTGAAATGACCCTTCCCCAGATTCGGGATGTGAGCAAGGCTGTGCCCTGCGAAATTCTGGCCTATGGCAGACTGCCCCTGATGGTGACGGAAAACTGCCTGATCCGGGGTCGCACCGGAAACTGCACCTGCCATCTGTCCGGCACCCGTCTGACAGATAAGACCGGCGCTGATTTCCCGGTGGTGAAGGATGGCAACAGCTGCCGCAGCGTGCTGCTCAACGGCAAGAAGCTGAACTGGCTGGACCGGGCTTATGATTTGCAGAAGCTGGGTCTGTGGGCCCTTCGACTTTACTTTACAACGGAAAACCCCAACGAAGTGGATCAGGTGCTGGCAAGCTGCGATAATCCCCAGCCCTTTGATCCCGGCACCTCCACAAGAGGGCTGTATCTGCGGGGATTGGACTGAAAGGAAAAACCTATGGAAATCATTCTGGCATCCCAGTCACCCCGGCGGCAGGAATTGCTGAAGCTGCTGGGACACCCCTTCCGGGTGCAGGTGGCCTCTGTGGACGAAACCATGGAGGATCTGCCCATTGCCGAAGCCGTTGCCCGGCTTAGCCATCGGAAAGCCGCTGCCATTTGCCCCGGAGAGGAGCAAATAGTGATCGGTGCAGATACGGTGGTGGTTCTGGAAGAAAAGGTGCTGGGAAAGCCGAAGGATGCAGAAGATGCGGTGCATATGCTCCGCAGCCTTTCCGGCCGAACCCATCAGGTGATGACCGGGGTTTGCGTGCTGAAAGGGGAGCAGGTGCTGACCCACACAGAAGTGACCCAGGTTACTTTCCGCTCCCTGACGGAGCAGGAGATCCGGGGGTATGTTGCCACCAAAGAACCCATGGATAAAGCGGGTTCTTATGGAATCCAGGGCGGCGCTGCCCGATTTGTGGAGGGCATTGTGGGAGACTATTACAATGTGATGGGTCTTCCGGTGTGCCGGCTGGGTCTGATGTTGGAAAAAATCATGGAGGAAACACGATGAAGCATTATTTTTCTACCCGGGTTAAGGTGGTGCTGATTCTATCGGTGCTGGTGGTGGTGGTTATCGCCATCCTGGGCGGTATTATGAAAACAGATGTGGGCGGCAACACCGTTCAGGGTATATTGGCCCCTCTGCGCTCCGGCGCCAGCCGTTTGACCGACGGTGCGGAGCAGGTTTACAGCTATATGTTCCGCTATGAAGCGATCGCCGCAGAAAATGAGGAACTGAAGCAGCAGATCGCCAAGATGGAGGACGATGCCCGCCGGGCAGACTCTGTGACCCGTGAGAATGAACGGCTCCGGGCGCTGCTGGAACTGAAGCAGGCCAATGAGGATTATGTGCTTTTGGATGCCTATGTCATCGGCAGAAGCTCTGTGGACTGGAAGAACACCATCACCATCAATAAGGGCACCAACGCAGGCATTGAAAAGGATATGTGCGCCATCACCGCCAACGGCGAATTGGTGGGGCTGGTCAGCGAGGTTGGCAGCAACTATGCGGTGATCAAGACAGTGCTGGATTCCTCCCTGGAGATCCGGGCCACCATTTCTTCCACCGGTGACAGCGGCATGGTAAGGGGCGGCTACTCCTCCGGCACCGCTACGAAGCTGCGGATGAACCATTTGCCCGTTTCCGCGTTCCCCCATAACAACGATCAGGTGGTGTCCACCGGCTCCACCTATTACCCCCGGAATTTGATTCTGGGCTATGTGATCGATGCCGGACACGAAGAAACCGGCGTTGCAAAGTATGCTATTTTGGAACCTGCCGTGGAAATCGGTGTTCTGGAGCAGGTATTTGTTATTTTGGATTACGAGGCCGAGTAAGGTATGAAAAAAGATCGCAGTTTCCGTCCGGATAAGGTGGGCACCACCATCCTGCACAAACTGTATATTTCCCCCAGCCAGAGAAAGACCATTCTCAAGTGGACCCTCTATAGCATTATGCTGGTGCTGATCAGCGTGGTGCAGGATGTGATGCTCAGCAATGTACGGCTGATGGAATCCACCACGGAGCTGGTGCCCTGCGCCATCTTCCTGATCTGTATTCTGGAAGGCGCAGAGGGTGGCTGCATATTCACTCTGATCGCTTCCTGGCTGTATCTGTACACCGGTACGCCCGGAGGTGCCTACTGCATCGTGTTTATCACGGTGTTTGGCGTGTGCGTCAGTATGTTCCGGCAGGCCCATCTGCAGCGGGGCTTTGGCACTGCCCTTTTGTGCGTGGCGGTGTGCATGCTGGCCTATGAGCTATCAGTATTTGGCATCGGTGTCTTCCTGGGTGAAACCTATGGCAGCCGCATTTGGGGCTTCCTGATCACTGCGGGAACCAGCGTGCTGGCGGTACCCATTTTGTATCCGCTGTTCCTGCGGATCCAGGCAATAGGAGGCGAAACATGGAGAGAGTAGGTCGCAGAAGAACCCTGATGGTGGTTATCGGCTTCCTGCTGGTTATGGTGTTCTATGGATTCAAGCTCTATGATATGCAGATTTTGGATCCCGACAGCTACGCCAAGAACCAAAGTACCTTTACCACCTATACCCGAGTGAAAGCCGCCCGGGGAGATATCCTGGACAGCAACGGCAATGTGCTGGTGGGCAACCGTACCAGTTTTAACCTGGAACTGAACCACTATGTGCTGCTTAGCTCCAGCGGCACCAACGATCATATTTATCGACTGGTGAAACAGTGCCAGGCATTGGGCATCACCTACAGTGAAAGCTTCCCCATTACCAAGGAACGGCCCTTTACCTACACGCTGAATCAGCAGTCCTCTACAAAGCAGAGCTATTACCAGTCCTACCTGAAATACATCGGCGGTTTGGACTCGGATATTACCGCTCCGGTGCTGATTCAGCGCCTGCGGGATATTTACGGATTCCCCGAGGAATGGACCGATGAAGAAGCCAGAGCCGTCATTGGCATCCGCTATGAAATGGCTTTGCGGAACTGCGTGGGCACTCTGCCCAACTATGTATTTAAGTACGACGCGGACGAAGAAGCCCTGGGCGCCATCGTGGAATTGGGTGTGCCGGGTATGAACGTGGAAGAATCCACCGTCCGGGAGTACACCACCACCTATGCGGCCCACATTTTGGGTCACGTGGGTAAGATCACTGCAGAGCAGTGGGAACATTACAAGGATGTGGACGGCTATGCCATGGACGCGGACATCGGTCAGAGCGGCCTGGAAGCAGCCTATGAATCTTATCTGCACGGTGTGGACGGCCTCCGGGAAGATACGGTGGCTATGGACGGCACGCTGGTTTCCCGCCGCTGGATTCGGGAGCCTAAGGCCGGTGCAAACTTGCGAATCACCGTGGACCTGAGCTTGCAGCGAGCGGCTGAGGACGAAATGGCCCGCCTGGCGGCAGAAATGACTGCCAAGGAAAGCGGCGACGGCCACGATGCGGAAGGCATGGCGGTTGTGGCGATGGATGTGAACACAGGCCAGGTGCTGGTCTGCGGCAGTTATCCCAGCTATGATCCGGAACTGTTCCACGTGGTGTATAACGACCTGATTGCCGACCCTCTGCGGCCCACCTATAACCGGGCGCTGCTGCAGATCTATCCTCCCGGATCTACCTACAAGGTGGCCATGGCCATTGCCGCCATTGACAACGGCTTTGTGGCGGTGGAAGAGGAAATTGAAGATAAGGGTATTTATAAGAAGATCCCCGGCTTTACCGCTTCCTGCCTGAACTATACCAAGTACGGTCAGCTCCACTATCATGTGGACGCCTCCGAAGCAATCCGGGTTTCCTGCAACTACTATTTCTATGAACTGGGCTACAGAATGACCCTGGAGACCATGGATAACACCGCCAAGGCGTTGGGCTTGGGTGAGCCTACCGGTATTGAACTGTTTGAGTACACCGGCTACCGGGCAAACCGGGATACCAAGGCCCGACTCTACACCGGCAACAACAAGTACTGGTCCATCAGTGACCAGGTGCTGGCTGCCATCGGTCAGTCTGATAACCGGTTCACCCCCATTCAGCTGTGCTCCTATACGGTGGCGCTGGCCAACCAGGGTACTCGCTACAAGGCAACTCTGCTGAATCGTATCGAGTCTTCCGACTACCGCACCAAGCTGCTGGAAAGTGATGTGGCGGTGATGTCCCAGCTGGAGATCAGCGACTTTGCTTACCAGTCCTACCTGGAAGGTATGATCGACTGCGCTCACACCCTGGGCGGTACGGCCTACGGCGTGTTCCGGGGCTATCCCATCAAGATCGCGGCAAAGACCGGTACTGCACAGCACGGTATTTCCGGCAGAACGGACAACGGCGCGTTCATCTGCTTTGCCCCTGCGGAAAATCCCCGGATCGCTATTGCGGTGTATGGCGAATATACTGGCTCCGGTGGTACACTGGGTAATGTGGCTAAGGCCATTTTGGATGTGTACTTCTCCACAGAGCTGGATAACGAAGTTCCCACCTACGAAAATAAGATCAGCTAAAAAAAGCACGCTTCCTTGGAAGCGTGCTTTTTTAATGGATAATGGATAATGTACAATTGTTGTGTCGGCTTTGCCAACGGATTGAAATATAGCGGGCGAACGCAGTTCGCCCCTACGATGCACCCAAATGGTCTTGTAGGGGCGATCTTCGATCGCCCGCTATTGACATAGTACCTTTGTTATCTGTGTGTGCCTAAATAGAACAGAGCCAGGGTGCCGGGGCCGGAGTGGGAGCCAATGACGGCGCCGGTATAGTAGGTCAGCACGGTTTTGACGCCGTAGGCTTCCTTTACCAATTCGGCAAGGTACTCAGCATCCTCAATGCAGTCGCCGTGGCAGATGAACACGGTGTCATTTTCACCGGGGAGAGCGGTTTCGCCCATTTTCTTGGCAAGAGCCTGGATAGAGGCCTTTCTGCCGCGGACCTTACCCACATTGATCAGGTGGCCCTCATCGTCCACGTGGAGAATGGGCTTGATCTGCAGCATGGTGCCAACCAAAGCGGCAGCAGAGCTGACCCGGCCGCCCCGCTTCAGGTACATCAGGTCGTCCACGGTGAACCAGTGGCACAGGTGCAGTTTGTTTTCCTGGCACCAGTCGTACAGTTCTTCCAGGGAAAGACCCTTGTCCCGCTGCTGGCAGGCGTAGTAGACGAACAGACCCTGACCCAGGGAAGCACAGAGGGTGTCTACAACCAGCACCTTGCGGTCGGGGTAGGCTTCCAGCAGCTCGTCGGCTGCGATGCAGGCGCTCTGGTAGGTGGTGCTCAGGCCGGGGGAGAACACCAGCACAAGGGCGTCCAGGCCTTGCTGCAGGGTGGGCTCGATGACGGATTTCCAACCGTCGGGGTTAATGGCGCTGGTCTGGGTATGGGCGCCTTTGCGCAGGCCGGCGTACATATCCTTCAGCCAGGATTCGGTGTAGTTATTATAGGACTTGCCGTTGAAATCCACCGTTAAGCGGACATAGGTCAGGTCCAGCTCGTTATACATGTTTTCAGGCAGGTCACAGCAGTTATCTGTGATGATACGATAAGCCATATGGAGTACTCCTTTTCGGATAATGGTAAAATAGGGGGGACCCCCTTTTTTCTTTAGATATTTTACCGCAAAACGGGCAAAAACAACACCTACAGACCAGAGAAAAAGGGCGGTAGAGTGATATCTACAGGAGAGTAAAAGAACTCTACTGTGGGGAGAGTGCCATTTTTGGCCTTTTTGGGGTGTATTTTGCTGTAATGTGTGGTGTTTGCTTCGCAAGCGATAGTTGCTGCTGCAAGGGATATGCTCCCTTCAGCGAAGGTTTTTGGGGGACAAAGCAGGGGAACGGAAAAAGGGAACGGATGGATCCGTTCCCTACATTATCCGGTTATTTCTTTCCGCGCCAGAGGCGGGGGAAGGTGAGAACCAGCAGGCAAGCCCAGAGGAATATGCTGATAAAGCCATAGGGTAGGCAATGCATAGGCGCTGCTACCAAAATGTAAAGCTGATTCAGGGTCGTGCCTGCGGCTTCGGAGCCATAGGCGGCAGAGGCGATTTGGGCGATCATAAAGCCCAGGGTCAGCACCAGGCTCAAAATGCTGAGAACCCGGAGCTGAATCAGATATTTCCGCTTTTTCAGCCCTTCCACCACCAAAAGCGCCGGCGGCACATAGAACAACGCCGCGAACAGTCCCTGGAACAGTTGCAGCAAAAGGATTTCCTCCTCCAACGTGCCAAGGCCTGCGCAGATAATATATAGGAATAGCCAAAGAAGATAGATCAGTTTTTGTTTCATAGGGGCGCTCCTTCCCTTGAGGATATTGCTATTTTACCCTAATTTTTCCAAAATGGCAAGGCAGAAAGGGCAGAAACCCAAAAAATACTGGACATAGGCCGGAAATACTGATATACTAATAGAATCAAAGAGGGGAGGACCAAACATATGAGATGTCCTTTTTGCGGTGATCAGGAAAGCAAGGTTGTGGATTCCCGCCACAGTGAAGACGGCCTCAGCATTCGCCGCCGTCGGGAATGCCTTGTTTGCCAAAAAAGATTCACCACCTATGAAATCGTGGAAAGTTTGCCCGTTATCGTTGTGAAGCGGGACGGCTCTCACCAGAGCTTTGACCGGAATAAGATCATGAATTCCATGGTTCGTGCCTTCGATAAGCGGCAGGTGGATATGGCGGATCTGGACCGGATCACCACCGAGATCGAACAGACCATTCAAAATACTTTGGAGCGGGAAGTGACCACCGACCGGATCGGTCAGATGGTTATGGAGCGCATCAAGCCCCTTGACGAGGTGGCCTACATCCGTTTTGCATCTGTGTACCGTCGTTTCCAGGACGTACAGAGTTTTATTTCGGAAATCAATAAGTTCTTGGAGGAACAGTAATGATCACAATGTTTTCACCTGCTGACGATTTCGGCATCGGTGATATGCTGCCGGAAATGGGTGGGTTCTTGGGAGACATTCGTTTCTATTTATGCCTTTTCCTGCTGCTGGTTCCTATCCTGATGGTGGCGATGGGTGCCCTGCGTTTCTTCCGGCCTACCAGAAAGGTCAACCGTTCTGTGGGCTATCGCACCTATTTCGGCATGGGCAGCACCTATGCCTGGCGGGTGACCCAGTTCGTTAGCGGCGCTGTGTTTATGGGCGTTGGCGGACTTTTGCTGCTGCTGGCCATCATTCAGTGTATTGTAATGGCTTCCCAGGATTTGCCGGAAGCAGTTTCTTCCGTGTATTCCAGGCTGATTATAGAAGGTGTTTGCCTGGTTGTGAGCATCGTTGCGGTGGAACTGGTGATTTTCCTCCAGTTTGACCGGAAGGGCAACCTGCGAAAGGGCAGACGGTTCTTCTTTTTGAAGTATGTGTCTTATGTGCCGGAGCAGGAGCCTGAGCAGCCTGCACCTCAGCCGGAGCCGGAACCGGAGCCGGAGGCGCAGGAGCCGGAAATGAGCAATCAGGATTTGTTTACCCAGGAGGACTTCTTTGACTTTGATGCCCTGCTGGCAGATAACTCTGTCCCCACCGAAAACCCAAAAAATAAAGAATAAAAGTGCGGCCCACCCGGGAGAATACTATGTTAACATTAGAAAGAGCCAAGGAGTTGTTGGCTACCACCACAACGGAAGAACATCTATACTTACATGCCATGAATGTGGCATTTGCTATGGGCGGCCTGGCCAAGCATTTTGGCGAGAACGAAGAACACTGGACTGCCATTGGGTATCTTCACGATTACGATTATGAGCAGCATCCCCAGGAGCATTTGCAGCACACCCGGGAGCCTTTGCTGGCTGCGGGACTGGAAGAATGGGAAGTTCGGGGCATTTTGGCCCACGGCTACGGCCACTGCAACGATGTGGAGCCCATAACCAATATGGAAAAGGCCCTTTACACTGTGGACGAACTCACCGGCATTATCCAGGCTGCTGCCCGGATGCGTCCTTTGGGCATCACCGATATGGAGATCGGCAGTCTTATGAAGAAATTCAAGGATAAGAAATTTGCCGCCAAGTGCGACCGGGAACTGATCCGCAAGGGCTGTGAAATGCTGGGCATGGAAGTGAAGGCAGTGGCGGAAATCTGCATGGAGGCTATGAAAGCCCACGCAGAGCAGCTGCAAATCGGCCCAAAAGAATAATAGAATCCGTCTGCGGGGCTTCTGCAGACGGATTTTTCCGTTTTTGGGGCAATATATTCCCAATGGGGGGATGTATATGGAAAAGAAGATTCCGTTGTGGCAGATGGCTGGATTTGTATTTACGGGAGCCTTTGGAACGCTTTTGCATTTTCTGTTTGACTGGACCGGGGGCAGTATTCCGGTTGCCCTTTTTTCCGCGGTGAATGAGTCCATTTGGGAGCATATGAAGCTGCTGTTCTATCCCATGGTTGCCTTTGCCATCATAGAATATGTTGCCTGGGGGAAAGAAAAGAGGCACTTTTGGTGGGTCAAGTTCCTCGGGATACTGCTGAGTCTGGCCTTCATTCCTGTGGCCTACTATACCTATACGGGTATTTCCGGGGTCAATGCAGATTGGTTTAACATCACCCTTTTCTTTCTTGCTGCCGCTTTGGGATACTGGGCAGAAACAAAGCTGTTTCAAAAGAATGTTGCCTGCCGCCTACCATCCTGGGTGGCGGTTGGGTGTCTGCTTTTGATTGCGGCGGCTTTTACAGTTTTTACCTTTGCGCCCCCGGAGATTCCTTTCTTTCAAGATCCACAAGACGGCACATTCGGTTTGCAAATGTAAAAAGGTGTCAAAATTTGGAAAATAGGCATAGGATGGGACACCGGGAAAACCCGGAATAAACCTATCAGGAGGAAGACTATGGCTATTTTTTCCAATCAGGCGACCCTGACCTACAACGGCAACACCACCAACTCCAACATCGCCTTTGGCGAGATTTTGGATGCGGTAGCGGCCACCAAGACTGCCATTGAGGGCGTTTATGCCCCCGGCCAGCTTGTGACCTATGTGGTGACCTTGCGGAACACCGGCAACAATCCTTTGACGGATTTGACGGTGACTGACGATTTGGGCGCCTATACCTTTGAAGGCCAGACTGTGTACCCGCTGACCTACGAAGAAGGCTCTGCCGCCCTCTTTGTGGATGGCGTTCCCCAGGCTGCGCCTGCGGTGACCGCAGGACCGCCTTTGGTGGTTAGCGGCATCGATGTTCCCGGCAGGGGAGATGTGGTGCTTGTATATCAGGCCCGTGCCAACGAATTTGCCGATCCCACTGCCGAAGGCGCTATCGTCAACACGGTGAGCGTCACCGGTGACGGCATCAACACGCCCGTCACCGCTACGGAAACCGTAACAGCAGAGGGGGAAGCAGAACTGACCATCACCAAGTCCATCACCCCCACCCAGGTGGTGGACAACGACAGAGTGACCTACACCTTCGTCATTCAGAACACCGGGAACGAGCCGGTTGTAGCCACCGATGATGCGGCCATTACCGACACCTTTGACCCCATTCTCACCGATCTGGTGGTCACATTCAACGGCGTCACCTGGACGGAAGGGGTGCAGTACAACTATGATGAGACCACGGGACTGTTTACCACCGTTCCCGGCCGGATCACAGTGCCTGCTGCCACCTACACCCAGGATCCGGAGACCGGGGCATTCGTTGCCAATCCCGGCATTGCCACCCTGATCGTCACCGGCACGATTTAACAGCGATTCAATAGGGGGAGCCGCCCTGGTGGGCGGCTCTTTTCACATATGGTGAATTATACTATCAAGTGCAACACTTGTAAAAAATAGAAGAAGTTCATACAGATCTCTGGTAGAATAGAGTTACCACACACCATTACACCGAAAGGAGATCTGTATGAACTACCACCATCTTACCATAGAAGAGCGCAGTTGTATACGAAAATATTACACAGAAGGGTTAAGTTATCGAAAAATTGCTCAGTTAATCGGTCGCAGCCCCAGTACGGTCAGCAGAGAGATCAACAGAGACCGTACCCATATGTACGACATTCCTACCTATTATCCCCACACTGCACAGAAGAAGTATCTTCTGCGCCGCTCCTACTGCCACAAAGGAATGTTCCATTCTCGAGAGGTTATTTCCTACATTGAGGAAAAATTGCTTGCCACATGGTCACCAGAGCAGATCGCCAGCTCACCGGCCCCCTTTCCTATGCCAAGTTGGCGGACGATCTACCGTTGGCTCTATGACAGATATTTGCTTAACGGAAACACAAAAGTGTTGCGCCGCAAGGGGAAATCCTACGGAGTAAAGGAAACACGAGGTAAATTCAGCAAAGGCAAATCTATCCGAAAGCGGGATAAAAGCGTTTACCGCCGTGAGGAAGCCGGTCACTGGGAAGTAGATACTGTTGTGAGTGGACAAGGAAAGAGCAAAGCGTGTTTTGCGACCTTTGCCGAAAGAAAGACACGCTACTACATAGCTGTAAAAATGCCTGACCGGAAGGCAACAACTATGGCAAAGACAATTATACAAACGCTCTCTGCGTTTCCATCAGAACTGGTAAAAACCATAACCTGCGACAGAGGGACGGAGTTTGCTAATTAGGCAGAAATAGAGCAGGAGCTAAACTGTGATGTATATTTTGCTGATCCTTACTGTGCTTGGCAGAAAGGCAGCAACGAGAACAGCAATGGACTGCTCAGAGAGTTCTATCCCAAAGGAAGAAATCTGTCCAGAGTTAGTCCGACGACACTAAAACGAAACCTGGCGTTGATTAACGCCAGGCCTCGTAAGGTTCTTAAATTCGTTTCAGCGCAATACCTTTGGGAGCTTGAACTTCAAAAAGTGTTGCACTTAGTTTGACAAATCACTTTATTTACTCCGCAGCAAAAGAGGAATAAGCAGCTTTTGGGTATTCTTTGGAGAAAAAGGACGGGCAGTCTGTCATAGGGTTATGGTGGAGGTGAGGCGTATGATCGCCGCCGTATGGCTGATGATGAGCGGTCTACTGTACGGCCTGCAGCTTTCCACCGGGAGTTTCCCAAAGCCCCTTACCCGGCAGGAGGAAGAAAAATACCTGACGCTGGCTGCCCAGGGTGACCTGGAAGCCAGAAATATTCTGATTGAACGGAATTTGCGGCTTGTGGCCCATATTATGAAGAAATACTACGCCCAGACCGATGAGCAGGAGGATTTGATCTCCATTGGCACCATTGGTCTGATCAAGGGAATCACCACCTTTGACTATACCAAGGGGGCAAGGCTTGCCACCTATGCCGCCCGCTGTGTGGAAAACGAAATCCTGATGTATTTCCGGGCACAAAAGAAAACTGCCCAGGATGTATCTTTGTCCGATTATATTGAAACCGGCAACGATGGGGCGGCACTGCAGCTGATGGATGTGGTGAGTGATCGGGAGGATCTGCTGGAAAACATCTGCAATAAAGAAGACAGGAAAAAGGTCTGCCTGGCAGTGGATAGGGTGCTGACGGAGCAGGAGCGGCAGGTGATTCTTTTGCGGTACGGTCTGGGAGGTGGGCAGCCCCTGCGGCAGCGGGAGGTTGCCAACGTTACCGGCATCAGCCGCAGCTATGTATCCCGGATCGAAAAGCGAGCCTTGGAGAAACTACGAAGAGCTTTGGAATAATAGATGAATGCCGGTGCAAACAAAATGTTTGCACCGGCATCAATGCATCAGAAGCACCCGTTCGGGAAAATATTTAAAAAATCAGAAAGGGTTTGGATAGTTTCAAAGAGCTAGCCGACATATGATCCATAAATTCGGTGCCGGAGATAGTTCCCTGGCAGGCTTTATTGCGGCAGCCCAGAAAGGTGAAAACGCCGTCGTTTGTCTGCAAAATGCGGTGGCTTACGGCACAGCGGCCTGCCTGACGGAGGGCTCTTTGCCTCCCATAGCAGAGGATATCGCTCGGGTCTACTCCCAGGTGCAGGTGAAAAAGCTCCAATAATTACCGTTCGTCGATGATGCCGTCAACCTTATCCACAGCGCAGACGTTGTAGGCAAACTTCTTGCCGATTTTGCTGCTGTCTGCCAAATAATAGCTGCGATCTGCATTTCGCAGCATAGCCTTTTTGGCGCAGACCTCACGCTCGGAAGAGTCGGTGATCATACCGTTTTCTGTGTAGCCTCTGCTGGAGAAGAAGCAAATATTTGCATTGATGCTTTCTACGAACCGCTCCGTTTCGGTTCCCACATAGGCCATGGAATGCATCAAAAGCAAGCCACCGGTGCAGTAATTCTTGATTTTCTTTTCCCCAAGGGCGATGGAGGTTTTTGGGCCGTTGGTGATGACAACGATATCCTTCAGCCTTTCCAAATGCGGAATCAAATAGGAAGCAGTGGAGGATGCATCCAAAAAGATCACATCCCCGTCATGGATCAGAGGTGCGGCTTTTTCGGCTATGATGCGTTTGGCGGCGTTGTTCTGGTCTTCCCGGAACATCAAGGGGATCTCCGAATCGGAGGCTTTGCGCAGCACCACGCCGCCGTGGGTTCTGTGTACTTTGCCCTGTTCCTCTAAAATGGTCAGGTCTCTGCGGACTGTGGGGTGGCTTACATAAAGCATTTGCGCCAAAGAATTGACACTAATACTTTTGTGATGCTCTAAAATCTCCAAAATTTCTCTCTGCCGCTCTAAATTATACATCTCAGCACCTCTTTCGTTTTGTTTCGTTTGCGATTATATTTGAATGAAAATATGATTATTTCTCAACTATATCGCCATTCATTGCGCCATTTCTTTATATAATATATAATAACGCAAATATACGAAAAAAGAAAGGGCGATTTTTGTGAAATGTGCAAATTTACACGGCATTAATGATTTGCGGTATGAAGAGATACAGATGCCTGCCTGCGCAGATGACGAGGTTTTGGTGCAGGTGGTCAACTGTGGCATCTGCGGCAGCGACATTCCCCGTGTTTATACAAAGGGTACATACAGCTTCCCCCTGGTGATCGGACATGAGTTTTCCGGCAAGGTGGTCATGGACCCAACCAAGGAACTGACGGGGAAAAAGGTGGCGGTATTTCCGTTGCTGCCCTGTTTTGAGTGCGACAGCTGCAAGGCAGGAAATTATGCCACCTGCGAAAACTATGATTACTACGGCTCCAGAAGAGACGGCGGTATGAGCGAGTATCTTGCAGTAAAAAGATGGAATATCCTGCCGGTGGCGGACAATGTAAGCTACCGGGAAGCGGCAATGTGCGAGCCTGCTTCTGTGGCACGGCACGCGGTTTGCAAGCTGAATATCCAGCCCGGCGAAAACCTTTTGGTTTCCGGTGCAGGCCCCATCGGCATTCTTGTGGGTCAGTGGGCGAAGGCCTTTGGCGCAGAGGATGTCTACTACTTCGATGTGGACGACCGGAAGATCGATTTCTGCAAGAGCCTTGGCTTCAAGCAGTATGAAAAAGATGTACATATCCATTGTGTTCTGGAAGGCACCGGCTTTGCCGATGCACTCAGCAAGTGCCTGGAGGCCGTTGCTCCCGGCGGCAGAATGGTGCTGATGGGCAACCCCTCTAAAGAGGTTTGCCTGTCTCAAAATACCTACTGGCACATTCTTAGAAAAGAATTGACGGTTTACGGCACATGGAATTCCTCTTATAATCCCCAGCAAAACGACTGGGTGGAAAGCCTGAAGGCTATGGCAGAGGGCAAAATTGATGTCAAGCCCCTGATCACCCACGTGTTCCCCCTGGCACAGTGCAACGAGGCCTTTGAAATGATGAAAAACAGAACAGAGTTTTTCAATAAGGTCATGCTGGAAATGGGAGGGAATGCAGATGACTAACAAGATCGCACCCTCCATTATGTGCGCCCCTGCCTATGAAGTGGCAAACTATGTGGCGGACATGGAGAAAAACAACATCGAACTGGTCCATATCGACATTATGGACGGCAGCTTCGTGCAAAATTACACTCTGGGCACCAACTTTGTGAAGGAATTAAAGGCCAAGACCCATATTCCCCTGGATATCCATCTGATGATCGAAGAGCCGGAGAAGAAACTGGAATGGTTTACCTTCGGAGAAGGGGACTATGTGTCGGTACACTTTGAAGCCACCCGCCACCTGCAGAAAGCTTTGGCGGCCATCCGTGCAAGGGGCGCAAAAGCCCTTGTGGCCATCAATCCCGCAACTCCCATCAGCGCGCTGGACTCTGTGCTGGATGACATTGATGGCGTGCTGGTGATGACCGTAAATCCCGGCTTTGCCGGTCAGAAGCTGGTGCAGTCCACGCTGAAGAAAATCAAAAACCTCCGGGATTACCTGGACGCAGAGGGCTATGGTCACCTTGAGATCGAAGTGGACGGCAATGTGAGCTTTGAAAATGCAAAGCCCATGCACGATGCCGGCGCAAACATCTTCGTCTGCGGAACCTCCAGCGTTTATGCGCCGGGCGCATCCACCGCGGAAAACATCCGCAGATTCAGAGAACTCCTGGGCGAGTAAGTTTTGTATATTATCTTGTCTGCAGACAAGATCGTAATAAATAACCATGAAAGGAAGCGCAAATTATGAAAAAGCAATCCCATGGCAAGAAAATTCTTTCTATGCTCCTGGTTTTGACTTTGGTGTTTGGCTTGACGGGTATGATTCAACTGCCCGTAAAGGCTGTAGAAGAGGAAACCAAAGTCCTGGCTGAGGAGCTGGAAGGCCATAACCGTATTCTCCCCAAGGATTTTGAATCCTTCTCCAATGAAAGACTGGGAACCAAGTTCCAGTTGGAAATAGGTAGTAAGACCAACTATGTAGGTAACTACAACGGCAAAAACTACCTGGATGTGGATGTGAACTTCGGGGAAGCCTCCACAGCCCATTATCTGAGATATCTGGGCAACCGGGATACCGGCAGCATTTACGAAGGCGCATTTACACTTCGCTTGTACGCAGACCAGTATGGTGAGAATTATGTTGAGTTCGGCTATCAGGATATGGCCACAAAGCTCAACACCGTAGTTCCTACCCAAACCCTTAAGGCCAGCGACTACGGCATTGAAAGTGCGGCTTCTGACTTCAACGTGAAGATCCTCACCGATATCCGGCAATCGGAAACCGATGAAAACAATGAAGTCATTACCTATCAGTTCTGGCTGAACGATAAGTTTGTGTGTGAAGGCTCTTTTGAAGAAACCGCCCACGAAAGAATGGGTCTGTGCGCACAGATTACCGCAGGCAAGACCCTTGCGATAAAGACTCCCGGCGAAAAGCAGGAAGAAGTTCCTGTAGATCCCTTTGCAGGCTACCAGCGGATCGTCCTGTCTGACTACAATGCCACCATGAACAGCGCCCTCACCGCTTCCCTGGCCAACGGTGCGCAGTTGACCCATCAAGGTGAGGCAGGCTTCGATGGCACCTATATCGATGTAGACCTGAACTACAACGGCAATGTGGGCTGGAATACCAACATGGTACGTTTCTATGCCTCCGACAGATATAAGGATAGCTATAACCTGGCATGGGAAACCACCGGTCAGCTGATTATTTGGCGGTATGACAATGCACAGGCCCACACCATTCTTGGCCGTGTACAGAATATTGCAGATTTTGGCATTTCCGGCCCTAGTGATTGGTTCAATGTGAAGCTGAAGATGGATGTTACACCCAATGCAACCGATGCAACCAAGCAGACGGTCAGTTTGGAGCTGTATCTGAATGACAAGCTTGCATTTACTTACACTGTTGAGGAAGTAAATGCCGCCGCGACCCGCAACAAGATCTTCGTCAATACCAGTTCCGCTATTTCTGCCCGGGTACCTATGGATGTCAATGAGGAACTGAAGGGCTACACTTCCATCACTCTGGAGGACTACGACGGCACAAAGACCATTGAGGATGGCAATTTTGTTACAAGCCTTGCCAACGGCGGCTCTATCAATACCCACTTTGTTGACTTTAATAAGACCTACCTGGATGTGGATGTGAACTTTAATGGCACATACGGTCAGAGAGGTGCTTCCAACATTCGTTATCAGTCCTCCGGCAAGTGGACCGACAACTATGCCCTGGGCTGGACCAGCGAAACGACCCTGGACTTCTTTAGCTACAGAAACGGCAGCACCGTCACGCCTTTGGCAGAAAACATCCTCGCTGCGGACTATGGCATTTCCGGCCCCAGCGATTGGTTCAATGTGAAGATCGCTACGGATATTACCGTAGATCCTGACAATGCAAACCATCAGACAGTCACGCTGCAGCTGTGGCTGAATGACAAGCTGGCTTACATCGGCACCTTTGAGGAAACCAGAAACGGTGCTTCCAGAACAGGCGTTTTTGCCAGCGTCTATGGCAGCAATACCATTATGCTGCGCTCTCCTGCCCCCACTTTGGAAGAGGCACTGGATGGCTACACCCCCATTACTTTGGATGAGTATGACTGCAATATGAACATCCGGGGCGAGGTTGACGTTGCCAACGCCAAATCTATCAACGCTTTGGTCAGCAGCTTCAACAAGACCTATCTGGATGTGGACGTGAACTTCGGCGGCGTCGCAACTACCGGAAGAGGTCAGGCTAACTTCCGTTACCAGGCTTCCGGCCAGTGGACAGACAGTTATGTCCTGGGTTGGATCAACGCAACCACTTTGGATTTCTTCAACTACAGAAACGGCAGCAGTGTTGTGGCGTTGAACGCCAATATTGTGGCTGCTGACTACGGTATTTCCGGTCCCAGCGACTGGTTCAATGTGAAGATCGCCACCGAAATTATTGGCGAAAATACCACCTCGCAGACCGTGAAGCTGCAGCTGTGGCTGAACGATCAGCTGGCTTACAGCGGTATCCACACAGAAACCAGAACCGGCGCTTCCAGAGCAGCTATTTGGGTTACTTGTTCTCTTGCTCCTTCCAAGGTTACTTTCCGCTCTCCCAGAATTATTGAAGAGCAGCTGGAAGGCTACACCAGAGTGACCCTGGAAGATGTGAACGGTCTGGGCGCTGCCAGAGCCGAAAGCGGCACCACCTATCTTAGCGCCAGAGCCGGTGAATACACCGGCACCAGCCTGCACAAGACCTATCTGGATATGGATGTGCAGAGCACCGCAGGTTGTTTCCTGACTTATCTGATGTCTGAAAATACCTTCTGGGGTACTGACCGTTACCAGTTTGAATTGGTAGACACCAACCTGAAGATCACTCCGGTGAACGGCGGTACAGGCGGCAGTGCTGTGACTCTGGGATTAGGTACTTTGGGTTATACTGCAGGCCAGATGTTCAATCTGAAGATCAGAACGGATATCGAGCCTTCCGGCAGCGGCCAGAAGGTGATCATGCAGTTCTGGTACAACGATCAGTATGTAGCAAAGCTCACCTTCACTGAAGCTACGGTCAGAACAGTAAAGTTCATGGGTATCCGTGGCACCGGCACCGCTGCTACCGTGGTGAGAATGCCTGCAGTGGGCAATGCCCGTGAAGAGGTGGCTTATGACCTTTCCAAGGGCGCATACCTGCTGACCGGCGCAGATTACTTCTATGTCAACGGTAAGAAGATGCCCTCCGGCACAGCCCTGGCTGCTCCCAACGATTATGTGATCGAGCGGATCGTAGACGGCAAGATTGCCGACAGCAAGCTGGTATCCCTCTACTATCTGGGCGACGTGAACCTGGATGGCAGCGCCTTTGAAGCCGGCGATCCTGTTTGGAAGGATTCCCATGCACTGAAGGGCATCGTGGATTACGGCACACCTATGAAAGCCGCCATGAAGGCTGCTGACCTGAATAATGACGGCGAGGTGGACGAGGCGGACTACAACATTATTGTGCAGATCCGCAGCGATGTGACCAAGAAGGACGAACTCCTTTCTAAGTACCACACCGACAGCCTGAGCTATGACTACCTGGGTGGCAAGGATGTGATGCCCATTGGCGGCTTCTACGGTCCTTACTCTGATGCAACTATCACCGATGGTATGTTCTCCTTGATTAAGGAAAGCGGCATCAACCTGATCACTTACACCCCTGCAGATGCAGCTAGCGATCCAAACCGTGTGCAGCAGGCTCTTGCCCTGGCAGAAAAGTACGGCATCGGCATGTTCGTTTCCGACAATGCGCTCAATGTGATCGAAAGGGATGAAAACGGCAATGTGACCGGTCATACTGTGGTTACTTCCCCTGAGGAGCTGGCAGCCAATATGGGCGCTTACAGCAACTATGATTCCTTCCTGGGCATCAATATCGTGGACGAGCCCAAGGGCGCTAACGACTGGGGCACCCACAGCGAATACGCAGATACCTACTTCAAGCGCTATAACTACTATAGCCAGTTGACACAGGCATTGAAGCCTTATGTGAATATCACAAATTATGTGAATATGCACGGTAGCCAATCTGTGGATGACGGCAAGTTCTATGACTATGCAAGCAAAATCGGCGCAGATGTGGATGTACTGTCTTTTGATACCTATCTGTATTTCGAAGATAACACCTATCCCTTGCTGAAGATCAATAGACTCTTGTCCTATTTGGAATCTTTGGATACCATCCGTCAGATTTCCATTGAGCAGGATAAGCCCTTCTGGTCCTTCGTGCAGGCCGGCTCGGACTACCGGGATGATGGCAGCGATGCTGCTACGATGGGCTACTACACCGAGGCAGATACTTTGTGGATCGTGAATACCTCTTTGGCCTTCGGCGCAAAGGGCATCCAATATTTCCCGCTTCTCCAGCCCGAACATTTCAGTTATGATAGTACCAGCGATACCGGCCACGATTACGACAGAAACGGCATCATCGGTGCGAATAATGCAGCAAACCGCAATTACGCAATGGTGCAGAAGGCCAACAACCAGATCGCAGCCATCGACCATGTGCTGATGAATGCCCAGAGCACCGGTGTGATCGTCACCGGTCAGGCAAACACAGATGTGTCTACCGCAGCTTCCGTTCTGGGCCGCAATCATACCTTCACCGGTATTCTGAAGCGCGGCACCACCTACACCGAAATTCTGAATAATGTTTCCGGTGGCGATGCTATGGTTGGCTGCTTCAACTATCAGGGCTACGAAGCCTACTATGTAGTCAACTACAGTAGAACCAATAGCCAGACCATCACGCTGACCCTCAACGATAATGCTAAGTATTACACCATCGCCGATGCCGTCAAGACCTCCGGCCAGGGCAACAGCATTGCCCTTACCGTTCCTGCCGGTGCAGGTGTGCTGGTGGTGCTGGAAACTCTGCACACCCACGCTCACGGTGATTGGGTGGTAACCAAAGACGCAACTCTGGCCGATGTAGGTCAGAAGGAAAGAAGCTGCGCTTGCGGCAACAAGATCACCGAAGAGATCCCCAAGCTGGCCGCTGTTAACGAATACGGCGTGACCCTGCGCGATGATCTGAGCATGAACTTCAAGCTGGATGTGGATGAAACCATCGCTGAAACTGCCCAGGTGGTGATTACCGTTAGCGGTAAGACTACCACCCAAAGTGCCAAGGAAGAGGTGTCTGTCAATGTATCCGCTATCCAGATGAACGATACCATCACCGTTCAGGTGGTAAACGGCAATGACAAGTCTGAGGAGCAGACCTTCACCGTTTTGGAATATGCCCAGAGCGTGCTGGCAGATGAAGAAATGAGCCAGTATCATCCCATGGTAAAGGAAATGCTGAACTACGGCGGCTATGCCCAGACCTATTTTGGCTACAACACAGACAACCTTGCAAACAAAGACCTTGATCCTGCGGAAGTGGGCAAGGAAGAAGTACCGCAGGTGGCTGCGCCTGTGGAAGTGGAAGGTACTGTGGAGGGCATCAGTGCCCAAGGTGCTTCCCTGGTGTTCCGCAACAAGATCGCTGTGCGCTATTACTTCAAGGTGACCGGCGATGTGGCAAACTACACCTTTAAGGCCAACGGTGTGACCTATAAGCCGGTCGTAACCACCGAGAATGTCTACATTGAAGTGCAGGGCATCAATCCCCAGGATCTGGAAAATACCATCACGGTAACTGTAAATGATACCTTGTCCTTCTCCTATAGCCCCATGACCTATATCATTCGTATGAGCCAAAAGGGTACGGAGCATATGCGTCCTCTGATGAAGGCACTTTACAACTACTATTTGGCAGCAGAAGCACTGGCTGCTGCTCAATAATCCCTACCCACCTCTTGCCTGGCTGCCAGGCACCCCCCTCCCAGCGGTGAAAGCCGCTGGGAGGGGCAGAACCCACCAAAGCTGCTAACCGTCAAAATGCAACATAGCGAATTTTGATTCCCTTAAAGACTTCTCCCTAAGGGGGCATGGCAAAAATCTCTGATTTTTGATGGCTGAGGGGCAAAAACTTGCTTCGCAAGGCATTTTGACTTACTGCGAAACTCTCCCCTCTCGAGTATCTATATACACTTCGGGGTCGAGTTGCTTGTCTTATCGGCTTTTGTGGGCTCTGGCTACCCCTTTTTAGATTTGTGCAAGTGGTTTGTTGCAAGCCACTTGCACAAGGATAAAAAGAAATCACCGACGGAAGGGTGCGATAATTTATGAAAAAAACAGAACGCCGCTGGTTTGGCACCATGCTGGATTGCTCCAGAAATGCGGTGATGACTGTGGACAGTGTGAAGCAGTGGATCGATCTGACTGCAGATCTTGGCTACAATATGCTGATGCTCTACACGGAGGATACCTATGAGGTAGTTAATCAGCCTTATTTCGGCTATATGCGTGGTAGATACAGCATCACGCAGATGCAGGAAATCAATGCCTATTGCCAATCCAAGGGCATGGAACTGATTCCCAACATTCAGACCCTTGCCCATTTGAACGGTATTACCCGTTGGCCTGCTTACTTACCTATGATCGACCAAAAGGATTTCCTTCTGGTGGGGGACGAGAGAGTTTATGCACTGATCGAGGATATGTTTAAAACTGTTTGTCTGACCCACACTTCCAAGTATGTCCACGTGGGTATGGATGAAGCCGTTGGCCTGGGCAGAGGCAAATACCAGGATATCCACGGCATTTGCAATGTGGCTGAAATGTTCGTTTCCCACATCAAGCGGGTAGCGGAAATTGCTAAGAAGTATGATAAGACTATTTTGGTTTGGGGCGATATGTTCCACTCTCTTATGGGCCCCGGCAAGCACGAAAATCTTCCGGAGGACTTTGACAGAACCATTTGCCAGCAGATCCCCGACAATGTGGAGATCGTCTGCTGGGAATATGATAAGCCTACTGTGGAATTTTACGATGGACGGATCAAGTCCCACAATCGCATCCGAGAAAACTGCTGGTATACCGGCGCATTTCGCTCCTGGCTGGCGCTGACCCCCCGAAACAAGTACAGCCTCCAGCACATTAAGTCTGTTATAACCGCCTGTGAAATGAATGAAGTGAGGGATCTATTCTTCGCTATTTGGGGAGATAACGGCTCGGAATGTTCCAAGTATGCTCTGCTGCCGTCCCTTTTCTATGCGGCGCAGCTTTATAAGGGCATTACGGACGAAGCGCAGATCCATAAAGCCTTTGAAGAGAAGTATGGCATTTCCTGGGAGCATTACATGCTGCTGGATCTGCCGGACAGTCCCAACGGGCGGGATATGGGTCTATATACCGCAGATAAATATTTATTGTATAACGATCCCTTTATTGGCCTGATGGATTCCACATTGGACGGAACAGAGGGCGATTCCTACGCTCTGTGCGCCGAAAAGTTAAGTCAGGTCTCCACGGATCACCGGTACGGATACCTGTTTGAGACCCAAAAGGCTCTAAGCGAGGTACTCTGCATCAAGGCAGGCTTGGGAGAAAGAACCCGGACGGCCTACCACAGCAAGGATCTGCAGGCTTTGCAGGCGGTCATCAAAGACTATGAAGCAGTGGAAGAAAAACTGGAAGTGTTTTATGAGGCCTACCGCAAACAGTGGCACATAGAAAACAAAGGCTTTGGCTTTGAGGTGCAGGACATGCGCATTGGCGGCCTGAAGCAGCGCATTTGCCATTGCAGGCAGCGACTGATGGCCTTTGCAGCCGGGGAAGTACAGCAAATTGAGGAGTTGGAGGAAAAGCGCCTGGACTTTGAAGGAAACGGCGATGTCTTCTGCCAAAAACCTCTGCTTTACGGCTTCTGGGACAAGGCCTATACGGCCAATATTATGTAATTTCTCGAGAAACTTGAAAAGAAAGGCGTGTTGATATGAAACGAATCCAGGCATTCCTAATGGCAGTTGTAATGCTTCTCGGTATTGTGGGCGTCATGGGCGTAGGCACAATGAAGGCGGAAGCGGTTACAGTCTCCAAGCAGGAATATGAGGTCTTCTACACTGGCAGACACAGTTCCTTCCTGTGCAACAAGGAAACGGTGGGCAACACAGTTGGTACGGAGTACTTTTTGACCTATACGGTGGAAAGTGTTACCTCCAGCGGCTCTCAAAACGGCTTCCTGGGCACCAATGCCCCGGAACTCCAATTCCCCTATACCGAGGGAAGCGGTCTTCTGTATTATCAGCAGAGAAAATCTGAAAAAGAAACTCCCGAGCTGCTGATGGAAGGCTATACATACTTTGTGAAATTTACCGTTACAGAATCCGGCTACCGCTATTTGGCTGCCAGAGCAAAGGGCAATTCCTCTGAATATTTCGTTATCGAAGGAAAGGCCGCTGACGGAGAAAGCAATGGCAAAAATTACGGCTACTTCGGCCTGTGGTTTGGCGATGGCGTTACCGAAGCCCATCTGACCGACGTGCGTTTCTATGATGCCAACGGCAAGGACCTGGGCGTATGGTCTCCCAGATCCCTGGCCAATGTGGTTAAGTGCGACGAAGTGAAGGCAGATACCCAGATCGATCACAGCTATACTGTGGAAGCCAACGATATGGTCAATCTGGCCATCTCCAACGAAAAGCCTCTGACAACGGACAGAATGTATATTGAATACACCGTGGCAGAAGCAAATTCTGTCAGCAAGCAATCCGGTATTGCTCTGTCTGACTATCCCAAGAATACCTATCCGCACTCTAATGGTATGCTGAAGTACCAGACCCTGGCAGAAGGGGAGACCCCCATGCTGCTGCAGGTGGGTGCAACGTATATGATCGTTCTGGAAAAGGGCAACCATGGCTTTACTGCCTACGCCCAGATCACCAAGGACGGCAAGACCACCACCAAGGTATTCCCCCTGGTTTCCGGCGCGTATGAAAAGAATGCAGAGTACTTCTCTCTGTGGTTCGGTACGGGTCAGGAGGACAAAACCTCTTTCATTTTGGAAAATGTGAAGATCTATGATGGCAATAAGAATAACCTGGCCGTACAGAGCAACAACCGGGATGTTCGCATCCAGCACTTCGGTGCCCTGGAAGATTATGCCGGCTGTGAAGCGGTTTATTATTGCCAGGAAACCGGTGCGATCTACACCCTTTATGCCGATCAGACCCTTACTTATGAAGCAAACGGTCAGAAGCTGGAAGGCACTTACAGCATCCGGGACAATCAGATCACCATCGTGCTGGGTGAGGAAAGCCTGACCTATGATTACTTGTTCAGAGGCTTTACCGCACAGAATGCACAGCAATTTAAGCGTTTAGGCACCTATCAGGTGAAATTTGTTGCCGGCAATGGCAGCAAAGATGTGATTCAGACCCTGGATATGGCAAATGGCTATAAGGTACAGAAGCCTGCTGATCCGGTGCTGGATGGCTGCAGTTTTGTGTCCTGGTGCACCGCAGACGGCACGGCTTACGATTTTGATGCTGTGGTAACAGAGTCCAACACTGTGTATGCCAAGTGGACAAACGGCGCAGGCATCACCTATCTTGCAGAAGAAAATGTGCAGGTGGAAGATGACAATGGTGTGGATATTCTTGTGATCAGTATCTGTGCTGTGCTTGCATTAATAGCCATCGTTGGCAGCGTGTTGATTATTAAAGGAGGCGTAAAGCGTGATAAGAACACTCAATAGAAAAAATAAGAGTCTGATCTTCTTTATCCTATTTGCCTGCGCTGTCCCTGTTATCAACTGGCTGGTATTCTATGTGTATCCCAACGCATCTTCTGTGGTTATGGCCTTCCAGGACTCTGAAGGCAATCTCTCCTTGACGAACTTCGAAAGATTGTGGACGGAATTTCAGCTGCCCACCTCCACCATACGGGTGGCACTGAAGAACACCTTGATCACATTCTTCATCTCCTTGCTCTGCTTTATTCCCCGGGTATTCGTATCTTATTTCATTTATAAGAAAGTACCGGGCCACAAAATTTACAGAATCCTGTTCTTCCTGCCCTCTATCCTGTTTTCCGTGTGCGTGGCAATGTGTTTTACCAGAATGGTAGACACCGAAGGCTTTATCGCCCAATTTGTACAGAGTGTGTTGGGTCTGGAAAATACACCGGAGCTGTTGGCGGATTCCCGGTTCGCAAATTATGCCATTTGGTTTAATATGATTTGGCTGGGTTTCCCCGGAGACCTGATCATTTGGGGCGGCACCTTCTCAAGACTGCCCGAAGATGTGCTGGAATCGGCACGTCTGGACGGTGTCAACTGGTTCACTGAATTTACAAAGATCGTTGTACCTATGGTATGGCCTACGGTAGCACTGAAAATGGTGCTGACGACCTGCGGCGTTCTGGGCGCAACCGGCCAGGTTTACCTGCTTACCGGGGGCGACTACGGAACAATGACTTTGAGCGCCTGGCTCTATAAGATGCTGATTGAAAGCTCCGGCACGAAATATACATCCAACGTGTATAACTATCTGTCGGCGGTGGGCATTGTGATGACCGTGATTTCCGTAGGAATTGCGCTGGTCGTTCGCAAGTACACCGACAAGGCTTTCCAGGATGTGGATTACTAAGGGGAGGCTGACTATGAAGAAATTGAAAATTTTTAAGCGAAAGAGTCCCGGTGAAGCCATTCTGCATGCCTTTGTGTCTGTCCTTTTTGCCCTTGTGGCATTTTCCTATGTGTATTTGTTTTTCTGGGCGGTGATGTCCGCCTGCAAGACCCATACGGAAATCGTTATGAACCCCTTTGCACTGCCTCAAAAGTGGAACTGGGATCACTTTGTGGAAGTGGTGACCTCCTTGGAAGTCAATGGACACGGCTTCTGGGAAATGCTTTTCAACAGCTGCTTCTTCTCCATTGGTGGTTCACTGCTGCAAACCTTTGTGACCATTACCTTTGCCTATTGCTGCACCATGTATAAGTTCCCCGGCAGCAATTTGCCCTACACCATCATTCTGGTGATTATGGTTCTGCCCATTTACGGTGCAGGCGGCGCTACTTATGCGCTGTACCGCAATTTGGGATTGGTAGACTCTTACTGGCACATTATTTGCTCTGCGGCAGGTATGACCGGCAGCTTCCTGTATTTCCGGGCCTTCTTTAAGAATATGTCCTGGACCTATGCAGAAGCGGCAGCGATAGATGGCTGCGGGCCTTTCAGACTTTACTTTAAGGTGATGCTGCCTCAGGCCAAGCCTATTTTTGGCGCATTGTTCCTGACCACCTGGCTGGCTTCCTGGAACAACTATGAAAGCGCTTTGCTGTATTTGCCCAATTTGCCTACGTTGCCCGTCGGTATCTATCAGTTCAATACGGAAATGATTTACCGCGCAAGACTGGATATTCTCTTCGCGGCCTGCGTATTGGTTTCCATCCCGGCGTTGGTGCTGTTTGCTTTGTTCAACAAGGTGATCACCACCAATGTATCTGCAGGCGGCATTAAAGGATAATAGGAGGAATAAAAATGAAAAACGTAAAAAGACTTGTAGCCCTGATTTTAATGATTGTTATGTGCGTAGGCACCTTCTCCGCCTGCGGCAGCGGCAAGCCCCAAGGCACCGGCGATGCCACCAAGGATATTGAAATTGCTTACTGGAATGCCGGCCTTGGCGACCAATGGCTGAAGGATGTAATTGCGGCTTTCAATGCCAAGTACCCCGAGTATTACGCATATTACACCGCATCTGCTTCTGCAGCCACCATCAATTCCACCTTGGAACTGCCCGGTGACACTGTGGACCTGTACTTCACCTCTGAAAGAGCAGATACCTCCAAGTTTATTGCTTTGGACGATGTGATCTACGCCACTGCTGACGGCGACAGCAAGCCCCTGATCGAAAAGTTCAATGCCAACTATCTGAAAAACGCACAGGCTGCTGACGGACATTATTATCAGCTGACCTACGGCGGCGGTGTTGTGGGCATCGTTTATAACAAGAAGTTGTTTGCACAAGCAGGCATTACAGAATTGCCCCGTACCACCAACGAGTTGGCTGCTGCCTGCGATAAGCTTTACAGCGCCGGCATCACACCCCTTTGCCACTTTAGCCCTGATGGCTATTACGGCTACCTGACGGATGCCCTGATCTATCAGTACGACAGAGAAAAATACACAGAAGACTTCTATTCCTGCACCGATGCCAATGGCGTCAGCCCCAGCAAGGATGTGTTTACTACCAAGGACGGCCGTTATCTGGTGCTGAAGGCGCTGGAGAAGATCCTGACGGTGGATTATGTAATGGATGGCTCCAACTCCAAGGACCACGTAACTGTACAGACCATGTTCCTCAACGACAAGGCGGCCATGATGGTCAACGGCTCCTGGATCGCCAACGAAATGGCATCTGTGGAGGACAGCATGGAGAACTTTGCAATGATGCGCACGCCGGTGCTGTCTGCGGTTGTTGACAAGCTGACGACTGTGAAGTCCGATGCCAACCTGCGTAAGGTGATCACTGCCATTGATAATGTGCTCGATGGCGTTAAGACGCTGGAGGACTATCAGTCCGGTGAGGGCTACAATGTGGATGGTCTGACCGTTTCCAAGGAAGATTGGGACTACATCTACACTGCCCGCTGCACCGTTGCTTCCAACTTCTCCGGTGAACACGGCTGTATCCCCAACTACAGTGAAAACATCGAAGGCGCAAAGGCCTTCCTCAGCTTCCTGTATTCCGATGAAGGCTATCGCATTTATGCCAAAGCCCTGAAAAACCCCATGCCTATGACATTGTCCAATGGCTCCCTGGATATGTCTGACTGGAATACATTCCAGATCAGCCAGGTGGAAATCATGGAAGAGGCTGTGGCAATGCCTTGCTACTATGTGGCTTCCAGACACGATATTTTCAAGGCCGGCGGCGCTACCAAGTTTGCGGACGTTCCCTATGTTTCCAGATTGTGTGCATCCAACAAGGCTGACCGCAAGAGTGCTGACGCCATCTGGGAAGAGATTGTTGCAAAGGTAAACGATAACTACGAAAACAAGTGGTTGGCCAATATTAAATAATAAAGGGTGGGATAAGGATGAAAGCAATTAAAAGAATCGCATTGCTCCTCATCGCCGTATTTGTAATCACCCCTGTTATGCTTGCTCAGGCAGGCACAGTCAATAAAAATGTTTCTCTTCTCACGGACGGACAATTAAACAGCACCGATTGGTTTGATGCAGAAGACAGCACCTATGTGGAAGATGGCAAGCTGATCCTTCCTGCGGATGATATGCTTAGTACCCGTGTGATCTCCAAAATACTGGTACAAAAGGATACGATCAACAAGGTGATGTTTGAACTCAGCGCAAAGCTTCGGCTCACCCAGCTGGCGCAGAATGATAAGTTCATTTTTGCAATGGGTCTTGACAGCATCGAAGCCTTCAGCGAAGAAGCCGGAAACATTCAGATCGAAATTACGAATAACGGCGCCCTGCAGCTTGGCGTGGTTTCCTATAATGCCGAAGGCGTGCCCAGTACTGTGGTTGCACCGAAAAGCATCGGCGTTAAGCTGGATAAAGACTTTACACTTTCCGTTGTTGCCACCTCCGATAATCAGATCAAGGTCAGCATTGACGGCCGCGTTGTTTGCACAGCGGTGATCGAGGGAGATCTGGAGGGACGTATTGGTTTCCTGCAAACGGGAGCCTGCGGCGCGCAGATCGCTGCATGTGAAGCAGCCTTCACAAAATACGAAAGACCGGAAAACCCCAATGTAGCAGAAGATTTTGAATCAGAAGTTTTCAACAAGAATTGGTTTACCACCAATTTTATTTCCAGCGTTCGCTATCCTGCCTACGTGGCAGTAGAGGAGCTGGACGGCAACAATGTGCTGATGTTCCACAACGCAAAGTTGACCTACTTTGGCACAGAATATGCCTATTCCAATTTTGAACTGACCTTCGATGTGCCCTATTACCTGCGTAATATGGTGAAGGACGGATCCGGCAATATGGTTGCCGCACCTACGGCAGAATTCCTGGTATCCGTGGGTGATGATTCTGTGGATTTCAACGGCTTCGGCTATGCCACTTCCGTGGAAGCGATCCGCTTTACCAAGGACACGGTTCACGGTATGAACCACACCCCCGAAAAGTTCAGAGCAAACTACGGCAACAAGGGGTATTTTGACCCTGCAAGCGATGAAGGCTTTTCTGTGCTGGTCAGAATGGTGGATGGTTATCTGGAAGTAGGCATCAAGGCGCTGGATGACACCAAGTATGACATCCTTGCCAAGACCTATTACGAGGACTTCCGCATTGGCTTCATTAAGATCTGGAGCGTAAACGATGCCAATTTTGCCATCGACAATTTTAAAGTGACCAACCTGGACGACAACGGCAATGTGATCGACACCGGATTTGCCGGTGCCACCATTACCCAGGATGACTTTGATTATCAGCCTGCCCAGCAGGTATTCCGCCCCACCCAGGAAGAGGCCGCAGAAGAACCCATGAACTGGCAGCCCGTGGTCTTTACGGCTATCGGCTGCGCCGCCCTGCTGCTTGCAAGCATTGTTATGAAACTTTGTCTGCGCAAAAAAGGGAAGAAGGAGGCTGCATAAAATGAAAAACAAGAAATTTAGCCGCATTGCATGTTTTGTGCTTTGCGTTGTGATGGCAGCCTCTTTGCTGACCGCCTGCGGCGAGGAAGAAGCCCCTTCCATCGAACCTATGGAACTGGAAGAAGTGGTCAATTTCTCCTACGACTTCATTGGCGGTACCGATGTGATGCCTATCATCGGCTTTAACGGCCCTCAGGTTTACACCTATTCCACCAACGGACAGAGCATTCCCCAGAGCATTACTGACGAATTTATGCAGATGGTGCAAGAATGTGGCATCAATGTGATCTCCTCCAACGGTGCAGACTATGCTTCTTACCCGGAGCTGACCAAGAAATTGCTGGATCTGGGCGAAAAGTACGGCATCGGCATCTATGTTGTGGACGCTTTGATTTCCAACAGCACCGGTGAGAATGCCCTGACCAAGACAGAACTGGACGAACGGATCAACAACTATGTGAACCACAACGCTTGCGTGGGCGTGTATGTGAAGGACGAACCTTCCAGCGATGTTTACAATAAGCACGATCCCCACCGTATGGCGCTGTATTCTCCCACCTTCCAGAATTTGTACGACCTGGATGTTCCTTCCTACGGCAACCTGTTCCGTCTGAATGATCTGGGTATGGAATTGTATGAGCAGTATGTCCAGGAATTCATCGACACTTGCCCCACCAAGTTCCTGTCCTATGACATCTATCCCTTTATGGAGAACAATTCTCTGGAAAATGCCAATGTGTGGTTCCAGAATATGTCTGTGATCCGCCAGAATGCGGAAGAGGCAAACATTCCTTTCTGGACCTTCGTCCAGGCCGGTTCTCAGTGGAACGACAACAAGGAGCATTTTGACACCAATGGCTACTATCCGGAGGAAGGCTCTTTCTACTGGCTGGTAAGCACCGCTCTGGCCTATGGCTCCAAGGGCATTCAGTACTTCCCTGTGCTGCAGCCCCCGCACTTCGCTTACACCTCCACCGATGAGCTGGACTTTGAGCGGAATGGTCTTATCGGCTCCTGGGGCAATAAGAACCGCTGGTGGTACTATGCCAAGGAAGCCAACAAGCAGATCGTGGCTGTGGACGAAGTGCTGATGAACTCTGTGAATAAGGGCGTTCTCCTCTCCGGCGAAAGCATGAACGGCCACTTCGACAAGGTAGAGTATGTGCTGGAAGGCACTTCCTGGAGAGAACTGGAAAGCATTACCGGCGAAAGCATGGTAGGCTGCTTTAACTACCTGGGCAAATCTGCATTCTATGTTGTAAACTATGATACCGAATATGCCCAGAACATCACTCTGGATTTCTACGGCGACTACAATATGCGCGTGATCCAGAAGGGCGAAACATCCTATGTGGATGTTGACCGCCTGACACTGACAATGGGCGCCGGCGAAGGCGTTCTGATCGTCATCGAGAATTAAACTGCAGAAGGGGAGGAATAAATTTATGTTGAAACAAAGTTTTGTAAAACGCATTTTATCTATGACCCTGGCAGTTTGTATGGTGCTGTCCTTGATGGCACTGGTAGAGCCTATGGCTTATACCGTATCTGCAGAGGCAGAACCGGTTTTGCTGGCAAATTCTCCGGAAGCCAGCTACGAACAACTGACCTTCTCCGACTTCGGTGTGGGCGATGGCGAGATTCTGACCGAGGGAAGTGGAAAGCACTTCATTTCCCCTGTGCTGGAAGGAGATCTCAATGAGGTTCTGATCCGTGGTAAGTATACTTATCCCACCAAGGAAGAGTCTCTGAAGCCCGGCAATATTTATTGGGGTCTTGCCAATTGGTATGGCGTTTCCCTGAACATGGATGGCAGTGGTAACATTTTGCTGAGTATCATCAGCAATGGTTCTGCTACCACCACCAACCCGGCAGCTACCAACCTGACGGCCAACAGCCCTATCGACTTGCGGGGCCAGGAAGTGGAGATCGACATTTCCATCAAGTATGAAAATACAACTTCTACCACCACCGATGTGAAAATCGGTGCTTGGATTAACGGTGTGTTGCAACCTGCTGGCTACATTTATGTAACCAATGTACCCCTGAGCAACCTGACTCGTTGTTTCCACACCTATGATTCTGACTCCAATGCTTCTTTAACGGTGAAATCCGTCAAGGGCGAGATCAAGCCCGAAAAGAAGGATGTGCTGCTGTCTGAGTCCGAAGAAAATAACTATGAAAAGCTGACTTTCTCTGACTTTGGCATCGCAGACGGCGATATTCTGACCCAGGGAAAAGGCCTGCACTTTGTTTCCGATGTTGTACCGGCAGGCGATCTGAATGAAATCCTGTTCCGGGGCAAGTATAATTTCCCCACAATGGAGGAGTGCAAGCAGTTCGGTAATATTTACCTGGGCCTTGCCAAGTATTATGGCATTGTCATTACCCCAGATAGCCAAGGCAATATTTTGCTGGATGTGATCTCCACCTCTGTGGGCGGCTCTGTCATAGAAAAGGGCGATGACCGGAATATGACCCTGAATAGCCCTGTGGAACTTCGGGGCGAAGAAGTGGAAATTGCCATTTCTGTGAAGTATGAAAACACCACTGCTACCGCCACCGACCTGAAGATCGGTGTGTGGATCAATGGTGTGCTGATGCAGAATAAATACCTCTATGCTCGCAATGTGACACTGACCGACCTGACTCGTTGCTTCCACACCACGGACTCTGACAACAATAACGCTGTGAAGGTGGCATCTGTGAAGGATGGGGTTACTCCTGATCCCGAGCCTACGGGCACTTTGCTGGCCAACTCCCCGGAAAACAACTACGAAAAGCTGACCTTCAGCGATTTCGGCGTGGCGGACGGCGATATTCTGGCTCAGGGAAGTGGCAAGCACTTTGTTTCCACTGTTGTGCCGGAAGGGGATCTGGATGAAATCCTGTTCCGTGGTAAGTACTTGTACCCCACAAAGGAAGCTTCCCTGCAGCCCGGCAGCATCTATTTGGGCAAAGCCAACTGGTGGGCCATTGGCTTAACCATGGATGGCGCAGGCAATATTATGCTGAGTGTTCCCAGCGGCACCATTGAGAATACTGCCCTTACCAATTTGACAGCAAACAATCCCAATGTCCAGCTTCGTAACAACTCTGATCTGGAAATCGCTATTTCCATTAAGTATGAGAACAAAACCACCGACAAGACTGACCTGAAGATCGGTGTGTGGTTTAACGGTGTCCTGCAAAATGGCGGCTACATTATCGCGAAAAATGTGCCCCTTGCTGACTTGACCCGTTGCTTCCATACTTATGACATCGATGGCAATTCTACCCTGAAGGTGGCATCTGTGAAGGATGAGGTAACACCTGAGCCAGAGCCTGAGCCCAAGGATGTTCTGCTGTCTGAGTCTGCAGAAAATGACTATGAAAAGCTGACCTTTGCGGATTTTGGCATTGCTGATGGTGATATTCTGGCTCAGGGAAGTGGCAAGCACTTTGTTTCCACTGTTGTGCCGGAAGGGGATCTGGATGAAATCCTGTTCCGTGGTAAGTACTTGTACCCCACAAAGGAAGCTTCCCTGCTGCCCGGCAGCATTTACTTGGGCAGAGCAAACTGGTGGGCTATCGGCCTGACCATGGATGGCGCAGGCAATATTATGCTGAGTGTTCCCAGCGGCACCATTGAGAATACTGCCCTTACCAATTTGACAGCAAACAATCCCAATGTCCAGCTTCGTAACAATTCTGATCTGGAAATCGCTATTTCCATTAAGTATGAGAACAAAACCACCGACAAGACTGACCTGAAGATCGGTGTGTGGTTTAACGGTGTCCTGCAAAATGGCGGCTACATTATCGCGAAAAATGTGCCCCTTGCTGACCTGACCCGTTGCTTCCATACTTATGACACCGATAGTAGTTCCGTGATAAACGTTGCATCTATCGGCAAGACCTACACACCTCCCGATGTGTTGCTGTCTGAATCTGAAGAAGCAGGCTATGAAAAGCTGACCTTTGCAGATTTCGAAATTGAAGACGGCAACATCCTGACCCAGGGTAACGGCCTGCACTTTGTATCCTCCGTTGCACTGGAGGGTGATCTGGATGAAGTCCTGTTCCAGGGTAAATACACATACCCCACAATGGAAGCATCTGCAAAGCCCGGCAGCATTTACTTGGGCAGAGCAAACTGGTGGGCTATCGGCCTGACCATGGATGGCACAGGCAATATTATGCTGAGTGTCCCCAGCGGCACCATTGAGAATACTGCCCTTACCAATTTGACAGCAAACAATCCCAATGTCCAGCTTCGTGGTAAGGAAGTGGAAATTGCCATTTCCATAAAGTATGAAAACAAGCGTGCCGACAAGACCGATTTGAAGATCGGTGTATGGTTTGACGGTGTTCTGCAAAATGGCGGCTACATTATTGCAAAAGATGTGCCCCTGGCTGACCTGACCCGTTGCTTCCATACTTATGACACCGACAGCAATGCCGGTTTGAAGGTGGCATCTGTAGGCAAGACTTATGTGCTTCCCGATGTTCTGCTTTCTGAATCTGAAGAAGTGGATTACGAAAAGCTGACCTTCGCCGATTTCGGCGCAATGGATGGTCAGATCCTTTCCGGCAAGACTGGCGAAAAGGTTACCTACGCCACACTGCCCGGCACTTTGGACGGCATTTTGTTCCAGGGAAAATACAATTTCCCCAGCATGGAAAAGGCAAAGCAGTTCGGCAATATCTATTTGGGCAGACCTGATTGGTGGGCCATCGGTATTGTTCCGGACAGCGCAGGCAACATTAATCTAAATGTTATTTCCGACGGCTCCGGCATTGACGACAGCACCCTCTGCAACCTGACCCAGCGCTATTCCGATGTGCAGCTCAGAGAAAACGAGGATCTGGAAATTGCCATTTCTGTGAAGTATGAAAACACCACCGCCACCACTACCGACCTGAAGATCGGTATTTGGGTCAATGGTGTGTTGAAGCAAGGCAAATATATCTATGCCCGTAATGTGCTGCTGTCCGATTTGACCCGTTGTCTGCACACCTACGATTCTGCAAATGATTGCGGTGTTGGTGTGGTCTCTGTGGGTCAGTGGAAGATCAACACCCTTCCTGTGGATTTTGCAGACATTACCCTGTCTGACGGCAATATTCCCGATGGCGATACCTTTACTTACGGCAATTTCGCCCGGATTGAAAGCCTGGATAAGACCCTCTTCAGCGCAAATGTGCAGTTTAACACCGCCGGCGCCCGCCTGCATTTGGGCTGCACCCCCGGCGCAGCAAACGGCTATTCCGGCATGGGTCTGCGTCTGGAATCTAACGGCACCCTGGTGCTGGGCAACGAACTGGGTGTTCCTGCAGAGGAAAAACCCAATGTGCTGACCTCCATCGGCCTGAACTTCTTTGTGTTCAATTCCCGGGTGGCAGGTTTGGGTGATACCTTCACAGGCAAGAACTTCCTGCTGCAGATCAGCACCGAATTTGTAGACTGCGACAACGACGGCGAAAAGGACGACATCAAGCTGGGTGTATTCTTCGACGGCGTGCTGTACTGCAACAATTACATTTACATTCCGGGTGAAGCGCAGACCCTGAGCACCGGCGTGAACTTTAACGGCGGCAGCCAGGGCTTTGCACAGTTCTCCTCCGTGCGCATCCAGGAACTGACCAATGCAGATCTGGGCATCAACAAGGGCGTTTATACGGCTGCTGTGAATGGGGAAGCCGGCAGCGACAGCCTCAATGGCACTGCCATTACCACCGAAGTCACCTTCGGCAAGGGCACTTCCATTGCCTACGGCAAGGAAGGCAAGGGCATTGTATTTACTTATGCCGGTGAGGGCGTGTTGAAGGTCTCCCATGTGAGATCCGACGGTACATCCGTTGCCATCGGTGAAGTAAAGATCCCTGCAAATCGTGCAGTGCAGCTTCGTACCACCATGGAATTCATTAAGGAAGGCACAAAGACCAACCTGAAACTGGGTGTGTTTGTAAACGGCACACTTTCCGGCTACGGCTACTTCCTGGTGGAAGATGTGGATGCTTCTGTGCTGACAAGAAGTATGTCTGTGATTCCTTCCGACGGTGAGATCCGCATTGGCGCAAATGCCTATGAAAATCTCACCCTGAGAGATTTCATCATGGCAGACAAGACAAGATCTGACTACGGTGCAAGATTCTCTGTCTACGAAGGTGCTAATTACAACAACACCGCTTTCTCCGCAGTGCTGACCTTCTCCGACGAAACAGAAAAGAAGAATGACAACTGCTTCTATATCGGCGGTAAGCAATGGGCCGGACTTCGTGTGGATTTGAATGCAAACGGCGAACTGGCTATTTCCTTTGTACACGCAGACGGTGTGCAGATGCAACTGGCAAGAGTTACCCCCGAAGAAGTGGGCATGACCACTTTCCAGGGCAAAGCATTTGATTACCGTGTGACCTTTGATGTAGTAGAAGCAGTAGAAGGCCGGTTGGACGCAGTGATTGGTGTTTACGTCAATGATACACTGTGCAAGGGCAAACACCTCCTGGTGAAGGGCGTGGATGCAGTGGTTTTGGAAAGAGGCCTGTTCTCCTATGTGGATAAGAACGGCGGCAGCCTGACCATGGAGTCTACCAATCCTACAGTGGATTTCACCATCTTTGGTCTAAGCAAGGATTGGGCAAAAACACTGGGCATAAAGTAAAACATGATAGCTCCGGGGTTATCCTCGGAGCTATCCAAACCTGATAGGAGAAAAAATGGAAAATTGGCTTAAAAACGCAGTTGTTTATGAGGTCTATCCCCAGTCCTTTTATGATTCCAATGGAGACGGCATTGGTGATCTGCAGGGTTTGATCAAAAAGTTGGACTACATTAAAGAATGCGGCTTCAATGTGATCTGGCTCCATCCTGTCAACGACAGCAGCTTCCGGGATGCCGGTTATGACATCACAGACTACTATAAAGTTGCGCCCCGGTATGGAACCAACGAGGATTTTCAGGAGTTCTGCCGTCAGGCACATAACCGGGACATTAAGATCATCTATGATCTGGTAGCCGGTCATACCTCTATTGACCATCCTTGGTTTCAGGAATCGGCAAAGGACGAAGTAAACGAATACACCAACCGCTATATTTGGACGAATGGTACCTTTGAGGCTGGCCCCGGCATCCGTGGGTACAGGCAAAGAGATGGCAATTATATCCCCAATTTCTTTTGGTCACAGCCTTCACTAAACTATGGTTATGCAAATCCTACGGAGTCCTGGCAGCTGCCGGTTGACCACCCGGACTGCATCGCCACCAAAGAAGAACTGAAAAAGATCATGTACTTCTGGATGGATATGGGCGTAGACGGCTTCCGTGTGGACCTGGCGTCCACCTTGATCAAAGGGGATAAGGAAGGCAATATTACCCGGGAATTCTGGCACGAACTGAAAGCCCATGTGAAAGCAAAAGACCCCGATTTTATTCTTGTATCCGAATGGGGCAAGCCTGCAAGAGCAGTTTGGACCGGCTTTGACTGTGATTTCCTGCTTCATTGCTATGATCCGGCCTACACCTCTCTTTTCAGACATGAAGAGGGAAGAAATGTAACCAAAGAGTACATAGGCTACAGCTATTTTGATAAAGCAGGAAAAGGGGATATCCATACATTTTTGAGGCATTTTCTTTCAGAGCTTGAAAAGATCGGGGAAGATGGCACCATCGGCCTGATCACCGGAAACCACGATATGCCCAGAATCGGCTACGGACGCACACAGGAAGATATGAAGGTGGCAATGACCTTTATCCTGACAATGCCCGGTGTGCCTTTCGTTTACTATGGCGATGAGATCGGAATGGATTTCATAAAAGGTCTGCCCTCCAAGGAAGGCGGCTATGTCCGCACCGGTGCCCGTACACCTATGCAGTGGAACGATCAGAAGAATCACGGCTTTTCCTGCAGTGATACACCCTATTTGCCCACCGATGCCAAGGCGGATGCACCCACAGTGGAAGGGCAGCTGCAGGACGAGGAATCCTTGCTGAATCTGGTGAAACGGCTGGTGAAGCTGCGCACACAGAATCCGGGATTTTCCGATGTGTCCAATTTGAAGATCCTTGCGGAAGGGTATCCTTTTGTGTATGAAAGAGCGGTGGGCGAACGGAAATTCCTGATTGCTCTGAACCCTTCGGCAGAAGAAAAAAGCTGTGATATTCCCTCTGTCAAACAGATCCTTGTGAGCCATAATGTGAAAATCGAAGGAAATTGCCTTCAGATGGGCGGCGTAAGCTGTGTTGTGGCGGAGGTTCTATGAAGAAAAAAACAATCATGATAATCAGCGCCCTTGCGGCTTACTTGCTGCTGATCAGCGGTTTGATGCTTGGGTGCGATAGGGGAGGAAAAACCGTGGAAATCAAATGCATGAGCTTTAATATACTGGGTATTGATGGCTATGATGGCTATTTGCCTGTGGCAGTCCGCGCCCAGCATATGCAGAAATATTTGAATGCATCCGGCATGGACCTGATCGGTCTGCAGGAAGCAGGCAGCCACGACTATGACTGGCAAAACTTCTTTGTGCAGAAGATCGAGCGTGACGGCGTGTATAAGGCGGTCACCATCGGCGCGGAAAAGGCGTACGATGAGCAGGCTTCCCGGTATCCCGCAGGACGGGTATCCAACAGCGCAGGCCTTATTATTCTGTATAAGGCGGATCGCTTTGAACTTTTGGAGACCGGCAGCCAAAGATATTCCTCTACAGAGCTGCAGGAGCGCCACTACCAGTGGGCGAAATTCCAGGATAAGCAGAGCGGTGAAACTGTGGTGATGACCAACACCCATTGGTCTATCGACTGGGATGAGAATGGAAAAGTCAGCCAGGAGGCGGGCGACCAGCACCGCACCACCCAGGCAAAGGAACTGCGTGCTTTCTGGGAAGAGAAGGCTGGCGACAGCCTGCTGTTTGCCACCGGTGACTATAACTGCCGGCAGAACTCTCCGTGGCTGCAGATGGCCGCTGAGGGCGTTTATAAGCCTGCAGATATTATCCTGGGCAATGAGGAACAGCACATTGACCACATTTTCGTCAACACAGACCGGGTGGATGTGGTGGAGCATCGCTTCCTGAATGACCGGATCGTGCAGGAGGACGGAGAGCATCGTTACTCCGACCATGACCCCGTTATTGTAACGGTAAAAATAAGAAAGTGAGAGCATGGATGCTGAAAAAAGGCAGCCATGAACACTCTGCGAAATAGAAAGAGAAGAATAAGGATAAAGAATGAGCGCCCTGCGGAATCCGCAGGGCGCTCCAGAGTGTCAAAGAACCCCCAAACCGTCAAAATGCAAGTAATATTTTATAGTGACTTCATTTCTTTTAAACCCTTCCCTTGTGGGGAAGGGGGACCGCGTTAGCGGTGGATGAGGTGAAAAGGCTTGCTACGCAAGGCATTTTGACTTACTGCGCAACTCTCTCCTCTCGAGTATCCACATACACTTCGGGGTCGAGTTGCTTGTCTTTGGCGCTCCTTTGACCTCTATCAGTCTGTCAAATACAAGTTTTTTGACAGACTGAAGCGCCCTGCGGAATCCGCAGGGCGCTTGTAGTTTTAGTGGTTCGGTGGACGACCTTATCTTGATGAACGATCAGTCCTCGGTGGAATCAAAAAAGTAGAGGCTTGCTGTTTCTGTAACCACGGTGCCGGTGAGGAGATCGTGGATGGCACAGTTGTTATGACTGAAGCGCAGGCAAAGGAACTGAATCACAGGCAGGCCAAACAGAATGACGATTTCGATCAGACCGGCAGAGGCCCAGAAGAGCATCAGCAACACATAAACGGGGATCATGGTTTCGACGGCAAATTTGCCCAGGAGCGTACGGGCGAGAAGCTGCAGATTGCTAAGCTGCGCACCATCTTTTCGCACCAGGCAAAGACCGAAGAGCTTTTTGCCCAGGGTCCTGCCGTTGCCAAGGAACAAAGGAATAAACAATTCCCAGATCAGCATTGCCAGCAAGATGCTGCAGATGGTGATCACCAGGGAAAGATTTACCAGCATATCATAAGCATTCATAGCGCCTTCATCTGCAAGCAGTGCATTGTAGGCGGCGTCGTAGGTTTCCCTTTGCGCAGCTGTCATGGCTTCGTATTCTACCCGGGTGATGTCAAAGACAATATCATACTGCGTTTCATACTTGCTGTAGGCAGATTCCAGGGTCTGATTATAGCCGTCGTAGTCCAGAATTGAAAAAAGGGCAAAGCCGCAGCCGATGGCCAATGCAGCCACAAAAAGAAGGTCGAGAAACCAGGCGGCAATGCGCTTCCAAAGGCTCGCTTTTTGAATATCGTGGGTCATAATTTTCTCTCCAAATTTATCACTTTACATGGTTTATACATTATAACATGGGTGGTTCTGTTTTTCAACATAAAACGCAGAAAACAATACCAATTTTATGGATTTTTCCCCATTTTTGGGCAATTTTGATGCAGGAGTTAGAATTGCCTGCACCTATATGGTGGCTGAATATGGGGATGCAAGAAAGACCCTGGAAAAAACGATTGCTATTTGCAAAGAGGAGATATATAATATACACAAACTCTTTTAGAATGGATTTGTGGCCTATGAACTTCGAAATTGTTGGAAAAGACTTCCTGATTGACGGAAAACCCAGGAAAATCCTGTCCGGTGCGGTCCATTATTTCCGCAATCTCCCGGATACCTGGGACGATATTTTTGCAAAATTGGTTGCCCTTGGGTGCAACTGCGTGGAGACCTACTGCGCTTGGAATATGCACGAGAAAAAGCCGGGGGAATACGATTTTTCCGGGATTTTGGATGTAAGAGGGTTTCTGGAAAAAGCGAAATCCTATGGCTTATATGCCATTGTTCGTCCCGGCCCCTATATCTGCGCAGAGTGGGAGTTTGGCGGTTTGCCCTGGTGGCTGCAGAATATCCCCAATATGGAGATCCGCTGCAGAAATAAAGCCTATATGGAACGGTTTTCTGCGTATCTTTCCAAGCTGTTTGAGCAGGTAAGGCCTATGCTCTGCACCAATGGCGGCAATGTGATTATGCTGCAGGTGGAAAATGAGTACGGCTACTATGGTGACGACAAGGAATATTTGAGAAGCTTGGTGCAGATCTACAGGGAGCAGGGGATAGATGTGCCTCTGTTTACATCCGATGGCACCAAAAAGACGGAAATCATCGACGGCTCTGTGGAAGGGTGCTTTTCTACGCTGAACTTTGGCAGTAGAGTGGAGGAGAACTTCAAAGCCCACGATGAACTGTATCCCGATGCACCGAAAATGTGCATGGAAATGTGGGACGGCTGGTTTGACGCCTGGGGAGATGAAAAACATCACACCACTTCTGCAGAGGATTACGCCAAAACGGTGGACGATATGCTCAGTCGGGGCAGCCTGAATATGTATATGTTCATTGGCGGCACCAATTTTGGCTTTACCAACGGCGCAAACCACTACGAAACCTTTGCCCCTCATGTGACCAGCTACGATTATGATGCCCTGCTGACGGAAGCGGGGGATGTGACCCCTAAGTATTATGCGGTGCGGGAAGTGATTCAAAAGCATTTGGGCAAGGAACTGCCCCCTGTGCCTGCCAATCGTCCCAAGAAGGCTTTTGGCAAAATTAGCGCAACTTCCTGCACGGATTTGTTTGAAAGCAAGGAGCGCCTTGCAAAGCCCATTGAAACGGAAGTGCCTATGAGCGCAGAGTATTACGGCGTAGGCTATGGGTACACCCTCTATGAAACGACCCTGAACCGGGATTATACCGATGCGCCCCTTAGTTTCCAGGAGATCGGCGACCGGGCAAGCATTTTTGTGGACGGCAAGCCCATTGCCACCTTATATGTGAATGAGCCGCCCTATACTACCACCATTTCTGCCAAGGCAGGCAGCGTCCTTTCCATATTGGTGGAGAACATGGGAAGAACCAATTTCGGCCCTAAAATGATGCGCAAAAAGGGCCTGGTGGGCAGAGTTTTGCTGGATAACAAAATCCACTTCGGCTGGAAAGCCTATCCGCTGCCGATGGATAATTTGGAAAACCTGGAATATAAGCCCGGTTGTGAAGCAGGAAGTTTGCCGTTCTATAAGTTCGATTTTGCCATTTCCCAGCCTGGGGATACATTCCTGAATTTGGAAGGATTTGGAAAAGGCTTTGCGGTGCTGAACGGCTTTAACCTGGGAAGATACTGGAAGATCGGGCCGCAGAAAACCTTGTTTGTTCCCAAGGCTCTCCTGAAAGAAGGCCAAAATACCCTGGTTGTTTTTGACGCAGAGGGCGCAGTTTCCGTTCCCACAGTAGAGTTTGTGGATAAACCGGAATTGGGAAGCACAGATTGATTTACAAAACGGAGAGAAGGAACCTTGCTTCTCTCCGTTTGCCATTCCGGGATATAGCCCCAGGCGCAAAGGAAAAATGTTGCTATTTGCCTGCAAAAGATATATAATAAAGCAAGATTGTACCTTTCACAAAGGAGTTACTATGGTTGTAAAAACGGAAATTCTGCCCGGCGTTGTGCTGCGATGCTATCCCGATAACCGGTTTAAGCAGGCAAGGCTCAGTGTGCAGTTTGTTAGAAAAATGTGCCGGGAAGAGGCGGCAATGAATGCCTTGCTGCCGGCCCTTTTATTGCAGGGCACAAAAACCTATCCCGATGCCCGGGCGGTGACCATTCGCCTGGATGAGCTTTATGGCGCCAGTGTGGGCACCCTTTGCCGCCGGGTGGGAGATTATCAGACCACGGGCCTATACACCGCCTTTTTGGATGACCGCTTTTCCCTGGGTGGAGAGCCGGTTTTAGCCCCTATGGTGGGGATGCTCCGGGAACTTTTCTTTGCGCCTGCTCTGGAAAACGGGGTGTTTGTTGCCGAGTATTTGGAAAATGAAAAGCGGAATCTCATTGCCGCCATTGAGGCACAGCGCAATGATAAGCGGCTCTATGCCGCCACCCGGCTGACCCAACTGATGTGCAAGGGGGATTCCCTGGGCGTACCCCGGATGGGTACGGTGGAGGATGTGCAGGCCATCACTCCGGAAAGCCTGTATGCCCACTATGAAAAGGTGCTGCGGGAAAGTCCTCTGGAAATTTTCTATGTAGGAAATGCAGACCCCGGTCAGGTGGCAGAACTTTTGAAGAAGATGCTCTCCGGTCTGCCCCGGGAATTTGTGCCTCTGCCCCCTCAAGGAGAATTTCAGGATGCCGGTGGGGGAGACTATGAGGAAAGCCTGGAGGTTGCCCAGGGGAAACTTTCCATGGGCTTTGTGACACCGGTGACGCTGCGCACCTCTCAATTTGCGGCTATGCAGGTGGTGAACACCCTCTTTGGGGGCGGGATGACCAGCAAGCTCTTTATGCAGATTCGGGAAAAGCAGTCCCTTTGCTATGACATCGGCTCTTCCTATCACGGCAGTAAGGGCATTGTGACCGTATCTGCAGGCATCGATTGCCAAATGGCTGAGCAGGTGAAGGAAGAAGTTTTGCAGCAGTTGCGAGCCATTTGTGCAGGGGACTTTACCCAGGAGGAACTGTACGCTGCCAAGCAGGCCATCTGCACCAGTTTGCAGACCACCCACGACAGCACCGGCAGCATTGAAAACTATTATTCCACCACTGCTTTAAGTGGCCTTGGAATGGACCCGGAGACCTATATCCGGGCAGTAGAGCAGGTGAGCGGGGAAGAAGTGGCAGAACTTGCCAAGTTGGTGAAGCTCCACACAGTGTATTTCCTGAAGGGGGTGTCAGCATGAGTTGGACACAGTATGAAAACCTTTCAGAAAAGGTCTTTCGCAGAACCCTGCCCAACGGTTTGCAGGTGACGGTGATTCCCCGTCCCGGCTTTACCAAGAAGCTTTGCTATTTCGTCACGGATTTTGGCGCCATAGACCTTTCCTTTACCCTGGATGGGGAGGAGGTGACCCTGCCCCAGGGGACTGCCCACTACTTGGAGCATAAGCTTTTTGATATGCCGGAAGTGGATGTTTCTGCGGCCTTTGCAGCCTTAGGCGCTTCTGTCAATGCCTTTACCAGCTACGATATGACCGCCTATTATTTCCTCTGCACCCAGCATTTCAGGCAGTGCCTTGCCCTTTTGGTGAAGTTCGTCAGCACCCCCTATTTTACGGAGGAGAGCGTACAGAAGGAGCAGGGAATTATCGGTCAGGAGATCGGCATGAACACCGATAATCCGGACACCCGGATTTTTGAGAGCCTGATGGGCGCTATGTATGAAAACCACCCCGTTCGCAATCCTATTTTGGGTACGGTGGAGTCCATCGCCCAGATCACCCCCCAGGTGTTGGAAACTGCCCACAAGGCCTTTTACCGGCCGGAGAATATGCTCCTTTGCGTGGTGGGGGATGTGGACCCGGAGGAGGTCTGCCAGATCGCGCAGGAGAATATCTGCCAAGCAGAACCGGTGAAGGTGGAGAGAAATCTGACATTTTTGGAAGAAATGTCTTGCAAAGAACCCTTGACCCAGTGTAAAATGGATGTGGCGATGCCCACCTTCCAGCTTGGCTTCAAATGCCAGGACCCCGGCTATGGGGAAGGGGCAGTGCGCCAGGAGATGCTGGCAGATTTGGCGGCAGAGCTGCTGTTCGGCGAGTCCTCCCGGCTCTATTTACAAATGTATCAGGAAGGGCTTATCGACAGTTCCTTCGGCGGCGGTTTTGACACCATCAAGGGTATGGGTATTCTCACCGCCTCCGGCGACAGCTTTGATGCCTTTGCTGTCCGGGACAGAATTTTGGCCGAAGCCCAGGCGATTTTGGCAGAGGGCATTGACGAAAAGGCCTTTTCCCGGATTAAGCGCAGCACCCTGGGCCGCAGAATGCGGGATCTGGACAGTTTCGATTCCCTTTGTTTCCGTACCTGCGCCTATCATCTGACCGGCTACGATTACTTCCGCTTCTCCCACCTTTATGGGCAAATCACCCCGGAAGAAGTGATGGAATTCATTGGCCGGGTGGTGGTGCCTGCCACCTGCTGCATCAGTATTATCTACCCTAACACATAGGAGGCGTATTATGTTTCACGAAAGCTACAACCCCGGCAACTATGAGGGAATCTCTTTCCCCGGCTTAGGGTTGGAATTCAATCCGGATCGGGTGCTGAAGATCGGCTCTTTTGAGATTCACTACTACGGCCTGATCATTGCGGTGGGCCTTGCCCTGGCGGTGATTTACGGCCTGTGCAGAAAAAAGAAGTTTGGCCTGAAGGAAAATGATATTTTGGATGGCGCGCTGATCATCGTTCCCTTTGCCATTTTGTGCGCCCGGTTTTATTACTGCGCCTTTAAATGGGATACCTATGCCGATGAGCCCTGGAAGATCTTCTATATCTGGGAGGGCGGCCTGGCAATTTATGGCGGCGTCATCGGTGCGGCCATTATGATTCCCCTTTACTGCAAGCTGAAGAAAATCAGCATCGGCGCAACCCTGGACCTGGTGGCGCTGGGCTTTTTGATCGGTCAGTGCATCGGCCGTTGGGGCAACCTGATGAACCGGGAAGCCTTTGGCGATCCCGTTTCCCAGGATTTCTTCCTGGCCATGGGACTTGAAAATAAGTACACCGGCCAGATCCAGTATTTCCATCCCACCTTCCTATATGAATCCTTGTGGAATCTTGTGGGCTTTGTGGGACTCCACTTCCTTTCCAAGAAGCGGCAGTATGACGGCCAGATCGCATTGGGCTATGTTGCCTGGTACGGCCTGGGCAGAACCTTCATTGAGGGCCTGCGAACCGATAGTCTGTATATCGGCGATTTCCGGGTCAGCCAGCTTTTGGCTGCGGCCAGCTGTGTGATTGCGGTGGCGATCCTGCTGGTGAAGGCCTTTACGCCCCAGGACCGGGCAAAACTCTTTGTGAACCGGTTGGCGGCAGAGGAAGAAAAAAGGGCTTTGGAGGCAATTTTGGCAGTGGCAGAAGCAGAGAAAGATGCCGGAGAAGCATTGGAAGAAGTGCCTGCGGAAGAAACCGCTGAAGAGCCTGCGGAAGAAGAACCGGAAACAAAATAAAAATCCACGCCTGGGAGCATTCCCGGGCGTGTTTTTTATATGCATACCACCCCAAAGCCTCCGCCGGATGAGGGGGGCTTTGGGGTGTGCTTTTTCTTGGATAGATGCTCGCGGTCGGTGGGGATGCTTTGTAGAAGGGCGTATTTTGGCCTTTGGCGTTTTCCACAGGTGTCCACAGCCTTTCCACAGCTTTTTCCCCAATTTTCCATTAGTCCTCAGGTTTTCAAAAAATGGGAAAAAAATGGGAAGATTTTTCCGTTGAAATGTGCTACCATGATAGTGTCGGAAGTGACAAATACCAAACAAAAGGAGTGAACCCAATGAGAAGAAAACAATGCACTTTTCACCGATCTTTTTTTGAAAATATCGAAAAATTGCCAACAAAAAAAGAAAAAGCAGAGGCCTACAGAATCATTTTGGATTACGCCCTGAATGGCACAGAGCCGGATCTTGGCAGCCAAAAGCCGCTGGTTGCAATGGTTTTTGACTTTGCCCGACCGGTGCTGGAAACCGCCAACAAGGCAGCGGAACTGGCTAAGAAACTTTCCGAACGCAAGCATGTCGATCACACCACCGTGTAACAGTTGGAGGTACAAGTAAAAGAAAAAGAAAAAGAAAAAGATAAAGATATAGACAGTAGGCAAAGATAAAGCAAAAGCATTATCGGCTTATTTGCGCTGACGCCGTCCCATGGGCTATGGGCGGTTTTTTGTTGGCTGCCCATAGGCTGCTACGCTGTACCCGATCCGGGATACTCCCTCCGTCACTTTCCGGCTGCTACCTATAAGGTGGGAAAAAAATGGGAAGACTTTTGGAAGAAACTGTGGTATAATGGTAGCGTCAAAAGTGGGCACTGCCCAGGGATGCTTGCTGATGCAAAGGCAAATATCGCTACATAAAGGAGGTCTGCCGGTGGAGAGAATGATTACGGCGGAGGAGATTCTGCAGGAGTTGGGAGCCATTGGGCTTAGCCGTCCTGCAGATTGTTTATATGTGAAGGATGGCCGGGTAGAACTGAAGCCGGAGGCGTTGGAAACCCCCAGCGGGGCAGCCATTGCCCATATGGAATGTACGGAAAAGGGCTGGAAGATCAAATTCTACGATAAGCTGAAAGCCCTGGAACTGCTGGGAGAGCATTTCGGCTTATTCCGGGAGGCCACTTCCCGGCAGCAGGAGGAATGCAATCTGCTGGAGGCCATTTTGGATGCCACGAAGGAGGATCTGCCCTCTTATGATCTATGAACGCTTCAGCAAGCGGCAGCTACTGGCTATGACCTGGTGGAACCGCCCCCAATATAGAAGCCTGGACGCCATCATTTGTGATGGGGCTGTCCGCTCCGGCAAGACCGTCTGTATGGCAGACGGCTTTTTTATTTGGAGTATGCAGTCCTTTGAAGGCTGCAATTTTGCCCTTTGCGGCAGGAGCATTTCCTCTTTGCGGCGAAATGTGATCGTCAACCTTTCGGCTTGGCTGGGTGGGCTTTTTACCATCAAGGAAAGCCGGGGAGACAATCGGCTTACGGTGCGCTACAAGGGCAGGGAAAACACCTATTATCTTTTTGGTGGCCTGGATGAAAGCTCCTATAAGCAGATTCAGGGCATCACCCTGGCGGGGGCATTCCTGGATGAAGTGGCGCTGATGCCCCGATCCTTTGTGGAGCAGACCTGCGCCCGTTGCTCCGTGGCAGGCAGCAAGCTGTGGTTTAACTGCAATCCTGCAGGGCCGGAGCATTGGTTTTACAAGGAATGGGTCTGCAAGGCCCGGGAAAAGGGGGCTTTACGGCTGCACTTTACCATGGAGGACAATCCGGGGCTGGCTGACAGCATCCGCAGGCGCTACGAAAGCCTTTACACCGGGGTGTTCCACAAGCGGTATGTGCTGGGCCAGTGGTGTGTGGCGGAGGGACTGATCTACGATTTCCGGCCGGAAGAACATCTTTCCCGGGAACTGCCCAAAACCGGAACGTACTACCTTTCTGTGGACTACGGCACCATGAATCCCTTTTCTGCCGGCCTTTGGCTGGTGGAGGGGGGCGTTGCCCACCGGATTCGGGAATACTACTACGACGGACGGAACCGGGGGCAGACAAAAACAGACGAAGAATATTATATGGCCATGGAAAAGCTGGCGGCGGATTACCCCATTGAATGTGTGGTGGTGGATCCGTCGGCGGCTTCTTTTATTGCCCTGATCCGGCGAAAAGGGCGGTTTTCCGTGCGAAAAGCCAAGAATGCCGTGTTGGATGGCATCCGTCTGGTGGCCTCCTGCCTCCAGGCGGGGGTGCTGAAATTTCACCCGGATTGCACCGACACCATTCGGGAATTCTCCCTTTACAGCTGGGAGGATGGGGGTCAACGGGAACAGCCCCGGAAGGCAAATGACCACGCCATGGACGATATTCGGTATTTCTGCGCCACTGTACTGGGGCGCAATAGGGATACAATCCAAAAATTAGGAGGTAAGGATGAAAAAATGGTTGATTGACCGATTTTTGCCCATGTGGGCAAAGCAGACGGTGCTCCAGGACAACCGCCGACTCAAGAGGGAAAATCGGCAACTGAGGCAGGATCTGGAGCAGTTGGAGGCCTACATCAGAGGCATCCATAAGGGCCTGCGAGCCGCAGGCAAGATGACGGGAGGCATTTCGTGAATATCTATGGTTATGAAAGAGCCTTCGGGGCTTGGGACAGAACCTCCACGCCCATGCGAAAGGCCATAGACACCTGGTTTTCCCTCTACTATGGCAAGGAAGGTGGCGATGCTGCCCAGCGGATCGCCTACACCGTAGTCACCAAACTGGCAAAGACGGTGTTCGGAGAATATGCCGCCATTGCCAGGGATCCTGCCGCTGCCCGGGTGATCGGGGAACTGGGCAAGGTGGGAAAGCAGGCGCTCCAGCTGGCTCTTATCGGGGGCGAATGTTACATAAAGCCCTTTGTGGAGGATGGCAAATTCCGTTTTACCCTGATTCCCCGGAATCATATCCTGCTGTTTGACCGGGATGCCGGGGGTGTGCCCACCGATGTGGGCATCGTGGAAAGGCGGGTGGGGGAGAAATGCTACTACACCCTATTGGAGCGCAGAAAGTTGGATAAAGCCGGGTATTTGACGGTGGAAAACCGACTTTACCGCTCCTACAATTCGGAATCTCTGGGCGCAGAAGTTCCCCTTTCCCAGGTGGAAGACTATGCCGCGCTGAAGCAAAGCTACACCTTTCCCCAGCCCATTGGCTCGGTGGGTCTGGTGCAGCTGAAAACCCCTATGTTCAACTGCGTGGATGGCAGCGCCGAAGGCGTCAGCCTTTATGCCGCGGCGGCAGAGCTGATTGGCGCCATTGAAGAAAATGAAGCCCAGCTCCGGGGGGAATTTACAAGAGGGCAGAGCCGGATCCTGGCTTCCCGGGATCTGCTCCGGGATGGCAAGCTGGAGGATCATCTGTTCGTGGGGCTGGATGACGACCCGGAGCAGGTGGGCATCACCGTTTTTTCTCCCCAGCTTCGGGAGCAGTCCTACCTGGCCCGGAAGCAGGAGTATTTGCGGAATGTGGAAAGCATTTTGGGCTTGAAGCGGGGGATGCTCTCCGATGCCAACGCCCAGGATCGAACCGCTACGGAGATCGCCTCCAGCGCCGCAGACTACAACCTGACGGTGATCGATTTTCAGGCTATGTGGCAGGATGCCCTGGAAAAAGCGGTGGCGCTGTGCGCCTGCTTGTCCCAGGCGTATCAGCTGGAGGGCATCCGGGATACGGCCATCAGTGTGGACTGGGGCAACGGCATCCTCTATGACGAGGATAAGACCTGGGAAATGTATCAGCAGATGGTGGAAAAGGGACTTTTGAAGCCGGAGATCGCCCTGGGCTGGCGGTTTGATCTGCCCTGGGAAACCCAGGAACACAGAGCCTACATCCGGCAACTATACATGCCGGAAAGTAGTTTAATGGATAATGGATAATGGACAATTGTTCGTTATCAAGTATATTTCGACTTGCTCGGTCGTAAAAGGGAGCAAAAAATTGGGATGCGACCCCATAAAAAGCGTAGAAAGGAGACACAAAGTCTTCGAAAGAAAGGAGATAGGAAGAGCGAGGGATAAAACAACGAGAGTGGATGGATAGAGATTTTGGCACAAATCAATGGTTGGAAAACCCAGGAATACTTTGTGTATTTCGGGTTTTTCAAGCTGAAGAGTTGGGGCAAAAGATCATTCAGCCACCGATGATGTTTTATACATCGTTCTTCCCCAAAAAATGAAAAGAGAATTTTTACAGAGTTTGCAGGAGGAGCAGCCTTTGAGCAAGCAGACGGTGGATGCCATTATGGCAGAGAACGGCCGGGACATTCAAGCCACCCGGGCCTTATTTTCCGACTATGAAAGCTTGAAAGAGGAGCTGGCTTCTGCAAAACAAGTCATTGCCCAGCTGGAAGCGGGCAGCGAAAAGGCCTGGGAAGAAAAAATCGCCCAACTGGAAGAAAATCATCGGCAGGCGCTGCAAAAGCAGGCCTTTGGGTTTGCCTTTCAGAAGGCGGTAGCCCAGGCCGGGGGAAGAAACGAAAAAGCGGTGGCGGCCATGGTGGATCTGGAGGAGATTTCCAAAAGGGAAGACCCTCAAAGGGCTTTGGAGGATGCCATTTCCCAGCTGAAGCGGGAAGAACCCTGGCTCTTTCAGAGCGATCTGCCCCCCACCTTTGCCCCCGGCACCGGGGCGGTGAATCCCCAAGCCTACGCCCAGCCGGATACCCTGGCCGGTGCGCTGCGGGAGAGATTTTCCGCAGTCTGATCTGCGGCAAATTGAAACGATATGTTTGCGTAAGGCAAACAGGAAAACAAAGAAAATGCATTTTGAAAGGAAGAAAAAATATGGCAATTACATTAGAACAGGCAAAGATTTCTATGGTAGACAAGGTAGATCAGCAGGTGGTGGATATGTTCCGCCGGAACTCTATGCTGCTGGACAATATGGTGTTTGACAACGCCATCAGCCCCGGCACCGGCGGCAGCACCCTGACCTACGGCTACATTCAGCTGAAGACCCCCTCCACTGCCAATGTGCGTACCATCAACGGCGAGTACACCCCCAGCGAGGCTGTCCGGGAGAAGAAAACCACCGGCGCTATCATTATGGGCGGCGCATTCCAGGTGGACAGAGTCCTGCAGAACACCTCCGGCGCTGCTGACGAGGTGGCTTTCCAGGCAGAGCAGATGATCAAGGCAACCTCCAATTATTTCCATAATCTGGTAATCAACGGCGCGGTGGAGGAGGAAGAAGGCTATGTGGGCGGCACCTTTGACGGCCTGCGGAAGCTCCTTTCCGGCACTGCCAACGAACTGACCAGCCAGGTGGAACTGACCACTTCTGCCCAGCTGGATGAAAATTACAACGCCTTCCTGGATGAGATGGATGCCTTCCTCAGCACCCTGGACGGCACCCCTTCCATGCTGCTGATGAACCGGGCTATGCTGATCAAGCTGCGCTCCATCGCCCGCCGTGCAGGCTACTATGAGCGCTCCACCGATGCCTTCGGCCGCACCGTAGAGACCTATGCAGGCGTGCCTATGGTGGATATGGGCAAGTACTTCAACGGCGAAAGCACCCAGGATGTGGTGGCAACCGACGAAGCGGGCAAGACTGCCATTTACGCTGTTTCCATGGGTCTGGACGGCTTCCACGGCATCAGCCCCACCGGCGAAGGCGTGATCAACGCTTACATGCCCGATATGGCCACTCCCGGCGCCGTAAAGACCGGCGAAGTGGAACTGGTGGCAGGCATCGCCCTGAAGAACACCCTGAAGGCCGCTGTGCTGAAGGGCATCGCCATCGAGGCAAAGTGATAAAGGGGGCACTGCCTTATGGTGGACTATGGATTCTATGCAAATACCTATCTGGGTAGTGCCATTCCGGAAACAGCCTTCTCCGGGGCTACCCAGCAGGCAAAGTATGCCCTGGAGCGCTTCAAGCGGCTCTATCAGGTGACCGGTACCCTGGAGGGGGAAAAGCTGGCCCTTTGCGCCATGGCAGAGGAAGTGTACGCAGAACAGCGCCGACCCGGCAATGTCATTAGCTCCGATATGGGGCAGGTGTCTGTGCGCTATGCGCCCAACAAGCGCAGCCTGGAGCGCAGGCTCTACGATCAGGCCCTGCTGTACCTGGATATCTACCGGGGGGTGGGGGCATGATGGACTACACCCTCTGCGATCAGACGGTGACGGTTTACAGCAAAAGCGGCCGCAGGCAGGTGCTGGAAGGCACCTATTTTGCTCTGGAGGAGGGCGTCGGTCAGGAAACCGGCGCTCCGGAGCGGCGCTTTCTGCTGATCGTTCCCGGCTCCCGGATCCGGGTGTTCGTGGGAGATCGGGTGCTGCCGGGCATTGGGCCTATGGAAGTGGACTGGGAGACCTTTCTTCCCGTCCATGTTCCCGGCCTGGTGGAGGTGGGCTGCACCCGCCACTACCGGCTGGATGGAGAAGTGACCCATATGGAGGCGGAACATCTATGGAACTGAGAAGAATTGCAGGCTGGCTCTCCGGATTCCCCGGCTTTGCCGGCTATCGGTGGGAGGAAGATCAACTGCCCCATCAGCCCCATATGGCCACCCTGACCCCCAAGGGGATTCAGGTGGTGGACACCATCACCGATGTGCTGGGCAACTGGAAAAAGACCCTGAAATTTACCTGCACCCTGGCCTTTTCCGGCAGCCGCAAAGCCCAAACCCTTTGGCAGCTGCAGCAATGGGTGGCTATGGAAGATCTGCGGGGCACTTGCCCCCAGTTGGGGCAGGGAAGAAAGACCGTTTCCCTGGAAGAAGGCAGGCATCACACAAAAAACAAGTTGGGACTGGATATTTACACCGCCCAACTGAAGTTGACTTATGAAATCTATTATGAGGTGAATGAAAATGGCGAAAATTGAGCGCAAGTATTTGGCCCACTTTATCAACACCGCCAAGGCGGAGGAGGCAGTTTACGAGCAGCTGGGCAAGGATTTGGAATCCTTTACCCCGGAGCTGTCTGCCCAGGTGGAGACCAAGAAGAATATTTTGGGTCAGAGCAGCATTCTGATCTCCGGCTATGAGAAGAAGGCTTCTGTGGAGCCTTACTATGCAGAGGCCGGCACCGGTCTTTTTGCAATGCTGCAGAAGATCATCGACGACGGCCTGGTGCTGGATGAACTGCGCACCGATGTGGTGGAAGTGAAACTGTGGGATAACACCCAGGATGGGGTGTATCCTGCTATCCGGGAGGAAGTGTTTGTGGAGGTCAACAGCTACGGCGGTGACACCACCGGCTATCAGATTCCCTTTACGCTGCACTACACCGGCAAACGGGAAAAAGGCACTTTTGATGTGGCAACCAAGACCTTTACGGTGGCGGGCTGATCACATCTGCCGAAGGCAGATATATCGCATTGGGAACAAATATATCGCTGGGCAGAAGGCGTGGAGAAGATGGAAAGCAAATAAAGGCCCCCTCTGATGAGGGGGCTGGCAAGAATCTTTGATTCTTGACTGGGGGAGAGAAAATATTTGCACAATCCCTCCGTCACGGCTTGCGCCGTGCCACCTCCCTTTACACAAGGGAGGCTTTTTGGTGCGGTGGCAAGCGATATGTTCGCCTGGGGCGAACGTGAAGCGAATGATTTTTTGTTCTGCCCTTTGGGCAGAAGCGATATATGCCTTTCGGCAAGCGATATATATCTTCGATAAGCGATATTTGCTAACGCAAGCGATATGTTCGCCTGGGGCGAACGTGAAGTGAAGAAAGGAGAAAGCCAAATGGAGACGATCAAATTAGACAGCGGTATGCGCTCTTACCGCATTGGAGAGGGGGGCATTTTGCGGTTTAATCCCGCAGACCCCAATCTTTACGCCCGGTTTATGGCCTGCGCAGACAAGCTGCAGGCCATCGAAAAAGAACTGATGGAAAAGGCCAAGGCGCTGCCGGAGGAGAAATCTGCGGCTTTGCAGCTGATGGAGGAGGCAGACCGGAAGCTGAAGGGGATGCTCTCCTGGGTCTTTGGAGCGCACAATGATTTTACTGAGATCTTAGGGGGCGTCAGCCTGCTGGCCAGGGGGCAAAACGGACAGCGGGTGATCGTGAATCTGCTTTCCGCCCTCCAGCCCATTATGGAAAAGGGCGCCCAGGCCTGCGCCCGGGAGGAATCCAAAAAAGCGGTGGAAAAAGCCCAAAACCGCAGGGCAGGTCGGCTATGACCGGCTTTACCCTGCCCCGGGATGTGGTGATCGGCGGTAAAACCTACGGCCTGCATACGGATTTCCGGGATATTTTGGAGATCTTCTCCTATTTGGAAAACCCCGAGCTGCCTGCCTACATTCGCTGGCAGGTGGCTTTGTCCCTTTTCTACAAAGAGCCTTTGGAACGGGAGCATATCCGGCAGGGGGCTGAATGGTTTGCCTGGTTTCTTGCCGGGGGCAAGGAGGAATCCGATGCCCCCAGCCCCCGGCTTTTGGACTGGGAGCAGGATGCTGCCCTGATCGTGGCGGATATCAACAAGGTGGCAGGGCAGGAAATACGGGCGCTGCCCTATGTCCACTGGTGGACCTTTCTTGCCTGGTTTCACAGCATTGGGGAAGGGCAGCTTTCCACCGTGGTGACCATTCGGCAAAAGCGGCACAGCGGCAAACCTCTTACCGACTGGGAAAAGGACTATTATCAGCGCAACCGGAATCTGGTGGATTTTCGGGAGAAGCTCACCCGGGAGGAGCAGGAGGAAAAGCAGCGGCTCATGGATATTATTTCCGGCAAGTCGCTTCCATAAATCTCAGCCGGAGATTTTGTCGATATTTTTGCTGCCGCAAAATCGATATATTTGCCTTCGGCAAATTCGATATGATATAAATCCTTGTTTGCGAAGCAAACATATCGAAGGCGAAGCCTATATCGAGTTGCGAAGCAACATATCGAAAATCCCGCCAGGGATTTATATCGTTGTGCCCCCGCAGGCTTGCGGGGCACAAAAGGCAGGTGAAAGAATGACATTTTATTTTGAAAACTTTTTGCGGGAACTTCTGAAAAACCTGAAGCAGAAGTTTCGAGCCATTGAAAAACAATGGAACAAGGCGGTGAAGTTCGTGAAGGAGGGGGTGCAGACCCTGGTTGTCCGGGCGGAGCGCTCCCTGCGGCTTTCTGTTGCCAGGGTGAAGGACTCGGTGCGGGAACGAATCGAGCAGATTCCTCTTATGATCGACGACGCCTTTACGGTGGATTCTCCCCAAAAGGCCGCCACAATGGCGGAGATTTACGGGGAGGAACTATCCAACGCCCTTTATGAGACCCAACTGCGGATCGATGGGCTGCAACATTCCATCATCCGGGCGGCAGCGCCCCTTGCCCAGGCGGTGCTGCCCATCGTCAACACAGCGGTGAAGGCGCTGACGGTTCTTTCCAACACGGTGGGGAAGATTTTGGCCGCCTTTGTGGAGGGAAGCCTGGGCATCAAGCTTTATGAGAGCAGCCTGAAAAGCGCCGCCCAGACCACCGCCTCCGTCAGCCGCTATTTGGCAGGCTTTGACCAAATTCAGCGGATCGGCAGCAGCGGAAGCGGTCTGGCGGGGGTACTGATTCCGGAAACGAACCAGGTGATTCCCGGCTGGCAGGCTCTGGCAGATAAAATCATAGAACTGGCAGAGCCTCTGAAGAAAATCGATCTCAGCCCGGCGGTGGAAGGGGTGCGAAAGGCCCTGAAGGCGCTGGAACCGGTACTGGATGCAGTGCTGGAGGCCGCTCAATGGGCCTGGCAGAATCTTTTGGTGCCGGTTGCCACCTGGGCGGCAGAAAATGTGCTGCCCGCCTTTTTGGAGGTGCTGACCACCGCTTTGCAGACCTTAGGGCAGATCATTGAGCAGATTCGCCCGGTGCTGAGCTGGCTTTGGGAAAACTTTTTCCAAAAACTGGCTCAATGGTATGGAGAGCGGATCATTGCCAACATTCAGGCCATGGGGGAAAAATTCCAGTCCATCGGGGAAACCATAGGGAAATATATGCCCATCGTTCAGGGAATCATTGAGAAAATCGATGCCCTTTTGGGTCTGGGAAAAGGCCTGCAATCCGATGCCAGCCTTTGGCAGAGCATCCTGAATGTGCTGCTTCCCGCCATGGACACCCTGAACCTGACCATGAGCCTTCTGCCCGGGCCCATTGGAGCGGTGATGGGAATTTTGAGCGCCTTTTTCCAGCTGCTGAACAACATAAGCGGCGGCTTTGACGGCTTGGGAGCCAGCGCCCAGGGGGCAGTTGGCATCATCCAGGAGGTGCTGGGAGGCCTTTTGGGCTTTACCCAGACAAATGTGATGGCCCCTGCGGAGGATGGCACAAAGAAATTCCTGAACAAGGTCATCGGCTACTTTGAAGGCTCTATCCGGGGCATCAGCAGCGCCTACAATCAGATGTTTGCAGGCATGGGGGAAAATCTGGAGAACATCGAAACGGTGGCACCCAGTGTGGGCAGCATCGGCAGGCGGCTCAAGCAGCTGCAAATGCCCTCCATTCCCCGGCTGGCCCAGGGCGCAGTCCTGCCTGCCAACAAGCCTTTCCTGGCGGTGGTGGGCGATCAGACCCACGGCACCAACGTGGAAGCCCCCCTGAGTACCATTCAGCAGGCGCTGGATTTGACCCTTCACGATCGGCTGGAGGGGATGATGGCGGGCTTCAACGCCGTCACCGACCGGCAGGAACAGATCCTGGAGGCGATTTTGGGTCTGGATGTGTCCGATGGCGCCCTGGCCGGGGCAGTCAAACGCTATGAAAGGAGAATGGCCTACGCCACTGGTGGACTATGAGAGAAACAACAAATCTATTTTTAATCAACGGCAAGCCTATGCTTGCCCCCGATGAACGGGTGCAGGTCAGCTATGAGGACCTGGACGACAGCAATTCCGGCCGGGATGAGGCAGGCTTTATGCACCGCCAGGTGCTGCGCTACAAGATTCCGGTGTGGAGCTTTTCCTATCAGGGTCTGACGGAAGCAGAACGGCAGTATATGGAGAGCCTTTTTCCCAAGGCGCCCACCTTCACCTTTACCTTTCCTTCGGAAGAAGATGCAGGCGTGCCACAGGAAATGGTGTGCTACCGCAGTAAGTACGCCATCAGCTGGAAAAGCGCCAAAAGCGGCCTCTGGATGGGCTATGGCTTTCAAATCATCGGTTGTTAGGAGGCACTATGGCCATACATACCCTTATTTTGGAAAACGGAAGGACACTGACTTCCGGGGCGGAGGTTACCCCCGCCATCCGGAAAGTGACCCTGACGGAAAAAGTGAACAACGGGGAGGCCTTTGCCTGGGGAAGCGTTTGTGCCGCTTGCCTGCAGGTGAGCCTTTTCTGCCCGGAAGAAGGGCTGCCCCTTTCCGTGGGGCAGCGGGCAGAACTTTGGGCAGATGGGCAGCCGGTGGGACTGTTTTGGGTGGATACGGTGGAACGAACCGGGAAGGGACTTTACCAGGTGACTGCCTACGATGCCCTTTCCCAGCTGGACCGGGACATCACTCCCTGGCTGGAAAATCTGTCCTTTTGGCCCCATACCCTGCAGGAACTGGCGGACATGACCTGCAGCCAGTGCGGTCTTTCCCTGCAGGGCAGTTTGCCCAACGGGGAGCATTTGGTGGGGGCGTTCCGGGCTCGGCAGGTCACCGGCAGGCAACTGCTTTGCTGGATCGCCCAGGCAGCGGGCTGCTTTTGCCGGGCCACCCCCACAGGGCAGGTGGAATTCGGAAGATATGCCCTGACGCAAACCATTTTGCGACCCCGGGGCGAAGCCTATTATTTCCGGGGCAGCTACAGCTGGGAAGAACCGATTTTACCCGTGGATCAGGTGCAGCTGCGGCAGGATGGAGAGGATGTGGGCACCCTTTACCCAGCTGATGCAGTGGGGCAAAATGTGTACGCAGTGGAGGGAAATCCTCTATTGCAGGCAGAAAACGCCACCCATTTGGAGGAAATTGCCCAAAATCTATGGGAAAGTTTGGAGGGCATCACCTATGCCCCCGGCAAGGTGGCAGTGCCTGCAGCCCTGCAGATCGCCCCGGGGCAGATCATAAGCATCGAAGATGCTTTTGGAGTTGCGCGCCCCTTTTATGTGATGGAACGGGTGCGAACCGGGGGAAAGGACACCCTCTCCTGCTACGGCATTCACAGCCGGGAAAAGGCGCTGGTTTCCAACCGGCTGGATGTGACGACCCTTCACGGAAAGGTGCTCCATTTACAGATGGATGTGGATGGGGTGCTGGCCAAGAATGCCGATGCTGTCGGGAATATGGCCCAGCTGCAGCTTCAGGTGGAGGGTATCCAAACCCAGGTGCTGCAGCGGCAGGAGGATGGGGAAAGCCTGAAAAGTCAGCTTTCCCTTTTGGAGCAAAATAGCCAAAAACTGGAACTTCGCCTTTCTCAGGTGGAGGAGGGCAGCGCCCAGGCCGTGGCCACCCACACCGGCTATCGCTTTGACGCAGATGGCCTTTGGATCAGCAAATCCGGCGAGGAAATGGAAAACAAGCTGGATCACACCGGAATGTATGTCCGCAGAGGGGGACAGAACCTCCTCCAGGCCAACGCCAAAGGGGTGGAGGCCACCGATGTGACGGTACGCAATTATTTGCACGTGGGCGAGTACGCCCGCTTGGAAGATTACAGCAACGCTGCCGACCCTTGTCGCACCGCTTGCTTTTGGATAGGAGGCAGTTATGCAGACCTTTCAACTTGATTCTCACAGCTATGACGGCCGGTATTTGCGCCTTGTCTGCACCCAGGAGCAGAAGATTGCAGAAAATACATCTGTGATTCATTGGACTTTAAGTGCAGAAGGCGGCAATGCCAACTACTACACCACCGGCCCAACCACGGTAAAGATTGACGGCCAGACCGTCTATTATGCCCCCACCGCCTACTGGAACACCTATCAGTTCCCCGCAGGAAAGGGCGCAGTCAGCGGCACATTGGAAGTGCAGCACCGGGAAGACGGCAGCAAATGGGCTGAATGCAGCCTGGAAACCTCCATTTACACCGGCGTTCTGCGGACGGCCAAGGCCGACTGGGAGTTGGATGCCAACCCCCGGGCCAGCACCGCTTCTGCGGCGGACTGCTTCATTGGGGGCAACTGTATGGTGCTGGTGGATCGGAAAAACAGCGGCTACACCCACAGCCTACGGCTGGAATGTGGCACCTATGGGGGCTATATTCAAAGCGATGGCACCCTTTCTCCGGCCAGGGAGAAACTGGAAAAAACTTCCATTTCCGTGGAAATATCCACCATTATCTATGATCAGATCCCCACGGAGCGGGCGGCCCAATGCACCCTGACCTGCGTTACCTATTTAGGCGATGTGCAGATCGGGCAGCCCCAGGTCAGCACTTTCCGGGCCTATGCCCGGGAAGAAGACTGCATCCCGCTGCTGGACTGCCAGGTTTGGGACGCCAATCCGGTAACCACCCTGCTCACCGGCAACAGCAGCCTGATCCGGTTTTTCTCCCGGGCGGCCTGCCGGTTTCTGGCCTTGGCCAAAGGCGGTGCTTATGTGGTGAAAAAGCAGATCGGCGCTTTGGAAGTGACCGGGGAAGAAGTGGAGATCCCCGGGGTGGAATCCGGCAGCTTCCTTTTTCAGGCGGTGGACAGCCGGGGCTACCGGGGAGAATCCCTGGTGGAACTGCCCCTGATTCCTTACACCAAGCTCACCGCCAAGGCATCCGTTAAGCGGCAGGCACCCACATCTGACCGGGTGGAACTGACCGTCACCGGTAATTGCTGGCAGGGGTCTTTTGGCTTGGAGCAGAACGATTTGGAAGGGGTCTGCCGGGTGGGAACGGTGGAAATTCCCCTGGAATTTACCTGGGAAGGGGATACCTACACCGCCAAAATCCTGCTGGAGGGGCTTTCCTATGATGCGCACCACTATGTGCAGGTGACCCTCCGGGATAAGCTGATGGAGCAGAGCCTGCTTGTGGGGGTCAATCCCGGTGTGCCGGTCTTTGACTGGGGGCAGAGGGATTTTACCTTCCACGTGCCGGTGATTCTGGCAGACGGCTCTGCCGCCGTTTCCTATACGCAATTACAGCAAATACTGGGGCAAATGAAGGGAGAAAGTGCATGAAACCAATTAAAATCCTGGTGACCGGGGCTGATGCCCAGGTCACAGAATTGTCCACCCTCACCTGCGGCACAGTGGGGCAGGGGGTGGCATTTACCTTTGAAGGCTGGGAAGGCCTACAGAAAACAGCGGTATTCCGCTGCGGCAAGGTAAGCCTGCCGGTGGTTTGCCGGGAGGATACTGCCATCATTCCCTGGCAGGTGCTGGAAGCACCGGGGTGCCAGCTCTATGTGGGGGTCTACGGCACCGACGGCCAGGGAAAAATTCTGCCCACAGTGTGGGCTTGCGCCGGCAAGGTGGAGCCGGGAGCCACCTTGCCGGAGGATACCCCCAAGGAACCTGCGACCGATGTGTATGGGCAGATTTTGGCAGTGGCCAATTCTGTCCGTGCTGATGCAGATGCCGGAAAGTTCACCCCTAAAAAGGGCGTGGACTACTGGACAGAGGGGGAAAAAGACGCCATAGTGCAGCAGGTGCTCAGCGCCCTGCCGGTGTATAACGGGGAGGTGGAGGCTGTATGAATTTTACCGTAGAAGTGCAGCCAGGTAAGGAAGTCCGCCTGCCTACCGGCGGCAAGTACTGCCCGGCGGATATTTTGCTCACCGGGGGAGAGATTCCCCTCGGCACCATAAAAGTAGACCCCGCCTGGACGGATTTTTCCTATCTGTGCGCCGGCAGACCCACCATGGGGTTGGGGCTGAAATATGGGGATACGGCCAATGGCAAAAGCTTTTTGTCTATGTGCCAGACCTGGACATCTGGGTTGGGGATGTTTTCTGTGCCTTCCTGGGATCTGCGGAACGCCACAACCATTCAGAATATGTTCATCTATTCCAGCGGCATTGAGGAAATCGGAGAAATGAACATTCCCAATGTGACCAATGCGGCCAATGCCTTCAGCGGCTGTGCGGCACTGAAAAGAATCTCCTTTGCGCCCGGCTGCATCCGGGTAAGCATCGGCTTCCCCCAAAGCAATCTGCTGGATGGGGCATCGGTGCAGTCCATTTTGGATGGTCTGGCGGATTTGCGGGGAAAGGAAAGTCAAACCGTCACCTTCCACCAAAAGGTGGGAGAAAATCTGACCCCGGCGCAAAAGGCGGCTATCACCGCAAAAAACTGGACTTTGGTATTTTAGGAGGAACATATGAAGATCAACACTATAATCCAAACCATTTTGACTGCAGAGGAGGGCCACTACCTGACCAACGGAGAAACCTATGGCAAAACGGTGGTGCTCCCGTCTGCGGAGGATGCCGAAAACTGGCACGAAATTACAGAAGATACATATAATGCCATAGTTGAAAAACAGGAGGAACCCTATGAAGAAGATATTTCTGTCCCCGTCTAATCAGTCGGATAACCGCTATGCCTATGGCGATACCAACGAGGCCGCTGAGTGCGGCAAGATGGCTGCCGCCGCAGAAGCAGCATTGCTGCGCTGTGGCTTTGCAGTAAAGACCATGCAGTGGGAAACCGCCCAGGAGCGATGCAAGGCGGCAAATGAATGGGGCGCAGACCTGTATATTCCCATTCACACCAACGCCTTTAACGGCGCCGTCACCGGCACCCGGGTCTTCGTCTATGAGAAGAAAGGGGAGGCCTACGAGGCTGCCAAGGCCATCTATGATGCGCTGGCTCCCGTCACCCCCGGCTGGAGTGAGAATATCTCCACCTACCCGGAACTGATCGAACTGAAGCAGCCCAACGCCCCGGCAGTGTATCTGGAAGTGGACTTCCACGACAACAAGGAAGTTGCCAAGTGGCTGACGGAAAATGCCCTTGCCATCGGTGAAGCCATCTGTAAGGGCGTTTGCAAGCACTTCGGGGAAACCTATGTTGCTCCCGGAGAAGAAGAAAAGACCCTCTACCGGGTGCAGGTAGGGGCCTATGAAGTCAGAGAAAATGCCCAGGCTATGGTGGAATTTCTGCAGAAGGTGGGCGTGGCAGGCTTCATTGTGGAGGCCTGACAGGAGGTGAACGAAAGATGACCGAGGCCATCTTAGTGGCACTGATCAGTGGGGGACTCTCCCTTTTGGGAGTGATCCTCTCCAACGCGGCCACCGCCAGAAAAACGGAGGCCAAAATTCAAACCTCCCAGGCAGTTACCGATACCAAACTGGAGGAACTGACCCGGGAGGTAAGAATGCACAACAATTTTGCACGAAGGATGCCGGTGGTGGAGGAGCAGATCAAGGTGATCAACCACCGCCTGGCGGATTTGGAGGAAGAATGGAAAAAGTAAAACAGAATCTGGCCAATTTAGTGAAAGTGAAAACCCTGGTCACCCTGGGGGTGATGGCGGTGTTTGGGGTGCTGGCGCTGAAAGGCGCCATTTCCCCGGAGAATGTGATGCTGATCGTCACTTCCGTCATCAGTTTCTACTTCGGCACCCAGCACGAGAAAAAGAACTGAGGTTGCCTTTGGCATATACATGACACCCCCTCCGGCCAAAATCAAAGTGGCAGAGAAAGAAAAAGAACGAAGCCTCGGCTTCGTTCTTTTTTGAGTTGGGGTATTCAGGGGAGGGAATTTAGCCGCGATGTATTCGTTTGCTTTGTTATCGATTACAAAACCGAAGCCGGAATGATACTGTCAAATATCTGTTGCGATAGGACTTTACAGTTCCATTCCCAGCTCGTTCAAAATCGCTTTTGCCTGTTCTTCTCCGTTTTTAGCAAGGGTTCTCAGCTTTTTGATTGCGGCCTTACCGCCCAGCTTGGCAGCCATTTTATATGCATTAAAATAGTTCTGTGTCTGCTGCGGAATTAGCTCAGGCTGTGTTTGATATGCCTTTTCTGCATATGCCTTGCCGCCACCAAATCGCTCATAGGATCTTATAGCCCATTGAAAGCGCTCCAGTGCCTTTTGGTGATCTTTTTCCACGCCCTTGCCTTCATAATAATAACAAGCCAGTTCGTACATGGCTTCAGGAACGCCTCTTGTGGGATCGCCATTGTCGTCCGTTCCCGCTTCGTACAACCATTTGGCTGCTTTTTTATAGTTGGGTTCCATGTAAACGCCGTCACTATAAAGCTGTGCCAATCGCATGTACATAGAGTAACTGCCCTGAAGGTTTTCCCACAATTCCAGGGTTTTTGCTATGTTTTTCTCTACGCCATGGCCGTGAAGGTAACATTCTCCCATCCATTTTGCAGAGGAAAAATCGCCTTCATATATCCCGTTTTCCCAATGTATGCCCATGCTGAACCATTTAACAGCTTCTTCGTAGTTTTGTTCTACGCCGTCGCCATTGTAATAACACGCACCCACATAATTACGGGCTTTTGTATCACCCTGCTGCGCAGCAAGCGTCCACAGTTTGAAGGCTTCTTCCTTGTCTTGCGCAACGCCGTCGCCCCGGGAATAGCAACGGGCCATAGCCGAAAGTGCCTGGACATCTCCTTGCTCGGCAGCAAGCTTCCATAGCCGAAGGGCCTCTGCTTTATCCTCATCTACGCCGCGACCGCTGAAATAACACATTGCCAGAGAACCGATCGCATCAACATTCTTTTGTGCTGCGGCAAGCCGCCACCACTTTGTTGCTGATTTGTGGTTGCGCCTTACACCGTAGCCTTGCCGATAACAATATCCTAATTGAAACTGTGCTTCCGGGTTGCCGTTGTTTGCATTTTCAATAAGATTTTTCATGCCTTCCGAATCGATTTGGCGAAGCTTTATCGATGCAAGTATATCCATATCAAATCCTCCTTATTGGCCATTTCTTTTTCCTGATTCCAATACTCTTATACTATACAACCGTAAAAGAAAAAAGTAAAGTATTCCCCACAAAAAAGGGGGTATTATGCCGAAATTTGTCCGTCTTAGGTAGAATCTGCGCCGCACCCTCCATATGCAAAAAGCAGACACCCCGAAAGGGGTATCTGCTTTTTGGTGCCGGGTGTCCTGTTGCGGTGCCCGACAAAATCTTCGGGCTTACGCTGATCCTCGATTTTGTCGACCGCTGCCACTCGCTCGGGTCGCTTCATCTGCCACCGGCAGCGCTCCCCTCGCTCCCCGGACTCTCACCTCCGGGTCGAGTCCGCTCCCCTTTCCAAATAAAAAAGGAGAGGCAAAGCCTTTCCTTTTTTATTTGGTGGCGGGGGCCGGGCTC
>JAZRUE010000050.1:0-18912 GCA_045652345.1 Faecousia sp. | reverse complement strand
ATGGAGAATTTGTGCTATAATGGTATCGTTAAAAATGCGGCTTGCCGCTTATATAAGAAAGGATTGATTCCAATGGCTCTTGTAACTACTACCGAGATGTTCAAGAAGGCTTACGACGGCGGCTACGCTATCGGCGCTTTCAACGTCAACAACATGGAAATCGTGCAGGCTATCACTGAGGCTTGTAAGGAAGAAAAGTCTCCCGTTATTCTGCAGGTATCCAAGGGCGCCCGTGCCTATGCTAACCATACTTACCTGGTAAAGCTGGTTGAGGCTGCTGTGATCGAATGCCCCGAAATTCCCATCGCTCTGCACCTGGACCACGGTGACAGCTTCGAGACCTGCAAGTCCTGCATCGACGGCGGCTTCACCTCCGTTATGATCGACGCTTCTTCCAAGTCCTTCGAAGAAAACATCGCCATCACCAAGAAGGTTGTTGAGTACGCTCACGACCACGGTGTTGTGGTTGAAGCTGAGCTGGGCTCCCTGGCCGGCATCGAAGACGAAGTGAACGTCTCTGCTGAAGCTGCTTCCTACACCCGTCCTGAAGAAGTGGAAGAATTCGTGACCCGCACCGGTTGTGACTCCCTGGCTATCGCCATCGGCACCAGCCACGGCGCTTACAAGTTCACTCCCGAACAGTGCACCGTCAACGAGCAGGGCATCCTGGTTCCTCCCGCACTGCGTTTCGACGTGCTGGAAGAAGTAACCCGCCGTCTGCCCGGCTTCCCCATCGTTCTGCACGGCTCCTCCTCTGTTCCCCAGGAATATGTGGCTATGGTCAATGCCAACGGCGGCAAGATGCCCAACGCCATCGGTGTTCCCGAAGAACAGCTGCGTAAGGCTGCTGCACTGAGCGTATGTAAGATCAACATCGACTCCGACCTGCGTCTGGCTATGACTGGTACCATCCGTAAGTTCTACAACGATGAGCCCAGCAAGTTCGACCCCCGTGAGTACCTGAAGCCCGCCCGTGCCAACATCAAGGAACTGGTTCGCCACAAGCTGATCAATGTTCTGGGCTGCGCCGGCAAGGCCTAATAAAACACAAAAGACTCCGCCTCTGCAGGCGGAGTCTTTTTGTGTAATGCACAATGGTCAATGTATAATACATAATTATCCGCACATTGTGCATTATGCATTTTGCATTGTGCATTAAAAAACCGTTCTCCCCGAAAGGAGAACGGTTTTGTGATATTAGGCTTCCAGGTTGATGCCGGTCTCCTTGGAGAAGACGTGGCAGTTGTTGCCGCCGTAGGTGAAGGCGATTTCGGTGCCGCTTCTCAGAGCAGCAACATCAGCAGCAGACATATCGGCGGTGGACACGATGATAATCACGTCCTTTTCCATGGTGCTGACGTGCAGGTGGACGGAAGAACCCATCATTTCATGCACATCGATCACGCCGGGAACGCCGTTGTCAGCCAGGTTGATATGCTCAGGACGAATGCCGAACACAACTTCCTGCTCTTCCACTTCGTTGGCAGCCAGAGCAGCCTGCTTTTCCTCGGACAGAATCACAGTGTGACCAGCCATGGAAACAGCGTACTTGCCATCGACCTTGATCAGGCTGGCATCGAACAGGTTCATCTGAGGAGCACCGATGAAGGTAGCTACGAACAGATTGAAGGGGTGGTTGAACACTTCCTGGGGAGTGCCGACCTGCTGGATGAAACCGTCCTTCATGATGACGATACGGTCGCCCAGAGTCATAGCTTCCACCTGGTCGTGGGTAACGTAAATAAAGGTAGTGTCGATACGCTCACGCATCTTAATCAGCTCTGCACGCATCTGGTTACGCAGCTTGGCGTCCAGGTTGGACAGAGGCTCGTCCATCAACATAACCTTGGGGTCACGGACGATAGCACGGCCGATAGCAACACGCTGACGCTGACCACCGGACAGAGCCTTGGGCTTACGGAACAGATACTGGGTGATGTCCAGAATTTCAGCGGCTTCCTTAACCTTCTGGTCGATAATAGCCTTCTTGACATGGCGCAGCTTCAGAGCGAAAGCCAGGTTTTCATAAACGGTCATGTGGGGATACAGAGCGTAGTTCTGGAAAACCATGGCGATATCCCGGTCCTTGGGAGCCACGTCGTTAACCAGACGGTCGCCGATGTACAATTCACCGCCGGAAATTTCTTCCAGGCCAGCGATCATACGCAGGGTGGTGGACTTACCGCAGCCGGAAGGACCGACCAAAACGATAAATTCCTTGTCGGCAATTTCCAGGTTGAATTCCTGAACGGCGACAACGCCTTCGGAAGTGATCTGCAGGTTGGGCTTCTTGTTAGCCTCTTCACCCTCGAACTTCTTCTGCTTCTTCGCCTGCTTGCCTTCGTCACCACTGAAGGGGTAGACTTTCTTGATGTTGATCAGGGACAAACTTGCCATCATTTCTGACTCTAAACATGCCAAATCCTTGGGCATATTCTTACGAACGCCGGGTAAAACAGCGAACGCTTTACGACAGGTCTCCACACTGCCGCACCGTGAGTCCAACGGGGTTATTATTTCCTCCTTTTGTGACATATGACATCTATTTAGTGGAGTAGAATGCCATAAGCCCGGATGCTATTATGTTATCATAAAAGCCATAAAAAAGCAATGGGGAATTTTGACAGAATCCCCATTGCTTTTTTGTGTATTTAGGCAGTTTTTTCCGTTATTTCAAACAAAAGCTTCCATCACCGCAAACTTCCAAAGAAGCGCTGTAGAAGCTCTCCATTGCCTGCACCAAATAGGAAAGGTCCTTGGTGCCGGCAGTTTCATAGCAGGAGTGCATGGCCAGCTGAGCAAGGCCGATATCTGCAGACAGTACACTCACATGGGCAAGGGAAATGTTACCCAAGGTGGAGCCACCGGGAAGGTCTGCCCGGTTGTAATAAGTTTGCACCGGCACATTGGCCTTTTGGCAGACACTGCGGAAGATGGCGGCAGAAACGCCATCGGTGGTATAGCGCATATTGGAGTTGAATTTCAGCACCACGCCTTCATTCATCACGGGAGCATTCTTGCTGTCGGAAAGTTCCGGGTGGTTGGGATGCAGGGCGTGGGCATTGTCGGCGCTGACCATAAAGCTGTTGGAAAGCAGGTGGGAAAGGTCATAACCGCAGGCGGCGCAGAGCTTTTCCAGGGTGGCTTCCAGCAGGTCGGAGGCTGCACCCTGCATGGAGCAAGAGCCTACCTCTTCACTGTCGAAGATGCAAAGAACGGGAACGGATTTGCCGGTGGCTGCCTGCAGGAAGCCCTGGGTTGTACCCCAGGCGCACTCCAGGTCGTCCAGAGCCTGACCGGAGAGGAATTCCTCCTCCGCACCCCAAATGGCAGCATTCTGCCGCACATAGAGGAACAGATCGTGACCCAGGATCTTGCCGCCTGCTGCTTCTTCCAGAAGGGCATCCAGTTTGCCTGCGGCATCCTTGCCGCCCATCAGAGGCAGGGTATCCACCGCCACATTCCAGGTATAGCCATCGTTGGCCTTCCGGTTCATATGGATGGCCACATTGGGAATCAGCAAAAGGTCCTTGTCAATGTCCACCAGGCGGCTTTCCACTTTCCCCTCCCCTTCTACCAGCACACGGCCGGCAACGGACAGGGAGCGGTCCAGCCAGGGGGCGATCAGCATACCGCCGTACTTTTCTGTGGAAAGGCGGGTGTAAGGACCGGACAGCACGCCGTTTTCCTTCAGCTTAAAGGTGGGGCGGTCGGAGTGACTGGCACTCATCATAAAGCCGGTGGGGTCTTCTTCCGGAATCCGGAAGGCAATCAGGGCGCTGCCACCACGGGTCAAAAAGTATTTACCGCCCTTTTGCAGTTCCCACTTGCCTCCTTCAGGCAGGCAGGTGTAGCCGTTTTCCTCCAACTGGGTCTTTAACAGATGGATGGCGTGATACTGGCTGTGGGCCTTATCCAAAAAGGCCTTAAATGCATTGACTGTCTTCATAATCTTACTCCTTTACAAATTACGCAACCTCTGCCTCCCTCTGACGAGGGAGGTGGCCCCCAGGGCCGGAGGGAGAGATCCATCTCTCCCCCAGTCAGCTTTGCTGACAGCCCCCTCGTCAGAGGGGGCCAAGATAAGCTGGCACATTTTACATAAATTTTGGGTTATTCCACTAAATCGCAGAATAGGTCGATCTGTCGGGCGATCATCTCCAAAGCGCCCCGCCAGAAGTCCTTATCCGTCAGGTCGATGCCGGCGGTCATTGCCACATCCTCTGCCGTTGCCACGGGGGTGGTGTGGAGCAGTTTATTGTACTTGGGAATGAAAGCTGCCCCTTCCTTTTCGTACTGGGCGTACAAGCCACGGGCAAACAAGCCGCCAAAGGCATAGGGGAAATTATAGAAGGTGGGGCCATAGTAGTGACTCTTGCAGACCCACATATAAGGATGCAGGCAATCGGGGTCCAAACCGTCACCGTAGCAGGCCTTCTGCGCCTTTACCATAAAGTCGCAAAGGGTGTCGGCGTGCATAAACTGCTCTTCCCGGTTTTCAAACACCATGGCTTCAAACTGATAGCGGGAGTAGATGTCGCAAATGATTTGCGCGGCATCCTGAAGCTGGGATTCAATGAGCGCCAGCTTTTCCTGATCGTCTGCCGCACCGGCAATGGCGCTTGCCATAACCACACACTCATTAAAAGTAGAAGCGGTTTCTGCCAGGGGCATGGAATAATCGTGATTCAAGGTCTTATGATCCCGGATACATTCATTGTGCCATGCGTGACCCAGTTCGTGGGCAAGGGTGACTACGTCACCGAATGCGCCATCGAAGTTGGTGAGGATACGGCTCTGACCCAGAGCCTCCACATCGCAGCAGAACGCACCGCCAGCCTTGCCCTCCCGGGGGAAGAAATCGATCCATTCTTCATCGAATGCCCGCGCTATCATATCTGCTTCCTCCTGATGAAAAGAAGCAAACTGCTCTACCAGGAAATCCTTGGCCTGCTGGGTATCAAACTTGGTGCTGGAGTTGCCCATAGGGGCAAACAGATCGTACCAGGGCAGACCATTTTCGTGACCCAGCGCCTTGGCCTTAGCCTTCATATACTGCCAGAACTTGGGAAGGTACTCTTCCATTGCGCCCAGCATAGCATCCAAAGTTTCCTTCTTCATATCGGAGCGCTCCAGCGTCCGTGCCAGAGGGCTTTCATAACCACGGAGTTTGCAGTCGGAAATGGTTTCCAATTTGATGGAGTTCAGGGCAAAGGCCACAGGAGCCTTGATTCTATCATAGCAGGCAAGTTCTGCTTCGTAGGCCTTTTTCCGCACATCGCCATCGGGATCGTAAGCCAAATTGCGGACAGTGGAAAGGGTGATGGTCTTGCCATCGTACTCCACGGGAACGGTGCTGGTCAGGTAGCCTTGCAGATCGCTCCAGGCAGAGCCACCGGAAAGACCCAGTCTTGCAGCCACTTCTTCTGCCTGGGAGCAGAGCAGATAGCGGCTGGACTTTTCCATTTTGGCAAAGCGGAAGGCATAGGGCGCAAGGCGCTCCTCCCCCGCCACCAATTCCTGCAAATTGGGGATTTTGCAGACCCAGTTTTGGAATGCGGCTTCTGCACCGGCAGTTTCAGACAGAGCGGCCATTACCCGGCCCATCTGGGAGCCGGCTTCCGGATCCCGGGCATCTGCAGACTGGCGAAGCATAGCATATTCTGCCAGTTTTGCACCCAGATCACCAATCTTCTCCTGCAGAGCAGTCCCTTCCAGCAGGCCCTCCAAAGGTGTTTTTTCTTCCAAGTTTCCTGCCAGTTCATTAAAAGCGGCAATGGCAGACTTCAGTTCCTGCAGGTCAGCAGCAAAGGCAGGGTCCTCAAAACCCTTATAAATGACATCCAAATTCCAACAAGCGTTCATAGGAAACCTCCTAAATTTGTTTTTTCTATCATACATCATTTGCCTTTTCCAGTCAATCATTTTATCCACAAGTCGAATTATGGCGAAAAGTTGGATTTTTTGCTATTTTGACGGTTTTTAGCCTATATTTTGTCGTGCGATTGTTTTGCTTTTTCCTTGCAAAAAGCGCTACAATATGCTAAATTATATTTGTCGCAAAAATTGCAGCCGGATAAGGCTGATACTACCGGGGAATATTTTACACAGTCAGGAGAGGACATTATGGACAAACTCGCAACGGTCATTATCGCAGACAATACCCAAGAATTCTGCAGCGCACTGAGTACCGCACTGCAACGAGCCGGGGGTTTTCAGGTACTGGGGACAGCCAACGACGGGGAGCAGGCTATCTCTATGGTGCTGGAACGCAAACCCAAGATTTTAGTGCTGGATCTGATGCTGAAAAAGCAGGACGGCATCAGCGTACTGAAAGCCATCAGCGCCATGGAGCAGAAGCCGGTGGTGCTGGCTACATCCGGATTTATTACTGATTATGTGGCATCTGCCGCCGCCTCCCTGGGAGTGCGCTATCTGATGCTGAAACCCTGTGATATGGAAGCCCTGGTTGAGCGGCTGGAGGAGACCCGGGGCGCTGACCGGCGTCGGAGCAATACCCCTGCCGCCGTTTCCGCAAACAATATGGAGGCCCTTGTTACCAGTATCATCCACGAAATTGGCGTGCCTGCCCACATCAAAGGCTATCAGTATCTGCGGGAAGCCATCATTTTGGCAGTGAATGATATGGATGTGATCAACGCCATCACCAAGGTCCTCTATCCCCAGGTAGCAAAAACCTTCCAGACCACCCCTTCCCGGGTAGAGCGGGCAATTCGTCATGCCATTGAGGTGGCTTGGGACAGAGGAGATTTGGATACCCTCCAGCGCTTCTTCGGATATACCGTCAGCAACACCAAGGGCAAGCCCACCAATTCGGAGTTCATCGCCCTGATTGCCGATAAGCTCCAACTGCAGTTAAAAAGCGGCAGCGTAGCGCAGATGTAACAAGAAAGGGACTGTTGCAAAATAGAAGCAACAGTCCCTAAAACTATACAAATGCCTACCTCCTACGGATGTAGGGCGGTTAGTAACCGCCCGCGGGCGAGCAATGCTCACCCCTACAAATTCCATCGTGAATTCTATGCATTTTGCAACACGCCCTCTCTTGCTTTTTCCCCCCTATTGTGTTAAAGTAGAAATATATCATATATAGGAGGAAGGTAGCATGAAAAAGGGAATGCTTCTTGTTGCTTGCTTTGCAGTCATTCTTTGCATTTTGGGCGGATGTTCCTGCAAACACACCTGGGTAGACGCAAATTGTACAACTGCCAAAACCTGCTCCAAGTGTCAGGAAACGGACGGCACAGCATTGGATCACTCCCCCGGACAGTGGAGTGAGACTGCCGATGTAATGAAATGCACCATTTCCAAAGAACTCTATTGTACCCGCTGTAACCAACTGCTGGATTCCAAGCAGGGATCTCTAGATACAATGATTGATGGGGATCTGTTCCGTTTCACCCCTTCTGAATTTCTGGAGCGCCTAACCAACATTGCCCAGCAACACGGCTACACCTTTACTTACGAATGTGCAGATACCAGCGTAGGACTGCAAGTACTCGTCCCACGCGGCGGAAAAGAAGTTATTATCCAGTTTTTCCACCGCGATGCCACCGTACTGGATATAAGTGAAGTGGATTCCCACGTTGTATGGTGTGTGAGTCTTTCACAGATTGACGAATCTGATGCTGATCTTCGTCACTATTTCTTTATGGCCTGCGATCCCAAATTGGATAAAGATGGGGCCTTTGATGTAGATATTGCCAGCACTACAGCATATTTGAATGCTGCGCTTGAAGGTCAGCCCCTTGGATATTATCAAGAAAATCAATTACTCTATGAATCCAATTACATTCCCAAAGGTGCACTTGGACAAGACTTTTCAATCCATATGGTCAATTTATATGCATCGGACTTTCGATAAAAGCCTGCCAGTTCTGCACAGATCGTCTACAAGCTGCTGAAAAGTGCGGGCGTTGCCCAGATGTAAGTTGACAGATTCCCAAATGCAGGATATAATGGGACTATCAACTTAACAAGGAGGTTTCCCATTATGGAAAACGAAGAAATCCTGCAGGAAGAGGAAGAATCCACCCTGGTTCTGACGGACGAAAACGGTGTCGATCAGGAGTTTGAATACTTAGATTGCATCGAATACGAAGGCAAGGAGTACCTGGTACTGATCCCCGCTGAGGAAGAAGCCAACGAGATCGTCATTCTGGAAATCGAGCCTGTAGACGAAGAAAACGAAAACTATCTGGCCGTGGAAGACGAAGCCGTTCTGAATGCTGTTTACGCAATTTTCAAGGAGCGCTTTGCAGACGTCCTGACTTTCGAAGACTAATACAGAGGGCACTAAAGCCTCAAATCGTCAAAATGTAAGTCTTGGCGATTTGAGGCTTCTTTATTTCTCGCCTCAACTGTATATATGGGTTATAATATTTTTTATGGAACTTTCCACCAGAAAACATTTTGACTTACTGCACAAACGGTCGGTCTATCGTACCAATGTACGCCGACGCCGACCGTTTGTTTGTCTTTGAGGCTTTATTGCCCTCTGTTGTTGAAAGCCCCAAACCGTAATGGTTTGGGGCTTTTTCTTATCCTCTGGATTTGAGTTGCAGTTCCGGGGTTTTGTTGGTGACGGTGGTATCCGGGGCAACGGAAGAAGTGATGAACACGTTAGAGCCGATCACACAGTTTTCACCGATCACCGTATCACCACCCAAAATAGAGGCACCGGCATAGATGGTCACATTGTCAGAAATGGTGGGGTGACGGCGCTTGCCCTTCAGCCGCTGACCGCCACGGGTGGAAAGTGCGCCCAGGGTAACGCCCTGGTAGATCTTCACATTGTCACCGATCACCGTGGTTTCACCGATAACGATGCCTGTGCCGTGGTCAATAAAGAAACTTTTGCCGGCAGTTACACCGGGGTGAATATCGATACCGGTGATGCTGTGGGCATACTCCGTCATAATCCGGGGCAGCATAGGCACTTCCATCAAATACAGTTCGTGAGCCAGCCGGTAGACCATAATGGCGAAAAGACCAGGGTAGGCAAAGATGATCTCTGCCATATCCGTTGCGGCAGGGTCACCATCGTAGGCGGCCTGCAGATCCATTTGCAGCATATCCCGGATGGCAGGAATCCGGTTAAAGAATTTCACGCCGATCTTTTGGGCCTCCATCTTAGCCTCTGCTTCTTTCATGCCCCGCACTTCCAGGCAGCGGGCAATCTGCCCGTTCAAACTGACCAGGGCATCCTCGATCAGCACCGCCAAGGTATTACGGGTGTTGACGGATTTATAGTTACCGTCCCGGTAGTAGCCGGGGAACACGATCCGACGGAGTTTCTTAATAATATCAATAATGGCATCCCGGTCCGGGCGACGATACACATCCATTTTATCAATAGCACGATCCGTCTGGTAGTCGGCCAAAATGGCCTCCACAGCCTGCTCAATGCCCTTGTGAATTTCTTGCATAGGGTTCACGCTCCTCTACTCTATTTATACCATACGAGGCATCTAAAGTCAATGTTCCAGCGACTTCCTATTGACCGGGGGTTTTTATGGGGGTATAATAGAGAAAACCGAATCAGGAGGTTTCCTATGGCGATCTACAATTCTGTAAGAGAACTGATCGGGGCAACGCCAATGTTGGCCCTTACAAATATAACAAGCAAAGAAAACTGTGTTGGCAAGGTGGTTGCAAAACTGGAGTTTCGCAATCCCGGTGGCTCTGTAAAAGACCGGGTGGCGCTGAATATGCTCCGGGATGCTATGGAAAAAGGCCTTGTAAACAAGGACACGGTGATCATCGAGCCCACTTCCGGCAACACCGGCATTGGTCTTGCCTGCGTTGCCGCCAGCCTGGGAATGCGGTGCATCATCGTGATGCCCGATTCCATGAGCAAGGAGCGGATTCTTTTGATGCAGGCTTATGGCGCCCAGGTGGTGCTGACCCCCGGGGCATTGGGTATGCAAGGCGCTATTGCTCAGGCAAATGCTTTGGCAGAAGAACATAAAAACAGTTTTATTCCCAGCCAGTTTGAAAATCCTGCCAACCCGGCGGCCCATTATGCTGCCACCGGCCCGGAAATTTGGAAAGACACAGATGGGAATGTAGATATTTTCGTTGCCTGTGTGGGCACAGGAGGTACGCTGTCCGGTGTGGGCAAGTACCTGAAGGAAAAGAATCCTGCCATACAAATCGTGGCAGTAGAGCCTGCCAAGTCCCCCCTGCTCTCCGGCGGCAAAGCCGCCCCCCACGGCATTCAGGGCATTGGGGCAAACTTCATTCCGGACACTTTGGACAGAAGCATTTATGACGAAGTGCTTTTGGCAACTGAAGAAGACAGTTTCGCTGCCGTCCGGGAACTGGCCGCCACAGAAGGCATTCTTTGCGGCATTTCCTCCGGTGCTGCCCTTTGGGCCGCTATGGAACTTGCCAAGCGGCCGGAAAACACCGGAAAGACCATCGTTACTTTGCTTCCGGACACCGGCGAGCGGTATCTTTCCACGCCCCTTTACAACAAATAAAAGGAAGATCACTATGCGGTTTGCCAAGGTTTACATTGAAATATCCAACCTTTGCAATTTAAGCTGCCGTTTCTGCCCCGGCACAAAACGGCCAAAGGGCAAAATGGATCCTGCGCGGTTTGCGGCCATTTTGGATAAGCTGAAGGGCTACACAGAATTTGTATATTTCCACCTGATGGGTGAACCCCTGCTCCATCCGGATCTGCCCCGGTATTTGGCATTGGCGGAAGAAAAAGGCTTTAAAGTCATTCTCACCACCAATGGTACATTGCTGCGCCTGCAGCAGGAGCTGCTCCTTTCCTCTGCTGCTCTGCACAAAGTGAACATTTCCCTCCACGCCTTTGAAGCCAATGATCTGGATGTGCCTTTTGACACCTATGTGGATGGCTGTCTTGCCTACGGTCAGGCGGCGCAGGGGAAGAAATTGACTGTATTCCGGCTTTGGAACAACGGCGGTGAGGATCTGAAAAACGGCATTCTTTTGCAGAAACTGGAAAAAGCCTTTCCCAAGCCTTGGGCGGAGAGTCGAAAAGGCACACAGATCGCGCCTAAGGTCTATTTAGAGCCGGGAGAGAAATTTGACTGGCCGGATCTTTCCGCCCCGGAAGAAGAAGGGCCTTACTTCTGCTATGGATTGCGGGATCAGATCGGCATTTTGTGGGACGGCACAGTTGTGCCTTGCTGCTTAGACCACGATGGGGATATCCCCTTAGGCAACTTACTTAGTCAGTCTATGGAGGAGATTTTGGACTCCCCCCGGGCAAAGGCAATTTACGACGGTTTTTCCAAAAGGGAAGCCGCTGAGCCTCTTTGCCGTCGGTGCGGATATGCAAGAAGATTCAAATAAAAAGCGTTGCCGCTTGGCAACGCTTTTGCTTATTTCATCATTTGGGCTAAGGTCATTGTAACGGCGGCGCAGCGGTGGGCGGCCTGCTGCTCAAAGGCAGGATAGTCCATCTGCACGCTGTTATCTGCCTTATCGGAAATGGCTCTAAGGATCACAAAGGGAACGCCGTTGCGGTGGGCAGTGTGGGCGATGGCCGCCCCTTCCATTTCCGTGCAAAGCGCGCCGGTGACAGCAATGATTTTCTGCTTCTGCTCGTCGGAAGAAACGAACTGATCGCCGCTGGCCACACGGCCCGTCTTTCCGTGACCCGGGTGGACTTCCTCCACCGCCTTTTGGGCAAGCGTGATCAAGGTCTTGTCTGCTGCAAACGCCGTGGGCAGACCGGGAACTTGTCCTGCTTCGTAGCCAAAGTGGCAGCAGTCAAAATCGTGGTACATAGCATCCCGGCTGATCACCAGGTCACCGATGTCCAGGTCATTGCTGAGAGAACCGGCAATGCCCGTATTGACGATATGGGTCACAGCAAAGCCGTCGCAAAGGATCTGGGCGCAGAGGGCGGCATTGACCTTGCCGATGCCGCAGCGAACCACCACCGCATCCATTCCTTCCAGCTTACCTTCATAGAAGTCGCTGCCTGCGATCCGGGTGCAGGTCTTTTCCGTCATTTGGCCAAGGAGGGTTTCCACTTCCAACTCCATAGCACCGATAATTCCAAGCTTCATATCCTATTTCCTCACTCCGGATAACGCATCCGGCTTTCGTCCATTGTTTCCAGCAGCGCCTTATACTTTGCGCCATAGTAGTTTGCCATAGGCAGATTCATATCCAGGTAGTTGCCGCAATCCTTTGCGCTGGCACCGGGGACTTCCCCCTTATAATCTGCGATAAAAGCGAAGCAGTCTTTCAGCATTTCCCGGATATCCTCCGGCTCCAAATCCCCCCAAAGGAGCAGATAAAAGCCGGTACGGCAGCCCATCGGCCCAAAGTAGAGGACTTTTTCTTTCCAAGTAGGCTCGTTCCGCAAATAAGTGGCACCCAGATGCTCAATGGTATGCAGCTCCGCAGTATTCAGCACCGGCTCGCCGTTGGGCTTTGTCAGCCGCAAATCAAAAGTCGTAACGGTCTGACCGCCCATTTTGTCCTTCCGGGACACATACAGACCGGGCTGCAGCAGGATATGGTCGATGGTAAAACTGGTAATCTTTTCCATAAGGCACTTCCTTTGTTTTTCTAAGGGTATCATACCCCAAACAGGAAGAAAATGCAAGAAAAAATGGACGGTGCCTTCCCTTTGATGGGAAGGCACTGTCTTATCCTTTTATAAAGCGGGAGAGAAAATCTTTGGTTTCCTGTCTTTGAGGGTTGCCGAAAATTTCTTCCGGACTTCCCTGCTCCCAAATGTAGCCTTCATTCATATAGACCACTTTTGTACTTACATCCCGGGCAAAGGCCATCTCGTGGGTTACTACCATCATGGTCATTCCCTCTTTTGCAAGATCCTGCATAACGGCAAGGACTTCCCCAACCATTTCCGGGTCAAGGGCAGAGGTAGGCTCATCAAAAAGCAGCACTTCCGGATTCATTGCCAGAGCTCGTGCAATAGCCACCCGCTGCTTTTGACCGCCGGACAGCTGCCGGGGCTTGGCGTTGATATAGGGAGCCATACCCACCTTTTCCAGGTAGTACATAGCATTTTCCTTGGCTGCCTGCTTACTGCGTCCCAAAACCTGCCGCTGGCCAACCATACAGTTTTCCAGCACGGTCATATTGTTATACAGGTTAAACTGTTGGAACACCATGCCAACCCTGGCTCTGTAGCGACACAAAGAGTCCAGCTCAGTCATAATGTTTTTGCCGTGGTAGAGGATCTGGCCATCGGTAGGTGTCTCCAAAAGATTAAGACATCGCAAAAATGTGGATTTACCGGAGCCGGAGGATCCAATAATGGCTACAACCTCACCGCTTTCCACCTGCATATCCACGCCGCGAAGAACAGAAACTTGGCCAAAGTTTTTTTGCAGGCCAGTGATCTCAAATACTGTTTCAGTCATTGGGTACCTCCTGCTTCTTTTTCACCCGAATCTCTGCCTTGGGGTCAGACTGGGAGCCACAGATCACATAACTGTCGCTTCCGTCCATTTTCCGTTCGATCAAACGCAGGATCTGTGTCACTGTAAAGGTCAGGATAAAGTAGATTACGCAAACCACCAGATAGGTCTGGAAGGTTTGGAAGTTCTGCCGTTTGATCATACCGGCAAAGTAATACAATTCTGTAACGCCGATCACATTCAGCACAGAGGTATCCTTGATATTGATCACAAACTCGTTGGCAACAGAGGGTAGAATATTCCGTATAACCTGAGGTAGCACCACGCAGCGCATAGTCTGCCAATGGGTCATACCCACCGCAGAAGCGCCTTCAAACTGGCCTCTGTCTATGGAAATGATACCGCCGCGAACGATCTCCGCCATATAGGCACCGGTATTGATAGATACGATCAAAATACCGGAGGTCACCAGAGGCAGCTGAGATCCTCCGGTAGCGAAGGCATAGCCCCAATAAATAACCATAGCCTGCACCATCATAGGGGTGCCGCGGAATATTTCCACATACACAGCAATGATCCCGTTCAGTACCCTCTGGAGGAATCGCACAAACCCATTCTTGGACATTGGGCAAGTACGAACCACGCCGGTGGCAAGGCCAATCAGAAGGCCTGCAAGGGTACCAATCATAGCGATCAGCATCGTGTAGCCGACGCCCCGCAGCAAATGGGGATAGTAGGCTACGATAATATCAATAACATCATTCAAAAATTCAATCATGGCTTACTTCTTATAAATAACAACCAAGTTGGAGGAATAATACACATCGGTAAAGTCGATTTCTGCTTCCCGCGTTGCGGTGGGGCTCATACCGGCGATAATGGCATCCACAGTACCCGACTGTACAGCAGGCAGCAAGCCTTCCCAGTTGATGGCGTAGATTTCCAGCTTCATACCCAGCTTATTGGCAATATACTGCGCAATCTGCACATCGTAGCCGTTGGCATAGAGGCCTTCGCTGCCCTGGCTGCTGATCGGCACTGCGCCGGTGGTGGGGTCAGACATATCCGTCCAGTTGAAAGGTGCATAGGCACATTCCATACCTACCCGGAAAACACCATTGGGATTCTCAGGCGCTGTAGAACTGAGTGCCAACTCACCAACATCCTGACCGGCAGACAAACGCACCATCTGGTCCATCAGAGCAGCCCGGGTTTCCGTGGGGATTTCTGCCAAAATGCTGTTGATCTGCTCACGCAGCTGGTTGCCGGTAGCAAGACCGACCGCGATACCCACATCTGCATCGGTTGCAGCAAAGCCGGTATCATTGTTCACAAGAGGCAGGTAGCTCAAATTGCTGTCACCCAGGCACACCTCAATGGCGGTGGGTTCTTCGGCAATATAGCCATCAATGGTACCGGACTGCAGGGCGATCAAAAGGTCGGCAAACTCAGGCAAAGTACTGCTCTGTACATTGGGAATTTGTGCCATAGCCTCTTCGTGGAAGGTGCCGGCCTGGGCAGCAATCCGTGCCCCCTCCAGGTCAGCCAGACTATTTGCTCCGGAAATATCCTTCGCCTGGGTACCTCCGCAGGCGCAGAGGCAAAGGGCCAGCATAAGGGCCAGTACCAAACAAATAAGCTTTCTCATCATTTTTTCTCCTTTTGGGTTGAAATAAAAAATCGGACCGCATAGAAGCGATCCGACAGAAAAAGGCAATACCAACGGTATGATTTTTCCGCAGTCGATAGCGCTTCACAAAATGCTTTGTGACAGTCCGGCAGATATTCTCTGACGACCCAGCAGGAAAAGATAGGCAGCTTTTCCCACTTCGGCGGTTTCCCCTTTCTTCTGTGACGGCTGCCTGCCTTGCCACAAAATACTTTTGAATCCCGCGCCTCTATCTAAGCAGAGGGATACTTCCCTCTACCTAATGCGATTCAATTTTAGCATATACTACCACTTGGTGTATATATTTGTCAACTATTTGGAGAAATTTTGTATAATTATCCAATATATCAAAAAGGCACAGCCGCCTGGCTGTGCCTTTTGCTTATTCGACCTCTTCCACAACGCGGATCTTTGCGCCCAGGGATTGGAGCTTTTGGATGATGTTCTCATAGCCCCGCTCGATGAAGTGGATGTTTTCCACATAAGTAGTGCCTTCTGCGCTCAGGCCTGCGATCACCAGGGCCGCGCCTGCACGCAAGTCTCTTGCCCGGACAGTTGCACCCCGCAGGCGAGGTGTGCCGGTGACGATGGCGGTCTTTTCCTTGATCAGGATATCCGCGCCCATATTGATCAGCTCGGAACAGTAGCCAAAGAACCGGGTTTCATATACGCTTTCTGTTAGTTTGCTGATGCCCTCAGCCAGGCTCATACAGACGCAGATCTGTGCCTGCATATCTGTGGGGAAGCCGGGATAGGGACGGGTCTTGACCGTGGTGCATTTCAGCCGGCCATTCTGCTGAATCCGAATGGCATCATCATAATTGATGATCTGTGCGCCCATTTCCTGCAGCTTGGAAGTGATGCAGTCCATATGCTTGGGGATCACGTTCTTCAAAAGGACGTTGCCCCCGGTGGCTGCCACTGCTGCCAGATAGGTACCTGCCTCGATCTGATCGGGAATGATGGCATAGGTGCCGCCCTGAAGCCGCTCCACGCCACGGATCTTCACTGTATCCGTACCGGCGCCGGAAATGCTGGCGCCCATCGTATTCAGGAAGTTGGCCAAATCAACGATATGGGGCTCCTTGGCCGCATTCTCAATCACCGTCTGCCCCGGCAGGAGGCAAGCGGCCATAATAATATTCATTGTGGCGCCCACGCTGACCACGTCAAGGCTCACTCTTGCGCCTTGCAGGCCATTCTTGCCGGGCTTCAATGCCACATATTCTTCCGTTTCTTCCACATCCGCGCCCAAAGCTGCAAAGCCCTTGATGTGCTGATCGATGGGACGGCTGGCGAAATTACAGCCACCGGGCAGGGCAACCTTTGCCTCGTGGAACCGGCTCAGAAGAGAACCCATCAGGTAATAGCTGGCCCGCATTTTCTTCACCAGGTCTCCGTTGGGAGCAGTGGTGCGGATATTGCGGCAATCCAAAATGACGGTAGAATCTTCCCAGGAAACACCGGCACCCATATCTTCCAAAATGCTCAGAAGAATGCGGACATCGGAAATATCCGGTACATTTTCCACACGGCAGACCCCGTCGATCAAAAGAGCGGCAGGCAGGATCGCAACAGCGGCATTCTTTGCGCCGCTGATAGAGATCTCGCCCTGCAGGGGCGTACCGCCGATAATTTCATATCTTGCCAAGGACGACTCACTCCTTGCGAAACTTCATTTTAAGCGCCATTATTATACCATAGGATTGGAATTATGTAAAGTATAATTTTGTTTACCGTCGCAACCCCTTGGGGTAATGGTTTTTCAGCACCGCTCCATCGGCCTTGCCCCAACCGATGGAATAGCCGTCAGCGCACACCAGCGTCCAGCCCTTTTTCTTGGAAGGCAGGGTCTGGCCGTTCATATAGGCGGCAATTTCCCGGCTGTCTGCGGGGTAGGATTCTGTGTTCTTTGCTTCTTTCAGCCAAAGAGCCAGGGCGTGGGCAGGCTCAAACCGATCCTTTTTCACCTCACCCAGCTCCAAGCCCGCACGGATGACCCGCAGGCCCTTCAGGTCCGGCATTTCTTCAGGCACCCAGTAAAGGGTCTGTCCAAAAAGCAGGGCTTTGCCTGCAGGCAGACAGATACCGTTTTCCCGGGCGAAGGCTTCCCACACTTTGGGAAGGGGCTGCCCTTTCAGGGGCGCAGGGGCATCTTCCTCTCCTCCGGCTTTGCGCAGAACGGCGGCAAAATGCCCCTCTCCTTTCAGCTTGTGGGGCCAAAGGCGGAACATACCCTTCCCTGTTTTCACAAACCAGGGGGCATTTGCTCCTTCCTGGGAGAATTCCGGGTGGCGAGCCAAAAAGCCTTCCACCGCTTCCTCATTTTCCTGAGGAGCAAAGGTGCAGGTGGAGTACACCAGCAGACCACCGGGGCGCACCATCGTGGCGGCGCTGTCCAAAATTTCTGCCTGGCGGTCGGCACACATAGCCACCGTTTCTTCGCTCCAGTCGGTGACTGCCGCTTCTTCCTTGCGGAACATCCCCTCTCCGGAGCAGGGGGCATCCACCAGCACCCGGTCAAACCAACCGGGGAACTTTTTCGCCAGTTCTGCAGGCGTGGCATTGACCACAAGGGCATTGGCAACGCCCATTCTCTCTATATTCTTCCCAAGGATCTTGGCCCGCTTGGGATTATATTCGTTGCAAAGCAGGAATCCCTCCCCTGCCATACGGCCGGCAATCTGGGTGCTTTTGCCGCCGGGTGCAGAGCAAAGGTCGCAGATCCGTTCGCCCGGCTGGGGGTCTAAAAGGCTCACCGGTGCCATGGCGCTGGCTTCCTGCAAATAGTATACGCCCGCCTCGTGATAAGGGTGCAAACCGGGGCGGCTATCCGGGTCATAGTAATAGCCCATAGGCTCCCAGGCAACACCTTCCTGGGTAAAGGGCAGCTGGGGCATCTCCCCTTTTAAGGGATTAAAGCGCAGCGCCACTGCCCGGGGGCGCTCCAAACTCTCCAAAAACTGTGGATACTCCTCCCCCAGTTGCCTTTTTATTCTATTCAAAAACGCTTCAGGCAGCATAAATTCACCTTCTTTAAAAAAGAGCCGTTGCGATTGGCAACGGCTCTTTGTGGAAATTACAGAGTGGGCTGATTTGCAGCTTCGATGATCTGCACGAACTTTTCGGGAACCAGGGAAGCGCCGCCGATCAGGCCGCCGTCGATGTCGGGCTTAGCCAGCAGTTCGAAAGCGTTCTTCTCGTTCATGGAGCCACCGTACAGAATGGAAGTTGCACGGGCATTCTTGGAGCTGTACAGCTTACGAACAACAGCACGGATGTTTTCGCAAACTTCCTGTGCCTGCTCGGGGGTAGCGGTACGGCCGGTGCCGATCGCCCAGATGGGCTCGTAAGCGATGACCACCTTGCGGATCTTATCCTCGGGAACGTTAGCAAGACCCAGCTTGATCTGCATAGCGATCCACTCATCGGTGATGCCTGCTTCTCTCTGCTCCAGAGATTCGCCGCAGCACATAATGGGGGTCAGGCCTGCTTCCAGAGCAGCCAGCACCTTGGCATTGACTTCTGCATCGGTCTCGCCCATAGCGCGGCGCTCGGAGTGGCCGATGATGACATACTTACAGCCGGCATCCACCAGCATGTCGGTAGCGATCTCACCGGTGTATGCGCCGGAGGGATTGGCGTTGCAGTTCTCAGCGCCGATGCCCACGCGGGTCTCACGCATAGCGCGGACAGCTGCGGGGATGCAGACTGCGGGGACGCACAGAGCGATATCACACCAGCGACCCTTGGGCATGATGGACTTGAACTGCATCATGAATTCCTTGGTCTGGCTGGGGGTTTTGTTCATTTTCCAGTTACCGGCAATCACGGTCTTGCGAT
>JAZRUE010000049.1:0-9844 GCA_045652345.1 Faecousia sp. | reverse complement strand
ACACCGGAGCCGCACAGAACGGGGAACAAAGTGCGGTCCAGCACGCCCTTGTGCATGCCCTTGATCATTTCGGCATAGGTGAAATCTTCGCCGCCGAAGAACTTATCCATGAATTCTTCGCTGGTTTCAGCAACGGATTCTTTCAGGGCATCGTTGAACTCGGTGATAACATCTTCCTTGCCTTCGGGTACAGCGATCTCAACCCGCTTCAGGTTCTGCATCTCGTAAGCGCGCTTATTCAGCACATCGATGATGCCGGTAACCTTCTTGTTGGCATCCCAAATGGGGACGACAACGGGAGCGATCTTATTGCCATAACGCTCACGCAGAGCATTGAAGGTTGCGTTATAGTCGGAGTTATCTTCGTCTACCTTGGAGATGTAGATGAAGCAGGGCATATTCCGGTCCTGGCAGTACTTCCAAGCCTTTTCCAGACCGACAGTGATGCCGTCCTTGGCGGAGCAGACAATAATGGCAGCGTCTGCAGCACGGAGGGCTTCCACAACAGCGCCGGAGAAGTCAAAAGCACCGGGGGTATCCAACAGATTGATCTTTGCACCCTTGTACTCAATAGGCACAACAGCGGTGGAAATAGAAATATTACGGCGAATCTCCTCAGGGTCGTGGTCACACACGGTGTTGCCGTCGGCATTTCTGCCGATCCGGTCGATGGCACCGGTCATATAGAGCAGGCTTTCCGCCAGGGCGGTCTTACCGCTGCCACTGTGGCCCAGAAGGCAGACATTACGAATTGCATTTGCTGTGATCATAGTATGTTCAATCTCCTTTCAGGAAGGCTCCCCTTCCACTACAGCGGTGCTTCGCACCAACATAGAACCATTATACACGAACAAGAGTAGGATTTCAATGCCTTTTTTGTTATTTTCGCGAAATTCAGTGCAGGCCCAATCGTGGAATAAGTGCAAACTATACAAAAAAGTAGGATTTTTCCGGAAAACAGCGGAAAAACCGTGTCTTTATAGCGCGCACAGTTGTATATGTGTGGAAAAATACATAGAAAAATTTACTCCGCTGCCCGAAAGCAACGGAGTAAAAACAGTCATTATTTTGTGAAATCAAGGCAAATCCAGCCGCTGCTGATTCTGCCCCATGCAGTACCGGAAACAGTCTTCTGTTCCAGAATTTCCACCTTGGTGCCATGGTACAAGTAATTGGAAATGCTGTAGCCGGTGCCTGCACCACTGCGAACGATCAGGCAGTAGCAATCTACAGTTCTGTAGACCTTCTCAGAAGGCGTATTATCCAGCGACACAAAACTAAGGCTGATCCAGCCCCGGTCGGTCTTTCCCCAGGTAATACCACCTACGGTGGTCTGCTCCAAAATGGTGACCTTTGTTCCGCTGTAATAAGCGCCAACTACGCCATAAGAAGTGCCCGGGCCCTTGCGGATGCACAGGTTGGGGTCAGCCTTTACCGTGCCGGTGAGTTTACCGGGCTGCGCCACAGGGGGCTCGGTTACGGGAGGCTCTGTTGCCGGGGGTTCGGTGGCAGGGGGCTCCGTGACAGGAGGCTCGGTTACGGGAGGCACAGAAGGACTGGGCGTTACTTCCTTATCCTCAGTGATATAATCCAGGCAAATCCAGCCCTCTTTGATGCGACCCCAGAGTATACCGGAAGCAGTCTTCTTTTCAAAAACTTCCACCTTGTCGCCCTGATACATATAGTCTACCACGCCATAGCCAGTACCGGCGCCCTTGCGAATATTCAGGCAATAGCAGTTGACCGTACCGGTCATAATGGGTTTTTCAATTTCCGGTGTTTCTACTTTATCCAGGGCCACATAGGTCATGCTGATCCAGCCCTGGGCGATCCGGGCCCAGGTCATAGAACCTACGAGCTTCTGTTCCAGAATTTCTACCCGTGTGCCGTCCTTCAGGCTACCGACAGCGCTGTAGCCGGTGCCGGGACCGGTACGAATCCAAAGTCCGGCAGGGGCCTTCACTGTGCCCATCACCTTCGGGGGAGCCATTTCAATGGGAGGCTCCGTTACGGGAGGTTCGGTTACGGGAGGCTCCGTTACGGGAGGTTCGGTTACGGGAGGCTCGGTTACAGGAGGCTCCGTTACGGGAGGCTCGGTTACAGGAGGCTCCGTTACGGGAGGTTCGGTTACGGGAGGCTCCGTTACGGGAGGCTCCGTTACGGGAGGCTCCGTTACGGGAGGTTCAGGCTGCGCAATTTCCTCATAATTGGTAAATTCCAAAGCAACCCAACGGTCTCCGGACATACCCCAAAGGTAGTCGCCACCCTTTACCACATGGGTAATTTCAAAGGTTTTACCCTTAGCGGCACCACCTACGATACCATAGTTGGTACCGGGGCCATTGCGCAGATTCACACTGGCAACAGTGACAGTTACGGTAACCGGTTTTTCCAGTCTGCCGTCTTCCACTACGCCATCCAATGCCCAGCGGGCATAGAGTGTCTTATTTCTCATGCTTGCATCCAGCACGGTTACTTCTTCACCGCCAACCTTGGCAGTAAACCAGCCAGCAAAGGTCTTCCCTTCCCGCTCAATCGTATTGACACGGATCGTGGTAGGCTCGTTGGCATCATAGCACTGAGACTTGGGGCTGACAGTGCCACCGTTTGCATTATAGATTACATAGCAATAATTAGAGGGTGCGCTGGTAGAATACATGCCGTTTATGTACATATTGGCCTCTGCCAAACGACGGCGCAGCAGGCCAACCAGCACATCACCGCCAGCAAGGCTCCAAAGGCCGAAGCAACGGATCAATTCATTTCCGGTATAGCCCTTTACGATAGCCTGCCACATAGCACCGCTGCTATCGTACATCCAGGCATAGCCCACATTATAGGAGAAGCTGACCAGCGCATCAAACTGATTCTGGGTCAGTTTCAAATTGTTACGGGAGATAAACTTATTTACTTCATAAGAAAAGCTGGAAACTTCCTTACTAAGAAGATCTTCTGCTTCCTCTTTGGTGATGCCGTGCTCCTTGTAATAATTCAGCTTATCGGAAGGGCATTTGGTGCCATAACCAACCGTGTACTGGTTGTAGTCCCACTTGGGATAGAGGGTAAAGCCTTCAAAGGACTTTACAAAAGTAAGACCGGATTTGCTGAATGTAAAGGGACCGCCACTGGGGGTACTGGAATCCGGTGTGGGTTCGGGTGTGGATTCCGGGGTTGCCTCCGGCGTAGGTTCAGGCGTAGGCTCGGGAGTCGGCTCTGCTGTTGCCTCCGGTGTAGGTTCGGGAGTGGGTTCCGAGGTCGCCGCAGGTGTATCGTCCGGCGTAGTATTCAAGGTTTCCTGTTCAGAATTCTCTGACCCAGTTTGCTCTGTTTCACCATAAGCATAGGGGCTTTGCATCAGAAATAAACTGCAGCAAATTGCCAAAGCCAACAGCAAACTTGTAAGTCTTTTCATCGTCACGGCGCTCCTTCTTCATCGTATTTCGCCGCCATTATAGCAAAGTCTTTCTCGTTTTTCAACCCCTTTGGCTCAAAAAATTACATCTTTGTTACTTTTTATTCCCTAAAAAAGTTGTAAATTTTTACATTTTTTGACAAAATAGTGGTATTTTCCCTATATCTTGTGTTTCCCAGTTACAACATGTCACATTATATAGTAGCCTTACAAATTTTACAAAAAGAACAGCCATTGCAATTTTTTTGTGAATATGTTACAGTAAAAGCACCAAAAAGAAGGGAGGGTTTGCCTTGAACAAGAAAAAAGCCATGATTGCTATGAGCGGCGGCGTGGACAGTTCTGTGGCCGCATTTTTAATGCAGCAGGCCGGGTATGACTGCGTTGGCGGCACCATGCTTTTATGCAACGAGGCTCTTTTGGGCAAGACAGATATTCCCTCCCCCGCCCGGGATGCTTCCCTGGTGGCCCAGCGATTGGATATGTCCTTTTATGCATTCGAGGAATGTGCGGCCTTCTGTCAGAACGTTGTAGTGCCTTTTATCGAAGCCTATGAGCAAGGGCTCACCCCCAACCCCCGCATTTTCTGCAATAAGAAGATCAAATTCCGGTTACTTTTGGATAAGGCTCTTTCTTTAGGCTGCGACTATATTGTTACCGGGCACTACGCCCGGATCCGCAAGGATGAAACCACGGGCAGGTATCTATTGTATAAAGCACCGGACGAAAAGAAAGATCAAAGCTACTTCCTGGCAGGACTCAATCAGGAGCAGCTATCCCATATTCTGTTTCCTTTGGGAGAACTGACCAAGGAGCAGGTGCGGCAAATTGCCGCAGAGCAGGGATTTGTGACCGCCGCAAAGAAAGACAGTCAAGACATCTGCTTCATTCCCGATGGGGATTACTTTGCTTTTATGAAGCGATACACAGGAAAGGTCTATCCCCAGGGCAACTACCTGAATCTAAAGGGAGATGTGGTGGGCAAGCACCAAAACGCCGTCAGCTATACCCTGGGCCAGCGAAAAGGCTTAGGTGTGGCGTTGGGCGCGCCTATGTATGTCTGCGCCAAGGATATGGCAAATAACACCGTTACTTTAGGACCGGAGGAAGAACTGTTTGCAACCACGCTAATTGCAGAGGATGCCAACTTCCTGCCCTTTAAAGCCCTGGATGTCCCCATTACCGTCACTGCCAAGGCAAGATATCGGCACGCCCCCCAGGAGGCAACCGTCTATCCTATGGGGAATGGCAAAATAAAGGTGGTATTCTCCGCTCCCCAGCGGGCGCTGACCCCCGGCCAGGCCGTCGTTCTCTATGACGGCGATCTGGTGGTAGGCAGCGCCACCATCACAGAAGTTATCAAATAAAAAATGCAGACCAAATGGTCTGCATTTTTTATTATTCAATGGTAATGCTCCAGGTGTTGCGATACGTTTCGCCGGGTTTTGCAGAAAGCAGATCTTCCTGGGTTTCCAGCTCTGCGATCACATCCTGGGTAGAAGGTAAGCTGCACCAGGGCTCAATGCACACAAAGGGTGCATCAGTTTTTACATTGTGCCAGAAGCCTACATAGGGCATCTGGGGAAATGCCACCTTAACTCTGTGCTTGCCGCCTGCTTTTTCCAAAGTCACTTCCCGGGGCATATCCTTCAGCACTATTGCATCCTGATCAAACAGATCGTGGGTCAAGGGCAGGTATTGGTCGTCCACCAGGGGATAGTCAGATTCTGTTCCGGTAATAAAACACTTATCCGTAAAGTCAACCCGCTTAGGCTTGCAAGGCTTAAAACGAAGCCGATAATCGGTAAAGGCATCCCCTTCTTCCATCGGTACGCAGAAGCCAGGATGGCCGCCCAGGCCGAAATACATTACCTTTTCGTCCCGGTTTTCCACTTCAAACGTAACCTGAATGGTATTTCCTTCCAGCCGGTAGCACACCCGGAAGGCAAAATGCCGGGGATACTCACTGTAGAGTTCTTCGTTATCCGTCAGGGTAAAGACCATATAGTCCTCCCCTTTTTCTGTCAATGCGAAATCTACCCAGGGGGCAAAGCCGTGAAGGGGCATCTTATGAAGCTGGCCGTCTATGCGGTAAGAGCCTTCTGTGGTCCGGCCCACATAGGGAAAAAGATTGATGGCTCTTTGGAACCAATAGGGTTCCAAGCCCTGCCACAAAAATTCTTTACCTTCTGCATTTTGGATGGACTGGAGTTCTGCCCCCAGTTCCGCCACGGACACTTTCAAAAATGCATTTTGAATGGTATGGTTCATTCCATTGCCTCCATAACCTGTGCATATTCCGGCACACTGGAAATGCCACCGGGCTTGGTGGTGGAAAGGCCTGCTGCGGTGCAAGCAAAGGTGACCACCTGGCGAAGCTCTGCTTCACTAAGCTGACCGGGGGTCTTTTCATACTTCAGCAGTTGAGAAACAGCACTGCCGCCGAAAATGTCACCGGCACCGGTGGTGTCCACAACTTTAATATTCTTAAGGCTGGGCACATGGCCTTCTGCCACGGCATTTTTGAAGAAGCAGCCGTCAGGACCGCAAGTCACAAACACCAGCTTGACACCATAGGTATTAAGGATGTGCTTAGCGCCCTCTTCCACGCCCAGGCCAAAGAGGAATTCTACCTCCTCATCGCTGATCTTCACCACATCGGCTTGGGAAAGACCCCAGATCAGCTGGGTTTTTGCCTCCTCCATACTGTCCCAAAGGGGCTTGCGCAGGTTGGGATCGTAGGTGATCAGTTTGCCCTGTTCTTTGGCATAGGCCACTGCCTTATAGGTGGCAGTACGGGCAGGTTCGTGGGTCAGGGACAACGTGCCAAAATGGAATACCTTTGCCTCGTCGATAAGAGAAAGGTCCAGTTCTTCAAAGGAAATTTGGGTATCTGCGCCCGGCTTTCTTGCAAAGGCAAATTTCCGGTCGCCGCCCTCGTCGAAGGTGACAAAGGCCAGGGTGGTAAACACCTTGTCGGTGCGGATCATACCCTTTGTTTCAATACCTGCATTTTGCAAAGTTCCCAGCAAAAGGTCACCAAAGGTATCTGTGCCCACCTTGCCCAAAAGGGCGGTCTTGCAGCCGTACTTGGTCAGGGCTGCCAGGAAATTGGCCGGTGCACCACCGGGATGGGCCGCCATAGTGGGATAGCCGTCCCCATCGGTGCCTACGGTAGCAAAGTCAATGAGCAGTTCGCCCAGAGCAACAACATCTGTCATACGCTCACCTCATTTGGCCACGGGGTATTCATTACACAGAAGCCGGTAAGGGGCTTCATCTTCTTCGATGGTGGGGAAACGACCCACGGGAGGATTGAACCGGTTATCGGTGTTATCATCGTTGCACTGGCTCACTTCGCCCAAAAGCACAGGGCCTGTCCCCTCTTCTACAGAGAAATCGTGGTACAGATACTGCTGAATGAAGATGCTCTCACCGGGAGTCAGCCGAATCTGGGTGCCCGCAGGAACGGTATAGGTTCTGCCGTCGGTATGGACGGTAACATCGCTTTCATAGTCGATTTCCTCATTGGGCAGGGAATTATACACCCGGATCAGCACATTGCCGCCACCACGGTTGATAATATCCTCTGTCTTATACCAATGGAAATGATTGGGGGCATATTGGCCTTCCTCCAGGTACAGCAGCTTTTCTGCGTAGACCTTAGGGTACTTCTCCTCCATTGCCCGGTTGCCGTTGCGAATGGTGATCAGGGAGAAGCCGAACTTGTCAAAATTGCCCAGGCCGTAGTCGGTAATATCCCAGCCCAGCATACAATCCCGAACCTCATCGTACTCGTGGCCTGCGTTCTCCCACTGCTCGGGAGTCATATGGCAGAAGGGGGGCAAATAGCAATGGTACTTTTCACACATGGTTTCCAGCTTTTTCAGGGCTGCATTTACTTCGGATCTTTTCATACTTCAAATCTCCTTTTACAGTACGGTGGTTTCTTCCAGTTCGCCGTCCCTCACAAGGTAATTGGCAAAACGGAAGGCAGGCAATTCGATCTGGGTTTCCAGATTCCAAAGGGGCAAGGTTACAGTTGCCTTGCTGGTGCAGTTTTGCGCATTCCAAAGCCGCAGCACATAGCCGCCCTTCACTTCATCGAAGTACATGGCGCTCAGCTGTACATCCGGGTTGGAGAGAATAACAGACTGCTTGGGCAGTTCCCCTTCTCCACCGGGGAAGGCTTCAAAAATAAAGGGTGCTTCATTATGTACCTGGGCCTCGAAGTCGATATTCTGCCGTCTTTGGGCTGCATCACCGCCGCAAATCACAAAGCGGTTTCTGTGAACGCCCTGGTCTACCCGGGGGATAAACCGCTCTTCGTGGACCAGTTTCCGCTCCAAAATGGGGTGGGCTGCATAAGCCGGTGCCCGCATCAAAGACAGGTACATTGTATTACCAACACAATGGGAGCCGTAAACACCGTCATTGGCCACAGTAATGGCCTTTTCCTCAGCAAACAGGCCGCACCACTTCTGGCTGACACATTCCGTACCATCCATGGGCAGTTCACCGCTGCCAAACATACCTTGGCCTATATATTTACCATCTACGGTGGTGGGAATTTCCCACTTGAGGATCTTATCGGATTCATTCCAGGAAATGTACTGGCTAATTTCAAAGGAAGTGCCCTGCTTGGGCAGCATGTAGGACTGTACCAACTTGGAGTGATTCCACTGCAGTTCTGCCTCCACTATGGTGCGGATGGGGCCATCCTCTACGATGCGCACCGCAGGTGCGATAATCTCCTTGCTATCGGAATACCGGCGGACTTTCTTCTTTTCTGCCAGTTGGAATGCGCCCAGTTTTTCACCGAAGTCCATGCTCAGCATATGCCAGGGATCAGAATCGTCTGCGCAAACTGTGGGCGCGAATGCACCGGGTTGCAGATACTCCACGCCATTTGCAGTGTAGCTGTCTACCAGGCCGGTTTCGGTGTTGATAGTGACCTGCATCTGTCCATTGTCAAATACAAACTTACCTTCCGGGAACTGTACTTCTTTTTCTTCTGTGATGGGCTCCAGGCTGAAAGCACAGTCAAACCGGTTCATAGAGGAAGGCTCTAAGGTGGCGTGGACAGTGATCCGCTTCCGCCAGTCCAAGTTCATATTCAAAGAGGGTTTTTCTTCCTGGCTGGGGATCACTTTTCCCTGATACCGAACGGTTACCGTATTGCGCTTGTCATCCAGCCAGTTTTGGTCGGAGGGCATAATTTCAAAGGTAAAATCACCGGTGACGGGATAAGGATGGGGATTGAAAATAAATACGGGTGTCTGCTCGGGAAGGGCCTTGGGCTGGCCTGCAAGGAGCACCATAGCCGCCTTCATTTCCAGTTTGGAAAGGATATCCAGGCCATGATGCAGATTGATAATTGCCCCCGCTTCGCCCTCTTCGATGGTAGTACCGGGCAAAATGTCATGAAACTCAGAGAACAGCAGTTCCCGCTGAGCTTCCTTGATCTTCTCCGTGGGGTATTCCATCAGTCCCTGGGCCGCTGCTGCGCTGACGATCTTTTCCGTTGCATACAGTCGGTTTTCCAGATTCCGGTGAAGCCGCTTGACCCTTGCCTGGGAGGTGTAGCAGCCTACGAAAACAGGCCGCAGGTCGTAGTCCACCACAGGATAATCCTGACTGTCTGCATCCAAAGCTTCAAAGAAAGCTTCGGGAGTGGAGTGTTCCGGCTGCAATTCCGGATGCTCTGCCATCCACTGATTCAGACCTTCATAGTCAATACGGGAAGGGCCGCCACCGTGGTTGCCCACGCCCCAGCAGAAAATATCAATATCATCCTTGGATTTTTCATCTATCAGTTCGTTGATCTTCTCTACTGCCGTTCCCATGTTGGTGGCATAGACGCCGTTGAGCCGATGGGTCAAAATCTTGGAGCCGTCAAAGCCTTCCCAATAAAAGCTGCTGCCAGGAAGCTCCTGACGAAAGCTTTCAGGACGCATATACATATAGCCCATATAGCCGCACTGCTGCAGGATCTGCACCAGGCCACGGCTATGACCGAAGGTATCAAAGTTGATGGCGACCTTGGGACTTACCCCAAAATGCTTCTTAAAGTACCGCTGACCTTCCATGATCTGACCGATAATGGTCTCGCCGGCAGGAATATTGCAGGCCGGCTGCAAGAACCAGCCACCAATAATATGCCACTTGCCTGCTTCCACCAGTTTCTTGATCCGTTCAAAGAGGGCAGGATCGTATTCTTCAGTCCACTGATAAAGCAGTGCTTCATTGTGGCAGAACACAAAGCCATCGTATTCCTCGCAGAAATTGGCTGCAGAACGGAATGTGGCAATGGCGGCAGTAGCACCTTCCTGCCACTCCCACAGCCAAACGGGGTCTAAGAGTGCATTACATACCAAAAATAATTTTTTTATAAATCTTATTTCCCTTCCCGGGAATACTCTTTTACAAAAT
>JAZRUE010000048.1:0-16130 GCA_045652345.1 Faecousia sp. | reverse complement strand
AAAAAAAAAAAAAAACCCACGAGAAAACACACAATCACCCGTAGGGTTTTGTGTTTACTTTGCAATATTCCTTGCTACGTGGACACCGCTGGCGGAAGCGTGGGACAAAGAGTGGGTAATGCCGCTGCCGTCACCGATGATGTAAAGACCCTTATGCCGGGACTCCAGGTTTTCATCTACCGCCACTTCCATGTTGTAGAACTTCACTTCCACACCATAGAGCAGGGTATCATCATTGGCTGTGCCGGGAGCAACCTTGTCCAGGGCATAGATCATTTCGATAATGCCGTCTAAGATCCGCTTGGGCAGCACCAGGCTCAGATCACCTGGGGTGGCATTGAGGGTGGGAGTCACAAAAGCCTCCTCGATCCGCTTGGGGGTGGAGCGACGGCCCCGGATCAGATCACCGAAGCGCTGGACGATCACACCGCCGCCCAGCATATTGGAAAGCCTTGCGATGGACTCGCCGTAGCCGTTGGAATCCTTGAAGGGCTCAGAGAAATGTTTGGCCACCAGCAGGGCAAAATTGGTGTTTTCCGTCTGCTTGGCAGGATCTTCATAGCTGTGGCCGTTAACGGTGATGATGCCGTTGGTATTTTCGTTGACCACCGCACCCTTGGGATTCATACAGAAGGTCCGCACCCGGTCACCATAGGTTTCCGTCCGATAAACGATCTTGCTTTCATACAGCTCGTCAGTCAGGTGGGCAAAAACGGCGGCGGGCAGTTCCACCCGAACGCCAATATCCACCCGGGTGCTTTCTGTGGGGATCTCCAAATCGTTGCAAACGGTTTCCATCCATTTGCTGCCGATCCGGCCTGCGGAAATAATGCAGTTTTCGCAGTGATAAATGCCCAGTTTGCTGTGGATGGCATAGCCGGATTCGTTCTTTTCCACGGTGGTTACCGGGGTGTCAAAGAAGAAATCCACCTTGTTTTCCAAGTGGGCATAGAGATTTTCCAGCACCACATAGTTGATATCCGTGCCCAAATGGCGAACGGAAGCGTCTAAAAGGTGCAGGTCGTTCTGAATGCAAAGGGTCTTGAACCGGGAGCCGGCGGTGGAGTAAAGCTTTGTCCCCTCTCCGCCGTAGCGCAGGTTGATCTGGTCCACATAATGCATCAGTTCCAGGGCCTTTTTCTTGCCGATGTATTCGTAGAGCGTGCCGCCGAAATCGTTGGTAATATTATATTTGCCGTCGGAAAATGCGCCTGCACCGCCAAAGCCGCTCATAATCGAGCAGGTAGGACAGCCAATGCAGGATTTTACCTTTTCTCCGTCAATGGGGCAGCGGCGCTTGTGCAGAGGGTGGCCTGCTTCAAACACAGCCACCTTCAAAGAGGGCTTCTGCTCCATCAGCTCATAAGCCGCAAAAATACCGCCGGGGCCTGCGCCCACAATAATCACATCATAGTTCATAAGGATACCTCCTTTTGTTTGCCACCTGTTATTATAGAGGAAAAAGTGCCAAAGAGCAAGAAAAACTTGCCGATTACCCACCTTTTACTTCCAAATCCCCGGATAGGGTTGACAAGAAATTCCCAGGTGCTATGATATAAAATACCATAGGAAAAGAGGATGCTGTTATGGACCATAGTATTGAAATACGGAATCTATATAAATCTTTTGGAGAAGTAAAAGCAGTGAACGACCTGAGCTTCCGGGTCAAAAAGGGGGAACTGTTTGCCTTTTTGGGAGAAAACGGTGCGGGCAAATCCACCACCATCTCCATCATTTGCGGGCAGCTTTCCAAGGATGGGGGCCAGGTGTTGGTTTGCGGCGAAAACATTGAAAAGGAAACCCCCAAGACCAAGGAGGTCCTGGGCGTGGTGTTCCAGAGTTCCGTTTTGGATGGGGCGCTGACCGTGAAAGATTGCTTGCAAAGCCGGGCAGCCCTCTATGGCATTACGGGAAAGAACTTTCAGCAGCGGTTGACGGCGCTTGCGGAGCTTTTAGACTTTTCCGACCTGCTGAATCGAACCATCGGTAAGCTTTCCGGCGGTCAGCGCCGGCGAATCGATATTGCCCGGGCGCTGTTGCACAAGCCCCAAATTCTTATTTTGGATGAGCCTACCACCGGCTTGGATCCCCAGACCCGGAAACTGCTGTGGGATGTGATTTCTTCTTTGCGGGAAAAGGAAACCCTGACGGTGTTCCTCACCACTCACTACATGGAAGAAGCGGCAGAGGCGGACTATGTGGTGATTCTGGATCAGGGCAAAATCGTGGCAGAAGGCACCCCGCTGGAACTGAAAAACGCCTACACCGGGGATTATATTACCCTTTACGGGGTGGAAGAAGCCACCGTGAAGGCCTTGGGAAATCCTTATACGGCAGTGCGGGACGGCTTCCGGATTTCCGTGGAGACCACCGCCCAGGCAACGGATTTGATTTTGCAGCACCCGGCCCTTTTCCGGGATTATGAGATCACCAAGGGCAAAATGGACGATGTATTTCTTGCCGCCACCGGCAAGAAATTGGAAGGAGAGGAAAAGGTATGACCCAGTTTTCTGCGCTTTTTAAGCGAAACACCAAACTTTTCTTCAAGGATAAGGGCCTTTTCTTTACAGCCCTGATTACCCCGCTGATTTTACTGGCGCTGTATGCCATTTTCCTGGGAGAGGTATATAAGGATTCCTTTGTGGCGGCCATTCAGGAGATTCCCGGCCTTGCGATAGAGGATGACTTGATGGACGGCCTGGTGGGCGGTCAGCTGCTTTCCTCGCTGTTGGCAGTTTGCTGCGTGACGGTGGCCTTCTGCTCCAATCTTTTGATGGTGCAGGATAAATCCTCCGGCGCTTATAAGGATTTGACCATGGCACCGGTGAAAAAGGGCACACTTTCTCTGGCCTATTACCTGGCCTGCGCATTTTCCACCCTGGTGGTTTGCTTTGTGGCTCTGGCGGCGGGACTGGTGTACTTGTACTTCACCGGCTGGTATATGACTGCGACCCATGTTTTGCTGCTGATTGCAGATGTGGTGGTGATGGTGCTGTTCGGCACGAGCCTTTCCGCCCTGGTCATCTGCCGCCTTTCCACCCAGGGGCAGGCCTCTGCGGTAGGCTCCATCGTCAGCTCTGTCTATGGCTTTATCTGCGGCGCTTATATGCCCATTTCCAGTTTCCCGGAGGGCTTGCAAAAGGTTCTTGGCTTCCTGCCCGGCACCTACGGCACTTCCTTGCTTCGCAACCACTGCCTGGAAGGGGTGTTCCTGGAGATGGAAGAACTGCGCTACCCGGCAGAACTGGTGAAAGCCATGAAAGATACGGTGGATTGCAACTTGTATGCGATGGATACCCGGGTGGAGATTCCCACCATGTATGCGGTTCTTTTGGGCGCAACGGTGGCGCTGATTTTGGGCTACATTCTTCTTTGCCGCTTCCAAAAGAAAAAATAAAGGAGTTCTTGCTATGCTACAGACTACCCTTTGCTATATTTTAGATGGCACAAAAGTGCTGATGCTTCATCGTACGAAAAAGGAAAAGGATATCAATAAAGATAAGTGGATCGGCATTGGCGGCAAATTCGAGGACTGGGAAAGCCCTGATGAGTGCCTTTTGCGGGAGGCCCGGGAAGAAACGGGGCTGACCCTGACGGACTATGCCTGCCGGGGCGTGGTAACCTTTATCACCGAGGACGACCACACCCAGGATCAGCACATGTACCTTTTCACCGCCACCGGCTTTGAAGGCCAGCTGAAAGACTGCGATGAAGGGCAGCTGCAATGGGTGGAGCGGGACTTTTTGGACAGTCTCCCCAAATGGGAGGGAGATAAAATCTTCTTAGACCTTTTGTGGCAAAATGCCCCCTTCTTCCTGCTGAAGCTGCGCTACCGTGGGGATCGGCTCCTGGAAGCGGTGCTAAATGGCAAAAAAATCAAATAGAAAAACGCCCAAGGACCTTTTGGCCCTTGGGCGTACTTTATTGAACGGTAAAGTGCATGGACATGCTGCCTTCCAAAGACAGATAGTAAAGGGTGTTTGCCGAAGCCGACCAAGTGACAGATACATAGGCTGTGCCGTTTCCGTCTGTGGCAGGACCGCTTGTGGCAAGGAGCTGTCCACGGTTGTTATAAACCTTTATGGTGCAGTCGGTGTTATAGGAAGTCACGACCCGATTGCCTGCGCTTGCCGGGGTGATCCGGTAATAAACAGGTGTGGTACGGGATGAGGGATAGGCTGTAGCCTCGTCTCCTACAAAGGTCCAAATGGCATCACCGGTGGTAGCGCTGCCGCCCATAGATGCCTCCACCCAGGAGTCGGGGTCAAAAGACGGGATCTGGGTGATGTTGGCGTTGCGGCGGTTTTCGTCGTACCAATCGGAAAGTGCCTTGCCGGCCTTTGTTTCCACAATATTCCAATTGGAGGAAGTGTTGGCACGGGTGATCTTGGTGCGATAGATGGCGTAGATATACTCCCCGATGGGCACGGATGGCTTGCCGGGAGTTTTGTTGCCGGTGTTCAGCCAGTTCGGCTCGCCCCGCTCACCCAGGTAAACGCTGGTGGTAAAAATATAGTATTCCCTGTCATTGACGACCTGGATGATAAAGGAAAGACCTTGGGCTGCTGCACCGAAGAGGGCTTCCATTTCCGCATCGCCGGTAACGGCCATGCTGCCAAAATAGTCCCGCTCCCAGCCAAGACCGCCTTTCAGACGGTCCTGAATGTAGTCGTTCAGGTCGGAATCCGGATTGTCAAGACCGATGATCTTGCCGTTTTTGGTGCCGTTGATCAGGTTACCGATCAGCCAGGCGTGGTCCTCACCCTGCACGTCGTCGGGCAGAATATCGGAGCCTTCCCACTTAAATTCTCCCGCATCGAGGGAAAAGGTGTGCTCCACCGATTGGGGAGGGTCGGTGCTGAAACGCCAGTCTGCAAATACACAGCCCACAGAAACAAGGAAAATCAGCGCGCAAAACAGTGTAAGGGCACGGAGGGGTTTGCTATGCATGCTTTAACCCTTCCCTTCCGGCACAGCGACAGAAATTTCTTTCAGCCGTTCGCTTTCTACCTGCAGGATCTTCTTTTCTGCGATGGGAGTGGCAATCATGGCAAACACGATCAAAAGAATACAAAGCCAGCCTGCAGGAGACTGCATAAACAGAATGAAGCTGCCCACAAAGGGAACTTTTTCATCCCGATAGATGCCCTTGATCTGGTCGTACTTCACCGGGAAACGGTCCGGCACATCTACGGCATCGCCCTGGCAAAGGAAATAGCGCTCCTCCGGGTGCTTTTCGTTGGGCTCTTCAATGCCTACGATCCGGTGGACTACCATCAGGTCGTCCTGCCGGTACACCACGATATCATAAAGCTTCAAATCCTTTTCCGCAGGCTTTTTATAGGTAAGGATCAGGTCAAAGCGATCAAGCTGATTGGTAATGTCGTTTTCAAAAAGATAGGTGTTCTTCTCGTTCCGGGTGGCCATAGAGGTGGTTTTTACCACGCTCATGGTGGGAATGGTGTCAGAAAAATTGTCTTCCTGCAGGTTTACAAAAATGGAAAAGCCGAAGCAGGCGATCAGAGCGGAGCAAAGGATAAAGGATAGAATAAAGTCAATCACGCAGCCCCGCTTCTTTTTGGAAAGGTTCTGTTTGCGAAGCTCCTCGTCCTTCAGGCCTGCCCGCACCATAGTAAGGTACATCTTGACCTGATTTACGATCAGGTAAGAAAGCAGGCCTGTCAGCAGAGTAAATACCACCAGGCAGAGAATAAGAATATAGGTATCGTAAGAAGTCAAGATATCACCTCCTTAATAATGGAAAGCAGAGAGGGCTGGCGCCCTCTCTGTGTCGGGTGTTTGATTTTATAATTAGGTGGTAGGAGTTGCCTGACCGTCGGTGATGGTCACAACCAGCAGACCGCCCTGCAGAGCAGTGGCATATGCGTCGTAGTCAGCCTTGGTGTCCAGGTTCAGCTCGCTGAGCACAACATGCTGCAGCACTACGGAAGCGGGGATCTCGTACTTGAAAGAGCCATCGGCCTGCTTGGTGCCGGTCCAGTCAATATCGTGCTGATCGACCTTGATCTCCGTGAAGATCTGTGCACCGTTGTAGGTCCATTCTGCTGCAGGCTTGCTGGAGGAGAAGGAGAACTTGGTGGGAACAGCGTTGTTCTTAATGTCTTCGCTGGCGTACTGAGAGGGTGTGAAGGTAACAACAATGCTGCCTTCAGCCACCAGAGAGGTGGTGTGGGAAGTGCCGGGCTTGGGGTCCACCTTCAGGGTCAGGCCAGCGGTGCTGACGGTATATGTACCCAGACCGCCTTCGAAGGTGGCAGAGGTCATAGTGATGGCGCGGGAGCCGGAGATGTCAGCCACATCGTTATGCTCGTTGTAAATCCAGTTTGCGTAGACGCTGCCGATGGTAACCAACAGTGCCAAGGCAATAATCAAACTAAGTTTTTTCATTTCAGTTTCCTCCAAAAAACAGTTCGGGATATACCCGTTTCATCAATTATACGCCCATCAAAAACATTTGTCAACCACATAAAAACACAAAAATTTTTAAATATAGGGTTTTTCTTGATGTTTTCTTGTCTGTATGTATAATAAAAGAAAAAGGAGGTGCGCAGATGCGGTTTCGATTGGTAGCCCTTGTGGGCGTTTTGGCGGTATTGGCAGTGGGCGGCGTATGCGCGAGCTGGATTTATACAGAAGAATCTGTCCCGCCCGTGTCAGACACATCGAACCTGACCGCTTCCCTGTTTGAGTATGCGCCGGAGGAGATCCTCCCCGGTGGCGATATTGTAGAATCGGAGCTGGGCGGCAACCACTATGTGCTGGTGGATCTGGTGCTGAATGAAAATAATAAGGGCTACGGCCTGAATATCAGCAACAATGTTGTTTTGCATAAATATTTGAAGCAGCAGCCGGTGGTGTATTCCAACCAGAAGGTTTCCGGCGGCAACCTGAAATTTATATTAGACCCCCAGAATAATACCCATGGACTTTACTACTGCGTGGAAAAGGTGACAGACACGCAGTACTACTGCTATACATTCTCCACCGATGCCTTGGTGACTGCGGCAGGGACAGATGTAAAGATCCCTGCCTACCGGACCACCCTGGTGAAAACCGACTACTGGCGGGCAACTACCAGCTATTTGGGAAATGTGGAAACGATCGCTCTCAGGGATCTGGACATTTCTGCGGATTCGCAGGCCATCAAGTATTCCATTGATGTGACCACTTGGGAGCATCAGCTGGTGTATAGCATACAGGAATAATTTTATAAGTTTTTGACAAACGGAGAAGCCTCCCGTGAGGGAGGCTTCTTTTATTGACTGTTGCGGATCATCACCATGCCGGGGGCGGTTATAACGCTGAATAATGGAAAAGGCCAGATTCCCTGCTACACAAAGGGAAAAAGAAAAAGCAGCAAAAGCCTGCCGAAGCCCCTACGAAATTCGAAAATGTTTCGATGCCCCTTCTGTTGAGAAGGGGCATCTTCTTTTTTATAATGGGTTTATATACGAAAAGGAGTGTGTTTTATGGCAAAAACCGCATTTTTGGGTTTTGGTGAAGTCAATACGCCCGCCCAACTGATCATTGACAAGTGTGCAAAAGCTGCTGCCGATCTGGAGCAGGCAGGCATGGAGCTTATTAAGGTGTTTCCCATTACCGATGACCCGGAAGAAAAGGACATCAAAAAGGCTTTGAATGCCCTCCGGGGGCAGGAATTTGATAGTTTGGTGGTTTGCGTTGCAGGCTGGATTCCCTCCCACGCAGTGGTGAAGGTTTGCGAGCAGTACCGCCATAAGCCTATGGTTTTGTGGGGTCTGTGCGGCTGGATGGAAGATGGGCGCCTTGTGACCACCGCCGACCAGGCAGGTACTTCTGCCCTGCGGAAGACCTTTAAGGATTTAGGCTACACCTTTACCTACGTTTATGACATCATTGGTTTACCCAGCCGGGCAGACAAGGTGGCAGACTACTGCATTGCCGCATCTGCTGCTCAAAAACTTCGCAGTGCCAAGGTGGGTATGGCGGGCTACCGGGATATGCAGCTTTACGGCACATTGGCTGACGGCCCTTCCTTGAAACGGGTCACCGGTGTGGAAATTGAAACCTTTGAAATGCTGGAACTGCAGCAGCGCTACGATGCCATTACCCAGGCAGAAAAGCAGGCGGTTATCCACAGCGAAATGAGCAAGTGGGTCTTTTTGAAGGAAGCCGCTCAGGCATCCAAGGAAATGGCTGCCGGCTACTACCTTGCCGCCAAGCAGATCATCGATGAGCGGGGCTACGATGCTATTTCCCTGAAGGATGTGGACGGCATGAAGAAACTTTGCGGCTTCCCTCCTGCCCCCATCTTTATGCTCCTTTCCGATGTGCAGAAGGTCAGCACCATTCCGGAAAACGACTGCTTAGGCAATGTGACCCAGTTGATGGTGAAATATCTCACCGGGCAGTGCGGTGCGTACTTGGAATTCTATGAATTCTTTACTGACCGGGTACTGGCAGGCGTTCCTGACTATGTGCCTGCGGAGATCATCGACGGGGATGTGACGGTGATGCCTGCCGCCTTCGGCGAACTGAATGAGGGCATTTTGAATGTTTCCAGGGTAAAAACCGGGGAGCTTACTATGTGCCGGTTGTTTATGGAAAACGGCAAGTACTATATGCATATGGTCACCGGCACCGGCGTGACCCCCCGCAAATGGGAAGAAGCTGGCTGGACACAGCCTGCTCCCCAACTGCCCGGTTTGGAAATTCTGCTTTCTGATGTGGAGGCCTTCACCCAAAATGTGATGTGTCAGCACTATATTATTTCCTATGGCGACAACACTGCAAAAATGCGAAATTTGTGTGATATCTTGGGAATCACCGTGATTTGAGAGGTGGAAAATGGAAAATACGCTGTTAATGGGTTGGGCGGAAGAAAGCCTTGTGCCCGAAAAGAAAGTAAGCCTTGCCGGCCAGTTTTACGAAAGGATCTCCGAATATGTGGAGTCGGAGATCACCGTCACCGCTTTGGCGGTGGAGTGCGGCCCGGAGCAAATGATTTTAATGTCCGCAGACCTTACCGGTATCCCCCAGGGTGTTTTGGCGCTTGCAAGAGAAAAATTTGCTGTGCTTTGCCCAGAGGTTTCCCCTGAAAAAATCGTGGTTGCCGCTACCCACACCCACACGTCCATAAAAATGGCAAATCCCGCCAAGGGGTCAAAGGGCAGTTGGGCAACCATTGATATTTTGGATGAATTTTTGCCGGAGGATAAAAAATATAGGGCATTGGTGACACCGGACGAAACTGTCCTCACCCCGGAAGAAGGGGCAGAGCTTGCAGCGCAGAAGATCGCCCTTGCCGCTGCAAAGGCTTGGAAAAACCGGGAAGAAGGCTACTACGCCAACGAATTTGGCAGAGCAGCGGTGGGTATGTGCCGTCGGGTCTGCTATGATGACGGCTCTGCCCAGATGTGGGGCGATGTGAACAATGCCAACTTTACCGCCTTAGAGGGCGGCAACGACTCCGGCATCGAACTGCTTTACATCTTTGATAAGAACAAGGAACTGACGGGCATCGTGGCAAATATTGCCTGCCCTTCTCAGATTCTGGAACATCGAAGCTTCATTTCCGCCGACTACTGGGGCAGAGCAAAGGCTAATTTGCGCAAGCACTTTGGCGACCATATCTTCCTCTTAGGCCTGGGTGGCGCGGGGGGCGACCAATGTCCCCGGGACCTGGTGCGCTGGGTCGCCCCGGAAACGCCTATCAACGACCCCAACATCCGCAGACCCTATCCTCTGAAGCGGAAGGCAGATCCCTCTATGTTTGATATTTCCGGCTGCAACCGGGTGGGAAAGCGGATCTCTAATGAAATTATTTCTGTGTTTGAAGAAATCACCGAGCTGAAAAACGACCCCATTTTCTCCCACAAGGTTCTGCATCTGAAATTACCCTTGCGAAAAGCCACCATAGCGCAGTATAATGAGGCTGTCCGGGAAATCGAATACTATGTGGATAAAAACAAGGATAAGGCTGCTTTTAACTACGAGGATAACGCCCGCATGCACGTGTATGCCGGTACGATCAAGCGCTTCCGGGAGCAGCAGTTTACTGAAAGCTATCCTGTTGAGTACCATGTAATGCGCCTTGGCAATATTGCCATGGCCACAAATCCCTTTGAACTGTTTTTGGATTACGGCAACCGGATCAAAGCCCGCTCCCTGGCAGAGCAGACCTTCATTATACAGCTTTGCAACGGTGCCGGCGGCTACCTGCCTACCCAAAAGGCAGAAAATGGCGGCCATTACAGCGCTTATATTTCCAGCGGCAATGTAGGCTACGAAGGCGGCGACCTGCTGGTGCGCCACACCCTGGCTGAAATTCAAGATTTGTGGGATGAGGAATAATGGATAAAAAATGCAAGCGTTCCGTCGCTTTGTACCCTTTTTATGGCGGATTTGGTGTTGACCTTCTGTTCTATGTTGCCGTTGACACCTTGTTTTTAACCACCGTAAAGGGGTTTACGGAATCCCAATTTCTTACTTTGGCGGCCATTGCCACCACAGTTTCTCTTGCTCTGCGCCTGCCGCTTTTATGGCTGGCAAGGAAAATCGGCAATACAATGACCCTGCGGTTGGGAGCGGCTTGCCTTTTGCTGGGGGCCATTATGATCACCTTCGGGCAGAACTTTGCAACCATCGCAGTAGGCAGATCCTTGCGGTTTGTAAATGCATTGGCAACGGATATCTGTTTGGTAGCCACCCTGGAAAACAATCTTGCCCGATTGGATCGGGAGGAAGAATTCCTGTCCATCCGGGCAAGGGGCAGTACGTTTTACTCCGCTCTGACATTGGTGATTTCCTTAGTGGCATCTACGATGTTTAACATCGATCCCTATTTTCCTATGTATTGCTGCATTGCCGGGGCAGCTATCGCCTTTGTGATCAGTCTGCTTTCCGGGGATTATTCCGGAGAGGCGCCGGAAAAGAAACAGACAAAGGCGCAAAAAAAGCCGTTCCGGTTACCCTTGTTTCTTTTGCTGGCGCTGCTTAGCTACGGTATTTTATTTGCAGCTATCAGTAACAACATCGGCGATAACAAGCTCTTTATGCAGCAGGAATTTTTAAAAACGGCAGACCTGCAGAGAACTGCCACCTTGATTGGCGGTATCTACTTTCTTTCCCGGTTGGCAAGACTGCTTTCTAATGTGTTCTTTGTACGGCTGTTCCGCAAACTGAAAATGAAAACCGGTTTTGCGGTATGGTTTACCGCCCTTACGGGATTTGCCCTTATAATTGCCGGGGCGTTCCTGCGGGGATTTTGGACAAAAGTGGCAGTTATGGGTTCCGGATATGTGGCGGTGCTTTTGGCCTGTGACCCGGTGAAACTGTATATTCAGCAGGTGATCGTTCTTTATACCCCCCGGGAAAAGCATAGAACACTCTTTGGCTATATGGGTCTTGCTTTCAGTATTTTTACCGCCCTTAACAGTGTGCTTTCTCCCGTTGCATTAGAGCTTTTCCCTATGGTGATCATACCGGTCCTGCTGCTGAGCATGACGGTAATTTCCGTGCTGGTGCTGGTTGTCCTATATAAACAGTTGCAAAAACGCACCCCGGTTATCTCTGCGCCGTAATTTGCAAATAAGTCCCCCTTTGCACAAGGGAGACTGAAAACCGCCTCTGCTAACAAAGCAGAGGCGGTCTTTTATTAGATTTCTTTAATGAGGACTGCGCTTTGGACTTTCATATCGAAGGTCAGATCTTCCGTGGTGGCAACCAAAGTGCCATCGTGGGTGTCGTCCAAAAGGTAAATTTCGTATTTACCCTTCTTGCCGAAGTCTAGGGAAACGGTCTTGTTTTCAGCGTTGTCGTCGTCACTATAGTGACCCAAGATGGACAAAACCTTACCCTTTTCATCCACACCGCAAAGACTGTAGATATTCTCCAGCTTGTTGGCAGAAGGAATTTCCCTTGCCATATCGTAAAACTTTCCGTACCAGTACATGGCATAGTAGCCCTTCAGAGGCGCATAACTGTAGTAATCGAACACACCGTTGAAGCCGGAGGGTCGGGTGTCATAGTACATCAGCATATCGATGGGGGAATCCTGGGCAGCGCAGATGCAGGAAAGCAGGAACATACCGCCCTTGATGCCGTGGATGGCGTTGATGGTGTACTGAAATTCGTTAGTCCAGCCTTTCACATAGTTCCACTCATTCAGGTGGTTTTCCGCATCACCATAGCCGTACTTTTCCATCAGTGCCTGGATGCGCTCTGCTTTTTCCACCATCCACTTAGGCTCGGTGCAGTAGATATGCCAGGAGAAAAAGTCGATAGGCACATTCCGCTTTTGCATTTGGGCAAGAAATTCTTCACCCCACTGCTCATTCCAGGCAAGCGCAGGGCCGCCGATCTTCAGATGGGGGAAGCAGGTTTTCAGGTGCTTGGCAGTGATTTCATACAGGTCAAAGAACTGCAGCATCGTGCCGCCCCAGGTGCGCTTGTTGGGGCTGTCATCTGCATCCAGATCCGGCTCGTTCCAAATTTCCCAATAGGGCATATCGTGCTGAAAGCCGTCGGCCCAGCCTTCGGTGTAGTGGCGGATAATATGCTCACAAATCACCGCCCACTTCTTAAAGTCCTTGGGAGGGATGGTGAAGTGCTTTCTGACTTCGTGTTCGATGGACTGGCCCAAACGGAAAAAGGTTTTGGTGTCAGCGTCCAAAGCCACCAAAATCTGCTCATCGGTACAGGCAAAGTCATAGGAAGCAGGATCATAGGGATCAGCATCAAAATTGGGGAAAATATAGTTAATGTCGTGGGCAAACCGATTGCCAAAGGCAGAATCGTGGTTCCGGGTGTAGGGAATCCTGGCAGCTTTGTAGTCTGCAAAGTTGCTGCGAACCTGGTCGTATACATGGCGCTTGTGCCAGGGACCGCCGTTGGTGGCGTTGAGAAACTTAAAGGGCTTACCCTCTTGGGAAAGGTCAAATTTTAAGACATCCATAGAAAGAACTCCTTTCTTTTGATAAAACAACTGTACTCAAAAACCCATTTAAAATCAAGAAAAACAGAACCGAAAATTTTTCGAAACCCGACCCTTGCATATCCAATCCGCCACCGATATAATAAACAAAAGAGGTGATGCCTATGATGACCCTTTCAAAGATTGCAAAACTTAGCAATGTCAGTGTTTCCACCGCCTCCAAGGCCTTTTCCGGCAGCACGGAAGTCAACGAAGAAACCCGGGAAATGATCTTCCGGGTAGCACGGGAGCATGGCTGTTTTAAGAAATTTTATAATGCCAAATTTCCCAAACTGGTGATCGCCATTATCGCCCCGGAATTCAAAAGCGCCTACTACACCCGGTATCTTTCCTGTCTGCAGGAGGCTTTTGGGAAAGAAAACTGCGAGCTTTGCGTTTCCACTACCAACTTTTCTCCCGAAAAGGAAGAGGGTCTGCTGGAATACTATTATAAGCACTCCAATGTAGATGGCATTCTGGTGCTGGACTCCCATACTACCATAGAAGATCGTTACGAGATCCCGATCGTTTCCTTGAATTCCAAGCGAAATACCCATTGTCCCCACGAAATCATCAACAATATGTACCCGGCCATGCAGGAATGTGCCGCCTACCTGAAAAGTAAGGGCGTTACAGATGTGGGCTTTGTTGGGGAAGCGCTGACCATGGGCAAATGCCGTTCCTTTGCCCGGGCCTTGCATGCGGTTGGCATCACATTGGGGGAAGAAAACATCAGCACCACGGAAAAGCGGTTCGAAGAGGGCGGCTACGATGCTATGGAGAAACTCTTTGATGCAAACCGTGTGCCCCGTGCGATCTTGTGCGCCTATGACTATATGGCCGTGGGAGTGATCCGTGCCATTTGTGACCGGGGACTGCGTGTGCCGGAGGATATTGCGGTTTTAGGTATGGACAATCTGCGGCAGGATGCATTTATGAATCCGCCTCTGGCTTCCATTTCTTCCAAGACCCAAACCCTGTGCAACTTGGGTGCAAAAGCCATTTTGGGCCTGATCAACGGCGAAAATGTCCCGGACCGCCAGGAAGTAGATAGCACCTTCTATCTCCGCCGCTCTTTTGAAATTGACTAAAAAATAGGATGTCGCAAGACATCCTATTTTTTATATGCGCTTGGGCGTTTGCTGGTGTAGGCTTTAAAGGTTTTGGTGAAGTAGGACATATTGTGAAAGCCGCACAGCAGGGCGGTTTCCGACACCGTTTTTCCTGTGGCAAGAAATTCTTTTGCCTTTTCGCAGCGGTAGTTATTTAGGTATTCCACAACGGTCTGTCCTGTGAGCCGCTTAAAAGTCTTGCAAAGGCTGTGCTTTTCCATATATACCCCCCGGGAGAGGGCGTCTAAGGAGATCTGCTCTGCGAAATGGCCGCGAAGATACCGAATAGCGGCCCGGACACCCTCTGCAGCGCCGGTTTGCCGGGGCTTTGGCTGGGTGGCAACGGTGTGGCGCAGCCGCAGAGCAATCAAAAGCTTTGCCACTTCAATTTGCAGTTTCGTTACTTTGCAGGGGTCTTCCGGTTCTTGGGAAAGTTCCACCACGGATAGAATGATGGCTTTTATTTCCTCGTCCTGAAAGCGGGTCTCAAACTGAAACTGCTGATAGGGCAGATTTGCCATCCGGCAAAAGGTGTCGTCTAAAATCAGGCAGTGGTAGGTAAGGGCGGTGTCTGTGCCGGTGAAATGGACCTGATTGGAGTTGACAACGATCAGATCACCTGCCTGAAATGGATGCCTTTCTCCGTCCAAAAGCACAAAGCCCTCCCCCTCTACGCAAAGCTGGATCTCTGGATTATCGTGCCAGTTGGTGGCCTGATTGGGGCGGTGAACGCTTCTGTGAATGTGCAAAAAGGGAATGCAGGGCAGCAGCGGCCCTTCGCTGTGATATTCTTCGTATCTTGTTTCCATACCTACACCTGCCAAGATTGTGTTAGTTTTAGCCAATATCCGACCTTGTAAAGGGAAAATGCGCAATTATAATGGTAGTATAAAGCACAGCTTCCCGATTGTAAAGTGCTTTTACAATTTTGATTTCAGGAGGACACGCAAAATGGGCAACAGAATGAAATTAGAGGGCATCTATATCCCCGTCATTACTCCGTTCAACAAGGATGAGAGCATCAACTTCTCCGCCATCAAGGAGATCGCCAAGTATTTGGGCGAAAACGGTGTGACCGGCATCATTCCCTCCGGCTCTACCGGTGAGATGATCGCCCTGACAAAGGAAGAGCAGATCGCCGTGAACAAGGCATACATCGAGGCCGGCCACGATGCAGGCTTGAAGGTGGTTGCCTCCACAGGCGCATATCGCACCGGCGATGTGGTGGAAATGTCTCAGGCTGCTGAGTCTGACGGTGCTGACGGCATTATGGCGGTCACTCCTTGGTATATGGGCCCCAACAAGAAAGAGCTGTATCAGCACTATAAGACCATCCACGAAAGCATCAGCATCCCTGTAATGATGTACCACAACCCCTACTATTCCACGGTGCTGATGGATGACGAGTTTATGGCAAAGCTTTATAATGACGGCTGCATCGATGCTATCAAGGAGCGGCAGGCAGATGTGTACCGTCAGCAGAACTTGCGCCGTCTGACCGATGACAACTTCGGCCTGTTCTATGGCTACGATGTGTGCCCCGTCGAGTGTTTGACCTGCTGGTCCGATGGCTGGGTCTGCGGCACAGGCAACCTGTTCCCCGCGGAAAACGCAGAAGTGTATAATCTGGCAAAGGAAAAGAAGACCGCCGAAGCCATGAAGGCGCACGAAGAAAAAATCTGGCCCTACCTGCATTTGTTCGCACAGCCTGACTCCAACGGCGAGGTGCTGTGGCTGCAGATTATCAAGGAAGGCCTGAAGCTGCGGGGTATCGATGCCGGTTACTGCCGGAAGCCTGTTCTTTCTGAACTGCCGGAGGAGACTATGATCCGCCTGAAGAACACCCTGAAGCATTACGGTTACATCTAAACAACAAACAAAACGGGCCTGCCGATGGCAGACCCGTTTTACCCCTATCATAAGGAGCACAGTATGAACAAGCAAGTTTTTTCGAAAGACATTGAAACCGCAAAGGAGCTGGTCATCACCCCCGGTGCACCCATTGAAACCGTAGCCAAAACCATCAAGGCGGTGACCGATGGCCC
>JAZRUE010000047.1:0-47395 GCA_045652345.1 Faecousia sp. | reverse complement strand
CGCAACACCTGCGTTACCCGCAACACTTTTATCTTGAATAAATCTTGAATTACGACGAAACACTGTATACCAACTGACACATAATGTATTTTTATTCGTGATTTTGGTGCTATTTAGTCCACTTTATCCATATGTATTCATTCTGTCCACCTCCTGAGGCCATGGCATTCAAGCGGGCGGCGGTTTGGTATTGCTTATCACCTCTTATAAAGAACCGGGCGTGTGCTGTGGTGTTGCCTACAGCAATAGCCTTCTCATGCTCGGAGATCTTAGTTTTAAGGCTACAGGCCTTCTCTGCAGTTCTGCGACAAAATAAGCATATGGTAAAAGCCGAATACCAAAGGCAGAATCTCGGAAAATACTGCTTAAACATTCCTTCGATGCCACATTCCCACCTAAGGAAAAGAAATGGATACCGAGCCGGGAAGTATTCTATATCTATAGCCATTCTTCTGCAGTCCGATAAACATAAAATTAGCCTCTGAGAAGTCGAGAGAGTTCTCAGAGGCTTTCTCTTATTTATGCACGCTTACGGAAGCGTAGATGATCACGAGTCCGGCACTGATGAGCGCACCACCGATGATATCGGTTAACCAATGCACCCCCGACACAAGCCTGCCTATAACCATACATGCGATAAATACGGCAATCAAAATCATCACGCACCGTCTGATCACATGGTTTTTTATACGGGCGCGCAGCTGCATCATTGTCGCAGGCATCACACACATGACGAGCATAGTAGTGGAGGACGGATAAGAAGCTTCAAGATAGCCGTCAATCAACACCGGTCTGTAATTGATAACGATTATTTCAAAGAAAACGTATGCCGCCAGCACGACGACATAAAAGCCACCCAACACTAACAAGCTTCGATCCACTTTCAAAAGGCTTTTTCTTTTGATCCATTGCACAAGACCAAGTATGGCAAAGCCAAATGCTGCAACCATGGGCAAAAGGCCGAGCCAATCGGTGATCGTGTATAGAGGGAGATTCACTCCTATGCGTTCATGAACATATCCGTTCAGCGTAGCAAAACCTACACTTGACCCCCTTGGACCGATTGCGCGAATATCCACAACGCTTACAAGAATCGTCCATAATACGAATGCTGCAAGAAAGCTCGCCCCGGCAAAAAGCCTCTTTTGGCCTGTTCTTTTCATAGTTTTACCTTCCTTTTGTGTATTGGCAAATACAGCATAAAGGAAGGTATCCGCAGAGGCAAGAAACAGCTCGTCACAACCATGGTACGCTTCGTATCAGCGGCGTTTTATGAGGATAAAAACCTTGATTGTCAACAACACGAATGCAAATACCGCGGCATAGGGCTGAGAGCTTACCACAAAAAGCAATACAGATGCCACACCAAGCACCAATGAAATATTCGTTTTGCTTTTCAGCCAAAATGCTTTTTGGCAGTTTTGTAAGGCAAGCGTAAGGATGCCCGCAAAAAATGTTCCCATCACAACAGCAAAATATGCCGCTTTTAAATAGAACGGAACGCCGTCAAGTTTGATAAGCGAAACGCTTTGAATCACGCCTTCCCTATTCTCGGCAAGAAGTGGCAGAAAAAGAAGCATAGCAATACTCAAATCCAGCAGAGCATAAACGAAGTCTTTGAAGCGGGTTTCTTTTTGCCTTCCATCTTCCTCGGCTATGGTGAGCAGTTCGTTGGACGAGAGAAGATCATCGATCGATACCGAAAAGAATTTTGAAATGGCTTTTAATGCATCTATGTTGGGGTAGCCTCTATTGGATTCCCATTTTGAGATCGCTGTTCGTGTGACGTAGAGCTTTTCTGCAAGCTCTTCTTGCGTGAAACCATTGTCAGCTCTTAACTTTTTCAGTTTTTCTCCCAAGGTCATAATGGCTCCTCCTTACTTTTATAAGACCATTATAACGCCAGTGCCCAATTAAGTCACGACACGATCTGTCACATCATCATTTTAAAATCACAAGCCTGGGGTGTGGGCAAACAAAGCCCTTTTCTTCAAAACTGGACTTTTTGAAAAATGCATAGTATAATTCTTTTGTGCACACTACTGCCCGTTTAAGGAGGTCCTCTGTGAAAAAAGCCGATCACAATTTATCCGCACGATGGGTCTATTTGGCCATTGGCGTGATTGCCATGCTATTCGCAGGTGTTTTGTATGCCTGGTCCATTTTAAAAGCACCTCTGTCCCAGGCGTTTGGGTGGGGCGCTTCTGCCCTGGCGCTGAACTTCACGCTGGCCATGAGTTTCTTTTGCATTGGCGGTCTTTTGGGCGCACACCTCTCCAAGCGGGCCGGGCATCGGATCGCGCTCATCCTTGCCGGCATTTTGTCTGCCGTTGGCTTTGTTTTGACAGCCCTTCTTCGGGATGTTTCTGTTTGGGCGCTGTATATCAGCTATGGCGCCCTTGCCGGCATTGGCATCGGCATTGCTTACAATGTGGTTATTGCCACTGTCAGCGCCTGGTTTCCCGATAAAAAGGGGCTTTGCTCCGGCTGCCTGATGATGGGCTTTGGCGCCTCTGCCCTGATTCTGGGCAATCTGGCAGATGCCCTTTTCAAAAGCACCTTCGGCTGGCGTTTCACCTATGGGCTCTTAGGCATTTGCATTTGTGCGGTTCTGATCCTGGCGGCGCTCCTGCTGCGAAAACCCAATTCCCAGACGGTTCTGCCCCAGCCCAAGACAGCAAACGTCTCCGGCTCGGAAATCTTTGAAAAGGCAGAGCATTCCAGTGGGCAAATGCTTCGCCGACCTTCCTTCTGGATGGCATTTATAAGCATCTCCTTCCTGGCTGCGGTGGGCAGCTCTGTCATCAGCTTTGCCAAGGACCTTGCCCTCTCCGTAGACGCGGCTGAGTCCCTTGCAGTTACCTTAGTGGGTGCGCTATCTGTCTGCAACGGCCTGGGGCGGATTCTGACCGGTGCCTTATTTGATCGCATTGGCCGCCGCAAAACCATGCTTTTGGCAAACATCCTCACCATTTTTGCCGCAGGGGCAACCCTATTCGCCGTTTCCATCGGCTCCCTGCCCCTTTGCATATTCGGTCTGTGCCTGACCGGCATATCCTATGGCGCCTGCCCCACCATCACCGCCGCTTTTACCTCCTGTTTCTTTGGCATGAAGCACTTCTCCACCAACATGGCCATTATGACCTTTACCGTGATGGGCGGCTCTCTCATTGCCACCCTTTCCAACAAGGTTTTGGAAATCACCGGTGGCTACACCGCCACCTTTGCAATGCTGCTGTCCTTGACGTTCGTTGCATTGCTTTTGAATCTCTTTATCCGCAAGCCTTAATTCTGGACTATCGTTTTATGAGGATGAGAACAGTATGGTAAAAGAAGTCATACACGATCCGGTTTTGCTTGGAATGAAATCAGAGCCGGCAACAAAAGAGGATTTACAGATAGCCCGGGATTTATTGGACACCTTGATCGCCAACAAGGATGCTTGCGTTGGTATGGCGGCGAATATGATCGGTGTTCACAAGCGGATCATCGTCTTTGATAACGATGGCACCTACATGACCATGTTTAACCCGGAGATCATCAAGTCATCTGGTCCTTATGATGCGCAGGAAAGTTGTCTTTCTCTATTGGGCGGTCCTCGCCCCTGCAAGCGCTATCAGACCATCAAAGTCCAGTGGCTAAACGAGCAATTCCAAACCCGTATCAAGACTTTTACCGGCTGGACCGCACAAATCATCCAGCACGAAATCGACCATTGTAATGGGCTTTTAATTTAAACCTTCATGAAGCCCACCGCCTTAGGCGTTTAGGAGAAATACTATGAAGAACATATTGATCACCGGGGCGTATGGCGGAATGGGCCGGGCCGCCACCGAACTGCTGACCAAGCAGGGATTCCGGGTTTTTGCTCTGGATAAGACTGTTGGCGCACCCCAGGAAAATGTGATTCCCATTCAGGCAGACATCACCTCCCCCGACAGTGTAAATGCTGCCCTCTCCGTCGTCCGGACGCATACTGACGAACTATATGCCATATTGCATTTTGCAGGCATTTATATGCTCCATTCCCTTGTGGAAATGGAGGAGGAAGCCTTCCGTCGCATCTTTGATGTAAATGTGCAGGGCGCATTTTTGATCAACAAGGCCTTTCTGCCCTTATTGCATAAAGGCAGTCGCATTCTGATCATCACCAGCGAACTGGCACCCCTGGATCCTCTGCCCTTTACGGGTATCTATGGCGTGACCAAAGCCGCTCTGGATAAGTATGCCTATTCCTTGGCTATGGAACTGCAGCTGCTGGGAATCTCCGTTTCCGTGCTCCGGGCCGGTGCTGTGGAAACGGGAATGCTTGGGGTATCCACCGACCATTTGGACCGTTTTTGCGAAAGCACCCAGCTTTATTCCTGCAATGCCGCCAGGTTCAAGAAAATCGTAAACCGGGTGGAAGCCCGTTGCATTTCTCCTGCAAAGCTGGCAAAGAAAGCCGCAAAGATTCTGCAAAAGCGCAAGCCCAGGTTTGCCTATCATATAAACCGCAATCCCCTGCTTTTGCTTTTGAATATCCTGCCCAAAGGTTTGCAGCTATGGGCTATCAAGCAAATATTACGCTAAAAAGAACGAGCCACCCAGTAGGGTGGCTCGTTGTGTTATTTTATACCAGTAGTTCTTCAAAAACGAACTTTGCCAGCAGGGAAACAAACAGCAGCAATACCGGATAGGCTGCATAAAAAGGCAAGGTGATCTGTGCTTCTTCCTCCGGGTCCTCTTTTTCTTTATAGAAATGTACCAGGAGAACACCCATCGCTGCGGCAAAATACATCACATCAAATATGGCACAAGCGGATGCTACCGCACCGCCCAGCAAAAGCTGCATGCCTTTTCTGCCGCGAAGGGCCCACATGGTTATCACCACAAACAGCAGTTCTACGCCGTGGTCCACGTTCAGCATCACAATCCATAGCCAGGCCGCAATCGCCACAAAGAGTTTGATCAGCACATTGGCAAAGGAGGGCTCCTCATACCGCTGGAAGAAATACAGCACCGCCAAGCTCACAGCCATGCCGATTGCCGGGTTCCGGGTGGCCGTATTCAGCCAATCTCCCCAAGTTGCCAAATTATAGGGAATCTCGCTGGCGACCGCCACAATAAGCAAAGTGATAAACAGCTTGCCTTTGTTTTCTGTCTTTTGGAACCCGTCTACCAACAAAAATGCAAAAACGGGAATGGCGCAGGTTTCCAGCATCAGCAATATGGCCGCTATGATTAGCACTACCATGGCCGCAGATTCGGATATTTTATCTGTCAGCCCATCGTTTTGTAGAACACAGCGGCTGATTATACCCAGCAGCAGGAAAATCAGGCCGCCGATCACCAGATGTACTTTGTTTAACCCCTTTTTTTCGGGCTTTGCAAGTCTTTCCATAATGGACTCCTTTTAGTTTTGGGGAATCAGCACCGCCACAGCATAGGCGGGCAGTTGCAGGGATGCCCCCGCATAGTTGCACCTTTCTTCGCCGGTACACAGTTGGGCTCCCAGGGTCCAGGTTTCATAACCGGTCAGGTCCACGGTTGCGCCGTCCTGGGAAATATTCATAAGCACGATGCATTCCTGGTCATTCCAGGTCTTTCTAAAGGCACTGACGCAGCCCTTATTCAGGGTTGTTTCTGCGGTGGTGCGGCCATGGGAAATGGCAGGCACCGCACTGCGAATAGCAATGGCCTGACGGTAGTAATTATACACAGAAGCATCGTCGCCCCGCTGCTCTTCCAGGCTGCCAAAGGGATAATTTTCCGGAACGATACACTCCGGAGGAGGTTGGGTGGTGCCGTTATCCCTTGCGGCGTTCCAATACATGGGCGCCCGCTTGGAAGGATCGTTTCCCGCACCGGTCATACCGATCTCTTCACCGTAATAAATAAAGGCGCTGCCGCTCATAAACAGATTCATTGCGCCGGCAAGCTTCGTCTTATCCGGATCCTTTGCGCAGAAGCCTGCAATTCTGCCCACATCGTGGTTGGAAAGGAAGGGGGCATCAATATAGCCGGGGTTATTCTCCCCGTAAGCCTTATCAGCCTTTTCCAGGGCTGTGGCATAGGTGGAAACGGTTTGGGGGTTTCCTGCGGCGCGGATCACGGAAATAATCTTGCCGTTTGCGTTACCAAAGGCGAAGTTGAAAATGCTGGTAATGCCGCTTTCATAATAGTCAACTATGGTGGTGAAGTTTTCCCAGACCTCTGCTACCATATAGGCATCCGAGTCGATGGCTGTGGCCGCCTTTTGCAGCCAGCTGAGGACTTCCACATTCATACTCACCTTGCCGGAGTAGAACTCTTTGGCCGCATCCAGGCGGAAACCGGCAACGCCTTTTTCCATCCAGAAGGCCATGATTTTCTCAATTTCTTCCCGGAGCGCCGGATTGCCCAAATTCAGATCCGGCATATCGTGGGAGAACATCGCCTCGTAGTACCAGTTTGTACCGTTGAGGATCCGCATACCGGAGCTGTTTTCTCTGGAAAAGGTATAGTAATCCACATAGGGACATTCTTCCGGATCCGGCTCTTGTCCCTGGGGCAGCTTCTTCAGGTAATCGGCCGCAGCCTGGAACCAGGGATGGTCATAGCCGCTATGGTTGACCACCAGGTCCAAAATCACCTTTATATTTCTCGCCTTACACTCTGCCAGCAATGCTTCAAAGTCTTCCATGGTGCCGTAGGCAGGGTCAATGGCGTAATAGTCAGAAACATTGTATTTATGATAGGTCGTACTGGGATGGATGGGCATCAGCCAGATGCCGTTTATGCCCAGTTCCTGGAGATAATCCAGTTTGGAGCAGACACCTGCCAGGTCACCGATTCCATCACCATTGGAATCGCAAAAAGAATAGACGAAGATCTCGTACCAGGTACGGTAGTTATCATCGGGGCTACTGCCCAGTTTTTTGATTTCAGATAATGCTTTTTCTGTCTGCAGTGCATCCACAGACGCCCCCGACGAATCGGGGGCGTTGCTTTCTTGTTGGGAGGTACATCCCACCAGCATAAGGACGCAAAGCAGCAGGCAAACGATTGCCTTCCACTTCATAAAATCATCCCTTCACAGAGCCGCTCATGGCTTCCCGGTAGAACTTTTGCGTAAAGATAAACAGAATTGCGATGGGAATGGAAACCAGCACCGCACCGGCGCAGAACCGGACAAACCAGGTATCCACATATTCCTTTTCCAGCATGCTCCAAAGACCAATGGAAACCGTGAAATACTTGGAGTTTGTGCGGACGATCACCTTTGCAAAGACGAAGTCCACCCAGGGACCCATGAAAGATGTGATCAGCTGATAGGCGATCATAGGCTTACAAAGGGGTAGTGTGATCTTCGTAAAGGTCTGCAATTTCGTCGCGCCGTCCAGGTAAGCTGCTTCATCCAGGGACTTGGGAATGGTATCCATATAGCCCTTCATCACATAGAAGCCCGTACCTGCACCGGCAGAGAACACGATGATCAAGGCCACGGGGATCATATCGCCTTCCGTCATGCCCAACGCCTTCAAGATGAAGTACACAGCCACCATGGTCATAAAGCCGGGGAACAGATTCAGAACCATTGCCATATTCATATAGGGCTTGCGCATCTTCCATTTCAGACGGCTGGTGCAGTAAGCCACGCAAAGAACAAAGGTGGTGCTGATCAGGCAGGAGCAGCAGGCAATTACGAAGGTGTTACCAAACATCCGGGGGAAGTTCATAACCTCGAATTCCGTGAACAGTGCCTTATAGTTGTTAAAGGTATAGTCTGTTGGCAGGAAAGTGCTGATAAACTGGCCTTTTCCATCCCGGAAGGACTGCATAACCAGCCAGAAGAAAGGAAGCAGCCAAATAATGCTCAGCACAGAAAGGAAGATATAGGTTGCGACTCTTCCTGCAATTTTCTTTGCTTTCAGAGAGCCTCTTCTCGGTGTTTTCATTACTTAAAGCCCTCCTCATTCTTATAGGATCCGCTGCTGCGGTAAGTGACGAGAGAAACCACGGACAGAATCACAAAGGTGAAAATACCGATAACCGCGCCCAAGTTGTACTTTTGCTGGTCCACCGATAGTTTATATAGCCATGTGACCAAAAGGTCCGTACCACCGGCCGAATTGCCAACGCTCACCGGCTCACCTCTTGTGAGCAGGTAGATAACATTAAAGTTATTGATATTGCCTGTAAACTGGGTAATGAGATAGGGCGTCATCACGAACAGCATATAGGGCAAAGTGATTTTGAAGAAAACCTGGAACACATTGGCACCATCGATTCTGGCAGCTTCATACTGTTCCGAGGGAATATTCTGCAGTACGCCCGTCACCTGCATAATGGTATAGGGAATACCAACCCACAGGTTTATGATCAGTACCAGCGCCCGAGCCCAGGTAACATCGGTAAGGAACGGCAGTTTCTCCGAGATCCAACCGGCCTCCAGGAGCATAGAGTTGATAATACCTTCCGGCTGCAGCATAGAACGAATGACCATCAGGGAAACGAATTGAGGAATCGCAATGGTCATAGACAGGCAGGTTCGCCAAAGGCCCTTCAGGCGAATGCCCTTTTGATTGATAATGAGGGCAACGACTGTACCGATCAGGAAGTTGGATACCGTTGCCAAAATTGCCCACACCAAAGTCCAGCCCAAAACGCTGCCAAATTGGCCGCCAATGGCAGAGCTGGAATTAAATAGGGCACCAAAATTCTTGAAGCCCACCCAATCAAACAAAATCAGGTGATTGCCCTCCTTGGAGTAGTTGGTGAAAGCCATGCACATCATATAGGCGATGGGCAGAATGGTAAACACCACCAGGCACAAGGTGGGAAGGCTCATAAACAGCTTATGATTGTTTTCATCAGCCAGAGATCTGATATCCTTAATAAAGGAATTGGGCTTTTTGCCGGAACGGCGCAACGACAAAGCCTTATAGCCACTACGGACAGAAGCCTGCCACACAAGCAAAAATGCAATTACAATGAAGATGCATGCCACGCCGTAAAGCAGGATCACCTGGGAGTTGTGACCAATCACATACTCATAGTAACCCAATTCTTCATTATATACTTCTTGTGTTTCCTGCCAACCCAAGCTGGGAAGCATGGAAATGTAATAGATGCCGCCCTGGGGCAAGAACATAAATACTACAAAAGCAACTTGAATAGCCAAGAACAGCAGGCCTTTCACGACCTGACCTGCCACCAGATTGCCAAGGCCCATGATCAGGCAGGAAAACCATACCGCCGGGCCACCTTTTGTTAAAGCAGACAATAAAGAAGTCTGCTGTTTTTTATTCACTTTGGAAGATTTTTCTAATGCCTTTGACATTTTACTGTCTCCTTCCATAGCCAAAGGGTGGCGGCCAGAATACTCCGGCCGCCACCAGATTGCTTTAATCTAAGACGGGGTTTCGTTATAAATTACAGACCACCGTTGCCGTTGATGGCGTTGTTCCACTTTTCGGTGGACTCAGCAGCGTTAGCAGCGGTAACTTCGCCGTTGGCCAGGCCCTTGCCCATGGATTCAGCGTTGGACCAGTAAGCGCCCATCTCGGGGATGGAGGGCTGCAGAACGGAAGTGCCAGCGATGGTAGCATCCTGTGCCAGAGCAGCAGGGTTGCTGGAGAACTTGGGATCGGTCAGCAGGTTGACGTCGCAGGGGATAACACCGCCGTCGCGGAGGTCAAAGTGCAGAGCCTGCATTTCAGCGGAGCCCAGGAAAGCAGCCAGAGCTACAGCAGCAGCAGGATTCTTGGAGTGGGGGTTGACGCCCAGAGCCTTGGAACCGGCAAAGGACTTCATCTGCTTCTGTTCGCCACCGATGGTGATGGTGGGCAGAGCAGCAGCAGCGTAGTTTTCGCCCAGAGCTTCGGCAACGTTGGCAGCATCCCAAGTGCCGGAGAACATAGCAACGATGGTGCCCTTACGGAAGCCGTCCAGGCCAACGCCGTTAGCGTCGTCTACCAGCTTGCCGGAAGCCAGAGCATCAGCAACGTAAGCGGTAACTGCAGCACCAGCTTCGCCGCCGAAGGTAATGCCCTTGGAGCCGTCAGTGCCGTCACCGAACATGGTGCCGCCGTTAGCATAGTAGAAGGAGGGCAGGTACCAGGTGTTGGTGATGGGGAATGCAACAGTGCCCTTAGCCATCATAGCTTCCAGGGACTTCACGTCGTCAGCAGTCAGCTTGGAGCTGTCATAGTACATGAACCAGGTGTTGCCGGTGAAGGGAACGCCGTAGACGTTGCCGTCAGCATCGGAAACGGACTTGATCATGGTTTCGGAGTTGCTGTTCTTTACCTGCTCCAGAGCAGCGCCGCCCAGCTTGGCGATAGCGCCAGCCTGGATCAGAGTGCCCAGCTGGTCGGTTGCGAACATGTAAACGTCAGCAGCAGCAGAGGGGTCCTGGGACACATTGGTGCCAGCGTCGCCTTCGGAGCAAACGCCGAACTCAAAGGTGATGTTCCACTTGTCCTTGTTGGCTTCAGCGAACTGCTTGCAAGCAGTCTGCAGGAAGCTGTTTTCGTTAGCCTGGTCCTCAGAGGGGCCCCAGACCTTCAGGGTGATGTCGATGGGACCTGCGGGAGCGGGAGCGGGTTCTTCGCCACAGCCAGCGAACAGGCCAACGATCATCATGCATGCCAGCAGCAATGCAAAGATTTTCTTCATTTTAGTTTCCTCCTAAAATATTTTACATATATGCTATCACGGATTTTTATCCGTTGATGCCGGTTATTACTGCTTCCGAAACCTACGAAACTTTGTTTCGTAATTTCGTAAACACAAGTATCATATAGATTATACCATTACAAGCAAAGCTTCGTCAACAATCGAAAGTACAAAAAATGACAGGCAATTTTTGTATGTTTCACACAATTTTCTGCTTGGGCGAAGCCGCTTTCTTCCCATTTTACTTATTTCTTCTTTCTTCCAGGGCATTCAGCGCTTCCCAGTTTGCTCTTCCGAAACGTTTCGTAACCTTCAGCACTTCCCTGCTCAGTTTCGCAGTCAAAAGGCCGGGGAGCAATCGCCAGCTCCAGTTGTTTTCTACCGTGCCGGGGGTGTTCATGCGGGCGCGGTTGTCAAGGCACAGCCAATCCTGCAAGGGAATAATGCAGGTTTTCGCCACGCTCATCATAGAAAACTCCACAAGCTTCCAGGGCATCTGGTCATCGGGAGTGTACGGATCGGAAAGATAGGTGCGGATCGCTTTCTTTTGCGCCTTGGGCATTCCCACAAACCAGCCACGGGTGGTTTCGTTATCGTGGGTACCGGTGTACATAAAGCAATTTGTATCAAAATTATGGGGAGCATATTCACTGGCGCCACCCACATCCTCAGGATCAAAGGCAAACTGCAGCACCTTCATATTGGGATAGCCGGTTTCCTTCACTAACTGGCGGACAGACTCCGTCATATAGCCCAGATCCTCTGCGATCACCGCCCGCTCTCCCAAGCTGGCTTTCAGGGCGTTGAACAGTTCAATGCCGGGGCCGGTTTCCCAAACGCCCTCTTTGGCAAGGCCGGTGTCTGCGGGAATGGCAAAATATTCATCAAAACCCCGGAAATGGTCGATCCGCACCACATCGTAGAGCTTGTAGCTGTACCACATTCTGGTGATCCACCACTGATAACCGGTGTTTTTGTGTTGCTCCCAGCGGTATAGCGGGTTGCCCCAAACCTGGCCGTCTTCGTTAAAGCCATCCGGGGGTACACCGGCAATCCGGGTGGGTACATTATCTTCATTCAGCTCGAACAGTTCCGGGTTGGCCCACACATCTGCCCCATCAAAGGATACATAAATGGGAATATCGCCAACGATCTCAATGTGCTTTTCATTGGCATAGGCCTTCAGGGCAAACCACTGCTGGGCAAACTTATACTGCAGATACTTATGGAATTCCACCTCAAAATAGAGCTTTTCCCGGTAGTAATCCAAAGCCGGGCCATAGTGCTTGCGGATATCCTCCGGCCACTGGGTGCGGCTTTGCTCATTAAAATAGGCCCGCACTGCCATATAGAGGGCATAGTCTTCCAGCCACCAGCTGTTCTCCCGGCAGAAGGCTTCAAAACCGGGGTCCTGGCTGATATTGCTTCTTTCATAGGCTTTCCGGAGCAAGGGAAGGCGGGTTTCATTGAGCCATTCATAGTCCACTGCTTCGCCCGATTCTACCTGGGCTGCCTTACATTCGGCATCGGTCAGGACGCCCTCTTTTTTCAGCTGGTCAATGCTGAGAAAGTAGGGATTACCCGCAAAGGCCGAGCAGGCCTGATAGGGAGAGTCATAAGCCCCACCGTGACTGGTTACGCCCAAAGGCAGGATCTGCCAATATTTCTGACCGGTCTTTTCCAGCCAGTCTACAAAGTCATAGGCATTTTTATCGAAGCAGCCTATGCCATACTTGGAGGGCAAGCTGGATATGGCAAGCAAGATGCCGGCATTTCTTTCCATATTGATGTTCCTTTCTTCTGTTATTTTTCAAAGGGTTCCAATTCTTCGTACACCCGGAGAATCTCTCCCACGCTCCAGGCCTGGGCATAGCAGCCCTTGCCCTTTTGAGGAGAATCTCCGTCATAAATTTCCGGTAGCTGCCCGACGCAGCCCTCATTAAGCATATTTCCCATATTGGAAAGGGTCTGCTTTACCTGGGGGACACCCTCTTTTCCGTAAACTTTCAGGCAAGCCCGCAGATAGGCACCCATGGGGAATACCCAGGTCGTTCCCTGGTGGTAGGCCATATCCCGCTTAACCTGGCTTCCCCCGTAAAAGCCCTGGTACTGGGGGTCTTGGGGAGATAATGTCCGCAATCCGCAAGGTGTCAGCAAATGCTTTTTTACCGTTTCCAGCACCTTTTCTTCCCATTCCTTGGGAAGCATCGTGAAGGACATAGACAGCGCCCAAACCTGATTGCACCGGATCTGGTCATCCGCTTCTGTGCCGGAAAGCACATCTTTTAGGTAGCCCTTTTCCGGGATATAAAATTTTTCTAAAAAGGATTCTTTCACCTTTTGCGCCAAGCGTTCATATTCTTCGCCCTCTTTTTCCATCAACGGCGCCAAACGGGCCATGATCTTCAGGGCATTGTACCAATAAGCATTGATCTCCACCGGCTTTCCGTGGCGGGGTGTGGGCAAAACATCATTGATCCGCACATCCATCCAGGTGACCTGATCAAACCCTTCTCCTGCGTGGATCAGGCCATCTGCGTCCATGCCGATGTTGTGGTGCGTCCCCCGGCGGTAGGCTGCAATGATCCGCTCCAAAACAGGCCAGGCTTCCTGCACAAAGGAAACATCCCGGCTCCTTTCATAATAGAGCCAAATAGCCTCTATCAGCAGAAGGGCCGCATCCACCGTGTTGTACATAGGCGCTTGTCCCCCCTCCGGGAAGAGATTGGGAACAAGACCATCTTTTTCGTATAGCAAAAAGGTGCGCAAAATCCCTTTTGCATCCTGGTAGCGCCCCGTGGAAAGGCAGCAGCCAGGCAGGGCGATCATGGTATCTCTGCCCCAGTCGCTGAATAAAGGATACCCTGCCAAAATGGTTTTTCCCTTGGTGGAGTCCCTTTTGGCAATGTAACTATCTGCGCTGACCGCCAGGCGCTTTGCCACCGGATCAGCCAAAGGGCAGGCCTCTTTCAGCCCCTGCAGCCGTTTGCCTTCTGCAGCCAGGATTTCCCCGGCGGAAGAAACGGTTTTTTCTGTGGAGAACGCGATCTCTAAGCAGCCGTTCGCCTTAGCAGGTACTGTCATGCTTATTTGGCAGCAACTGCCTGCAAGACCCTTTGGCGGTCTGCCATCTTCTTCGTCTGCAGGATAGCACAGGGTTTGCCAGTCTTCAAAGGAAGAGAGCTTGCCCTGGGTATGGATATGTAAGGTATAGCCTTCTGCCATAACCCGGTTGCCCTTTAAGGTAAAGGTTTTCTTTTCCTCAAGGGCTGTTTCCTTGGGCGCAAATTTCAGATAAGGGATCACCGTAAAAGTGCAGGGAACATCTCGGTCATTGCGGATTTGATAGCTGACCGCGGTGGTATTTTCCCCGTAGGCCATGGCGCAGGTTCGCTCCACTGCCAGGCCTTGCGCCCCATATCGCCAGAAAGGAACATCCTCCAGGCGGCAATCTTCCAGCCGGAGCGGAATCTCCTGATCTTCTGCCTGCAACTGCTCAGCAAGCCAATGAACCAGGGTAATACGGGCATTAGGCGCTTTTACTGCAGCCACAAGCACGCCTGCATCTGCTCTGTTCACAGAAAAATCACCGCAGGCGCTGCAGTAGCCGCCCAGGCCGTTCCATAGCAAAAAAGTGCGGGAATTTGCAGTTTCCAAATGCTGCTTTTGGGCCTTTATGTGAATAGGATTCATGCTGCACTCCCCTCCTTTTTTACGCAACATTATGAAATATTTCGCAGCGCCTTTAGTATATTGCTTCCCTTTTTCTTCGTCAAGAAATATTCGTGATTCCACGCATTTCTGTAACTTTACACAACATTCTCTTCTTCTTTTTGTAGAAATTACTGTTTCGACCCTTTCCCATTTTAGAAAGTTTCGTAAATTTTTCGCAAGTTTCGCGGTTTTCCTTGCTTTTCATTCCTCCCCTATGCTATACTATGGACAGTTCTTTTCAGGAGGAGATCCTATGGCAACAATGGAAGAAATCGCCAAAGCGTTAGGCGTTACAAAAGGCACCGTATCCAAAGCCCTCAGCGGCGCAAAGGATGTGGGCGACGCTACCCGAAAAATGGTGATGGAAAAGGCTTTGGAAATGGGCTACTCCCGGGCGTTGCGAAAAGCCCACGCTCCCAAAATCGCGCTGTTCATTACCAATATGGAGTATCTTCACCCGGATGATTTCGGTTTCGACCTGGTAGCCGGTTTCCGCCGGTCGGCAGAAGCAGGCGGCTTTGCCGTAGAAGTGATTCCCTTGACCATTTCAATGCAGCTTGCCACCCCCTACGACACCTATATCGCGGAAAATGGCTACTACGGCGCCTTCCTCTTGGGGCTTGCCATGACCGATGACCCCTGGATAAAGGATTTTGAAACCTGCAAAACCCCCACCGTTCTTTATGATAACCACGTCAGTTCCAACCCCAAAGTTACCTATATCGGCACCAACAACCAGGAAGGCATGGATTTTTCCGTATCCTATTTAAAATCCCTGGGTCACAGCAAGATCGGTTACCTGAGCAGCGAACTGACCGCCTATGTATATCAGCGGCGGTACTACGCCTTCCTGCAGGCAATGATGGAATCCGGTCTGCCTGCCGAGCCGTCTATGTGCGGCAGCGCCTACCACGTCAGCGAATGTCTGACCCAGCATCTGCCCCGGCTTTTGGAGCGGGGCTGCACCGCCATTGTTTGCAGCCATGATGTGCTGGCCCACAGTGTGATGGTTCACTGCCGGGAATTGGGACTGCGGGTGCCGGAGGATATCAGCATTTTGGGCTTTGACGACATTCCCCTTTGCCGTTATACGCTCCCACCTCTGACCACCATCCGGCAAGACCGGGAAAACCTGGGCAGAAGCGCCTTCCACGCCCTCACCAGTCAGATGAACAACGTGCGGGTCAGCTCCCTGCTTCTTCACGCAGAACTGGTGGAGCGTTCCTCCTGCGGTCCGGCTAAAAAATAAAACAAGCGGAAGTATTTTTCAATACTTCCGCTTTTCTTTATCTCCCTAAAAGCAAGGCGCTTTGGGGCGGTATGTTTGTTTTCTCTGTCAAGTATTGGTCTTCCTCCCAACGGAAGGAATTTTCTCCATCTGCAAGGATTTGCCAGTTGCCTGCAGGTAAAGAAAGTTCTGCCGTTTCTTTGCTGCAGTTAAAGCAAAGAAGGAGAGTCTCCCACTTGCCGTTTTCGCCTCTGTTGTCCAAAAGAACGCCTGCGCAATTGGGGACAATATCAAAGGCATCCAAAATCCGGTCTTTGGCTTTTTCCGACTTATCCTGCAAGCCGGGAAGCTGTTTCCGCAAAGCAATCAGTCCCCGGTAATAATCCACAAGGTCTGCATTTTCCCAGGCTCTTTTCCAGTCCAGTTGATTGATTTCCGAGCTGGAGCAATAGCTATTTTTAATGCCGCCCTTTGTTCTGCCGAATTCTTCTCCGGCGTGGATAAACAGCCTACCCTGGCAGGAGAAACAAAGCGCCGCTGCCAAGCGGTTGACCTTCTTGACTTCTTCGCTGCAGCCGGTAAAGTCCTTTCGGGGGTCCATGGTGTAGACCAGCTTATCCCACAAAGTCCAGTCATCGTGGCAGGACAGATAGGTAATGGTTTGCGCCGGGGTTTGGAAAGCGCCATACTCCCCTGCCCAGCCGGCCACACACTTTTTCAGCATTTCCGCAGTCAGATTGCCGCCATTGACAAAGCCTACGCTTTGCGCATCCATAACGCTGCCCTTGACCGCATCCCGGGTATCGTCACAGAAAGCACCGATCTTACCGTCGATCTTCTTCAGGGCATTTTTATCGCAGAGGGTAACGCCCTTTGCTGCCGTATCTGCTGCCCGCCAGGGTTCACCGTACACCAGTTTTTCGCCCTCACCGTAGCGGTCATCCAGTTCCTTCTGGAGCCGCTCCATCAGGTCTGTGTCCAAAAGACCCATCAGGTCAAAACGGAAGCCGTCAATGTGATACTCCTCCACCCAGTAAAGGGCAGAATCCAAAATATACCGGGCGCACATGCTGCGTTCCGATGCCACATCATTGCCGCATCCGGAGCCGTTGGAGGGTGTTCCGTCGGGGTTTTGCCGATAGAAGTACCATGGAGCTGTCTTAAACAGGGGGCTATCCAGGCTGTAGGTGTGGTTGTACACCACATCCATAATCACCCGGAAGCCGTTGGCGTGGAGGCTGGCGATCATTTCCTTCATCTGCCGGATGCGAATTTCTCCGTGATAAGGATCGGTGGCGTAACTGCCTTCCGGCACATTATAGTTTACCGGGTCATAGCCCCAGTTATAGCCGGTTTCCGGCTTTGCTTCGTCCACAGAGCCATAGTCGTACATAGGCAGGATCTGAATGTGGGTAACCCCCAGCCGTTTCAGGTAGCGCAGGCCCGTTGCGAAGCGGCCTTGCCCAAACAGGGTGGTGTCTTCCTTTGTAAAAGCGGTATATTTGCCCCGGTCTTTAGTTTCAAAGCCGCCGGCTGTGTCCCAGGAAAAGTCCCGAATATGCAGCTCATAAATAATCTGTTCGGGCTGCTTGGCAGGGGCAATGTCCTTCTCCCAATTTTCCGGGTCGGTACGGGAAAGATCCAGCACCATACTCCGCAGGCCGTTCACACCGCAAGCCTTTCCGTAGGGGTCCGGGGTTTCGTAAACTTTCCCATCTACCCACACGGCGTAATCATAATATGCACCATCCAGGTTTTCCCGGGTTTCATACTCCCAAAGGCCCTGGGGCTTTGCCGCCATAGGAACACTTTTCTCTGGGGGTGTACTGTTTCCCGCCCGATAAAGACGAAGTTCCACTCTTTCCGCTGTAGGGGCCCATAGGCGGAACAACGTTCCGTTTTCCCCGCAAAAAGTGCCTAAGGAAGCCTGGGTATGGTAGGCTTTTTCAAATTCTATACTGTCAAAATTGTGTTTCATATTCACACCTGCTCTTGATTGTTATTCCCAGTATACCCTATCTTCTCTGCCGTTTCCAGTATAATTTGTAAAAATACGACGCCACTTCGGTGGCGGGGTATTTTACTTCTTGGGGCGATAGCGCATTTCGCTGACGGAATAGACCGTCACAAAGGCATTGGGGTCTACCTTGCGGACATGATCCATCAGGCGCTTATATTCCTGCTTGTCCACAATGGTGATCATTTCCGTCCGGGGGGTGTGATCGTAAGCGCCGATGATCTCATTCAGCGTTGCACCGCTGTGGAGCTCCTTGATCACAAACTCCACGATCTCATCCAGCTTGGGAGAAATGACGCAGACCCGGCGCTTGATATTATTATCGAAAATAAAGTGATCCACCAAAATACCGCCAAAATAGGTACCCAGCAGACTCAGCACCACCGTCTTGCTATCATAGCAAAGGGCGGAAGAAAGAGCCACCAGCATACCGGAAAGGGACATGGCCTTTCCCAAGTCCATCCGCAGATACTTATTCATGATCTTTGCCACAATATCCAGGCCGCCGGAAGAGGCGTTCCTGGGGAACAAGATAGCAAGCCCCACACCAACTACCAGAATATAGCAGACCACATCCAGCAAAGGATCCTGGGTGATGGACTGGAAGTTGGGGAACACCCATTCAAAAAGGCCCATGATCAGGGGCATCAGTACAGAACAGTAGACCGTTTTGATGCCAAATTCCGAACCAACTAACAAAAAGCCAATAATCAAAAGACCTACGTTCATAATCAGGGTAATGGTGGAAACGGACAGGGGGATATAATTGCTCAGCACCATCGCAAGGGCTGCGCCGCTACCCACAGATACATTGCTCGGCAGCATAAAAAAGAATACCGCAGCGGCCACAATGATTGTGCCCGCGGTAATAATGGCATATTCTTTCAGCGCATTTCGAAATTTCATTTTCTTTTCCTCACCAAATAAAGGGTATCAACCGATATTTCACTTTTTGTTTATAGGCTTCATAGCCGGGAAGTTCCTTCGTCAGCAGTTTTTCCTCATCCAAAAGCCGCACGATAATGATCACAGGATAAAAAGCCATGGGAATCAGAGCATACCAGGAGCCAAGCACCAAAGGCATTGCGAAAAACAGCAGAAGGGTTGCGCAATACATAGGATGGCGCACGATGCCGTAAAGGCCCGTATCCACCACTTTTTGTCCCTCTTCCACCTTGACAGTGCGGCTTAAGTAGGCATTTTCCCGCATCACTTCTGCGTACAGGCCGTAAGCTATCAGGAACACAACAGATGCCACAATGACCACCGGCTCAGGCATCCAGGACCAGCCAAACCGCCAGTCAAGGCCTGCCAGCACAAAGCTGGTAATAAACATCAATCCGGAAAAAGCCAATACACCTTTTTGGGCAGTCTGCTTTTCCTTTGCATCCAGCCGCTTTTCCAGAAAAGCCGGGGCGGTACAGAACATCACAAAGCCGGCAATCAGCATGGGGATGAAGAGCAGACCCATGAGAAGCCAGCCGCCACTGTAGGAAAGGCTGCCTGCGCTCAAAAATAGCAGCGCACCCACCAAAAGCAGGCCTGCGGTAAATTTTACCAGCCCGGAAAGCAGCAGTTTCATTTTTTATGATCCTCCATCAGTTTTTCCAAAATTTCCTTGTCTGCGGGGCAGAAGGCGTATTGTGGAATCTCAGAGGGCAGCACCCAGCGGATATCGTTATGCTCCAGTTTCTTGGGCATACCTTCCGCAATTTTGGCATTGAAAAGGGTCAAATGGACCTGAATATCGGGATATTGGTGGATAACATCCATATACACATCTTCAACCGCAAGGGTGATATCCAGTTCTTCCCTGCACTCCCGGATGAGCGCCTGCTCCTTGGTCTCCCCCGGCTCTACCTTGCCGCCTACGAATTCCCAAAGAAGGGCTCTTGCTTTGTTTGCAGGCCGCTGACAGGCAAGAAAGCGATCTCCGTCCCAAATCAGCGCCGCCACAACTTCTACCATTTGAACCCCTCCTTTTTTGTCTTATTATAGGGCATCCTTTTGTGCAAGTCAATGATAGAAAGAACCCCCCGGGAGATCTGCCGGTTGGCTTTTTATGTATCGATTTTACGCCAAGCAAACATCCCTCTTAGAATGCGCCCTGCTCCATCATGGCAGTGGCGACCTTCTTGAAGCCTGCCAGGTTTGCACCGGCAACCAGGTCGTAACCCAGGCCGTATTCCTCGGCAGCCTCCACGCTCATGGCGTGAATGACCTTCATGATGCCCTTCAGCTTTTCGTCCACTTCTTCTGCAGTCCAAACCAGGCGCTCGGAGTTCTGGCTCATTTCCAGACCGGAAACGGCAACGCCGCCGGCGTTAACTGCCTTGGAAGGAGCAACGATCATATGGGGCTGCTTGCGCAGGAAGTCCAGTGCATCGTTGGTGGTGGGCATATTGGCAACTTCGATGTAGTACTTTACACCGGAAGCAGCGATCTTTTCCGCAGATTCCATACGGACATCGTTCTGGGTAGCAGCAGGCATATAGATGTCTACATCCTTCACGCCCCAGCACTTTTCACCGGGAACGAACTCTACGCCATACTTGTCGGCATAAGGCTTGCAGTGCATAGGATCCTTGGCCCGCATTTCCAGAATGAAGTCCAGCTTTTCACCGGTAACGCCATCGGGATCGTGGATGTAGCCGTCAGGGCCTGCAAAATAGGTAACCTTTGCGCCCAGCTCGGCAGCCTTCTTCATAATGCCCCAGCCCACATTGCCGTAGCCGGAGATGGCGATCCGCTTGCCTTCGATGGTATCGTTTTCGTGCTTCAGCACTTCCTGCAGGTAGTAAACTGCGCCGTAGCCGGTGGCTTCGGGACGGATCAGGCTGCCGCCGTAGGAGAAGCCCTTGCCGGTGAGCACGCCATTTTCCCAAACGCCCTTCAGGCGGCGGTACTGGCCGTACAGGTAGCCGATCTCACGGCCGCCAACACCCATATCACCAGCGGGAACGTCGATGTCAGGTCCAATGTAACGATACAGAGCAGTCATAAAGCTCTGGCAGAAACGCATGACTTCTGCATCGGACTTGCCGGCAGGATCGAAGTCGGAGCCGCCCTTGCCGCCGCCCATGGGCAGGCCGGTCAGGCTGTTCTTGAAGGTCTGCTCAAAGCCCAGGAACTTGATGACGCTGGGGTTTACATTGGACTGGAAGCGCAGACCGCCCTTGTAAGGGCCAATAGCGCCATTGAACTGGCATCGGTAACCAATGTTGGTATGGGTCTGGCCATTGTCGTCGGTCCAGACAACACGGAAGGTAAACATACGCTCAGGCTCAACCATTCTGGTCAGCAGGTCAGCCTTTTCGTATTCGGGGTGCTTGTCGATCATAGGTGCAATGGAAGTAAATACTTCTTCCACAGTCTGCACAAACTCCGGCTCATCACCGTGCTTTTTGCGTACATAGTCAATTACGCGCTCTACATAAGCATTCATTTTCTTTTCCTCCGTTTTTCGCGGTTTTTTCCCTTTACAAGGTGGGAAATATTGTTATAATTTTAACATAGTGATTTTTTCTTGTCAATCTTTGACACTTTAGGATGTTTCACATATTTTTTCTGCCAAGGGGTGTTTTATATGGTTATTTTGGAAACAGAACGGCTTCTTTTGCGGGAATATACCCCTGAGGACTTTCCGGCGCTTTATGCACTTCTGTCCAGTCCCATTACTATGGCCCATTATCCCAAGCCCTACGATGAAAGGGGCGCTCACCGGTGGATCGACTGGAGCCTTGAAAACTATGAAAAATTAGGCTTTGGCTGGTGGGCGCTGGTAAACAAGGAAACCGGCACTTTTATTGGTGACTGCGGCATTACTTTGCAGAATATCGACGGCCGGCTTCTGCCGGAGATCGGCTACCATATCCACCATCCCTACTGGCGGCAAGGCTACGGAAAAGAGGCCGCTGCCGCTGTCAGAGATTGGGCCTTTACCCATACAGAATACGAAACCCTTTACAGTTATATGACAGAAGATAATGTTGCATCCTGGGCGACCGCCGCATCCATCGGCATGGAGCAGATCGGCTCTTACGATGACGATGGCTACGGCCTGACCCGGATTTATGCAATCACAAAAGAAAAGTGGGCATCCCTTTGATGCCCACTTTTTTTATAGTAGTTTGTCGTATGCCCAGCGGAGTCCAACCGGGAGCATTACGATTCCTCTGTAAGAGAAACCTGCCTTTTCCAGCACGTGCTGCATCCGCTTATTATCCGGATGGGTATCGATCCGCAGGCTTTTTGCGCCCTTTTCCTTGCAGAACTGACCGATAAGCGTAAAGGACTGGCCGGATAGACCCTGTCCCCGGAATTGGGGTGCGAAAGCAATTCGGTGAATGACCCCATAGCAGCCATCTGCCTGCCAAGTGCCTTCCATATAGGGATAGGAGGGATCACCATCCAGGCTGATATACTGATATCCCGCCACAGCGCCATCTTTCAAAAGCAAATAGCCGCAACCCAGACGGATATCCTCTGCGATCACATTCGGGTCGGGGAAATCATCCGTCCATTGGGTGAAGCCCTGCTGCCTTTGAAAGGCTCTGCCGCTGCGCAGAATTTCCACGCAAAGGCTAAGTTCTTCCGGTTTTGCCTGCCGTAAGGTTAACATAACTTTCTCCTCAAATCTTCCAACGGACACCCATAATGCAGGTGTTTTTATCCTCTTGACTCATTCTTTGATAGTAAACGGTGTAGAGTGTGCCGTCTGCCAGTTCTACTGTGCAGGAATAGCCTAAGTCCCATTCAAAGCCGTCATCGGTAAGAACCATAGCTTCGCTCCAGCTTTCACCCTTATCATAGCTCAGTTTTGCCTGCAGGCCAAAGGGGGCGGAGCGGTGGCCGTAGGTCATTACCAAAACGCCCTTGGAGGTTGTAAGAATGTGTACGGGAGTATTGGCAACATCGTCCATGATCTTTTCCGGCTGGGAGAAAGTAGCACCGCCATCGGTGGTTTTGCACAGATACAGGCCATCGACCTTCCGCAAGTAAACCAAAATTGTATTCTCATCTACAAACACATAACCCGGCTCATCATAGCCGTTTTCTGCAACAGGTGTCACCGCAGACCAGTTTTTGCCGTCGGTGCTGGTGATCATACCCATACCTTCCACAAAACCGCATTTGTCCCGATCATAGCCCACATAGCCGATATAGCCTAAGTTGCCATCGGGCATAATTTGGATGCCGTGGGGCGTGAAGATGTCTATTTTCCGGGGTGCGGACCAAGTCTTGCCCTCATCCTCGCTGACAGTGATCATACCGCCTGCAAATTGGGCATCGGCTTCTTCGGTAATAGGCTTGCTGTAGTCCATCCATTCGGCAATCTCGGAGCGCAAGTATAAGTTGCGGCTGTGGGTAAACCAGGTGACAAATATCTTGCCCTGCCAGTACACCACGCCTGCATCCCGGTCGTCCAGCACTGTATCTGCGATCAGGAAAGGTTCACTCCAGGTATTGCCATTATCTTCGGAGATAAAGCCGACCACTCTTCCATAGGGATCGCAGTGCAACATGCGCTGGGAGGCAACTGCCAACAATTTTCCTTCACCGATCACTGCCACGGAAGGCCAGGCATAGTAGTTCATAGGGCCTTCTTTTTTATAAACGGGTCTTTCGGATAGTACAACTGCCTTTGTTTCCATTGTGTAGCCCTCCATTTTGCGCACTTTGTGTGCTGATTCTACGAGGATTGTATCATAGACGATCCAAATACGCCATTGAAAAACAGGAATTTTTTACAAAAAAATGGCCACCGATTCAATCGGTGACCATTTTGCATCAGGTAGTCTGTTTCCGAACCACAGAAGGAATTTTGGCAAGCAGCAGTGCGCCTACGGCTGTAATGATCATTTCCATGGACATATACATGCCGTTATACACCATGCTATAGAGAATACCCAGCAAATTGGGGCTCAGGTTGCTGACGAGCGTCGCACCCCAAGTCGGGAAGCTATCAGTAAAGAAGCCTGCAGCATATTCAGAAAACAGAATATAACCGGAAAGCACATGGCAAATATACCGGCCAAACAGCGCCACCAGGCCGCCCAATGCCAGGGCAAGTCCCCGGTTTTGGATCCGATTGCGGAAAATGCCGCCCAGACCCAGGCAGGTGAAGGCCAGCACATAGTCAAGGGCGCACATCAGGAAGGCGTTGAAAAGCATGGTTTCGTCCCCAAAGTAGCCCGGTTGGAAGGCTGCCGCCACATTCTTTGCGCCCAGGGCCATTTGCAGGAAACTGTAGGCAAAGCCGCAAAGAACACCCCACTTTACCCCGTGCCGATAGGAGATCAGCACGATGGGTAGCATACTGCAAATGGTAACTTGTCCACCCAGAGGCAGGTTGGGAATGAACATCTTGGAGACGATCTCCAGCACTGCCGCCACTGCCATCAGCATGGCGCTTTCCGTTAGTTTTCTTGTTTTTGTTGTCATAAAGACACCTCCAAATAAAAATACCGCATTGCAAATCCGTCCCGGTGCAATGCGATACGAAGGTATCTTATCAAGCATCTTTTCCTACGACGGTATTGACCGTATCAGGTTCACGGGTCGGAACTTTTGGTTCCCTCTCAGCCGGGTACACCGGCTCCCCGAAGACATATTTGTTTTGCGGCTGGCTTTATTATATCACCGATTCTTATCTTGTCAACAAAAACCGGGAAATTTCTTGCATTTAGGAACATACTATGGTATATTTTAGTGTTGGAAAATATGTAACAACTTGAAGGAGCGATCTCTATGATTTCGCAGGATAAGATTCGTAATATTGCCATCATCGCCCACGTTGACCACGGCAAGACTACCCTGGTGGACGAAATGCTGAAGCAGGGCGGTATTTACCGTGAAAATCAGGCTACCCAGGATCGGGTAATGGACTCCGGCGACCTGGAACGGGAGCGGGGCATTACCATTCTGGCTAAGAACACCGCTGTCCGCTATAAGGACTATAAGATCAATATTGTTGACACCCCCGGCCACGCCGACTTTGGCGGTGAAGTGGAGCGGATTTTAAAAATGGTCAATGGCGTTATTCTGCTGGTGGATGCCGCAGAAGGCCCCATGCCCCAGACCCGGTTCGTTCTGCAAAAGGCCCTGGAACTGGGTCATAAAGTCATTGTGGCAGTGAATAAGGTAGATAAGCCCGACGCCCGTATCCACGAGGTAATGGACGAGGTTCTGGAACTGCTTTTGGATCTGAACGCCACCGACGATCAGTTCAACTCCCCCACCATCTTCTGCTCCGGCCGGCAGGGTACTGCTTCCTACGGTCCTGACGAAGCCGGTGTGGACCTGATTCCCCTCTTTGAAACCATCGTGCAGTATATCGATGCGCCTCAGGGCGATAAGGATGCTCCCCTGCAGTTGCTGGTCTCCTCCATCGACTACAATGAATATGTGGGTCGAATCGCTGTGGGCCGTGTGGAGCGGGGCACCATCAAGGTGAACCAGGAAGTCACCATTTGCGACTACCACAACCCGGATATCAAGCAGAAGGGCAAGGTGGTAGCCCTCTACGAATATGACGGTTTGGGCAAAGCCCCTATCCAGGAGGCCTCCGCCGGACAGATCGTTGCCCTTTCCGGTATGGCAGATATCACCATCGGCCGTACCCTCTGCGCTCCCGATTGCCTGGAACCCCTGCCCTTTGTGAAAATCTCCGATCCTACCATTGAAATGACCTTTGCGGTCAACGACTCCCCCTTTGCGGGCAGAGAGGGCAAGTTCGTCACCTCCCGGAATCTGCGTGACCGTCTGGAAAAGGAGCTTTTGAAGGACGTTTCCCTCCACGTCACCGAGCAGGGCACCGATGCCTTCAATGTGGCAGGCCGGGGCGAAATGCACCTTTCCATTCTGATGGAGACCATGCGCCGGGAAGGCTACGAATTCTCCGTATCCACCCCCCGCGTGCTGACCAAGGAAATCGACGGCAAGATCTGCGAACCCATCGAACGAATGGTGGCAGACGTGCCGGAAGAAAGCATGGGCGCTGTCATAGAAAAGATGGGCCGCCGGAAAGGCGATCTTCTTTCCATGACTCCCATGGGCAACCGCTACCGTTTGGAGTTCTTAGTTCCTTCCAGAGGTCTCTTCGGCTATCGGAATGAATTCCTTACGGATACCCGTGGCGAGGGCATTATGTCCTCCGTGCTGGAAACCTACGCACCCATGAAGGGCGAGATCGAACGGCGGCTTACCGGCAGCCTGATCGCCTTTGAATCCGGGGAGGCCTGCACCTACCGGCTGTTCAATGCCCAGGAGCGTGGCGCACTGTTCATCGGTGCCGGCACCCCTGTCTATGCGGGCATGGTGGTTGGCATCTGCAGCCGGAACGAAGATATGACCGTTAACGTCTGCAAGAAAAAGCAGCTGACCAATATGCGTGCCTCCGGCTCTGACGAAGCCCTCCGGCTGGTCAGCCCCAAGGTTTTCTCTTTGGAGCAGTGCCTGGAATTTTTGGCAGACGATGAACTGCTGGAATGCACCCCCAAGACCCTGCGAATCCGCAAACGGCAGCTGGATCACGGCCTGCGTATGCGGGAATTGATGAAGAAACGGAACCAGGAATAATTCATAAAGGAGAATATTTATGCATTTGGATCATAATCACATTGGCGATCATCACACCCACGATCACAGCCACACCCATACCCACGAACACACCCACGACGGTGTAACCCATACCCACGAACACGCCCACGCCCACGAGCACGACCATGTTCACCCCCATGAGCACGACCATCTCCACGGTGAGGGTCACGAGCATCACCACAGCCACGATTGCAGCGGTAACTGTAGCGGCTGCGCTTCCACCTGCAGCCACACCCCCATGGAAGAACTGACTGCCCTGATGCAGTACATGGCAAACCACAATGCCGCCCACGCCCGGGAACTTGCCCAGCTGGCTGTGCAGCTGGACAAGGCCGGCAACCATCCTGCTTATGAGCAGGTGATGTCTGCGGTTTCCGACTTTGAAAAGGGCAACCTGCGGCTGACCGCTGTGCTGGCAAGCTTAAAATAAAGGAGAACCGTATGTGTCTTTCTACTGTTTATAAGAATACCAAGACGGAAGAAAATGTCGTGATGCGCAATGTTATGGCCATCACCGTCGAAGAGGACACCGTGATCCTCACCGACCTGATGGAGCGGACCGTTGCCATTCAGGGTAAGCTGGTTTCTGCCAACCTGGTGGACGGCTTCGTTGTTATTCAGGAAGCATAACAAAATCCCCCAAAGGCTGTGGCCTTTGGGGGATCTTATCACTTATAGGGTTTGTAGTCTTTATAAAGGTCGTAAAGCAGGAGGGTATCCTTGTAGCGGCCGTAATAACTGGCGCCGCCCAGCACACCGATGAACAAATAGCCATCGTCCTTGGGGAAAGCAGATATCAGGCAGTTGCCCGCCTTGGCGGTGGTGCCGGTCTTCAGGCCCACTGCATCGGCGCAGTAGTATTTGCTGCTTTCATGGAGCAGCTCGTTGGTGTTGCTCCAGGTGATGGTCTGTCCGCTCTCATAGGTCACAAAGTGGGTAGCCATACCCACATATTTGCGAATGGTGGAGTTTTCCATCGCCAGCACAGACACGGTGACCAGGTCTTTAATACAAGTGTAGTGGTCCTCGCCGTCGATGCCGTCGGGGTTTTCATAGTGGGTGCCCTCCAGGCCCATTTCCATGGCCCGGTAGTTCATATATTCCATAAATCGCCGGATAGCACCTTTCGCGGACAAGTCGGGGTTGTTGGCCAATTCCCGGCCAGCGGCCGCTGCCAAAGTGTAGGCTGCATCGTTGCCGCTTTGCAGAAGCAGGCCCTCGATCAGCATATCCACCCGCAGCTTCTGTCCTCTGCTGATGTAGGCAACGGAAGAATAGGGGTCAATCAGGCTCACTTCGCTGCCTACGGTAATCACATCGTCCGGATCCAGCACTTCCAGGGCCACCAAGGCTGTCAACAATTTGGTCAGACTGGCTGGGGCAACCCGGGTGTCTTCTCCGCCGGAGGTATAGTACATGGTTTCCGTGCCGGAATTATACACAAACACATAAGGCGCTTCCAGCACGCCTTCTTCCGGAACCGGCAGGGGTTCTGTGGGAGGGGGTTCTGTTACCGGCGGGTCTGTAGGCGTGGGCGCCGGCGTTTCCGTAACGGTAGGAGTAATCGGCTCTTCGGTGCTTGCAAACGGGGGCGGGAAAAAGATCACAAGCGCCACCAGCACCAACGCGGCTATGATAACGGGAATTATGTATCCTTTTTTCATAACTTCTTCCTTTTTTGTCAATTTCTTCGTTAGTATAGCACACTGCTTTCAAAAAAGAAAGTCCCAGTTTTGCATTGCTACCCAAGCAATTCTATGCTATACTATAGAAAAAACCAAGGAGGTTTCCCAATGGACTGCTTATTTTGTAAGATCGTAAAGGGGGATATCCCCAGCACCAAGGTATATGAGGATGAAAGAATTCTTGCCTTCCGGGACATCGCACCCCAGGCACCTACCCACATTTTGGTGATCCCCAAGGCCCATATTCCCAGCATGGACGGCATCACCGCTGAAAACAGCGATGTGGTCGCCCACATCTTCTCTATGATCCCCAAAATCGCCGCTGCAGAAAACCTCACCGGCGGCTACCGGGTAGTTTCCAACTGCGGTGCAGATGCAGGTCAAACTGTCCACCATCTGCATTTCCACATTTTAGGCGGCAAACCTCTGACTTTGGAAATGGCATAAGTGGCACATCGCATCGCAGATATATTGGAATTGAGCCACAAAAAATAGAACAAGCAATTCAGAACCATGTGCAATTGATGTAGAAAGAACCAGGAGTTTGCTCCCGGTTCTTTTTAGCTTTTCTTATATTCTGCCCACGCCCAATCGTGAATCTTCCAAACCAAATCCTTATCAATGCCGCACGTATCTATATTGTTTGTTGCGTTCGATACACAAACATGGATATAGTATATTTCATTTTCCTCTATACAAGCATCAATTTTACTTGCTTCAACTCTTTTTAATTCGTCCAGCATTCGCCCCGCTCTGCCATCGAATATTATTTCAGGCATATATGTATCCAAGTGCCATTCAAGAATTCTTATCAATGGAGCGACAAACTCATTGGGAATCATCACCACAGTGCGCCCTCCACTATTAGGCCGGAGATACCGTTCCGGAAATCTTGACAATTTCAAAACTGAAATCAGTAGACGAATGGGCAAAGTGATAAGGTATTACCAAACCATTAGGAACACTAGCTTTTTCTGTGCTTTTACCTGTTCCATTACCGGAAATATCGAGCTTGCATTTAATATGCTGTGTGAAGGTTTCATTAAGGTAAACGGATGTATGTCCTAATTTAGTTTCGTTTTTATCAACTGCAATAAATTCCCCCGTGGCTTTTACTTCAAGTGTGATATCACTATACGAGAAGTTTTCAGAGATTCCTTCAACCTTAACACCAAGGCATATATAAGAACTATAATCCTCTACCATGCAACCTGCACCATCCATAGCGGTAAAACTGAGTGCACGATTACACGCAATATCGTGGGGAAGAACGATATAAGGGCGAATTTTTAGATAATCATCGTAATTATCAAGGGTTAGTTTTATTTTTTTGTCTCCGCAAGCGGACAAACCAAAACACAAAGACAGACACAGCGACAATGCCAAAACCAGGGATAATACTTTTTTCATTTCTTTCTACCTCCATAAATAAAAAGTGTGTAGTTCCAAATGGAACTACACACTGAAAAACGCATAGCTCCATTTGTCGCTACACAAATCCTTCGACCCCTATTCAGAGAATGCCAAAGTAGAGAATGCGTTTTTGCCGAAACAAAAATACATCCTCTGATAGTGGTCGCATATTAGATTTGTGTAGCATAATTATCATAACACACCTTTATTGGAAACGCAACATAATTTCCACAATCCGCCCTTTTCTCTTTCCTTTTGGTATGCTAATCAAAAAGCGAGGATACTATGGCAAAAGGGGAAGGCAAACGCCTTCCCCTCACGCCCCAGAAAGGAACATATCGCATTACAGATATATCGCAGGGGCTGTCAAGAAACATATATATTTACTTAAGGTTTATGAAAAATCTTGGCCCCCTCTTTGAGGGGGCTGGCAAAACCGAAGGTTTTGACTGGGGGAGTGTCCTATCGTACGGTAAGACACTCCCTCCGTCTTTTGCTTCGCAAAATCCACCTCCCTCAAAGAGGGAGGCAAGGCTTCTTTACAGCCTCATTTTTAATGATGGTGATGATGGTGGTGGTGATGGGAATGCGCTTCCGGCTGGCAGTAGATATCATCGCATTGTTCACCGGGCCGTTCCAGCTCCACCGTGGCGTGGGAAATGCCGTATTCAGACAGTTCTTCTTTGATCGCCTGTTTTACTGCGCTAAATTCTCCATTGACAACGGCGTGTAAGGTGGCACTGTTCCGATAGCCGTCCATACTTCGGATATGCAGGTGATGGATGCTTTCCACCCCCGGGATATGGGTCAGGTGCTGGGTAATTTCCTCCGGATCCACCCCAGCCGGGGTCTTTTCCAGAAAAACCTCCAGCACACGATTCAAATTTTTCCATGCATTGACGCCAATAAACACCGACAGCACCAGACTCAGGATCGGATCGATAAACCACCAGTCCGTAAAATGCATAACCACAGCACCCACCAGCACGACGACCCATCCCAGCACATCCTCCAGCATATGCAGATTGATGGCCTTTTGGTTGATAGAGTCCCCTCCGGAGGTAACCCAGGCTGCCGCAAAATTGACAACAAAGCCAATGACCGCCACTACGATCATGCCGGTATAGTCCACCGGCTGGGGATCAAACAGCCGCAGCACTGCGTTATAGGCAACAAAGACCGCACCGCAAAGGAGGATCACTGACTGGATCGTACCGCCCAGCACAGAATAGCGGTAGTAGCCATAGGTATGTGTTTTATCCGGGCCTTTTCGGCTCAACCGCTCCAACCCTATGGAAAGGCCGATGCTGATGGCATCTGACAGGTCGTGAAGAGCATCGGAAGAAATCGCAATGCTCCCGGTAAACAGGCCGCCCACAAATTCAAAAACCGAAAATATGAGGTTTAATAGAAATGCAACCAGCATTTTCTTCTCCTTTTTCATAACATCCTCCTTGTTTTCTTTCGATTTTATAGTACAATATAGTTATTACTGAACACATTGTTCTATAACATCATAGCAAACGGGGGAACAATCGCAACAGACAAAAATCACCCCCTATACGATATGGAACAAAATTCAAAAAATGTACGGAGGCGTTTATGGACAGACGGCAAAGAAAAACAAGGGAGGCTATTTTCCGTGCCTTCACCGCCTTGCTGGCGGAAAAGGACTATTCCCGCATTACTGTGGAGCAGATCATCGACCGGGCCGATGTGGGCAGAGCCACCTTCTATGCCCATTTTGAAACGAAGGACTATCTGCTCAAAGACCTTTGCCAGGAACTTTTCTGCCATATTTTTGATGCGGTAAACCACTGCGATCACGCCCATATTTTCCAATGCAATGCCCCGGAGCCGGTATTTTTACATTTATTTCAGCATCTGCAAAAAAATGACAACGGCATCCTGCAGCTTTTTTCCTGCCAGAGCAGCCAGCTGTTTTTGGACTACTTCAAGGTTGGATTGCGGGACTTGGCTGTCAGCCAGCAGGCCCTGTTTGCTGCACGGAAAGACCCGGCCCTTCCCCAGGACTTTTGGACAGAACATATCGTTTGCGTATTTGTAGACACCCTGCGCTGGTGGATCGCCGGCGGTATGCAGCAGTCTGCCGAAACCATTACGGAATACTTTTATATGGCGGTTTAACCCGACTGTTGGATTTTGCCATTATTATGAAATTATGTCATAATTGCAGGTATACAAGGGGCCAAAAGCCTGCTATATTGAGTACAGAATCTATTTAGGAGGGGTTTTCATGTCCAAGACACAAGATCTTTATAAACATGCCAAGCAGCGCATTCCCGGCGGTGTGCAGCTTCTAAGCAAAAGTCCGGAGCAGTACGCCCCCGGCCAGTGGCCTGCCTACTATGTAAAGGCCCAGGGCTGTGAAGTCTGGGATATGGACGGCAATCACTACTATGATATGACCACCAACGGTGTTGGCTCCTGTCTTTTAGGCTATGCCGACCCGGACGTGACCGGGGCCGTGGTGGAGTGCGTACAGAACGGCTCTATGTCCTCTCTGAACTGTCCCGCTGAAGTGGCATTGGCAGACAAACTCTGTCAGATCCACCCCTGGGCAGAATGTGTCCGCTTTGCCCGTACCGGCGGTGAGACCTGCGCTGTGGCAGTCCGCATTGCCCGTGCCACCACCGGCAGAGATCTGGTGCTGATCTGTGGCTACCACGGCTGGAGTGACTGGTACTTAGCCGCCAACCTGCATAACGCCGCCGGCCTTGATGACCTGCTTCTGCCCGGTCTGAAGCCTGCAGGCGTTCCCAAGGCTCTTAACGGCACTACTTTGACCTGCGTTTACGAAGATTACGAAACCTTTGATAAGATCATTGAAGAATATGGCGATCGGCTGGCCTGCGTCATTATGGAACCTTACCGCCATGTGATGCCCGACGGCAAATTCCTCCGCCATGTGCGGAAAGCAATGGACAAGTGCGGCGGCCTGCTGATTTTTGACGAGATCACCATCGGCTTCCGTCTTTGCTACGGCGGCGCTCACAAGCTGGTGGATGTGACCCCGGACATCGCCACCTTTGCAAAGGCTCTGGGTAACGGCCACCCCATCGGCGCCATTATCGGCACCAAAAAGGCCATGGAAGGCGCTCACAACTCCTTCATCAGTTCTACTTATTGGACCGAAGCCGTCGGCTTTACCGCTGCCCTTGCCACCTTGAAGAAGATGGAAGAAGTTAAGATTTGGGAGCATGTTGCCCGGGTAGGCGCTACTGTTCAAAAGGACTGGCTGGATGCGGCAGAACGCCACGGTGTGAACATCCACTGCTCCGGTGTGCCTTGCCTTGCCCACTTTGATTTTGCAGAAAACAAGAAGGAGCTGAAAACCCTTTACACCGTGCTGATGCTGAAGGAAGGCTTCCTGGGCAACACCGCCATTTATCCCACTTTGGGTCACACCGACGAAGTGCTGGATAAACACCGGGTGGCCATAGACAAAGTCTTTGCCCAGATCGCAGAAATTCAAAAGGGCGGCACAGATGCTATTGTGGAAGCCATTGGTGGCCCGGTCTGCCTCAGCGGCTTCGCCAGATTGTTAGACTAAAATTGCAAAAGCGTTTCTGTCTATCACAGCGCACTCCCTCCGTCAAAACTTTGTTTTGCCACCTCCCTCAAAGAGGGAGGCAAGTCTTGGCCCCCTCTTTGAGGGGGCTGGATTTTTGCATTAGCAAAAAGACTGGGGGGAGCGATGGGAGCGCTGCCAGTGGCAGATGAAGCGACCTGAGCAAGTGGCCGCGGTCTGCAGAAAACGAGCCTGCTTCGACAGGCGAAGTTTTCGCAGGGAACCGCAACAGGAGTGTTTTTTCGTTATTTGACAATACCTTTCATCTGCGGTATGATAAGGAAAATTCTTTTGGAAAAGAGCGCAGCATGAAACGAAAATCCTTTTTTGCCGGAATGCAGGCCGGTATGCCTATCTGCATCGGCTATTTTTCTGTCAGTTTTGGCTTCGGCGCAATGGCCATCGCCCAGGGATGGACTTTGTGGCAGGCAGTTGTAGCCTCCGTCACCACCCTGGCCGGTGCGGGGCAGTTTGCCGGATTAACGGTCATTACCGCCGGTGCTACCATCCTGGAATTGGTGCTGACGATGTTGGTTATCAATAGCCGCTATGCCTTAATGAGCCTTTCTTTAGGCCAGCGGTTAGGTCCTAAAGTCGGCTTTTTCAAGCGCCTGGGGATCGCATTTTTTAATACGGATGAGGTTTTCGCCCTGAATATGGGCCGGGACAAAGATATGACCCCCGCCTTCTTTGTGGGTGCCGGTGTGGTATCTGCTCTTGGTTGGATCAGCGGCACCGCTCTGGGGTCAGTGGCCAGTTCTTTGCTGCCCCTTTCTGTGCGGACCGCATTGGGCACGATGCTTTACGGTATGTTTATTGCTATTATCGTTCCCCAGGCACGGCAGGAAAAACCGGTGTTTCTGTGTGTGGGCGTCGCCCTTGTATGCAGTTGTCTGTTTGCCTGGGTGCCGGGGCTGAAGCAAGTGTCTGCCGGTATTGCCATTGTGATCTCCACCGTGGTTGCCGCCACTCTTTGTGCCATATTCTTCCCCGTAAAGGAGGAGGAAATGCAATGAGTGTTTACATTTATATTCTGGTGATGGCGCTGACCACCTATCTTATTCGGGCCATTCCCTTGACGATCCTAAAAAAGCCCATTCAAAACCGGTTTTTGCGTTCCTTTCTCCACTATGTGCCCACCGCCTGCTTAGCCGCCATGACCTTCCCCGCCATTTTATCTGATACAAATCATTGGATCAGCGGTCTTGTGGCTCTGGTCGTGTGCATCCTCCTGGCTATAAAAAAGGCCAGCCTGATCTTAGTGGCCGTTGCCGGATGCGCCACCGTTTTCCTTGTAGAACAGCTGATGCGGTTTTTATGATCCAAAGGGGAGCTTTCCTATGAAATACCGAAACGAACTTACCTTGGGCGGGCAAAAAATACTGTTTCAAACAGATATTTCCCCCTCTTCCCCAAAAACCACCTGGGATGCACAGCGGCATTGCCATCCCACCTTTGAAATGCACATTATTCTATCCGGTCATTGTCAGGTAGAAGCAGACACAACCGTTTTTTCTCTGCAGGAAGGGTCTGCCCTGCTGATTCCCCCGGGCATCTACCATCGCCCTCTCTCCTATTCCCAGGATTTTTACCGGTTTAATCTGACGATTTCTCCGGGACACACGCTTTGGTCCTTCCTGAAAGATTGCACTGTTTTCCCGGTGCGTGCAGAAGTCTGCCGGCTTTGCAGGGAGTTGCTTTTAGAAAACTCTTCCGCTAACCCCTATAAAGCAGAGCGCACCCAAGCCCTTATGACCCTTTTGGCGGTGGAACTTCTGCGAATTCTGGACGTGCCAACCGGCAAAGTAGCCAAGCCCCTGCCGGTGACGGATCTGGAGCGGTTTTCCGTCATTGACGATTTCTTTGAAAAGCACTTTGCTGACGATGCAGGAGAAGAAACCCTTGCCCGGGCGCTGCACCTTTCCAAGCGGCAACTGGCGCGAGTACTGGAAAAGCACTACGGCATGACCTTCCGGCAAAAGATGTTGGGTGCCAGAATGGACAGAGCCGCCTGGCTGCTTCGCAGCACAGACCAAACCGTCAGCCATATTGCCGGAGAAGTGGGCTACAACTCCGAATCCACCTTCTTCCAGGTGTTTCGCCGTCATTTTGACCTGACCCCGCAGCAATACCGCCTGCAGAATAAATAAAATCACCCCGGTTGCGTTTGCAACCGGGGTTTTGCCGTTATTTTGTTAATGCGCAGATCACCCGGAGGGCGATTTCCAAGCCGGGAATCAAGGAATCTTTTTCGATCCACTCTTCCCGGGTGTGAATGCCGTGCCATTTGCAAATGCCCATAGCCACCGCAGAAATGCCCAAACTGTGGGGGATGTTGCAATCTGTAGAGGCTGCATTTTCTTTGACAGGTGCGCCCAGCACTTCTTGGCTGATGCCCCGGCAAAGGTCCGTAAGCGCCTGCTGACGGGCAGGATTGACGTCCTTTCCGCAAGGACGGTCACCCACCTGCTCCACTTCCACCTGCACATTTTCCTTTTCTCCCTGGCGGAAGATCTCCGCAAAATGTGCCTGCATAATTTCCATACATCGGTGGTTATTGCTGCGGTACTCGCAAAGCATGGTGGCTTCCTGGGCAATGGTATTCACAGATGTGCCGCCGGAAACAGTGCCCACATTGTAGGTGGTGGTGCTGCCCTCTTCCCGGGGAACGGAAATGGCATAGATCTTGGTGATCATTTCTGCCAATTCGCTCAATGCATTGGGACTGCCGAACTTATAAAGAGAGTGGCCACCGGGTGTCCGCACCGTCACTTTATAGCGGTGAGATCCGATGGATTCTGTGTGCATCGTATGCAGATCCCCATCGAAACTGACGAACCGGGAAATTCTTCCGGCATAATTCTTAAACAGTTGCCTGGTTCCCTTTAAGTCCCCAAGTCCCTCCTCGCAGGAATTGAGGACAATCAGCAAGCCCTTTTCCGGCTGGATGTTTTCTTCGATCAAGTACTTGGCGCCCAGCAAAATCATGACCACCGCAATGGTATCATCTCCCACGCCGGGACAGTGGATGGTATCTCCCCGGTCTTCGTAGGGCATAGGCTCCAGATCAGGGAACACCGTATCCGTATGGGCTGCGATCACAGAGATCTCGTTGCAGCCCTCACAGTTTATGGGGTATACCACATTCAATGCTTCATCAATGTATACGCCCTTTGCGCCCACGTTTTCAAGCCATTTTTTGCAGTACTCCGCCCGCTTTTGCTCATTGTGGGAAGGCGCAGGAATGGCGCACAGTTCTTCCAAAGTTCGTAGCATCAGTTCCCGGTTTTCTTGAGTAAATGCTTTCCAGTTTGCCAAAGTGATCATTCCCTCTTTGCGTTTTCTTTTATTATAGCAGATTTTTCCTTTTCGTAAATAGGCACATCTTCATACAATAAAGAACAGGATTTGCCAAAAAAGAGCCACACGTTTGGGTGGCTCGGTTTCCCTAAACTTGTTCGGATTCGTTTGCACCGCGATCGGTTCGAGTCCCGTAGTCTGAATACCATACCAAACAAAAAAGCCCACCCTGTTGGGTGGACTTTTTGTTTGGTGGAGACTACAGTCCACGACTTGCATTTTTGCCAGGGCAAAAATTATTGTAGTCCCCAGTGTTTGCACTGGGGCCAGCAACAGTCCCCCGGACTGTTGCACTGCGATCGGGTCGAGTCCCGCAGTCTGAATACCATACCAAACAAAAAAGCCCACCCTGTTGGGTGGACTTTTTGTTTGGTGGAGACTACGGGACTCGAACCTGTGACCTCATGCGTGTGAAGCATGCGCTCTAACCAGCTGAGCTAAGCCTCCATCGGGTGCGAATAGAATTATAGCATACATATGAAAAAAGTCAACCCTTTTCTTTCCGGCTTGCATTTGACAAACCGTGGTACTATAATAAAGAAAAGAGGAGGGCGAATATGAAAGCCTTAAAACATTTTATCACCATCACCCATCACCGCCATTTGGTGAGAAACGGGTGTTTTAGAGTAGGCCTTTACTGGCAGGGACTGACCCACGATCTTTCCAAGTACCACCCCACCGAGTTCCTTGTAGGTGCAAAATACTATCAGGGCACCCGCAGTCCCAACAGTGAAGAGCGGAGCCTTTTCGGTTACAGCAAAGCCTGGATGCACCACAAGGGCAGAAACCGTCATCATTTCGAGTACTGGACAGACCTGAACCGGGAAACCCGGCGCTATGATGCTGTTCCCATGCCCCGGAAGTATCTGGTGGAAATGGTGATGGATCGCCGGGCTGCGTGTATGACTTATGAAGGAAAAAATTACGGCCCCGGTTCGGAGTTGCGCTATCTGGAAAAAAGCATTGAGAAAGAGCTTTTGCATCCGCAAACTCTCCGGGAGCTGACCTATATTTTGGCTATGCTCCGGGATGAAGGGGAAAAGAAGACATTTAAATATATAAAAACCCATGTTTTAAAGGGCAAACCCTTCCCGTGGGAATAAATTGCAAAAGGTAGGGAATATTAGAAAAGACGGGGATAAAATGTTTCCAAAACAGGAAAAAACCTCTTGACATTTTGCCGTTCCTCGTTATAATAATATCCGTGCCTAACGCATAGAGGATTAGTGTAACGGTAGCACACCGGACTCTGACTCCGTTCGCGGGGGTTCGAATCCCTCATCCTCTGCCAACAAAAAAGCCACCCAATAGGGTGGCTTTTTTGTTGGCTCCGGATAGGGATTCGAAAGATAAATTCCAACAGTCCGGTGGACTGTTGGCGGCGAGAGCTAGACCGAGCCGAACCTTAATTTTGCCTTTAGGCAAAATGCAAACGAATCCCGAATCCGAACAGGTTTAGAAAATCCCGCCACCCAATAGGGTGGCTTTTTTTATTGGCTCCGGATAGGGATTCGAAAGATAAATTCCAACAGTCCGGTGGACTGTTGGTGCCCTGCATAACGGCAGGGCAAACCTCAATTTTTGCCTTTGGCAAAAATGCAAACGAATCCCGAATCCGAACAGGTTTAGAAAATCCCGCCACCCAATAGGGTGGCTTTTTTGTTGGCTCCGGATAGGGATTCGAAAGATAAATTCCAACAGTCCAGGGGACTGTTCTTTTTTTGCCTATATATTGCCTTGTTCTTCTTTTTGTGTTATACTACAATACAGCAAATACCCAAAACGATTATGGAAGAAGAAGAGAAATGGATCTAAGTGTTTTTGGTGGCGTTCATCTGGTTTATCTTGCCATCACGCTACCCTTATCTGCTATTGGCCTTTTCCTTGCAAAAAAGTACGCAAAAACCGAGAAGTCTCAAAAAATCATCCTGAAATCCATTGCCGCCATGCTCTTTATTTGGATCATGCTAAACCGCCTCTCCCAGGTGTACAGATATTCCAATGTGCGCTGGGAGCAGATCATTCCCGACAGCTTCTGCGGCATGACCAGCCTGGTTCTTTCCCTGGCTGTGCTTTTCGGAAAGAAAGACAATCCTGCCTATCACTTCTTGTGGTCGCTGGGTTTGGTTGGTGCGGTCATCACGATTTTTTATCCTACCTTCCTGAATCAGGGTCCCTCTGTTTTCTACCTGCCCACAATCTCCGGCCTGCTGCACCACAGTTTTACCCTGGTAATGATCGTGGCCTTGTTCCTTTTTGGGCAGATTCATGTAACCTATAAAAAATGGTACTGTACCTTTTTCGGCTTTACTGCCTATCTCACCATGGGCGCATTCCAAATGGCCGTCTTCGGTTTTTCGGACTCTTTCCACATTGCAGCGCCTATACTGGATGGAACGCCCCTCACCGCTTGGGTGATGGCTCCCATATACGCCCTATGTTACGCCGCTGTGCTATGGGCTTTTGAGCTTGTGCGAAAGTACAGAAAAAACAAAAAATAAAACACCTATATAAAAAGCAGGAGGAAATCCCATGAAAAAAGCAATTGCCATTTTATTGACCCTGGTTCTGTGCATTGGTCTTTGCGCTTGCAACGAAGAACAACGCCCTGCCGACGGCAACGTTATCGTTACTGCGTCCGATGGAAGCACCACAGCTGTTACCGCAGAAGATGTAGGCGATGACCCCGCCAAGTATGAAGGTGCAGAGATCACCATCAAAGGCGCAGTAGAGAAGCTGGCTCAGGATGACGGCGGCTGGACCTTTGTTATCATCGAAGGCGGCTGGAAGGTTATCGTTGACCAGGATGTTATTCTGGATAACGGCATTGAGGTGGGTTCTGTGATTCGCATTGACGGCAATGTTTACGATGCCGACGAAACACCCGTAGTCATCAAGCACAAGATCTCCGAAGACAGATACGAACCGGTAGATTCCATCGCAAAAATCAGCTAAACACCGCAATAATGCATACGCCCCCGTCTTCACACACAGACGGGGGCTTTTTATGTTTAAGCTGGCCTTTTAACCCTCACGCTCCAACAGCCATTTTAGAGGATTGTTTTCTATGTATTGCCAGATCTCATCATAGTCTTGCTGGTTGCGTATTCCGTGATCATAAAAGGATTTCTGCCAAACAGACCTGCCGCCCTGCCTGGAAACCCATCGTTTCATAGACCCAATCACCGTCGACACCGTAGGGGCGGATATCATCCGCCCGTCCATATCCGATTCAATACGCAAAATCAGATGAATGTGATCCGGCATAATACAATATTTATCTATTGCCACATTTTCATAATGATTGGCTATTTGTAAAATACCTTGTTCTGCAACTTTGCCAAATGCAGATAACGAAACGTTTTGCGGGCGGATGATATCCGCCCCTACACCGTCCCAGAAGATTTTCTCCCGGTTTTGGGTGCAGATAGTGATGAAATAGGCGCCGTTTTGGCTGTAATCAAAATCACAAAGCCTGTTCGGTTTTCTTTGTGGAAACTCCATATAAAACCTCAGCCTCCGTCACATATGTAGGGGACGGGTCTCCTGTCCCGCATTTTCATTATAGCATACCAATAATAAGGAGAAAAGAACAAACAACTTAAAAAATATTGATTTTCGCAAACAGGCGTGGTATCATAACTTTGCCAAACAAATCTAATAACGCAGCGGGTACGCCCTTTTTATATCTTTATGGGGGTAGTATACCCTTTTGTCTACTTGTCTACAATGAATTGCGAAAAACGCAACTCCACTTAGACAGGTAGTAAGGGTATGCCCTTTTGCGTTTAAGATTTGTTTGGCGACAATCGGAGTTGCGTTTTTGAGTGCGGTAACTTCGGTTGCCGCACTTTTTTATTTTAAAGAGGAGGTAGAAACGAACAAGAAATACCTGTATAGCCCGTTAAAGCACACGCTTCATATCACAGGATACTGTCCCTATGCAAAAATCGCCCGTCAAGAGTACATCCCGTTTGATAAGAATACGACGCCATTGCCTATGACGGTCATGTCGTTGGAAAGTGTAAACTATGCCAAAAGGCAAGAAAATGGAGGAAAAGTAATTATGAAAAGAACAGTTGCAATTTTCTTAATCGTGGTTACAGTTCTCGGCATTTCTACTGTATTTGCCGGTTGCCAGTATGACCGCGATTTCTATGTGGGACAATGGACCAAAACATCAGGTGACTACAGCTGCCTCAATCTGTTTAAGGACGGTTCATTGACATTGGATATCACTTCTACCAGCGGACTCCGTGATCCAGTATATATCAGAAATGCACATGGCACCTGGGAAGTAGACGGTGACAAATTGAATCTCCAAATCATTGTTGATGGAAGGGTATTTGATACAACCGCAGAAATCAAGGAATCTGGGGACGAAAAACATTTAGTGTTGAGCGTAAAGTCAATGGGATCCCTCGGCTTCCTTGACAAGAACGGATTTGGAACAGTCGGCATCCATTTCCCCCTAAAAAACGGAAATAAGATTTCTTAAGTTATATATGTACTACCCTGGGACGCTTTTTAAATTTTAAATTGCTCCCAGGGGTTTTTAATATCAGTTGTGCGTGATTTGGTGTCGCTTGCTAAATTCACTTTGGCCCAGCGTTAACTTGTTGAACATTGTTTTGAACTTTCTCCATTTTTCTATTGAACTTTTTTATCCGGTGTGGTATGATTCTGGTAATCCTTTTTAAAAATGGGGTGGATTTATGGAAAAATCTCTGTTTGCAAGCCGTTTGCAGGCCACGATGCAGGAAAAAGGCATCAAGCAAATTGAACTTGTCCGCTTGGCGGAGGAAAAGGGGTTCAAATTAGGCAAAAGCCATATCAGCCAATATGTGGCAGGCAAGACCCTTCCCCGGAAGGAAGTGCTGCAATTTTTGGCTGACACGCTGGGTGTTACCGCCCAGTGGCTGGCTGGCGAGGAGAAGGCAGAAACCGAAGGAGATAACAACATGCGTACTTTCAAAAAATCTTCCAAGCTGGATAATGTGCTCTACGATGTCCGTGGTCCTGTTTTGGATGAAGCCACCCGGATGGAGGCCTCCGGCCTGCGAGTACTGAAGCTGAACATCGGCAATCCTGCTCCCTTTGGCTTCCAGGCACCGGATGAGGTGATTCACGATATGCGCCAGCAGCTGACGGAATGCGAAGGCTACTCTGACTCCCGGGGTCTGTTTGCTGCCCGGAAAGCCATTATGCAGTACGCCCAATTAAAGCACATTCCCAATGTGACTATGGACGATATTTACACCGGCAACGGTGCTTCTGAGCTGATTCAGCTATCTTTACACGCCCTTCTCAACAGCGGTGACGAAGTGCTGGTACCCAGTCCTGACTATCCTCTTTGGACTGCCTGCGTGAACTTGGCAGGCGGCAAAGCTGTGCATTACATCTGCGATGAAAGTTCTGACTGGTGTCCCGACATTGCAGACATCAAGAAAAAGATCACCCCTATGACCAAGGCGTTGGTCATCATCAACCCCAACAACCCCACCGGTGCGCTGTACCCCAAAGAGTTGCTGGAAGAACTGGTACAGATCGCCCGGGAGCATCAGCTGATCCTCTTTTCCGACGAGATCTACGACCGCTTGGTTATGGATGGCCTGGAGCATATCTCCACCGCATCCCTTGCCCCTGACCTGTTTTGCGTCACCTTCAGCGGCCTTTCCAAATCCCACATGGCCTGCGGTTTCCGGGTAGGCTGGATGATCCTCTCCGGCAACAAGGCCATCGCCAAGGACTATATGGCAGGCATCAATATGCTTTCCAACATGCGGCTTTGCTCCAATGTGCCGGGGCAGTCTATCATTCAGACCGCTTTGGGCGGCTATCAGAGTGTGAATGAGTATATCGTTCCCGGCGGCCGCATTTACGAGCAGAGAGAGTACATTTATAAGGCACTAAACGACATTCCCGGCATTTCTGCGGTGAAGCCGAAGGCCGCCTTCTACATCTTCCCCAAGATCGACACCAAGAAGTTCAACATTACAAATGATGAAAAGTTTGCCCTGGATCTGCTCCGGGAGAAGAAAATTCTTCTCATTCCCGGCAAGGGCTTTAACTGGAAACAGCCGGACCATTTCCGGGTGGTGTATCTGCCCCGGATTGAAATTCTGGAAGACGCCACCGCCAAACTTGCGGACTTCTTAAGCACTTATAGGCAGGAGTAAGTTATGAAGATTTGTATTATTCAGCCGGCTTATTCCACGGATTATGGAAAATCCGACCTGTATTTCGAAGAACAGTTAAAACTCATTGACCAGTGTGACGAGAGCATGGACATCATCGTCCTTCCCGAGTCCTGCGACATTCCCTGCCTTGCCCCCACCCGGGAAGAAGATTTGGCTTCTTCTGCCAAATTCCTGCCCCGGCTTTTGGAAAAAGTTTCCAAAACCGCCAAGCGGTGCAATGCAATGGTTTTCGTCAATGCCCGTTCCTTTGAGGAAAGCCCCGCAGGCAGAAATACCACCTATGCCTTTGACCGGCAGGGAAATCTGGCTGGCAAGTATTTTAAGGAACATCTTGTACCCGGCGAGGTTCTGGATCTCCGGCTGGACAGCGACTACACCTATGAATTCTCCCAGCCCACGGTGATCGAGATGGAAGGTCTGCGCTTTGGCTTTTTGACCTGCTATGACTTCTATTTCTACGAAGCGTTTTCCAATATTGCCCGGCATAATGTGGACTTTATTATTGGCTGTTCCCACCAGCGCAGTGACACCCACCTGGCCCTGGAAATTATGACCCAGCACCTTGCCTACAACACCAACGCCTATGTGCTTCGTTCTTCCGTTTCCATGGATGAAAACTCCCATATTGGCGGCGGCTCTATGGTGGTTGCTCCCACCGGAGAGATCCTCTTGAATATGAAGAGCCGGGTAGGCCTGGAAACAGTGGAGATCGACCCCCGCCAGAAATATTATAAGCCTGCGGGCTTTGGCAATCCCCCTGCCGCCCACTACGAATACACGGAAAAGGGCCGCCGTCCCTGGAAGTACCGTCCCGCGGGCAGTGCCATTGTCCGTCCCGACGGCTTTATGCCCTATCCCCGGACCTGCGCCCACCGCGGCTTTAACACCATCGCCCCGGAAAACAGCCTGCCTGCCTTTGGCGCTGCAGTGGCTATGGGTGCGGACGAGATCGAATTTGATCTTTGGTTTACCAAGGACGGAGAAGTGGTGTCCATCCACGACCCTGTTTTGGATCGGGTAAGTAACGGCACCGGAAATGTGTGGGATCACACGCTCTCAGAACTTCGGCAATTGGACTTTGGCATCAAATATGGGGAAGCCTTTGCAGGTCTGCAAATTCCCACCTTTGAGGAAATTCTCAAGAAATTTGCCTGCCACTGTGTGATGAATATCCACCTAAAGACCGGCGGCGAAAAACCGGAATATCTAAAAAAAGTGGTGGATCTCATCCATAAGTACGACTGCGAGAAGTATGTGTACTTTATGACCGGCAGCGATGCCCTTTTGGAACGGCTCCAAAGAGAATACCCCCATATTCCCCGGTGCTGTGGCAGTGACGACGGCAAATGGGATATTGTGGACCGGGCCATTCGGTATGGCTGCAAAAAGGTCCAGCTTTTCAAGCCTTATTTCAATCAGGAAATGGTGGATAAAGCCCACGCCCACGGCATACTCTGCAACCTATTCTGGGCAGATACCCCAGAAGAGGCACAAGCCTTCCTGGATATGGGTATCGACACTATTCTCACAAACGACTATAACCGGATTGCGGCTGTGGTAAATAAAAAAGAGAAATACATCACATATTAAAGAAAAACCTGCTCTGTGCACAGCGACACAGGGCAGGTTTCTATATTCTCTCGCATTTTGACGATTGGCGGCTTTTGCGCCCTCTGTTAAGGCCGCAAGCCCATGCCGCCTTCTAATGTGATGGTCTCGCCGCTCATATATTTCAGGTCGGGAGATGCCAACGCCACACAGGCTCTGCCGATCTCCGTTTCCGGGTCGCCGAAGTGACCCATAGGGGGCATATGCACATTGGCTTTGAAGGCCTCCGGGTTTGCCTTGGACCAGTAGTCCAACTGTGCCGTCCAGGCCAGGGGGCAGACCACATTTACATTGATGCCATCCTTGCCCCATTCCGTGGCCGCCACCCGACTGATGCCACGAATGCCTTCCTTTGCGGCAGCATAGGCGCCTTGACCGAAGTTGCCGAAAAGACCGGCGCCGGATGCAAAGTTGATCACAGAGCCTTGGGTCTTTGCCAAATAGGGATAGCAGGCCTTCATATAATAAAAGGTGGCATAGAGGCCGGAATACATGGCAAGGTCAAATTGCTCCGTGGTATGGTCTGTCAATTTTACACCGGAAGCAGAAGCCTGGGCATTATTCACCAGCACATGGATATCCCCAAAGGTTTCCACCGCTTGCTTTACCACATTGTTCACAACCGCTTCATTGTCCTGCCCTGCGGCAACATCTGCCTGGACGGGGAGAACTTTTACGCCGTAGAGCCGTTCCAGTTCTTCCTTGGCATCCTGCAATTTTTGCAGATTCCGTCCGGTGAGCACCAGGTTTGCCCCTTCTTTTGCAAAGGCGGTGGCAATGCCGTAGCCGATAGAGCCGCATTTGCCGTTTTCCAAAACCGCCCGGCCGCCGCCGGTAATTAAGACAGTCTTTCCTTTCAAATTTGCCATAGTCAACACTCCTTTACTGGACTTGACCCCGAGGGTCGATGGTCACGATGTGTAATGGGATAGTCTTCCCACTTTCCCGGATGGCATTCTGCACCGCAAAGGGCAGACCACCGCAACAGGGCACCGTCATTCGGGTCACAGTGACCGATAAAATATCATTATTTCTAAAAACCTCTGTTAATTTTTGGCTGTAATCCACCATATCCAACTTGGGACAAGCGATGACGGTAACTTTGCCCGCCATAAAATCCCGGTGGAAATTGCCATAGGCATAGGCAGTACAGTCGGCAGCGATCAGCAGGTGGGCGCCATTGAGATAGGGCGCATTCACCGGCATCAGCTTGATCTGGATGGGGAAATTCTTTAGGGCGCTGGGCTGATGCTCTGCCGGTGCGCTTTCTCTTTCCTTTTTCGCCGCCAAAACGGCTGCTTCATTATATGCAGGAACATCCCTTTCTTCAAAAGAGATGGCATTCATAGGGCAGGCAGGAAGGCAATCTCCCAAGCCGTCGCAATAATCTTCCCGCAAAAGGGTGGCTTTTCCGTTTACGATGCCGATAGCCCCCTCGTGGCAGGCCTTAGCACAAAGGCCACAGCCATTACACCGGGCTTTCTCAATGGTAATGATCTTACGAAGCATTCTTTTCACTCCTTTGCCGTTTTTGCTGTTCGGCAATTTTCATCATAGCCTCATACATTTCTTCACCCACGCACTCTTTTGCATAGGCGCACCATTGGACACAACTCAAAGTATCGTTGTAAGCAATAAAGCCGCATTTTTCGCAGGGCATTTGGGTATCGATGGAGAACAGTTCGATCTCTGCGCCGCAGTTGGGGCAGATTTTTTCAATAATCGTAGGGGTACGGGGTTTCCCTTGACATCCTTCTAACATAGCTATCAACTCCTTTTCTACCATCACTATATAAAAAGAGCCGCCTCTGTGATGTTGCAAAAGTCACAAAGGCGGTTGTTTTTATTATTTTAGCAGGCGAAAACTGTTCCGGTCATAGTCCAAAATGCCTTCATCCCGCATCTTAGCAAGCTCCCGGGTCAGGGCGCTGCGGTCAACGCATAGGTAATCTGCCAGTTCGATCCGTCCCAAGGGAATATCAAAATAGGGGGAATCCTGGGTTTGAGCCTGCTGGGACAGGTAGGCCAGAATTTTTTCCCGGATGGTCCGCTTGGAAACCACTTCCACCTTCCGCATCAGATCCCGGTTTTTCCCGGCGATCACCTTCACCATATTTTCAATCAGTTTTTGATGGAAAGCGCAGGCATTGGCACAGCTGTGCATCACCCGGTGGAAGGGGATCAGCAAAATGCGGGCACCGTAGGGAGCCACAAAAGACACCACAGAAAGGCTGTCCTCTCCGCAGGCAAAGGACTCTCCAAACATTTCGTTTTTCCCCAACCGCAGAAGAAGGGACTTATTGCCCCAGTGATCCTCCTTGATCATATCCACAAAGCCGGAAAGCACAATGCCGATATGCTTCACATCTTCCTCTTCAAACACGACCACCTGGTCTCGTATGTAGGTTTTCACTCGATAGCCGGTGCAGGTCAGGGCGGATACCCGGTCCTCCAGGGTCATTCCTGCAAAAAGGGGGGAGTCTACGGATTTTAAGAGTTCTTTCATGGGTTTCACCTCCAGGTGGGGTTTTGATTATTGTAGCATGGATTCGCCACATTTGCAATAAACAGCTAACTTTCCTCCGGGCTAAAAAACATGCTACCGGCATATTTTTTACCTTGCCTTACGGCAAGGCCGCTCTCTTCGAGTCCCATTAGCCGCCCCAAAATAAAAAACAAGGATACCAAACGGTATCCTTGTGCTTTGCGGGAGATAAGATTGATGGTGTTTCACAGACCTTACGATCTGCGCTCCACCATCAATGGACTCTCCCCCGAGCTAAAAAACATGCCACCGGCATATTTTTTACCTTGCCTTACGGCAAGGCCGCTCTCTTCGAGTCCCATTAGCCGCCCCAAAATAAAAAACAAGGATACCAAACGGTATCCTTGTTTTTTATGGGGTGGGTAATGGGACTCGAACCCACAACGCCCGGAACCACAATCCGGTGCTCTGCCAATTGAACTATACCCACCATATTCACTTTGTTGCTGAAGTGGCGCACTATTGGGTGCCATTGCAAACTTGAATGGCACGCCAGGAGGGACTCGTTTAATCAAGGTTCGGCTCGGTCCAGCCCTCGCCGGCAACGCTCGTCCGCGTTGCATTTAATCATTCGAGTCCTAACAAGTGCGCTACACAAATCGGTGCATACACCTATTAGCATCTGTGCGCTGAAGTGGCACGCCAGGAGGGACTCGAACCCCCGACCTACTGCTTAGAAGGCAGTTGCTCTATCCAGCTGAGCTACTGGCGCATCTATGGAGCGGGTGACGGGAATCGGACCCGCGTATCCAGCTTGGAAGGCTGGTGTTCTACCATTGAACTACACCCGC
>JAZRUE010000046.1:0-26864 GCA_045652345.1 Faecousia sp. | reverse complement strand
GGGGTCCGGCCAAAGCGCCATTCCCAGGAGGACTGCATCGCGTACAGTTCCTCAATTCTGGCTAGCTCTTGCTCATTAAATTTATATTCCGAATACGCCCCGTACTCTGCCTCATATTCCTTCTTGAGCAGATCGATTACCGCTTGCATGGTTACACTGTCGTTAAAATCGCTGAGTCGGCATACACGCGACTTTACGGAAGTCACGCCTTTTGCGCACATCTTCTTCTCGGACACATTCAGATAACCGGCCAGCTTGGAAAGATCGGTATTCACCATAATGGTTCCGTGATGCGCTTTCATACCTCTGGCAGCCGCAAATGCATTTCCGGAGAACTTCTTGCCATCTATCAGGATATCGTTTCTTCCGGACAGCTCTGCTGTCATTCCCAGGGCAGCCACCATTTTTTGTATAACACCCATCTGCCGTTTTACATCGTATCGTTCCTCATTCATGATGAAAGAGAAGTTCAGATTCCTGTCGTCATGAAAAACAGCACCGCCACCGGTATGTCTGCGGACTAACTGGACACCGTCTTTCTCCATAGCATCGATGTTGCATTCCCGCCATGCATTCTGATTTCTACCTATGATCACAGCATTCGCATTCACATAGAAATACAGCATAATATCATCTTTTTTCAGGTTTTCCAGGAAGAAGCCGTCAGTCGCCAGATTTCTCCATCCGTCTGTACTGTCGCTCATATAAAAATATACTGCCATATATCCTCCTTGTTGCTGTTGCAAATTGGACAACATACTCCGTTTAACAACAGGATTCTAATGTAAATATACTGCCATATCGCCCTACTGTCAATAAAATATCATTCCTTTGGCACAACCTATGAATACACCAAAAGACGGTTCTCTATGTTAAGCCAAACACGCGCAGAACCATTCTCCTTCCCCAACGGGGAAGGTTTCCTAAGATGGCAAAACACGATTTGCTACGGTTAAATTGGCGTAAATGCTTGCTATAAAAAAACAACAGTTTTGGAGCAAAAAACATTGCTATCCTAAGGTAACAAGGTTGCACTTGATAGTATAATTCACCGCCAATAAAACAAGCCACCCCAATTGGGGGTGGCTTGTTTTTTCTTCGTCAGACCTCAGCATACGCAGAAGCGATGTCACCATAGTGGGTTTCTTTAGATGTAGCCGTTATAACCCAGCCGGTAGCCGATTTCGTATCCGGACATATGTCAGTTCCATTGAATTGGGAAAGGTGAGCGTTTCTTTTGATATTCTTTTCAAATTGGCAGAAGCGCTGGATGTCCCTCCAGGCAAGTTGTTTGAGTTCAGAGATTAAACCGGAAGTATATTGTTGCAAATCAAAGCGGAGCACCATCCAATGATGGCGCTCCGCTTTATACTATCACAATTCCGTTGTTTTGGGTTTTATACACTTCGTCGGAGTGGCCGTTGCTGATATCGTTCATATTCTTCCCGCGCAAAAAATGCGGCTGCCGAAGCAACCGCATTTTTATTCTAACGCCTTATTAAACATATGCACAATAGCCTGCATCATTTCCGTATTGACTTCACTATATAGGGCATGGTCAACACCATTGCAAAATGCGGTCAGCTCCGCCTGCGTAAGATCCCGGTCGCATTCTTTCTTCAATCGTTTCAAGTCCTTTTCGACCTTCTCTTGATAGGCAACGGCTCGCAGTGAGTGCAAAATAGTATTGTGCCCTGCCTGGGCGCCGGTACCAATGTAATACGTTACATTCTTGCTCCGGATCTCATTCCTGTGGGAAATAACGGATTGATGACCGAAGCTGATAACAAAATCACGGTTGCCATGGGCAATATAGACAGGCACATCGGTACTGTTTATACCATCTACGGCATTGTACTTTGTATAGTCTCTGAACAACATTGTTTGATATGTATTCAGAAAATCTTTCGGGAAATCAATTTTCAACATATCTGAGAAAGGGCTCATATATTGTTCTCCCTTTTCCACAAACAGCGTATAGCCGCTGTTAAACGGCGCTACAGCCGCGCATCCGCGGATGTTTTTGTGGATAGAAAGCACCGACGTTGCTGCATAGCCTCCCCAGGAATGCCCAAACAAGAACAGCGGATATTGGGATAAGTGCTTGTCTTTTTCGATATAGGTCAACGCATGGTCCAAATTCACCAAGGGTGTGCACATACCCACGGTAGAATCGCCCTCGGATGCATATGTGCCTTGGCAATCGTAGGAAAACACGGCGTATCCATTGCGCACAAAGTACTCAATGAACGGAATGTAATCATCAGCACCGGCATGCATGCCGTGGCAAACCACAACCATACCCTTTGCACCGTAACAAGGATAAAAATAGCCTTGTAGTTTCCACCGACCGCTGGGAAAGAAAAAAGTGGTCCGCTGCAGTCTTTCATCTACGCGACTATAATCAAATTCGCCGAATACCGTGTTGATAGCCCGTTTTTCATATCTTTTGAAGAAGGAATCGTACGCGGCCTTCGCTCCAAGGATCGTTCCCGCTTGCAGACCTGTACGCAGTGCGATCCCGGCAACTGTTTTTGCGTCGTTTATTAAGCGTCTGCCTGGCTCTTTGTTTTCCATCTGCAAACTCCTTTGCTCAAAATCTCGTTCAGCCGTTCCGGTGTAGGCAGAACCTGCTTACCTTTTCAGTTTAGCATAGGTTTACGGTTTTTTCAACGGGAACGAGACGAAACCGCTCTTTTTGTTCTCCACGTGCCTTTAGGCACACTCGAACCTACGACCTGTCGCGGTGCTCTTCTTTATCTTTGTGACGGACATGTGCAAAAATCGTTCTGCGTATCTCCCCGTTTGCGGTGCCCGAAAAAAGCTTCGGGCTTACGCATTTCCTCGCTTTTTTCGACCGCGGCACTCACTGCGCCCTCGCTTCATCTGCCACTGGCAGCGCTCGGGCTCGTGACCCAACGAGCTACGCTCGACGTGCTCATAACCCGGAGGTCGGACAAGGCTTGCTTTGCAAGCCAGGAAAAGAAAAAAGCCATCCCTTTTGGGATGACTTTTTCTTTTCTGGTTGCGGAGGCAGGACTCGAACCTACGACCTCCGGGTTATGAGCCCGACGAGCTTCCAACTGCTCTACTCCGCGATATGGGTTGCACTTCCTGAGTGCCTGAGTATTATAGCATGGTAACTGTGCTTTGTCAACCCATAATTTATCGGCAGCATTCGGCAGGATCTTCCTTCTGTCCGGAATATTGTACCGGAAATCTGCTATGCTTCTTTTATCACAGAAAGCGGGGCGAAAATGTGCGAATTTCTATTGACAAGTACACGTTTGAGTACTAAAATAACATTAGTTCTTTAAATATGTACCCGACGGGGTACTTCCACTGGAGGAACGGTTATGGATAATTTGTACGAGAACATTGTACTTCTTTGTGAAAAAGCGGGCATCCGTCCCGGCCGTCTGTGTGACGATCTGGGTATCAGCCGGGGGCTGATGACCGATTTGAAGATGGGGCGTAAAAAAGGCGTAAATGCCCAAACCGCTCAGAAAATCGCCGCCTATTTAGGCGTCAGCGTATCCACCCTTTTGGGCCAAGCGGAGCCTACCGATGTTTTGGATCAGGTGGATGTGGCATTCTACGGAGATTTCAAGGAACTGGACGAGGCTCAAAAAGAGACTGTCCGGGATATGGTGCGGCTGATGCGGGAAAGGCGGCAAAACCAATAAGAGGTGTGCCGTGTTTGAACTATGTGATTTTTATGAATACTGCCGGGAAAATCATATAGATGTGATCCCCTATTTGGGATGTCCCCACCCCGGCGCTACTATCCGGGACGATGGCAATTACGCCGTTTTTCTGGACTTTTCCAAGATTCAATCCACCCGGCTTTTACGGGGCGTATGCTGCCACGAGCTGGGTCATGTGGCCACCGGCGCTCTCCACAAGGTGGACAGTCCCTACGAACTGGCAGAACGGAGCGAGTACCGGGCCAACCGCTGGACCTTTCAAACCTTCTTGCCGGAGGAGGCCTTCCGGGAAGCCTTCGCAGAGGGATATACAGAGCCCTGGCAGCTGGCAGAATACTTTGATCTGCCCCAGCAGGATATTGAAAAAGCCTTACGCTACTGGAAAGAATCTCAAGGCATAGATTTTAATACATAACAAAGAAACGGACCTATCCAAAAGGATAGGTCCGTTATATTTAGTGGTTCAAAAACGCAGGATTGATCCGAATTCCGTCGGTTCCAAAGGTGTGTTTTTCCCCGTCAATGATCTGCTCCCCGGTCACGGGCACGCCGTTGGAGCGCAGGTAGTACACTGCGCCTTCATCATCCAGCCAGCCGGTGCGCATAGCACCGGTGTCGGAGAAAAACCGCATCTTGCCGTTAACTTCCTGCCAGCCGGTGGCAGCGGCACCGTCCTCCAGCAAGTAATAGTCTACCCCATTGGAGCACAGCCAGCCGGTATGAGGCACATCGTTTTCGTAGTAATACCATTTGCCATCTTCATACTTCCAGCCGGTTTTCGTACCTACGCCATCCATCCGGGGTTCTGCAGTGTGCGTAGCGGAATAACCCACGGTAAAAGGGCGCTCTTCCAAAATGCATCGTTCCGTTTCTGCAAGGATCTTTCCGCTTCTCACAGAATGGTTACGGACTTCCGCACTGATTTCCAGTGTGTACTCTCCCTCAAAGAGATTGACAAAGCTGATCTCATAAGGCAGCGCAGTGGATTTCAGGTCCTTGTAGCAACCTTCCACCGGGATAGCAAAGCAATCCACTTCCTGCCCCATCTGGTCCAGGATCCGGGCCATTACATTGTGGGTCTTGTTATGGGTGCTGACCAAAATGCCATTGATCTGATATTCCTCGCCCCTTTTCAGGACTTCCGGATACTCCGCGTCTTTGATCTGCACATCATCATAGCGCATGGAGAACACTCTGGTATCCTCCGCCTTTATGTAGCAGGATTTGCCACTATCCACAATCCGATAGTACAGTTCCTTATCTTTGCCTTCGTAAATGCCCACAGCTTCCAGCCGTTCTCCGGCCTTTACTGTCCGCAAAACCCCACTTTGCTGAACGCTGGGAGCGCTCCGCAATTCTGCATTCTTATTTGCCAGCAGGAACGCATTGCAGGAATACTCCTGGGCCAGTTCCGTGCCGTCCTTCTGTCCAAAATGGATCAGTCCTTCAAACTTGGACCATCTGCCGTAATCATCGGCAAACTCATCGATGGTGCAAATACTGGGGCCGCCCACCTGCTTATCGAAGGGGGTATTGAAGCCTTCGCAGAAATACACCATACCATTCAAAATGGCATGGATCACCACTGCGTGGCCATATCGCCGGCCCGCCCAGCTATTGGTCCATTGGAAGCCCACCAGCAGATTATATACATTCTTGGTGCCGCCGTTGCTGACTGCATAGAGCGCTTCCCGCAGATTATGCTCCTCTGCAGAGTAGGCCCGCACCCGGTGACCGCCGGAGGTAAACTCCATATCTTTATAGGCATCATACTGGTTGTTGCCATCCAAGATGATCGGTGCGGTATTCACTCCCAAATAGTACAGCTGATAGGCGACCATCGTACCGCAAAGACCGCTCAGATCCCAATTGCCGGTAACATTCTGAATCGTACTATATATGCGACAGATATCTGCTTCAATCCGTGCGCCTTCTGACTGGGCGTTTGTGCCCAGGGGAACTATTCCGATCATAAGAGCAAGTGCAACCAGAAGTGCCAGACATTTTTTGAGCATTTGTCCAGACTCCTTTCACTTTCGCAGAAAAAGTATACCATAACTCGTCCCCGGAATCAAGGGAAAGATTACATTTTTGTAATTATTTACTCTTGCTTTTAGGGGAATCTTCACCTTTTGCCGGCAAAAACTGCCATAAAAAAGATATTGCACTCTCCCAAAAAAGGAGAGTGCAACACTTATTTTGCAATTGCACCGGTGGGATAAATCGGCTCTAAAAACTTCTTCACAGCCTCCAGGGCGTGTTCTTTTGTAATGCCGTACTTATTCACCAAAGCTTCGGCCAGGCTCTCCTCGGACTGCTCATCTTCCAGAAGATCCCACAAAAACTTCCCGGTCTTATTCAGGGTGATCATTCCCCGAAAGGCTTCTGCCGCCTGCCCAACAGGCACGACCACTGTTTTACCAGCCACCTGCCGCAGGATAAACTCACCGTTTCTGCGCATTAGCCTTTCCCCCGGTTGGCAGCTTCATAGGTATACTTATACTTATAGCCGTACTTGTTCTTCCGTCTGTAGCCCTTGGAGTTGCTATCCAGCACGCCATTCATCACGAAGCCCAGCAGCTTGGCGTTTGCCATTTGCAGCTGCTTCACAGCCTTGGAAACGCCTTCCTTTTCAGCCTCGTTCTGCCGCACCAAAAGCAAAGTACCATCGGTCATACTGGAAATCATGCATGCATCGGAAACGATCGTAGCGGGAGGTGTATCGATGATCACATAATCATACAGAGACTTCAGCTCTTCCAGCATTTTTTCCATGGTCTTGCTGCTCAGCAATTCCAGGGGGTTGGGAGGAATTTCGCCGGAGAACATCACATCCAGGTGGGGACGGATATCCTTGCGAATGGCAAGGCGCACTTCGCAAAGGCCGGCAAGCACATTGGAAAGGCCGGGAGAAGCCTTTTCAATCAGCAGTTTGCTCTGGCTGGGACGACGCATATCTGCATCGATCAGCAGCACTCGGTTGCCGGTTTCAGCCATAGAAATAGCAAGGTTCAAGCAGGTAGTGCTCTTACCTTCGCTGGCCATACTACTGGTCAGGCAAATGACTTTGCACCCATTTCCGGGCAAAGAAAAGCGGATATTGGTCTGCAAAGTACGGTAGGCTTCCTGAATATGGAAGGAAGAATTGGCATTGAGGATCAATCTTCTCTGATTGACGTAGCTCTGGGTTAGATCCTGCTCTTTTCGCTTGTTCATCTGCCCACCTCCTCATTTTCACTGCTATGGGGTGTGTAGCTATACTTGGAGGAGCTCTCCTGGCTCAATTCGGGAATGAAACCCAAAATAGGTGCATCGCAAATTTCTGCCAGATCCTCCTCGGACTTGATGCGCACATCCATAAACTCCCGGATCAGCACAAAGGCAACAGCCAAAACCGCGCCCACAATGGCAAAGATCGCTGCCTGGCGGGTCTTATTGGGAGAGTAGGGCGCACCGGCAACGGTAGCATGCTGTACCACTTTGGCAGAACTGCCCTGGATAACCCCTTCGATCTCTTTCGGGGCAACCGCAGCCACAGAATTGGCCACCTCAGCCGCCAGCACGGGATCTGTGCTGGAAACGCTGACCCGGAACACTTCGGTACCGTTCTCTGCACCGGCCGTGATCATACCCTTAATAGCGCCGCCGGTCAAATCCGTCCCGGTGGTATGCTTCAGGTTGTTTGCAACCTTCTCCATAACGGGGTCACTTTTCAGGATGATAATATAGGTCTCAACCAGGCGCTGAGAAGTTGCCAGGTCAGAGGCACTGATGTTGCCGGAGTTTTCGGTTTTATTTGTATTGTTAACATACAGCAAAATGCTGGACTGATACATGGGGTCCACACACTGATCTGTGTAGATATATCCGCCAATGCCAAATACGATTGCGCACAGAACAATCAGCCAAGCTTTTCTTAAAAGGCTCTTGCAAAGGGCAAGAACATTGATCTCTTTTGCCTTTTCCATGCATATTCCTCCTATTTTATTTTCTTGATTATAACATTCTCCTGAGTATCTGTCAACAAAAGTCGGCATGTTTTCTCGCCTTGTTTTTCGGAAAAAGGTGTGGTATGATGATAAAAATCAAACTTTGGAGGTATTTCTATGATCACAATGGAATTTGCCGAATCTGCCTGGCAGGCCGCAGCCGAAGTATTGGCCATCGACTCCCCCACCGGTTTCACCGCAAAGGCCGCTCTTTGGGCGAAAGAAGCCTTTGAAAACTTAGGGTTTTCCGTAACCATGACGGAAAAAGGCGGCGTGTTGGTGGATCTGGGCGGTGAAAAGGCCAATGACGGACTGCTATTGGCTGCCCACGCTGACACTTTGGGTGCTATGGTATCCCAAATCAAAGGCAACGGCCGTCTGAGACTGACGCCCCTGGGCGGTATGAACGCCAATAATGGCGAGGCAGAAAATGTTCGGGTCTACACCCGCAGCGGAAAGATTTACGAGGGCACTTTCCAGCTTTCCAACGCCTCCGTCCATGTCAATAAAGACTACAGCTCCGCCCCCCGCTCCTTTGACAGCTGTGAAGTGGTGCTGGATGAAAAGGTGGAAAGCGCCAAGGATACTGCTGCCCTGGGCATCCAGGTGGGCGATATTGTCTGCTTTGATCCCCGTACCCGCCGCACCGAAAGCGGTTATCTGAAGAGTCGTTTCCTGGACGATAAGCTCTCTGTGGGCATTCTCTATGGCTTTGCCAAGTACCTGGCAGATAACAAGGTCACCTTGAAGCGGAAAACCTACATCTATATCACCGTCTATGAAGAAGTTGGCCACGGCGGCTCCGGCTCTATCCCTGCCGGCGTGACGGAAGCCATTTCCGTGGATATGGGGTGTGTCGGCGACGGCCTTGCCTGCACGGAACGGCAGGTGTCCATCTGCGCCAAGGACTCCGGCGGTCCTTACAGCTATGACGTGGTAGGCAAGCTGATCGAAGCCGCCAAAAAGACAGAAGCTGACTACGCAGTAGATGTATATCCCTACTATGGCTCCGATGTGGAAGCCACCCTGCGGGCAGGCTTTGACATCCGCCACGGTCTGATCGGTGCAGGTGTTTACGCCAGCCACGGCTACGAGCGCAGCCATATGGACGGCATCTTCAACACCCTGAAGGTTCTCTGCGGCTATCTGGATGTATAAAATGGGAAAAATCGGTTTTTCTTTGCAGGAAACCTATTCCCTTCCCCGTGGGGAAGTTCTCCATCTTTTGAAAGAAGTGGGCTTTGACGGCATCTCCCCGGTTTGGAAAGGAAAGCAGGATTTGAAGGAAACGGCAGAAACAGCCAAGGAATTGGATCTTGCCATCCACTCCCTCCACGCCCCCCACGACCGAAACTGCCAGCTGTGGGAACAGGCCGACAGCCCCATACTGCAGGAGACCTTCGCCTGCCTGGATGCCTGCCGGGAATGGAATATTCCCATTTTGGTCATTCACCCCTGGGGAAGATTTGACTACACCTTCCGGGAAGAAGAACTCTACTTTGAGAACTTTGACCGACTGATAGACTACGCCGCCAAAAAGGGCGTAAAAATCGCCTTTGAAAATCTGCAAGGGCCGGAGTACTTGATGGCGCTGCTGGATCGGTATGCAGATAACCCCACTGTAGGCTTTTGCTGGGATTTGGGACACGAACAGTGCTACCCTCCCCCGGTGGACCTTTTGGACAAATATGCAGACCGGCTGCTTTTTACCCACCTGAATGATAATTATGGCTCTACCGGCCCTGTATTGTGGGGTGGAGACGATCTGCACCTGCTCCCCGGTGACGGAAAAGCGGACTGGAATGTGGTCCTGCAGCGGCTGAAATCCGCAAAACCGCAAGACGTGCTGAATTTTGAATTAAAAGTTCGCCCAAAGCCAGGCAAATGCAAGGTAGACCTTTACGGCCACCTACCCTTAGAAACCTATCTGCAAGAAGCAGCCCATCGGGCAAAAGCCTTTGCTCAGCAGTATTTTGCATAATAAAATGGCACTATCCAAGTTGGATAGTGCCAATTTGTTATCTTTCTTCCATTGGTTTGCCGCAGCAGCGAGGGATCGCTTGCCCCGGCTGCAGGTGCAGCACCTTATGGCAGATGGGGCAGTATACATCACATTCTTTTTCTGCCTTCTGCACGAGGGAAGCAAAGGGATTGTTTTCCATTAGTCGTCATACTCCTTATCCCAAGACAGAATTTTCCCCGTCTGGGCGTTAATTTCATAGTCATATTCCCAGCCGTCGTAATAGAATTCCACGTTGTACTCCGGAACGCCGTCATCATAGTCAAACTCCGTTTTCATTCGGGTGACCTGATCTTTTGTCAAGCCTGCGTGGTTCAGGGCAGTTTGCTTGGCTTCCTCATTTGTCAGGGTTGCCGCAGCCTTACCGATCGAACAGCCGGTCAAAATAGACAGGGCAATCAGCAAGGCGGCAAATAAACGAACGTTCATTTTTTGCTCCTTTCGTTTTGTCGGATTGTTGTTGTCCTTATTTTGTTCTTTTTTAGGAGATTTATAAAAAGCAGGCGAGGTTTCCCCCGCCTGCTTTGTTCTTTTACTTGAAGTATCTTTCCAGAAGACCCTTCAGAGCGACGCCGTGGCGAGCCTCGTCGCGAGCCATTTCGTGGACGGTGTCATGGATAGCATCCAGACCGTTCTTCTTTGCGCAGACGGCCAGATCGAACTTACCCTGGGTTGCGCCGAATTCGCAGTCAACACGCCATGCCAGGTTGTCCTTGGTGGTAGCCTTCATGTTGGGCTCCAGGTCTTCACCCAGCAGCTCTGCAAACTTAGCAGCGTGCTCAGCTTCTTCCCAGGCAGCCTTTTCCCAGTACAGGCCGATTTCAGGATAGCCTTCACGGTGAGCGATCCGAGCCATGCACAGGTACATACCTACTTCGCTGCATTCACCGTTGAAGTTGGCCATCAGCTGATCGAAGATGTACTTCTTGTCCTCTGCGGAAATGTCGGGGTTATTCTTCACGGTCTGGGCGTAAACACCGTACTCATGAACAGCGGCCAGCTTCTGCTCGCCCTTCTGCTCTACAAACTTAGAAGCAGGGACCTTGCAGACGGGGCACTTGAATTCGGCATCCAGAGATTCGGCAGTGTGAACATAACCACAGACAGAGCATACAAACTTTTTCATAATCATTTTCCTCCAAAATTGTTTTTTAATTTTATTATTTATTTTTATTGATTGGGATTTTCAATTATTCCTCTTCTTCAAACTGGTCGGGGCCAACGCCGCAGAGGGGGCATTCGTAATCTTCGGGAAGCTCGTCACCCTCGTACACATAGCCGCATACCACACAGACATACTTTTTCATGCTGTTTCACCACCTTGTAATTTTTCATTGGAACATTCACCGCAAAGACCGGAGAATGTGAGTTGGAAGGAGTCCACCCTGCCGCCGATCATTTTTGTGACTTGGCTGGGCAGCCGCCGGGACACATCCAATCCCGGAAGGTCCAGCACCGCATCACAACCGGTGCAGGCGAAGTGGACATGGGGTTGTACGTTGCCATCAAACCGTTCCACCCCATTTACAGTGCCAAGGCTTTGGATCAAGCCCTGCTCCTTAAAAATTCCTAAGTTCCGGTAAACCGTTCCTAAGGACAGATCCGGATATTCGTCCTTCAGGTGGGCGAACACCATCTCTGCTGAGGGGTGTGTATCGGTCTGCCGCAGGTAAGTCAGGATGGCGTCCCGCTTACGAAAATGCTTTGCAGATACCATATACGCAACTCCTATATAAGAATCATTCTTGTTTACATCCGTATATTATCATACAGTTTTTGATTTGTCAATAGGAATTATTCTTATTTAGAAAAATTTTTTGAAAATTTTTCCAGCGACAAAATCCTGCACAAGACAAAACAAAACAGGGGCTGGTTCTCTATCTCGCCATGTCTCGTATATATTGTAGGGGCCAATGCCTACATTGGCCCGTTTGATCTGCTTTCCGGGTCGATGTGGGCATCGACCCCTACATTCTATTTTGTCGGCTTGCCAACAAAACAATCGCCTGTCATAACAACAACGGTCCAAGCTGAAGCACCGTCTTCCCTTGCTTTTGGGCCTTCATAGCAAACGTATATGCGCCGCCCCAGGAATGGGAAATATAGCAAATGCAGTATTGGGATCTATGCAGCATCCATTCGTTTCTTTTCAAAATTGCAAATTTACGGGGTACGCATTCCAGTCCTTCTGGGTAAACAGCATCTATATAGTCATCATATTCCTTCTTCTCCGTAGGCAGATATGCCAAAACGACCTCATAGTGAATATAAGGGTATTCTTCTTTTAGCTTTCGCAGCTGATTGCGAACGACCCCATCAAACTGCCCCTGATGGCCTACATAAAAGGTGTCCACTCCCCTGCCAATCAGCGCCACGATCACTCTATTTAAATCTTCCTCCCGTAATCCATAGCAATCCCGGTGTCCAAAGAATGTGCAAGCCGCCATATTCACCACTCCTTTTCGCGATATATCACTACTATAACATAATTTTCTATTTTAGTGAAGTATCACTAATGCAGGAAGTCATATTCGGTTATGATGTTAGTGATAAATAACTTGAAAGGGGTGGCAGTGTGAATACAACCCAAGCCGTCGCAAATCGAATACGGCAATTATGTAAAGAAAACCACATTACGCCCAATGGGTTAAGCAACCTGTCTGCTGTCCCTCAGTCTACCATCAAAAGCATTTTGAATGGTGAAAGCCAAAATCCGGGTACAGTCACAATCAAGAAATTATGCGATGCATTAGAAATCACCCTTGGAGAATTTTTCAGCACTCCGGAGTTTGATGCCTTAGAACAGGAAATTCAATAATAAACGGCAGGGGCTTGCTCCTGCCGTTATTTCAATCCGTCGGCTTGCCGACACCTTCATTGTCCATTATCCATTATTCATTATCCATTAAAAAAGGACATCTTCCGATTGGAAGATGTCCTTTTTAATGTTACATGTCAAAAGGCTCCATAGAGAGGACAGGGTGTCCAACTTCGCCCAGGTACTCCAGCAGCTGCTCGGGGTCCTCGGTGCAGATGGTTTCGTCTGCTACCATATCGGTGAAGTTTTCAACGCCGTACATTTCCAGAGCAGTAGCATCCAGACGCTCGCGAACCTGATCCTTCAGTTCCTTGGGCATCCAAACGATACGGCCGGGGCCGCCTTCTGCCTTGATGAACTTCTTGGAGGAGATGAACTGCTTGCCGTGGCCCATAAAGCCGGGGGTCTGTACGCCGCCGCCAGTCATGGAAGCCATATCGGAGAAGCTCATACCCAGAGGAGTCATACCGGCATGCTCACGGGTGGTGATAACAACGCCCATAGAGCAGGGTTCTACGCCACAGATACACTCGAAGCAACCGCAGGAGGTCATAGGATCCTGGAACAGGGAGTACAGAGTGATGTGCTCCAGAGCACCGTGAGAATACTTGAAGATAGCCTCGTCAACATCCTCGAAGCGGCCCAGTTCTTCGTCTACGCAGCGTTCCTTGGGAACGACCTGGCAAGGACCGGCGGGATCCAGCTCGTTGGTAGCCTTAGCATCCAACCAAGACACAGCACCACACAGACCCAGACGCTCGGGGGTAACGATACACACGTGGCTGGGAGAGAAGGCCTGGCACATAATGCAGGTGTAGTAAACGGGAACGGACTCGTCGGTCATGGACTTCAGACGGTCGTCGCGCTTTGCAAACACTTCGTTAGCAGCAGCACGCAGTTCCTTGTTCTTTTCGGCATCCACAACGATGGTGACCTGGCACTTGTCAACAACAGCTTCAAATTCGCTCTTGACCTTGGCGTAGAGAACTTCGCCCAGGTGCTTGAAGCGGAAGCCAGCCTCAAAGTCAGCCTTGGAGATACGAACACGGATCATATCACGCTGACCGGTGTGCATAACGCCTTCGATGCAGTTCAGCCAAGCGTGGATCTTACGTTCCATAACGGATTCGAAGTCAGCCTGCATAGCCTTGCCGGCAACCTCGATGGTGTAGGAAAGGGAGATCTTGGAACCAACGGCAACTTCGTCCAGTTCGGGACCAACCACGGTGATCTTGTGGTCTTCCACTTCGTTTGCTTCTCTGGTCTGCACCAGTTCGAAGCAGTCCACACGGGAGCCGTCCACTTCCACCTGCATATCGCCACGGCGAATGATCTCGCCTTCGAAGGCGGTAGCATAGGCCACGGGAATGTCGATGTTGGTGATCTTGATCTTGATATCGCGGGCTTCCAGGGAAGTTGCATTCCACTTGGAAGTATCCAGCTGCTGGATCAGGCTCTTGGGAACGCGGAACATGTTCTCGGTTTCGTTGGAAACAACGGGGAAGCCCAGGCAGATAGCGCCGGCACCGTAGGAAACGATCTCGTCGCTGAGGGGCTTATAAGCGTTAACGAAAGCACGAACGCGGTCCATGGTGTACTTAGCCAGGGCGGGGAAGTCACCGGGGGTGATGTTACCGAAGATCAGAGCAGCACGCAGAGCCACGGAAACGATGTGGATGACGGACTGCATTTCGTAGCCCAGAGGCACCACACGAACGCCTTCACCGGTGGTCATACCGGACTCGGCAACGTGACGGACGGCTTCACCGGTCAGGGAGACCAGCATACCCTGTGCCTGGTAGGACTTAACCAGAGCAACGGTTTCTTCAGCGGTGTCAGCGCCGCCGATGATAACAGCAACGCCGGGGATGTCACCGGTAACCAGCGGCACGCCCAGGTTACGGACGAATGCGTCGGTCAGGTGGCCCATTTCGGGCTCGGTGTAGGGGGTAGCGCCGTGCAGGTACTTCAGAGCTTCCAGGAATTCTGCGCACAGAGCAGAAGCGATACCGGACTCGAAAGCGTCGTGCAGGCGGTTGTTGCGGGTCATCTTGGCCTTAATGGTGGCCATAGCGGCCTTCATTTCGCCCAGATTGTTGATCTTAACGCCGGTCACTGCGTAGTAGCAGGGCAGGCTGTAGGCGGTGCCGGGGAAGGACACTGCCTCGCCTTCGCCATAGGTGGCGATGGCTTCATCAATGGCGGCTACGGTACGCTCGTAGTTGTAGTCGTTACCGCCAAAAACTCTGTCAAAAAGTGTCATATTTCCTCCTCATAAGGTGTCAATCACGATCTAAGATCGCTTTGATGTTCTTAATTTCTTCAATGGCTTTGGGGCTGAAATCGTAGGGAGATTTTCCCTGCCGATCTGCATCGATAATTTCCGGATTGTAGTGGACAATGCCCAGCAGATCTTCTTCCGGTATGGCCTGGCGGATGAAATCTTCATCCTGCTGGTCCCGGACCTTATTGGCTACTACCCGAACGCGGGCCACACCCAGATCGGATGCCAGCCGCTTCACATTCCGGTAGGTCTGCACCGACCGGGCACCGGGTTCGATTACCACGATAAACTGGTCCATATTGGCTGCAGTACCTCTGCCTAAATGCTCCAGACCGGCCTCCATATCCATGATCACCACATCGTTTTTCCGATAGGACAGGTTACTCAGGATGGCCTTGAGCATCACATGCTCGGGACACACACATCCGCTGCCGCCCACATCCACAGTGCCCATAACCAAAAGCTTCACACCGTTAATATCCTTGGAGTACTTCTCCGGGATATCCGCCACATAGGGGTTTAACTTGAAAAACTTATTGGCTTCATTGGCACCGGTGCGTTCCTCAACGAGAGTACGCATCTTGCTGATGGGGACGATCTCGTCCACTTGCTCCTGGGTAAGGCCTAAAGCCAAGCCCAGATTGGCATCCGGGTCCACATCGGCAGCCAGTACAGTCCGGCCTTCGTCGGCATAGAGCCGGGCCAATGTGGAGGACAATGTGGTTTTACCCACACCGCCTTTTCCGGTAATTGCAACTTTCATAAGAAAGCCTCGTGCTTAGATGCCCAGAGCCAGACGCTTCTGCTCGATGCACTCGATCATCAGATCGCCCAGCTTTTCGATATCGGTTTCCACAACAAACTTTGCTTCAACCCAATCCTTCACGCCGTGCTCACCCTGGAGCAGCTCGGTGACTTCGGTGGAGCCCTTGGAGTAGGGATCAACACCCAGGAAGGTTTCGATACCGGTAGCAACAACGTAGTTACCGATGGAAACGGCCTTCTCACTCATCCATTCGGGAGCGCAGCCAACCACGGGAACCTGGGAGATGTTGATGCCCCAGTCCTTAGCGATGTCAGAAGCCAGGATCAGCATACGGGAAATATCCACGCAGGAGCCCATGTGCAGAACAGGAGGAATGCCAGCCAGTTCGCAAACACGCTTCAGACCTGCGCCGCAGTATTCCTTGGCATTTACGGGGTCCAGCAGGCCGGCCTTAGCAGCAGCCTGAGCGGAACAACCGGAAACGATCAGGATAATGTCGTTTTCCAGCATCTTCTTCATCAGTTCGATATGGGCGGAGTCGGGACGAACCTTGGGGTTGTTACAGCCGACCATTGCCACAGCGCCGCGAAGAACACCGGAGTGGACACATTCGATCAGAGGCTTGGTGGTGCCCATCTCGTCAACCTGGGTGTTGGCAACGCCGTCCAGCACCTTCTTGATGGCTTCTACAGAGTAGCCAACACGAGCATTCTGCTTCTGGTTGGGGATGTTCACCAGTTCAGGAGTACGGTTCTTGAAGTTCTCAACAGCCATCCGTACGATTGCCTTTGCATTTTCGCCTGCGGTTTCAGCATGGAACTGAATGAACTCGGAGTCGGGCATGCGGGCAATGGGAGAGGTGGTGATGAACTTGGTGTGGAAGCACTTGCTCAAGGGGCCCAGTGCAGGGAAGATACACTGCACGTCCACAACGATGGCTTCACAAGCACCGGTAAGTACAACGTTTTCCTGGTTCAGGAAGTTACCAGCCATGGGGATGCCGTGACGCATGGTAACTTCGTTGGAGGTACAGCAAACACCGGCGATGTTGATGCCCTTAGCGCCAACGCTCTTGGCCAGCTCCAGCATCTCGGGGTCGTTTGCATAATGTACGATCATTTCAGACAGAGAAGGATCGTGGCCGTGAACGATGATGTTGACCATGTCCTTTTCCATAACGCCGATGTTAGCGGTGGTATCTACGGGCTTGGGAGTGCCGAACATAACGTCGGAGAACTCGGTGCCCATCATAGAACCGCCCCAGCCATCGGACAGACCTGCACGCAGGGACTGACGGATCAGTGCTTCGGGCAGGGAAGAACAACCCATGTGGGTCATGTGCAGAGCAGTGGAGATTTCCCGGTCGATAGCACGGGGGGTGATCTCAGCTGCTTCCCACAGCTTCTGGGTATGCTCGGGAGCGCGCTTAGCAAATTTCTGGGTGCCGAAGGGGAAGCCGTATTCCAGCAGACCGATTTCGGCCATTTCGTGAGCCAGGTCGTAAATGTCCTTGCCCTCGGTTTCAACGCCCCATTCCTTGGCGATGCGGATCAGCTTTTCAGGGTCCTTGACCTGATAGTTGCCGCCTTCCTTAGTCTGGTGCAGAGTGTGCATGATCTCACGACCGTGGTCGGAGTGTGCGGCAGTACCGCCAGCGGTAAAGCGCAGATAGTTACGAGCCACGATACCGTGGACATCGCAGCCACAGATGCCTCTGGGGCTCTTGGGGGTGATGCGGCAGGGGCCCATAGAGCAGATGCGGCAGCAAGTACCTGCCTCACCGAAGCCACAATGGGGGGTCTGATTCTTGACCCGCTGCTGCCAGGAGTCGGCGCCGACCTTCTTGCCGTTTTCCAGCAAAGCGTTGGTAGCAGCTTCCATCTCCTCAACGGTGGTTAAAGTTGCCCAATCCTTCAAAGTGATTTCCTCCTAAAAGATATTTGCGTACCCTTACGCACCCGCAAGGGTACATAGTGTATCAGTATCTATTTTACTCATTTTGCCCCCGAAAGTCAATCGTAGATTTGCCTACATTTCGACGCAATTTTCTATCCCCCCAAGGGGGATTTTTGTGCAAGTGTGCAACTGTGCAATTTTTTAGAAAATAGCGCAAAAATTGCAGGCCTGTCAAAAAACAAACCTGCAAATTTTATAGGCAAATATAGGATACCGCCGCAAACACGCAGGGCAGCAGCGCAAGAGCCATCACGTAGGACACCACGCACATTTTGGCGTTGTCCCCAGCCTCCTTTTCGTAGCCGCAGCTTTCCGGGAATACCACAAGATTCATACCCAGTGGCATGCTGGTGTAAAGCAGCAGGTAAAACAGCAGTTCCCCCCGCAGACCGCAGAGCCAAAAGATGCCGCCCAAGATGGCAGAAATGCCCAAAATCCGTACCAGGGTGAATACATAGGGCCGCCACCCGGAAAACAGTTTGGAAAGGGGAAACTTTCCTAACATAAAGCCAACCAGCAGCATGGCGCAAGGACTCATGCAACTGCCTGCACCGTTGAGCACCGTGGTTGCCACAGAAGGCAGCTGGATTCCTGAAAGGCCAAGCCCCATACCCACAAAGGCAGAAAGCACCAAGGGACTGCTGAGCAGCCGCACAGGGCTAAAATGTTTGCCCTTTTGGAAAAGCATATAGCCGTAGGAATTACAGGCAATGCCAATGGGCAGATTGAAAACCATATAGTCTGCCAGCACCGCGCCCCCAAAGACACCATCGATCACCGGATAGCCAAAGTAGCCGGAATTGGAAAAGGTGAAGGCATACATCAGCGACCGTTTTTCCATATCGCTGCGACCCATCCACTTGCCCAAAAGCCGCCCAAGGGTGATCGTCCCCGCCATAGCAAGGAAGGCAAAGCCGAAAATCAGCAGCTTCTCCCCCACAACATCTCGGGTAAAACTCGCAGAAAGGTTGACAATGGAATAGGCCGGTGCAAATACCAGCGTATTCAGCAGGGACAGCACGTGACCGGAACTGTCCGGCAACTGATGAAGCCTGCGAAGAATATAACCAATGCTGATAAAGATCAGCAAAACGCCCACCTGCTCCAGGGTAAGTAAAAACACTTCCAGCACAGCAGTCCCTCCTTTCTCCCCTAACTATAACACCAGAAATCCATTTGTCAACAGAAAACCACCCGGCAAATTTGCCGGGTGGATAAGCTTATTCTTCCTCTTCCTGTGCTTCCTGCTTCACAACGGTTACATAAGATACCCGGTGGGCATCCAGTTCTGTAACGGTAATGTGCAGATGTTCATAGGTGAAGTTCTCCCCGACTTCGGGAATGCCACCCAGCTGTTCCATCACCCAGCCGCCTAAGGAAACGCTTTCGGATTCGATTTCCACATCGAAGCAATCCGCAAACTCATCCAAGTTTACCATACAGTCAGCCAGATAGGTGTCCTCGCTGAGAACCTTGAAGAACTCCTGCACTTCATCGTGCTCGTCCCAAATCTCGCCAACCAGTTCTTCCAGGATGTCTTCCATGGTGACGATACCCAAAGTGCCGCCGTACTCGTCCACAACCACCGCAATATGGGTCTTGGCAGCCCGAAGCTGGTTCAGCAGATCCCGGATCTTTTCGGACTGGTGGATGAAAATGGGAGGCGTCATCACTTCTGTGATCGGCTTATCGGTAATGCCGCTGTTCATGTAAAAGTCCTTAATGTTCAGCACACCCACGATGTTGTCGATGTTTTCTTCGTACACCAAAAGACGGGAGAAACGGGACTGGGTAAAGACCCGGGCCACTTCTTCCTTTTCGGTATCTACGCTGACCGCTTCCAGGTCAGTCCGGTGGGTCAGAATGTCCTCTGCCACCTGGTCCCGGAATTCGATGGCGTTTTTCAGCAGTTCGCCTTCGCTTTCGTCAATGCTGCCCTCCTGCTGCACTTCCTCCACCAAAAGGAGCAGTTCTTCCTGGCTCATCTTGGTGTCTTCGCTGACCTTGAAGATCTTGGAAATCATCTTCTTCCACAGACTGAACACAAAGTTGATGGGGGTCAGCAGGAACATCAGAATCCGCAAGAACGGTGCGCTGAACATAGCAAATTTTTCCGGGCTATCCTTGGCGATGCTCTTGGGTGTGATTTCGCCAAAGATCAGCACCGTCACTGTCACCACTACGGTAGAAAGGGCCGCGCCCGCATCCTGATCCTGCATAATTTCCACAAACAGCAGTGTGGCGATAGAAGCGGCGGCAATATTGACAATATTGTTGCCGATCAAAATGGTGGAAATCAGTTTATCATACTTTTCTTCCAAAGAAAGTGCCAATTCTGCCCGCTTGTTGCCTTTTTCTGCCATTGCCTTCAACCGGGTGCGGTTTAAAGAAGAAAAGGCCGTTTCCGTAGCGCTGAAATAGGCGGACATGATGACACAAAATACCATTGCCAATATACTGGGCAATAAATCGCTTAACATTTTATATGTCTCCTTAAATTATGATCATGGTGAAAAATGGGCGCAAAAAAGACACACCTATTCCCGGAAAATGGGCGCAGGTATGCCGACCACGATCAAATTCAAATTATTACTACAATCACCGTCGCAACTGTCCATGAGCCCTATCATCCTCCTTTTGGTGTTTATTTTGGCTGATTATAGCACGAGTACCACCCAAAGTCAAGTATTCCCCAACTTTTTGCAAAGAAAAGCGGCAGAAGAGGAAACTTCTGCCGCAATTTCTTATTCTACAATGACTGTACCGTCTTCTTCGATGGTGATGGACATACCGTCCTTCACATACTCTAAGAATTCTTCACCCAAGCTGTCCACCACAGGCATCTTAGCATCGGGCAGCCAAACAGAAGCCAGGATAGAGCCTGCCGCTGCCAGGGAGTCGATAGGCTTGCTGAACAGCATACAAGCCGGTTGCCGCTGCATAGCGCAAGCGCAGTACAGCACCAGGCCACCGGTAGTAGAGCCGATGGTTTGGGGCAGGCACAGAGCCTTGCCAGCCATTTCCTTGTTATAAAGGTCGGGATTGTTTTGGTCACCGCAGGTGGCCTTCTTGTCACCGAACTGCAGAGCGCCCTGGAAAGAAGCCAAGGTGTTCAGTCCGCCGTGGGATACCAGGGCAGGCGCTGTAACGGTGCCGGGGGTAACGATGCGACCGGTAAATTTTTTCATCTTACTTCCCTCCTGTAATCTTACCCAAAATTTCTTCTTCGGTGTAGAACCGGGAAGTGGTGTAGGTACGCAGTTTATTGGAGCAAGTAATGACGGGCATAGACTTGCAAAGGGGATTGTTCATATACATCAGGGGGCAAATGTCGGAAAGGACGATACCCATCTTCTCCAGACGGGCAGCGCCGCCTGCTTCTGTAAAGGCTTTCTTCACAGCAGGGGCGGTTGTAAAGACGGTGGGAATTTGCACCTTCTTATTGCCGCTTTCTGCAAGGCCCTTTTCCACCCGGTCAGTCCAATCCTTCAGTTGTTCCATAGAAAGATGGGGACAGCCGATAAAGCACAGCTTGGGCTTGGCATTCGGCTTTTTCCACATAACAGGATAGCTATCCTTTACCCGCTGCAGCTCAGCATCATCGATCACATAGACTTGCGCACCTTCTGCAATCAGGCTTTCGCCCAGTTCCTTTGCTTCAGGCGTCAGGTTTGCAATATGGTAAAGACCCACTGCACCGTTGGAGGCGGTGGCAGCGCCAAAGTCCTTCAGGTAAGCGCAAGCCGCATCATTCAGTTCTGTGCCCAGCCACTGTTCCATGCCGGTGATATATGGCACATCTTCCATCACCTTCATACCGATGGCAGAGCCCAAAAGCTGGGCTTCCGGCTTTTTCTTGCATTCCACTTTGATAACCCAGGTCGCTTTCCGGCCTTCGTCGGTCAACAGACCAAAGGCAGGAACGAAACCTGCAATGGAACCCATAATATCCATAATGCCGGAGTTGCGGTTGCAACGGGCACCCAGTACAGAGTTGGCGTAAACAACTGCAGAGGACTCTGCCCAACTGAGCACATCTCCCTTGCTGGGAATGTTGCCCACCTGGTCTAAGTAGCAAGCGCAGGTAAAGGCATCTTCGCTCACAAGGCCAAGCTGCTTTAACTGTTCCTCATACTCTGCCTGGGTGGAATACATAAACTTGTTAAAAATCAACTTCTGCAGGAAATTGGCAGGGACATTCTTATCCAAAGGCCGGGGATCTACAGAGAATTCCTGCTGGGAAAGGGCGCCGGCATCGATGAGCTGCTGCATCAAGTCGAAAACAGGCTTCATCATCTTCAGACCGAAAGAAGTCACCAAGTGGTTATACTTGGAGGTTACCGGTACCATCTTTTCTGCGCCGAAAGCATCGCCGTACATCACCAGGGTCTTCCAAACCTTGGCCATGGTTTCGCCCTTGGCGCCATTTAATATAGCTTGTTGTTCATCGGTTAAGTACATAGTGTTCTTCCCTTCTTACAGTTTCATTGCCACATCCCAGGCCTGCCAAATGACAGAGCGCAGGTTGCCTACCTTATGGCAGTCGCCAACCAGATGGATATGGCGGGACTTTTTCGCCAAAGGCTGGGGCTTGTAGCCGGTGGAAAGGATCACATTGTCGGCAGGAATTTCAAAGACCTTGCCTTCCTTGTCCTTCACCACCACAGCACCATCCTTGATTTCCTGCACGCCGGTTTCCAGGTGCACCGGCACATTGTTGGCCTTGAAGAAGTCACGGAGGAAGCTGGTGTTTGCAAGGCAGATGCCGGGGGTGCAAATCAAATCGTCCAGCATTTCCACGATAGTAGGATTCTTGCCCTGCAGGTACAGCTCATAGGCAATTTCACAGCCGGTCAGACCGCCACCAATGATGGTAACGTTCTGTCCCACAGGCGCACCCAGCAGGAAATCGATGGCCTGGACGGCCTTTTCCACACCGGGAACGGGAATGCGGTTGGGACGGGAGCCGGTGGCAATGACCACCTCATCGGCCTTGATTTCATGCAGGTCCTTCACTTCGGTCTGGAGCTTGACTTCGATTTCGGGATACTTGGCAATCTCACGACGATACCAGGTAATCAGGTCTCTGTCCTTTTCCTTGAAGGAGGGTGCAGCGGCGGCAATAAAGACACCGCCGAGCTTATCACTCTTTTCGTACAGAGTCACCTTATGACCCCGCTTTGCACAGACAATCGCTGTTTCCATACCGCCGATACCGCCACCGATGACCGCCACTGTCTTCTGCTTCTTGGCGGGGGCAATATGGTACTTCTTGGTCTGCATGGTGGGGGGATTCAATGCACAACGGGCCAGGTGCATAGTATCGGTCAGCTCCTGGGTGTTGGCATGGCCCTTGGAGGAGGAGAAATTAAAGCAGCCTGCGTGGCAGCAAATGCAAGGACGGATATCTTCCAGCCGATCCTCAATCAGCTTGGTAATCCACTGGGGATCAGCCAGGAACTGACGGGCAATACCTACGCCATCAATTCTGCCTTCTGCCACTGCCTGAGCGCCCACATCCGGCTCCATACGGCCAGCACAAACCACGGGGATGTCCACGAATTTCTTAATATGGGCAACATCCTCCAGGTTGCAGTTCTGGGGCATATACATAGGCGGATGGGCCCAGTACCAGCTGTCATAGGTGCCGTTATCCGCATTGAGCATATCGTATCCCGCATCCTGCAGATACTTAGCGGCCTTTTCGGATTCTGCCATATTCCGGCCCACTTCAGTGTACACTTCTCCGGGTACGGCGCCTTCCCGGAAGCCTTTTACCTTGGATTCTACAGAGTAGCGAACAGAAACGGGGAAATCTTCACCGCAAGCGGCCTTAATGGCCTGCACCACTTCCACCGGGAAACGGAAACGGTTTTCGAAAGAACCGCCATATTGGTCAGTCCGCTTGTTGGTCCATTCCATGGTGAACTGGTCCAGCAGGTAACCTTCGTGAACAGCGTGAACTTCCACGCCGTCAACGCCTGCATCCTTGCAAAGCTTTGCGGTCTTGGCAAAGGCCTCGATAATTTCGTGGATTTGCTCCACGGTCATTTCGGGGGTGATGATCTCCGGGTCCCAACGGGAGGGCAGCGGAGAGGGGCTGGCCAGCTCGTGATTGGTGTCCAGCACCGGCTTCAAGATGGCTCGGGTAAACTTTTTCTTATGTAAAGGTGCGATCAGATCGGTAATAGCCCAGGAACGGCCCATGCCGGCAGTTAGCTGAATAAACAGTTTGGCACCGGTCTTATGAATTTCCTCCATAAATTCCTTCAGGTCCTTAAACATCTTGGGATTCTGCCACAGCCACTTGCCCCAAAAGGTGTCACGCAGGGGTGCAATGCCGGGAATGATCAGGCCCACATTGTTGCGGGCCCGCTCCAGGAAAAAGTTTGCCGCTTCCTTGTCGAATTTACAGCCGCCCAGTTCGAACCAGCCAAACAGGCTTGTACCGCCCATCGGGCAAAGGACGATCCGGTTTTTGATCTCCACATTGCCCACCTTCCAGGGGGTAAACAGGGCTTCATACTTATTATCCATCGCATTTGCCGCCTTTCAAAATTTTATGGGATAGTTTGATTATACCAAACTATCCCATAAAAAGCTATTCTTTTTTCAAGCCCACCAAAACGCCCAGGCCCATCAGCGCTGCCCAGGAAAGGATCAGCCAGTGCCAGCCAATATCTGCCACCGCGTTGGCAAAGATCAGGTTGGCTGCCGCTGCGCCCATATAGCTCAAGAAATCCAGATAGCCCGTGGCGGTGGATACCAGGCCGGTGGCGTGAAGGCTGGGGCAGTAGGTGCTCCACAGCATGGTGGCTGCACCGCCGTTTGCCACAAGGGCCAGAGCCAGCATCACAACCGAGAACACCGGCTGCTTCCAAAGGAACATTCCCAAAAACGCCGCCGCGCTGAGACTAAACATAAATAGCACCGTTTTTCCCCGGTTTCGTTTGAACATCCATTCATACACAAGAAGGGTGTTCAGGAACGGTGCCAGGGACATTGCCAATGTGACGCCAACGGAGATGCCCTTGGCAGTATTTTCCGGGAAGCCCAGGTATTCCATAATATAGGTAGGCACCCAAAAGACCACGGTTGTACGCACAATCCCCGTCAGCACAGATACAAAGGAATACTTGATGATATGGTGCTTCAGCAGGCGCTTCAAACCCTGCCCCATAGGTACCCGGTTGCTTTTTCCTGTTCTGTAGGTCACCAGGCCCTTCTTCTCCAAATACAGGAAAGACACAAAGCAGGCAACGCCCATGCCAACCAGAATACTGCCGCAGACAAGGAAGGCGTTATGCCAGTTTGTCAGCATCGCCACGATGCCTGCCACAGGAGAGCCTAAGAAGGACGCAATAGTATAGCCCAGGGCCACACGGGCAGCATACTCCTGCTTCACATTTTCCGAAACCGTCTTGGTCATCGGGCCATAGACCATGGACAAGAAAAAGCCGCTGGCACTGTATAAAACCGTGGTGGTCAAAAGATCAGGGGCAAAGGGCAGTGCGATATTACACAGACCGGCGCCGAACAGGCCGCCGGAGATCATATACCGGGCAATGATCCTATCGCCGATGGCGCCGTTGATCAGCTGCCCGCAGGCATAAGCCACCAGATAGCCCGTGGAAATGGTGCCGATATATTCTTTGGAATAGTAGCCCGTTGCGATCATATCAGGGCTTACAAAGCTCAAAATGTTTCTGGCGATATACACCGCCAAATAGGATATGGTACAAAGCAATCCGATGCGGATCGCCTTCTTTGCTTCACTGCTCATTGCTTTACTCCTTTACGCTGTGGGAAGACAAGACCCTGGAAAGTCTGTCATATTGTTTTCTTTCTCCCGCCTCCTGCTGCCGGATATAGGCACACAGGGTCTCTGCCAGCAAGACTGCGCTGGGTCTTGCCACATCAGGCCGATTTTTTGTAACAGAGGGATTTGCCGGCACCTGCAAAACCTCATCGCACAGAGCCGCTACCGGGCCTCTGGGGTTGGCGGTAATACATACTCTGGGTACGCCGTTTTCCTTTGCCATCTGCAAAGCATCGCAAATATCCTTGGTCTGTCCGGAGGTGGAAACCGCAATGGCAAGGCATTCCTTATCCAGCATAGTGGCCGAAACCGGACACATCAGGCCGTCGGTTACATACACCGCAGGCAAACCCAAGACCAAAAGCCGGTGGTAGAATTCCTCCGCCACGATGCCGGAGGTATAAATGCCGTATATTTCAATCCGCTTCGCTTTTAAAAGCATTTGGGCAACCCGGGACATGGTTTCCGGAGCATTCATTGCCGCCGTCTGGCGATAGGCGCCGATCATCTCCTCGATTACCTTGTCCAGCACATCCGCCACACTGTCCTGGGCGCCTACCAAATCCGTTTCTGCCGGTTGGTACTCCCCCACTTCCTGGGCCAGCAGGATTTTCAGTTTGGCAAAACCGCCACCGCAAAGCCTGGTAGAAAAATTATGAATACTGCCCTGGGATACACCGGCTTTCTGGGCCAGCTGCTCCATGGTATATTCCACCGCCGCCCTGGGATCAGCCAAAATCACCTCTGCTATTTTCCGGTCTGTTTTGGAGTACTGACCCATCTGCCCCTCTATTTTATACAGCAGCATATCTGCACCTTCTTTTGAGTTTTCTCATTTTGCATTTTATCCGAAATGATTATAGTTCATTTTTTCAGAAAGTCAACCCCAAAAACATTTTATCCCCCCTCGGGGCTTGCAAAGAAAGAGGAAATAAGGTATGATAGACCGAAAGAATGAGAAAAGGAGGGCTTACCTTGCAGGATCACGAACACATTCATATGCACGAGCAGGGCATCGCCCACAGCCACGGTCATGTCCACGAAAACCAGAAAGCGGTGATCAACCGCCTTGCCCGGGCCATCGGCCATTTGGAAAAGGTAAAGCAAATGGTGGAAGAGGGCTATGACTGCTCCGAAGTATTGGTACAGCTGGCAGCAGTTCGCTCTGCGCTGGACAATACCGGCAAGGTGATTCTGAAGGACCACATGCGCCATTGCATGGTGGATGCGGTGGCCGCCGGTGATGAGGACGCCATCGACGATCTGTGCCTGGCTATTGATAAGTATATGAAGTAAATCAAAAATAATTCCCCGGACAAATTGTCCGGGGAATTTGTTGTTTATTCAGGTTTTTCTTCCTTGGGGGTATGTTTGCGGGGGTGTTTCTTGCGGCTCTTGCGGATGATCAGGATGACCGCTACAGCGATGGCACCCAGCAGGATGAAATAGGGCAGGGCGGAGATAATGAAAATAATAAACTCTACGATGCCGTTCCAAACGCCCTT
>JAZRUE010000045.1:0-3412 GCA_045652345.1 Faecousia sp. | reverse complement strand
ACGCACACGGGCGATCTTACGCAGAGCGGAGTTAGGCTTCTTGGGGCTGATGGTACGAACAGCAGTACATACGCCACGCTTCTGAGGGGAGGGCAAAGTAGTAGCCTTGTTCTCCAGAGTGTTCAGACCTCTCTGCAGAGCAGGAGCGGTGGACTTGTAGGTGACCTGCTTACGGCCATTTCTGACAAGTTGGTTAAAAGTAGGCATCAATTTTCTCCTTTCTTTCGTTCTCGCATATAGCGGAATATTCTACGGCAAATGCCGATAGAAACATTAGAAGGTTGCGGCAGCGGCCGCAGCGCCCACATCAATTTTGCAGGCGTGTCCCAATTCTTTCATGGAACGCACCCAGGCAAAAGGCACCTTTTGTTCAAGGCACATTTGGGCAATGGGTTCGGTGATGGCAGGGTCGGCATCCTGGGCAAGATAGACCTTTTGGGCCTGACCGGCAAGCAGGGTTTTGCGGAGTTGCTTGGCTCCCACAACCATACGATAACCGGCAATTTCCTGCGTTAATTGCTCGAGGGCCATACGAATGTCATTATGTGTATCCATACAGTTTCCTATTATAATCATTTTTTAAGAAATGTCAACAAAAATAACGAAAAAATCCTTGCTGTGACACAACTTTTTTCGATTTTCTTCATGTAAATAGCAGGCAGCAAATGCTGCCTGCTTTGTTTTATATTTTGGGTTTTTTCTTATTCTTCTCCCGCGCGGAAAGCTTTGATAAAATCGGCAAAAAAGTTGTCAGCAGTGGCGTGCTTCACGGAGCCAACAGCCGTAAAACACAAAACTGTATCGGAGATCTGCACCGTGTCAAGCCGGCCGTCTTCGTACTCCAGAATCAGCAAAACTGCATCCTCGTTTTCTTTCACGTACTCCCCTTCTGCCATAGCAGTTAGGGTTAAGGACTGCAAAATATCAATAATAGGCTGCATTTCTTCCCCGGAAAGGGCCTTGGTATAGCCAAGCAGGCTCATTTGCTTCAAGCCTTCAAAACAGGCATCTGTAAACAGTTCGTTATTGGGCGTATTATTTCCTTCTGCTGCTTCTTCTGCGCAGCCAACTATGGAAAACAGCAGCAAGGCTGCCAACACAAATGCAATCAGTTTCTTCATAAATCACTTTTCCTTTTCATTTCGTAGAGTTTCTTCTTATTAACTATACCATTTCCCCCTGCTGTTGTCAACAAAAAGGACACTGCCCGCAGACAGTGTCCTTTTGTATTTAGTTCTCTTCGGTTTCAGCGATGCGGGACTCAGGAGTAGCACCGGGAGCAAAATCCCGGTATGCCATCAGGCCGGAGCCGGCAGGAATCAGCTTACCGATGATAACGTTTTCCTTCAGGCCGACCAAGCGGTCCACCTTGCCCTTGATTGCGGCATCGGTCAGAACCTTAGTGGTTTCCTGGAAGGAAGCGGCAGACAGGAAGGAATCGGTAGCCAGAGATGCCTTGGTAATACCCATCAGCAAAGCAGAAGCTTCCGGCAGACGCAGTTCGGTTTCGCCTGCATCGATCCGGGCCTGCACTTCGGCCTTGGCATCATCAAATACGAAGGAATCCACAACAGTGCCGGTGAGCAGTGTGCTGTCGCCGGGTTCTTCCACGCGGACCTTGCGCATCATCTGACGAATGATAACTTCAATGTGCTTATCGTTGATTTCTACGCCCTGCTGGCGGTACACAGCCTGAACAGACTGCACCAGGTAATCCTGAACAGCTTCCACACCGGAGATGCGGAGCACATCCTGGGGATACAGTGCGCCATCGGTGATGGGTTCGCCCTTAGCAACGGGCTTGCCGTCAGCCACCTTCAGACCTACGGAGTAAGGTACTTCGTATTCCTTGACTTCCTTCAGCTCGCCATCTTCAGAGGTAACAGTGATCTTACGCATTGCAGCATTGCTCTTGGATTTACCGATCGTAACAATACCGGAAATTTCAGAGATCTGTGCCATTTTCTTGGGACGACGGGCTTCAAACAGTTCTTCAACTCTGGGAAGACCCTGGGTAATATCGTCACCTGCAACGCCGCCGGAGTGGAAGGTACGCATGGTCAGCTGAGTACCAGGCTCACCGATGGACTGTGCAGCAATAATACCAACCGCTTCGCCCAGATCAACTTCCTTGGAAGTGGCCAGGTTCATGCCGTAGCAACGAGCGCAAACGCCATTACGGGCGCGGCAGCCCAGGATGGTACGGATATAGATCTTTTCAATGCCGTGCTTTTCGAACTTCTCAGCATCCTCAGGCATCATCATCTGATACTTGGAGTGGAGAACTTCACCGGTAACCGGGGAGATCACATCTTCCACGGGGTAACGGGCACGGATACGGATGCCGAAGGTGTCGATGACATCACCGTTCTGGTAAACAGCACCAACCCAGATACCATTCTTGGTATGGCAATCACGTTCACGGATAATAACTTCCTGAGAAACGTCCACCATACGACGAGTCAGGTAACCGGAGTCAGCAGTACGCAGAGCGGTATCGGTCATGCCCTTACGTGCGCCTCTACTGGAAATAAAGTATTCCAGAACAGACAGACCTTCACGGAAGTTCGCCTTAACGGGGATTTCGATGGTACGGCCAGCGGTATCGGCCATCAAGCCACGCATACCGGCCAACTGACGAATCTGAGCCATGGAGCCACGGGCGCCGGAGTCTGCCATCATGTAGATGGGGTTGAACTCATCCAGGTTGCCCTGCAGAGCGTTGGTGACATCAGCGGTGGTCTTTTCCCACTGCTGAACAACCAGACGGTAACGCTCGTCGTTGGTAATATAGCCCTGACGGTAGAACTGTTCGATTTCCACCACTTTGGCTTCGGCCTGCTTCACCAGCTGATACTTGATTTCCGGAACCACCATATCAGCAATGGAAACAGAAATAGCACCCTTGGTGGAGTACTTATAACCCAGAGCCTTTACACGGTCCAGCATTTCGGTAGCAACGGTAAAGCCGTGCTTACGGATACACTTGTCAATGATCTTACCCAGCTGCTTCTTGCCAACCAGGAAGTCCACTCCCAGGTCGAAAGCGTGCTCGGGATTGGTGCGACCCACGAAGCCCAGATCCTGAGGGATAGGCTCATTGTAGATCAAACGGCCAACAGTCGCGTTGATGATCCGGCTTTCCTTCTGGCCATTGATCTCCTTGGTGTAGCGCACGCGAATGGGCGCATGGAGGCCCACATTGCCGTCAGCATAAGCGGCAATGGCTTCGTCCACGCTGGAGTAGTTCAGCTTGGGACGGAAGGATGCGGGAGTGCCGCCCATAGCCTTGGCAGCCTTATTGGCTTCCAGGAACAGGTCAGCATCCACCAGCTGGCCTACGGGCAGATCGGTGGTACCGGCATCGGTGACAAACACTTCCTCTGCGCCCTTTTCTGCCTTGCCCAAACGG
>JAZRUE010000044.1:0-1558 GCA_045652345.1 Faecousia sp. | reverse complement strand
CATTCCCGGCAGGTCAGGCCAGACCGGCTTTGCGCCGGGAGAAAGCAGCAGCTTGTCGTAGCTTTCTTCAAATTCTTCGCCGGTTTTCAGATTCTTTACGGAAACGGTCTTTCTGTCGGGATAGACAGCGATGACCTCGTGATGCACCTTCATATGGATACGGAACCGGGAGAAGAAGCTCTCCGGGGTCTGAAGAGTCAAATTCTCGGGATCTTCGATGACACCGCCAATGTAGTAAGGCAGACCGCAGTTGGCATAGGAAATGAAGCCTGACCGCTCGAACACAACAATTTCAGCCTGCTCATCCAGCCTGCGGATTCTTGCTGCTGCCGTGGCTCCGCCTGCCACGCCTCCTACGATCACAACTTTCATATTAGCGTTCCACCTTTCCCTGATAAGCGGCAATACCGCCGATGTTCTGAACATTGGTATAGCCCATGTGCTGCAGCATCACTGTCGCCTGCCTGCTCCGGGCACCGGAGTAGCAATAGACAAACAATTCTGCATCTTTATTTTCCACTACTAACCTTACCTTGTCAAGGGTCTGCAGCGGAACATTTTTGCTTCCCGGAATATGGCCTTCCCCGTATTCCTGAGGTGTACGCACATCCAGCAGAACGGCGTTTTCCGCTTCTGCGTATTCTTTGAGTCCTTTATTTATGTCGGGCTGTTTGAAAAAGTCAAAAATGCTCATAACGGTCCTCCTTCGTTCGTCTCTGTTTCTCCGGGCCAATCAATGATGCCGCCAAACTCGACAACATTGGTATAGCCTAATTTCACTAATTTTTCAGATGCCTGCTTGCTCCGGTTTCCGCTGCGGCAGTATACCAAAATCAGCTGATCTTTATCCGGCAGCTCCGGGATTACTTCTGCACCTATGGTCTCGTTTGGGATGTTGATGGCACCGGGGATATGCTTCTCATCAAATTCCGCAGCAGTGCGAACATCCAGAATGATGTAGCCCTCCTCTTCTTTCATCATGGCAACGGCCTTATCCATCGTGATCTGACGGTAGCTGATTTCCTGCTCCGCAGGCACAGCGCAGCCCACTAAAAAAAGAGTTGATATAAAAATTGGAAGAAGCTTTTTCATCCTCAGTACCTCCTATCTATCTTTATGACTGTATTATATGCGAGGGATACCTTCCATTCCGTAACGTTATCACATATCGAATTAAGACTACCCACAGCAGTGTTATTAGAAAATTCGATTTATTTTTTCTTTTGCGACTCTTTCGTTACAATACACGAAATTAAACTCACCCTGGATCTGCATATCCTCCACCATAAAAGTTGCCAAATCATCCCGGCAATGGGCAATCGGCTCATAGGCAAAGGTGATGGCCTTGTTGATTGCAACCAGATCGCAGATCACAGAGAAATTGTTGACGGAGGAACAGCGGTGAAAGCTGTCCAGTGAAAAGCCTCTATCGGTTATCGCATTTTGTAAAAGCATTCTCGTTCCGGATTGGCTTTCTCTTACCACAATATCCTCACGGAATACTTCTTCCAAGGTGACCGTTCTGCCAGCAAAAGGGTGGTCTTCCGCACACACGCCC
>JAZRUE010000043.1:0-15811 GCA_045652345.1 Faecousia sp. | reverse complement strand
CATCGGGGATAAAATCGATGGCTGCCAACCCATCCAGACAGGCTTTGGCAAAAAATGCATACCGCTCTCCGTCGTCGCCCTGTCCGTAAGGTGCACCGCCCCGGTGGCCGAAATAATAGAGATTGTCCACGAACCAGACTTCTACGCCGTCGGTCCGGTTTTTCTGCCGGTAGATGCCTGCATACTGCTGCCGCCAGCCAAGACCCACATGGAACTGGGTCACCAGTTCGGTTTCGATGGCGGGGTTATCCAACATCTTTTTATAGTAGGGCAGAAACAGCGCCACTTCGTTGCCTTCAATTTTGGAAAGCGCGGAGGGGAGGGCCTCCATCACATCTCCTAAGCCGCCGGATTTTACATAGGGGGCGCCTTCGGAGGCGAGGATGGCAATTTTCATACTTTATCTCCTCTCTTGATGATCAGGGGGTTGGTCACCGTACCCATCAGCTTGGAGCCGGGGCGGACCACCACATCCTTATCCAGGATCACATACTTCAGTTCGCAGTTTTCGCCAACTACGGTGTCGTTCATGATCAGGCAGCCTTCGATCTCGCAGCCTGCACCGATGGTGACGTGGCGGAACAGAACGCTGTTCTTCACATGACCGTCCAGCATACAGCCGTCAGCCACGGAGCAGTATTCGATATTGCTGCCGTCGCAGTAGTAGGTAGGCACCTGATCCCGGACACGGGTGTAAATAGGACGGTCGGGATTGAACAGATCCTTGCGGATCTTCTCATCCAGAATGGCGAAGTTGCTGGCAAAATATTCTTCCGTGGAGTCGTTGAAGAGGGTTACGCCCTCGTAGCGGTATACATGCAGGCTCAGATTGCCGGCCTGGTACTGCCGCAGCAGGAAGTCCCGCTCAAAGCGGTATAGGCTACGGGCCACGGCTTCTTTCACGTGGTGCATCAGTAGATCCTTGGCAACGATGAAGATACCGGTGGAGGCAAGATAGCCTTCCGGGGCCACATAGTCCACAGCCACATCGGTCAGCTGGCCTGCATCATCGGTGCGGAAGGCCATGCTCAACTGCTTTTTGCCGTTGGCGATACCCTTGGCAGCCACGATGGTCACATCCTTGCCGCTGGCGATGTGGGCTTCCAGGATCTTATTCAGATCCATATTGCAAAGGACACTGGAATCGGAAAGGATCACATAGTCATCCTTTGCGCCGTATTCCAGGTATTCCCGGACGGAGTTCAGGACATCCAGCTTGCCTCGAAATTCTGACACAGAAGTGCCCAGGGCATAGGGAGTCATAAATTCCAGGCCGCCCTCTTCCAGCTCCAGATTCCACTCAGAGCCGGAGCCAATGTGGTTCATCAGGGACTGATAGTTGTGCCGGGAGATAATGCCGATCCGGCGGATACCGGAGTTACTCATATTGGAGAGGGTGAAGTCGATCTGGCGGTAACGGCCGCCAAAGGGCAGGCTGGCCATGGTACGCTTGTTGGTCAGATCGCCCATGGAGCTATCGTAAATATTGGCGAAGATAATACCCATTGCACTCATAGTGGTTACCTCCTTTACAGCATTTCACCGGGCAGCAGAACGCCGTTTGCTTCCAGCACAGCATTCTTCTGGGTGACACTGATCTTCTTTTCCTCATTTTTGCCGAATGCACCGCCTACCACTGCACCTCTGCAGATGCGGCAGCCTTCGCCCAAAATGGCGTGGCGGACCACAGCGCCGTCTTCAATGATAGCACCGGGCATGATCACGGAGTCTTCCACCAAAGCGTTCCGGCCGATGAAGCAACCAGTGGAAACGATGCTGTGGCGGACAGAGCCGTAGACCTGGGAGCCTTCTGCGATGAAGCAGTTCACAGTCTTGGCAGAGGCATCGATGTAGCTGGAGGGGTGGGCATTGTTCCGGGCGTAGATCTTATCATGGCCATCTCCCCGGATGTCAAATTCCGGGTTCTTTCCTAAAAGTTCCATATTGGCTTCCCACAGGGAGTCAATGGTACCCACATCCTTCCAGTAGCCCTGGAAGGCGTAAGCCACCAGCTTGTGGCCGGAGTTTAAGAGGGCGGGGATCACATTCTTGCCAAAGTCGTTTTCGGAAGTGGGGTCGGCCTCGTCTGCGATCAGGAACTGCCGCAGCACCTTCCAGTTGAACACGTAAATGCCCATGGAGGCATTGGTGGACTTGGGGCACTTGGGCTTTTCTTCAAACTCATAGATGGTGCCATCGGGATGGGTGTTCATAATGCCGAAGCGGCTGGCCTCCTCCAGAGGCACATCCCGGACGGCGATGGTGCAGTCTGCCCCGGTCTTTTCGTGATGGGCGATCATAGCGGCGTAGTCCATCTTGTAAATATGGTCACCGGAGAGGATCAGCACATATTCCGGGTCAAAACGCTCAATAAAGGGAATGTTCTGATAAATGGCGTTGGCAGTACCCTTGTACCATTCACTTTTGCCGTTTCTGGCGTAGGGAGGAAGGACCTGGGCGCAGCAGTGGCTTCTGTTCAGACCCCAGGGCTGGCCGTTGCCGATATATTCATTCAACTCCAAAGGCTGATACTGGGTCAGAATGCCCACCGTATCGATGTTGGAATTGACGCAGTTACTTAGGGGGAAGTCGATGATCCGGTATTTGCCGCCAAAGGGAACTGCAGGCTTTGCGGTGTTCTCGGTGAGAACCTTCAGACGGCTGCCCTGACCACCGGCCAGAAGCATAGCAATGCAGCGTTTTTTCTGGAAATACATAATGACAACTCCTTGTGTGAAGATACAAAAGTTATGCGTGGGGGAATAGAAGCGTGCGCCCCTTTGTAGGGGGTCGGCAAGTGACTATTCCTCCACGCATAGCATACCATATTTTGAAGCGTTAAAAAAGGGAAAATATACCTAAATTATGAAGCAAATTACTGTCTATTTTCACAAGATCACCGATGGAAAGGGGCAACTGCCGGGGGTAATCTACCCTTTGCAGGGTCTTTTCCAGCCAGGTGACGCCCAGGGCCTTTCCCATTTTAAACCCTTGCCGGGGAAAAACCGCTCGAATTTCGTAGCCAACTGCCTGATGAAACGCCAGGGAGGTTTCATTCTCCGAGGTCACCAAAGTGTAAAGCGTCAGATACCCCTGCCGGGTCAAAATTGCTTCCAGGGCGGTATATAATTTGGAGCCGATGCCCTTCCGGTGGGCATCCTGGCGCAGATACACAGAGGCCTCCGCCACCCAACTGTAGGCCATTCTGGTAAAGGGCGCGCAGGCATAGGCGTAGCCTAAAATCTCCCCATTTTCCTCCCACACCAGCCAGGGGAATTGACGGGTGTACTTGCAAAACCGCTCTGTAAATTCCTCCATAGTGGGGCAGGTGTATTCAAAACTGACGGTGGTGGTCTCCACATAGGGGCGGTAAATTTCCAGTATTTGGGAAATGTCTTTTTCTGCTGCAAATCGGATGGGCATCTTATTTCCTCCTTGTGCCGAATAGGGGACGAGCCACCTTCTTGTATAAAAGAACGGTCAGCAGGCTGACCAAAAGCCCTTTTATAAGATTCAAAGGCGCCACAGCGAACAGCACGAAAGTGCTGATGTCGGTAATGGCGGGATTGATTTTCGTTCCTGCGGCTATGATCGTTTCCAGGGGCATGCCATAGAGCTGGGCAAACTTGGGCAGCAGATAGAAGGCGTTAAAGGCGCTGCCCAAAAGGGTGGTGCTGCCCGTTCCCACCAGGCAGGAGGTGAGGGCGCCCTTTTTGGTAGAATGGAGCCGATAGAACATGGAGGCGGGCAGAACCATCAGGCAGCCCACGGTGAAATTGGCAAATTCTCCCACAAAGGCGGTGGTAGTGCCGTCAAAGATCAGGTTCAGGAAAATTTTCACTGCTTCGCAGGCCACCGCCGCTGCAGGTCCTAAGTAAAAGCCGCACAGCAGTACGGGGACTTCGGAAAAGTCCAGCTTATAGAATTCCGGCGCCAAAAAGAGCATAGGAATTTCCAAAAGCATCAGCAAAGAAGCCAGTGCGCCGCAGATTGCCACAATGCTCACCCGACGGGCAGGGGAAACCGCCCGCTTATTTTTGCAGAAATGCTCAAAGATTCGGGCAATGGCATACATACCCAGCATAATGCCGAAGCAGATAGCCACAAAGCCGGCGTTCTCCAAAAAAGTCTGCCATAATTCTTTCATATGAAACCTCCTAAGTGCAATGATAGCAGCTTCCAAAGGCCCCCTCTGACGAGGGGGCTGGCAGCGAAGCTGACTGGGGGAGAGAACCTTCTCTCCCTCCGGCCCTTCCGGGCCACCTCCCTCATCAGAGGGAGGCTTTACGGGCAACAAAATACGCCCTGGGTATAGACCCAGGGCGCAGAAATAGCAAAATCGCACTTCTTCCATCCAGACTTAAACGGCCTTGCCGTATTCACTGTCGGTATCGGAATTTCACCGATTCAATGCCGAAGCACTCGCGGACTCTACCGCCGGTGGGGAATCGCACCCCGCCCTGAAGTACCTTTTTTATATCATTTAAGAAAGCGGTTGTCAAGGGTATGCAGGTGTGATAAAATAGGCGGTAGTTGTAATGGACAATGAATGTGTCTGCTTTGCAGACCTATTTGAGTATATCCGCAAAGCGGATACCACAATTATCCATTAATTTGGCATCTTAAAGGTTCTCACTTGCCCATTGGGGCAGGTGTCGGTAATATCCCCGCCGATGACCTGATTCTTATGCACCAGCAATGTGGCATATACCGGGTCGGTGGCGCCGGGGAAGTTATTTACCTTATACACATAGCGCATAACCACTTTCCCGGCATATTGGCTCAGGTCATACCCCTGGGTCTTTTGCAGGGCGTTGTAGCGGTCATACACGGCGGTGGTGGTTTCCGGAATCCGGACCTGCCCGGATTCTACGGGGGATTCCGCCACATCCCAGCCGAAGCTTTTCAAAAATTCCACCCGTGCGCTGTTGTCGGAAATGTCTGTTGCGGCAGTGGGGGCAGCATCCCCGCCGCCAAATAGGAAAATGATCCCTATGATCAATCCAACGACGGCCACCAGCGCCAGCAAAGTCTTTTTGATATCCACCTTTGCGGTCATAAACATCATAACGAAATCCCTCCCGAAGATACTTGGCACTATAGCCTATTCTCGCAAAGTGGGGGATAGAACGGAGAAAGTATGGAACGACTGGATAAATTCCTCTGCGATTGCGGCATCGGCACCCGAAGCCAGGTGAAAGCCATCTTAAAAGCCGGACGGGTGACAGTGGACGGCAAATGGGAAAAGGACGGGGCAAAGAAAATCGATCCCCAAACCCAAGGGGTTTGCGTGGATGGGGAACGTGTGTCTGCCCTGGGGCAGGTGGTTGTGATGCTCCATAAGCCTGCAGGCTATGTGACAGCCACGGAAGATGCCAAAGAAAAAACGGTTATGGAGCTTTTGCCTCCTTCTATGAAGCATTGGGATTTAAAGCCCATCGGCAGGCTGGATAAGGAAACGGAAGGTCTGCTCCTCTTTACCAACGATGGGGATCTTCTCCATCGGCTCATCACGCCTAATAAGGGCGTCAAGAAGGTCTATATTGCCAACCACGAAGGCGTGGCCGCAGAGGAAGATGTGGCAGCCTTTGCTGCCGGTATCACCTTAAAAGACGGCACCGCCTGCCGTCCTGCTCTCCTGGAAATTTTAGAGCCGGGTAAATGCCGGGTGACGGTGGAGGAGGGAAAGTACCACCAGGTCCGTCGGATGATGGCAAGCCGGGGGCTGCCTGTGACCTACCTGAAAAGAGCAGAGGAGGGAAACCTTTCTCTGGGCGATCTTCCCTTGGGAGAAGTGAGAGTATTAACAGATGCAGAAGTATCTGTGCTGACAGATGCATAAGGCCCCCTCTGACGAGGGGGCTGTCACCGAAGGTGACTGGGGGAGAGAAAGGTTTTGCATTTTCTCTCCCTCCGTCTTTTGCTTCGCAAAATCCAGCCCTGCCGGGCCCGCGCCCCTTTTGTCTGCTGCGCAGACATTTTCCCCGCTGACGGGGAAATCTGCCCTCATCAGAGGGAGGCAGCGCCCAAAACCCAATATTTGGGATTTTGACCAAAAAGGAATAGCTTTTTTTCAACAAAATCACAAAACCCACTTGCAAAATGCGCAAAAACACGCTATACTAATCGTACAGTTTTGTACATATCGCTTTTACAAGAGATAAAAGGAGTGCTGAAATATGTCCAACAGTGTATTTCAAAGCGTGATTTTGCAGTTGCGGGAGATCCCCGGCCGGGCCTTTGGCGTGATCGATACAGACGGCCATGTGGTTTCCAGCACCGATGTTTCCCTGCTGGGTGAGCATTGGGCAGATGCAGCGGTGAAGGTTGCTGCTGCCGGCGCCAATGTGGTCAGTTTTGGTCAAAAGACCTTCCGTGCCATTTTGGGCGTCACCGGCTTTTTTGAGTATGCGGTGTTCTGCACCGGCGATGATGAGCAGGCCAAGGCCTATTGCTCCATGGCCTACATCTGCCTGAACGATGCCAAGATCTTCTATGAAGAAAAGCACGATCGGGGAACCTTTGTTAAGAACATCATTATGGATAATATCCTTCCCGGTGATATTTACATTCGGGCAAAGGAACTGCATTTTGCCACGGATGCTTCCCGTGCTGTGTACTTGGTGCGTCAGGTGGGTGGCAGCGATGTGGCCTCTGTGGATGTGCTGGGCAATCTGTTCCCCGATAAGCAGCAGGACTTTGTCCTGAGCATCAACGAGACGGACATTGCCATCGTCAAGCAGCTCGCTCCCAACTATAAGCCTGCGGAACTGGAGAAGATCGCCGCCAAGGTGGAAAAGACCCTGAAAACGGAACTTTCCCTGAAGTGCGTCATCGGTATCGGTACTGTGGCCGAGCATCTGCGGGAACTGGCAGATGCCTACAAGGAAGCCCAGACCGCCATTGACGTGGGCAAGGTCTTCGACACCGAGCGGAGCATTATCAACTATGAAAACCTGGGCATCGGCCGTCTGATCTATCAGCTGCCCACCACCCTTTGCGATATTTTCCTGACGGAAGTATTCAAAAAGAGTTCCATTGATGCCCTGGATCAGGAAACCCTGTTTACCATCAATAAGTTCATTGAGAACAACCTGAACGTATCCGAAACTTCCCGGAAGCTGTTCGTCCACCGGAATACCCTGGTCTACCGTCTGGAAAAGATCAAGAAGCTCACCGGTCTGGATCTGCGGCAGTTCGACCATGCCATCGTCTTTAAGGTGGCCCTGATGGTCCGTAAGTACCTGTCCAGCAGAGATGCACGATAAGAAAACGGACACAGGAACAATTGTTCCTGTGTCCGTTTTTGTCGATATAAATCTCTGACGGGATTTTCGATATGTTGCTTCGCAACTCGATATAGGCTCCGCCTTCGATATGTTTGCTCTGCAAACGAGGGTTTATATCATATCGAATGGGCGATAGCCCATATATCGAATTTGCCGAAGGCAAATATATCGAGCCGAAGGCATATCGATAAAAATTGCACCCCCGCCAATTTCTCCCAAAATAATGAACAAACTGCGAATTTTTATTCCTTTTCGCCCTTTTTCAATGGTTACAGATTGACATAATTTTGCCCTTATGGTACAATCTCAGTATCCTGAGAATGGAGAAGTATGGCTATGATTTTGTTTGAAGATGTCACAAAGTCCTACAATGTCGAAACCCAGGCCCTGAAGGGCGTATCTTTGCAGATCGACGACGGGGAATTTGTCTTTTTGGTGGGTCCTTCCGGCTCCGGTAAGTCCACCATTATTAAGCTGATTACGGGAGAATTGCGGCCCACCACCGGTTCTGTCCATGTAAACGGCTATACGCTGGAGAAGATCCGCAAGCGGGAGCTGCCCTATATGCGCCGCACCGTCGGCGTGGTGTACCAGGATTTCCGCCTGATCGACACCATGACGGTCTATGAAAATGTGGCGTTTGCCATGCGGGTCATTGGTGCAAGCGGCAAGGAAATTCGGGAGAGAGTGCCCTATGTGCTGGAGCTGGTAGGCCTGGAAAGTAAGGGCCATCGGTATCCCAATCAGATCTCCGGCGGTGAGCAGCAGCGTCTTGCCATCGCAAGAGCCCTGGTGAACAATCCCTCCACCATCATTGCAGACGAGCCCACCGGCAACCTGGACCCTGCTCGGGCTATGGAAATTATGACCCTTCTGCAGGAAATCAATAATTTAGGCACCACCGTTCTGGTGGTAACCCACGCCTGGGACCTGGTGGAATCTTTCCAGAAGCGGGTAGTGGCCATTAATGACGGTTTAGTGGTAAGCGACGGAACGGAAGGTATTTTTAAGTATGAAGATCAATAATATCGGCTATCTGCTCAAAGAGGGCGTCCGTGGTATTTTCCAGCACGGATTTATGTCCTTTGCCGCCGTATTTGTAACGGTGGCCTGCCTGCTGATCGTAGGCACCTTCGCCGCTGTGACCCACAACCTGAGCCTGATGGTGGAGCGGCTGAATAAAAACAGCGAAATTCTGGTGTATGTGGATGATACCTACACCCTTGATAAAGCCAATCAGGTGGAAACCCGGGTGCGCCTGGTGGATAATGTGAAAGAAGCAAACATCGTAAAGCGGGAGCAGGTCCTGGAGGATTTCCGGGATTCTATGACCGACCCCAGCCTGCTGGACACCGTGTCTCCGGATACCTTTGAGTATCGGATCCGGGTCAATTTGATGGATAATACCAAGCTGGAGGAAACGGTCCAGCGACTGATGATGATCCCCGGCGTAACGGGCGTAGATTCTCCCGACGGCCTGATCGAGGGCTTTACGGATCTGCAGGAAGTGCTGCGGATGGTATCCCTGCTTTTGGTGGCGGTTCTGCTGTTCGTATCCCTGCTGATCATCTCCAATACGGTCAAAATGGCTATGGCCGACCGGAAAAATGAGATTGCCATTATGAAGATGGTGGGCGCGACCAACGGCTTCATCCGTCTTCCTTATGTGGTGCAGGGCTTTACTTTAGGTATGGTGGGCGCGGCTGCAGCCTTCGGCCTGGAATGGCTTGTGTATGATGCCCTGGCCGGTAAGATCAACAGCTACACCTCTCTGGATTTCCTGGGCTTCGTACCCTTCACCGACCTTTTGGGTCTGATGATCCCGGTGTTCGTGGGCGCAGGTATGTTCGTAGGCGTGGTTGGCAGCTGGAACTCCATCAGAAAGTATATGAATGTGTAATTTTCCGGCTATTTTGCAACAAAAAAGGATATAGTATATATGAGAAAAAGAGTAAAATGGATCTCTGCCATTGCCCTTTTGTTGGTGCTGGCGCTGTGCCTGGGCTTTGTGAATCATATCAACGAAACCCCGGTGCAGGCGGCCACCTCCAGTGAACTGGAGCAGGAACTGGAAGAATTGGAGCGGCAAAAGGCGGAGAAGGATAAAGAAATGGCTTCCTTGCAGGGACAGATTGATGTCAATGCAAGCGAAATGAAAAAGCTGGTTCAGCAGAAGAATGTGCTGGAGCAGGAAATGAATATGATCCGGGATAAACTGGAGCTGACCAACCGACAGATTGCTACATACAGTCTGCTGATTGCAGATAAGCAGGAAGAACTGGATGCAGCCCAGGAGCGCCTTGCGAACTTACAGGAAGAGAATAAACTCCGCATCCGGGCCATGGAAAAGAACAGCCGGGTATCCTTCTGGTCTGTTCTGTTCAGTTCCAGCAGCTTTATGGAATACCTGGACCGGATGAAACTGATTGAGGAGATCCGGGAAGAGGATAACCGCCGCCTGCAGGAAATGAAGGATGTTGCCCAGCAGGTAGAAACTGCCAAGGAAGAATTGGTGGAAAAGCAGGCCGAGTTGGAAACCAGCCGGAAAGAGCTGGAAAGTATGCAGGAAACCCTGGCAATCAAGAAGATCCAGGCAGATGATATCCTGATCGAACTGAAAAAGGATGCAGATGCCCTGGAAGCCATGATGGCAGAAATGGAAGATGAAGAACAGCGCCTGCTGGAAGAAATGGCCAAGAAGGAAGACGAAATCGACGAGGCTAAGCTCAGAGAGTGGCTGGCCCAAGGCGGTGACGGCTGGCTGATGCCCACACTTTATAAGGGCGTTTCCAGTTCCTTCGGTATGCGCTGGCACCCCATTGACAAGGTGTATAAGATGCACAACGGTGTGGACCTGCCCGGCACCACCGGCACCCCCGTTATCGCCACCCGTGGCGGCGTGGTCACCACCGCAGTGTTCCACAAAACCTGCGGCAACCACATTTGGATCAATCATGGCAACGGCTACAAGAGCGTATATATGCACCTGGACACGATGATCGTATCCGTGGGCCAGTATGTGCAGGCCGGTCAGCAGATCGGAACCCTGGGTAACACCGGTGGTTCTACCGGTCCCCACCTGCATTTTGGTATTGTAGAAAATGGCGTGTATATCGACCCCATGCCGTTGATCAGGAAATAAGGGAGGATAAGAAATGAAAAAGAAGAAGCAGAAGCAGAAGCTGTTTACAATGATTATGGCCGGTATTATGATCGTTTCCCTGGTGGCAGGCCTGGTGTTCATGGCTGTTGCCTATCTCGTCTAACAAACTTTTGCCCACAGCGGTTGCTGTGGGCAAAATTATCCGGAGGGATTCTATGGAAAACAAAGCAAGCAAGATTATTGTAAAAGCATTGTCCTATATTTTGGTGGCGGCTCTTGCCTGCGTGGTAACCCTTACCATGCTGCCTTCCATGGGCTATAGCTATTCTCCCGTACCCACCCGACCTGCCCAGGGCGAAGTGGCGCAAAATGCCCAAAAACTGGAGGAACTGCTGAATATCATCGATACGGGCTATATTGGCGACGCTGACACTACTTTTATGGCAGATATGGCAGCCCACGCCATGGTGGCGGCCACGGGAGACCGCTGGAGCTACTATATCAGCGCCGCAGATATGGAATCCTATAATGCCCAAATGGAGAATGCCTATGTGGGCATCGGCATCACCATCAGCACGGAAGACCCCTCCAAGGGTTTCCCCATCACCCAGGTAGAGCCCGGCGGCAGCGCCCAAAAGGCGGGCATTTTGCCGGGAGATATTCTGATCGGTGCGGCAGGCCAGGATCTTGTGGGCGCAGATAGCCAGCTGCCCGCTTCCCTGATCCGGGGCGAAGAGGGAACAGAAGTGACCGTCAAGATCCTCCGGGAGGGAAAGACCCTGGAGTTCACCATGGAAAGAATGCGGATTCAGGAAGTGGTGGCATCTGCAAAGCTTTTGTCCGGGAATGTGGGCTATGTGAAGATCCGCAATTTTAACGGCCGCTGCAGCGAAGAAACCATTGCCTGCATTGAGCAGATGGTGGAGCAGGGGGCAACATCCCTGCTGTTCGATGTGCGCTTCAACGGTGGCGGCTATAAGAGTGAACTGGTGAAAATTCTGGATTATTTGCTGCCGGAAGGAGATCTGTTCCGCAGTGAGGACTATGCAGGAGAGGTGATCACCGATACCTCCAATGCCACCTGCCTGCGTATGCCCATGGCAGTGCTGATCAATAGCGAAAGCTACAGCGCCGCAGAATTTTTCGCAGCGGCTCTGGAAGAATATGACTGGGCCTTCACCGTAGGTGAGCAGACGGTGGGTAAGGGCTACTTCCAGTATACCATTCCTCTGTCCGATGGCTCTGCGGTGGCATTGTCTGTGGGTAAGTATTATACCCCCAAGGGCGTGAGCCTGGCAGAAGTGGGCGGCCTGACCCCCAATTTGCCGGTGGAAGTGGACGAAGCCACCAACGCCCGCATCTATGCAGAGGTGCTGGATCCTATGGAAGACCCCCAGATCCTGGCAGCCTTGGAAGCATTGCAATAATAAGAGCGGCATCAGCCGCTCTTTTTATTTCATTGACAATGGATAATAGACAATGGACAATGATTGTCATTCCAAAAGGGGTAAAACAGCATAAAAATACTTGACTATGCCTATATTTTACTCTATAATGTTATGGACTATGGAAACTATTTCCCCAAGAAAGGAATTTATATTATGGCAAAGGAATTTAAGATTACAAACCACCGCCTGGCGGATCTGGAAAAGGAACTGACTTACCTGAAGACTACCCGTGAGCGGGAAATTGCAGCAATGATCGCTGAAGCCCGTTCCTACGGTGACTTGTCCGAAAACTCTGAATACGATGCTGCCAAGAATGAGCAGGCAAAGCTCTATGGCCGGATCGCAGAAATTGAGGACATTCTTTCTCACGCCGTGATCATCGAGGACGAGAATGAAGCCAACGGCCTGGTAGGCCTGGGCTGCATCGTCACCGTGGAAGATCCTGCCACCGGCGCCCGCACCGACTATCGGATCACCGGCTCCCAGGAAGCCAACCCCATGGAATATAAGCTCTCCGATGACTCTCCCTTCGGCCGCGCTGTTGTTGGCAAGGCCATTGGCGATACCTTCATCGTAAACGCACCTTCCGGCTCTTATGAGATGAAGGTCGTGGATGTAAAGCGCGAGGGCTAAGCTATGGCAAATTTCGTACCACAGGCTGAACTGCCTGTATCCGAGCAGGCGCAGATCCGCCGGGATAAGCTGGAGGCTCTCCGTGCCGAAGGCCGGGACCCCTTCCTGCAGACCAAGTTTGACTTCGATGCAGACTCTGCCGCTATCAAGGCCGATTACGAAGGCTTTGAGGGCAAGACCGTAAAGGTGGCAGGCCGTCTGATGAGCAAGCGGGGTCAGGGCAAGGTGATGTTCTGCGATTTGCAGGATTGCACCGGCCGGATTCAGCTGTTCGTGAAGATTGATGAGCTGGGCGAAGAAGAATATGCCCGCTTTAAGAAGAACGACATCGGCGACATTTTGGGCGTGGAAGGCGAAGTGTTCAAGACCAAGACGGAAGAAATTTCCGTCCGGGCAAAGAATGTGACCCTGCTTTCCAAGTCCCTGCTGCCCCTGCCTGAAAAGTACCACGGCCTGACCGATAAGGAAATGCGTTTCCGTCAGCGCTATGTGGATTTGATGGTGAACCCGGAAGTGAAGCGGAACTTCGTGATCCGCAGCCAGTTCATCAAGTTTATGCGCAACTACCTGGATAGCCGGAACTACATCGAAGTGGAAACCCCGGTGCTGAACACCATCGCCGGCGGCGCATCTGCCCGTCCCTTCATTACCCATCATAACACCCTGGATATCGATATGTATATGCGTATCGCCACCGAGCTGCCCCTGAAGCGGCTGATCATCGGCGGTATGGACCGGGTGTATGAAATCGGCCGTATTTTCCGTAACGAGGGTATGGACCCCAAGCATAATCCGGAATTCACCTCCGTAGAGCTCTACCAGGCCTATGCAGACTTCCATGATATGATGGATGTGGCAGAAGGCATCATCTCCGGTGCTGCCAAGGAAATTCTGGGCACCTACGATGTGGAGTGGATGGGTGAGAAGATCTGCCTGGCTCCCGGCTGGCGCAGACTGACCATGGTGGAAGCCGTTAAGGAATATGTGGGCATCGACTTCGGTGCCATCACCGACGATGCAGAGGCTGTTGCCGCCGCTAACGCCAAGGGCGTAGAGCTGGCTGACGCCGCTGAAAAGACCTGGGGCAACGCTCTGTATGCCTGCTTCGATCAGAGAGTGGAAAGCCACCTGATCCAGCCCACCTTCATCACCATGTACCCCGTGGAAGTATCTCCTCTTACCAAGCGCAGCCCGGAAGATCCCCGGCTGACCGAGCGTTTCGAACTGTTCGTCTGCCACAGCGAATTGGCAAATGCCTATTCCGAACTGAACGATCCCATCGACCAGCGTAACCGCTTTATGAAGCAGGTGGAGCAGAGAGAGCGGGGCGACGACGAAACCGAAATGCTGGACGAGGATTTCCTCAATGCCATGGAATACGGTATGCCTCCCACGGGCGGTATGGGCATCGGCATCGACCGCTGTGTCATGCTGCTGACCAATAACGATACCATCCGCGAAGTCATCCTGTTCCCCACGATGAAGCCCCTGGACTAAAACTTAAAGGACTATGACTGAAAAGTCATAGTCCTTTTTTATTGGTATTTTTGGATATATTTTTTTGCAATATTTCTAATCCAAGTTCTTTTGTGGTTAGTAAAAGGCAGTATCATATCTACATATTGTCCTGCTTGCATTTTATATAGTGTATCAACCACTTGACCGTCAACATCATCACTGTTGAGCAAAGACACGATTTTATCAGAATGTTTTTGATATGCTTTTTTACCCAACAAAAGAACAAAACTTTGTCTGCCTCTTTTTGCTTTTTCATCCAAGCAAATGTTGATAATTCGGGCAATTTGAGAATCTGTCAAAACTTTTTTGCTATAAAAAATAAGTTGTCTGATTTCTTCGCCTATTCCCCATATTTCGTGTTCAAACATATACCAATCGTGAACATCAGGAGCAAGTTCCATAAAAGGCAAGTCGGGTAAAATTTCATTAGGAATTTTATCTTCTGCTTTTTTAAGCAAAACTTCAAGTTGTTGGTCAAAACTTTTCCTGTCCATAAAATCGCCCTCCTTTTTCGTCATTTGAATCATAAACATACAAGTCAATATCAATATCTGTTCTTGTTGCATGACAAAAATCAATCACATCTAGAGATGGAGCGAGGCAGGGATTTGTATCATCTACATAAATCGTTGGTACAACTTCCAAGACAAAAGAAACGTCGTTTTGTTCTCTTATTTGATTAAGCAATGAGATTTTGTCCTGCAACACTGAAATGGTTTCCCGCATTTGATTTCCAACTTCAACATCATATTCTGTACATTTTCCGATTTCCCAAAGAGCAAAATCGTATTTGGAGCCGTTGCGTCGTAAATCTCCGATTTTCCAAGTTTTCTCGGGAGTGAGGTTTAATAATTCAGATACATCATCGGGGTTGAAATCTCCGACTATCTTAAAATATGTATAGCAACTATTTCGTGTGTTCACCATAATCCCCCTTATGCAATTTTAAATATCTTAATTAAATTATACCATAAATTATTCAAAACTTCAATGTTTCCACAATCTTCCTGAGTTATAACGATTCTTATAGAATCTTTATGACTCTTTTTCTTTTATATAAGACTCTTTATTAATCATAATGATTATATAAGTTGCGATAAGTGGTGATTCGTGAAAACAGAATATTGAAACCCCTTTATCCGTGGGGTTTTGTAACGATAAGTGGCAATTCGTGAAAATACAAAAATACTCCCCACAATGAAACCCCTGGACTAATAAAACAAACACCCTGCAGAGCTCTCTGCAGGGTGTTTTTGTATTACATTAAAACAGACCGACAAATTGGAATTTGTCAAATGCTTTTTACTGGATGCAGTTCAATATATCCTCTTGTGCCGATAGGCTCTAATTGAATACGGGGGTTGCTGTCATCCCAAGCATATCCAATGCTATGAGGGTTGTACTTTTTGATTGCATCCCATATCTGCTGAATTGCCTCGACAAAGTTCTCCTCCTCAAAAGGTTCGCCTTGGAACATAATATATTTGCATTTAGGCAGTTCAATAATATCAAATCCATCTGGAATTTCACCCGAATAGTCCATTGCTACCTCTACACCTTGCACATATTCAGATGTTCCTGCTTTGATGTAGTTTTTGGGAAGCCATAAGCATACAGGTTCTCCACTAATTGATTTCATACTACAAAGCAATCCCCATACATCACAGCCAACTTCTTCACAGTATTTGAAATATTCTGTTGCTTCTTTACCTCGTTTGATAATGACCTTTCTTTCAGGTTTCTCCACTACTTGCAAGAAAACACTTTTCACTTCGCTCATTTCTGCCTTCTCCTTTTTTTGAGTATATTTGATTCCATAA
>JAZRUE010000042.1:0-4756 GCA_045652345.1 Faecousia sp. | reverse complement strand
CAAACATCGTCCATAGTGAGCTGATAACTTAAAGAAAGCTGTCTTGTTTCCCGAATGCCAATGACAGAAGAAAGGGCTACAAGGGCAAGCTCCTCAGAATGCTCCTGCTCTCTTAACACCTCCAGCATTTTCCGCACCTGGCCGCGTCCAGTCATTTCTGCCCGAGTAAGGGCATCTGCCACAGAGCAATCCTCCATCACCTGGCTCTTAAACCAGTTTTGCACACCGGAAATATCCGTAAGGTTTTCATCCCAGCCGGCTCTGCAGCCGATCCGCTCCCGGTTCGCTTCAAGAACCCCTTGGGGATTTTGCAGTTTGTTCCAGCCATAAACACGGGCACCGGTGGTGGCAGGCTGAAGATTTTCGTGCCGGTAGGTCTCAATGCCCATATCCGCACCCAAATAGCCATCGGCAGAGGCATCAATGAATTGCTTTGCCAAAATCACGCCCCGTCCGGAGCGGTTCTCTACAAAGATGCCCTTCAGTTGACCGTCCTCCACATAGGGAGCTGTATACATTGTATGAAGGTAAGGAATGACCCCAGCCTCCAGAAGCATCCTATCCAGCTCAATTTTCAGTTCTTCCGTATTCAGGTGATAGTTTGCATAAGTGCTTTTGCGGAAGATATGCTTTTCTTCCTCTTTGGGAAGAACGATCCGAATGCCGTGGGGTACTCTCTTCAGTCGTTCAATGGTTTCCTCTGTCAGACCACTAATAATTTGCTTATTGTGGGTAGTATCGCGAAGGGTGTGCCATACGCACACAAAGCCATTTGTAGCTGCGCCGCCGAAAGCATTGGATGCCTCGATGATGGCAACGCTTGCCCCCAAGCGAGCCGCTCTGATGGCAGCAAAAACACCGGTACAGCCACCACCCACTATAGCGATATCCACTTCGTTGATGACAGGTATTTGCCTTGCTGGCTCTACTACTATTTTCATAGCCGCACTCCCCTCTTAGTCGATGATCGCCTTTTGTTTTTTGAGGGTTTCCTGCAATGCGCTTACGCACAAATTCTTAGGGCTGACCCCTTCTTTTGCGCACATAGCCGCCGCCGTGCCTGCCGCTTGTCCCATCGCCATACAAATGTGCTGCACACGAACAGCACCCAAGGCTTCGTGGGTGGCAGAGATACATCTGCCTGCAATCAAGAGGTTATCACAGTTGCTGGCAACCAATGCGCCATAGGGAATATCGTAGTGGGCGCCTTTGGGGAGCTTTTCCAGTTGATAGGTGGCATCTGTAGGTCCGTGGATGTCAATTTGATAGCAGCCCTGTGCTACCACATCCGGGAACTGCCGGTGGGCGCGAATATCCTCCACGGTCATGGTATAAAGACCTTTGATCCGTCTGCTTTCCCGTCTGCCCACCTTGGGAGAACTTTCGATCAAATAACAATTTTCAAAGCCGGGAATATACTTTCTCAGGACCTCTACACCCTCTTTGACCTGCAAACGGCCAATATAGGAATCTTCAAACAGCCGTCTGGGGTCAAGGGTGGGGTCAGCAAAGATCCGTCCATAGTTGATGCCCACTACGCCCGGCAACCAGGGGATGCTGTACATAGAGCCGATGGTCTTTTTGGGAATGAAATCCAATCCGTCCGCATTGGCCTTTTCGATATAGGGACGGAAGCCGTTGCCATTTACATAGGTACGGCCGTCCTCGGTTAGCCAGGTTTCGTGGCGGTTCAGCTTTTTGATGGTATTAAAATCCACACCGCCCACAAAGAACATCAGCGTATAGGGCTGGATCGCCCCATCTGCTTCTCTGCCGATTTCGTAGGGCACACCTGCAAGCATAGAAAGGTGTCCGTCACCGGTGGCGTCTATAAACTGCTTTGCCTGAAGGGCAATTCCGCCTTTCAGGGTATTCACAAGAATGCCGGAAATCTTATCTTCCCTCTTGTCCACCGCCACAAGGGTGGATTCCAAATAAACATCTACGTTTGCCTCTTTGAGCATCTCGTCCAAAATCAGCTTATAGGTTTCCATATTGAAGGGTTCCCAGGCATAAAAGTGGGGAATTACCGCATCCTGGGCTAAAAGCTTATCATAGATCTCCCGGAAGATACCGCCGATCACATCCCGTTCTCCGTCATTATAGCCGGAAGAAAATACATTGACACCACTCACTGTGCCTGTGCCGCCAAAGCAGCCCATTTGTTCGATCAGCGCTACCTTAGCGCCATTTCTTGCCGAGCAAACAGCCGCGCTGACACCGGCAGGACCGCCGCCGCAAACCACAACATCATATTGTTCTTCTACTTCACAATGGATCTGAAATAACATAACTCCCTGTCCCCTCGTAACACCACATATTCTCTATTTTATCTCGCTATATAGTCCACGGATATCCGGGAAAATATAGTCCGCCTTGGTTTCCCCGGCCTGCATCGCCTAATTATGCGTATGCTCTCACCTCAAAAACTCGAATATCATCGCAGCCGTTTGTGCAATGAAATACGATCTTGATTTCGTCACACACAGTTGGTTCAAAACACGCCCTGCATAGGCGCTGCATATTACCGTTCACAGTCTTGGTTAACACGGTTTTTCCGTTACTGATCAGCTCTATGGTAAAGTCCTTTGCAATTTCGGGTGGGATACCGATTCTTTGCTGTTTTCTTCTATTATCCGACAAGGTAATTTTAATAGGGTAGGCAAAACCCGAATCAAAGGTAAGCTGCACCTGAGAAACTCTTTTCTTTTCTCCAAAGTCAAAGGTTAGCCACTCACCGCTTTCAGAAATGCCGTTAGAATGCCATGCATTTTCGCAACCGCCTAGTGCTCGGCCGATTCCATTAACGGTATTTTCCGGCTCGAAACCTGGTTTAAAAGATGAGGCAGTTATATTCGCCTTTGCCGCCAGATCACAGGGATCTTCATTGCAAACATTGGGGATAAAACCATCATCCCTTAAAAGGATCTGCTGCAATTCCTTGATATGCAAGCCAACGTCACGGGGCAGACATCCATATTTTTTCATAAGGCTTACCGCTGTGCCGACAGCTTGGCCGCCAACTGAGCAAGTACCCATAATGCGGGTGCTGCCAAGTCCCAACCGTGATGTACTTATGTTTCTACCCGCCATAACCAGGTTTTGAATGTTCCTTGAATAATAGCATCTCCAGGGAATTGTGTACGCACCCTTAAAGGCATACACCTCACTTGGCAGAATGTGAAAATCCAGAAGGCCATTGGCACAATGCACATCCACAGGCCAACCGCCATAGGCAACGGCATCCTCAAAAAAGCGGTTATCAAAAATGTCGTTTTCATTGAGAATGTAGTCACCCACTAATCTACGACTTTCTCGCATGCCGGGGAGCATTCCTACCCAATCCAGCTCATAGTAGTCTGCGCCGTGTTCTCCACCGTTCTTTAGGTGGTCCCATATGCCATAAACACAAGCTAAAAGGTCATCCTTAACATCCTCGTACTGGCCAACAAAATCCTCGCCTTCACCCATCAACTCGATCCACCAGTAGCCGTAATCCACCGCTGTGGTGCTTCCCGTCGATGCACGGATAAATGCTTTAGGATCGCTTGCAGAAGAGGCATCAACTGTATGGTATTTTGAGTGCGTTCTATATTTTAGCTGTTCTTCAGTAAACTTTCTCGCAAAGGCAGGCGGTGTGTACGGCACTGGCTTGTCCCTTTTTAATGCCTTAAACAAAATGGTATTGCCCATTCTTTCATTATTTGCAAATTCGGGTGCATGGAGCTCATTAAATTCGGCACGACTCTCACTACCCTCACGATACTCTGCACCTGCAAAATAACCGAGCGTTGCATTTCCAGTGCAATCGGCAAAGATGTTTGCCTTAACCTCTATTGTAAACTCCGTGGTCGTTTGAAAACACGTCACAGAAACAATTCTTTCATCCTCAACAGCACAATCGATCATCGTTGTATTAAAATGCACTGTCAAATTAGGCTCTGCCTTGACAATTTCATATAAAGTCAAATCCCATAAAGCATAGCTGAAGGAATCATTTCTGCTCTTATTCTTCAGCAGGATTTCGTGAAGAATGCCGCCTTCGGTAAGATCGGGTTTATGCCCGTTTTCATCTGCGCCGCAAATGTGCATACGAATTTCGCTGGAAGCATTGCCCCCAAGCACAGAACGATTATGAATCAGAACAGTTTTTACTCCGTGTCTTGCTGCAGCAACGGCTGCACACAATCCCGACATTCCGCCGCCAATCACGGCAAACTCATATTCTTCCCGTCTTATCTTTACTCTTCTCATGCCTTCCACTTCTTTCGTATTCTTCTCAAAGACCTCTAGGGCTTATCGGATCTTATGATAAAGTTCCTGAATGTTCTGCAAAATATAATCCGGCTTGGTTTCCCCATTTTCCACATCTTCCATAGTGCCCTCTCCGGACAGCACAAAAATGCTGGTAATGCCTGCATTGTTGCCACAGGCAATGTCCGTATAGAGTCGGTCGCCTACGATGGCGGTCTGCTCTGGGGTAAAGCCGGTTTTTTCCATAGCCAGCAGCGCCATTTCCGGTTTAGGCTTGCCGATAAAGAGGGGGCGGCGCTTGGTGGCATTATAGAGCATTTCGCTGACAGAGCCGCAATCAGGCACGAAGCCATACCATGTGGGACAAACCCAATCGGGATTTGTGGCTATGTAGTCTATCCCTCTTCCAAGAAGTATGCAGGCATCTTCGAGCTTTTGGAATGTAAGCTCAGTATCAAAACCCATACAAAGGCAGTCAATGCCATCTTCCAATTTATCGGTT
>JAZRUE010000041.1:0-16538 GCA_045652345.1 Faecousia sp. | reverse complement strand
GTGATTCGGAGCATCTGGTGGTCATTCTCGGCGCACCTGAGCTTGCCGAGGAAGCTGAGGCGGAGCACGCCCCCTGTGAGCTTTGCGAGGAATTTTTGTGCGACGGTGAACACGGTGAGGGTATCTGCACCGAGCCCGTTCCCGACCCCCCTCCGGAGCCTACTCCGGAGCCTACTCCCGAGCCTACTCCGGAACCCACTCCCGAGCCCACTCCCGAACCCACTCCGGAGCCTACTCCTGAGCCTACTCCGGAACCCACTCCTGAGCCCACTCCGGAACCCACTCCCGATGCACCTGTTGTTGTAGGCGGCTCTGCTGACTTTAACGCCCTCGTAATCAACACCACCAGCGGTGGCGACAGTCAGTACACCAATACTTACTCTACCGCTAATGGCTGGTCCACACAGTTTGCCGCAATTCAGGTTGGTGGTTCCTCCGACGCAAACCCTGCATTTAAAGTTGTCGGTCCCGACAAAACTTACAAAGCGGTTTGCCTCAACGGCAGAACCACCCAGATCGGTAAACTTACTTCCCCCACCCTGACTACCGGTATTTCCAAGCTGACAGTCAAATACACTAAGATGTTCACAGACACTAAGCTTTCCGTGACCGTCACCGTTAAGGATGCAGCCGGCAATGCCTATACCCATGTCATCGAGAACCTCAACATGGTCAGCAGTGAAAAGTATGTTGTTTATACCGATGAGTGGACACTTGATACTCCCATCGTAGGCGATTTCACCATTGAGGTCGTAAACAACTGTCCTTCTAACAGCACCAGCAACAAGGACCGGTTTACCATCCTTTCCCTGGTTTGGGAAGGCGCAGCTTCCTCTGCTCCCGTGGTTCCCGAGCCTACTCCCGAGCCTACTCCGGAACCCACTCCGGAACCCACTCCGGAACCCACTCCCGAGCCCACTCCGGAACCCACTCCCGAGCCTTCTCGCGAGCCCACTCCCGAGCCTACTCCGGAACCCACTCCCGCACCCGTTGTTCCTGCTGTAGGCGGCTCTGCCGACTTTGACACCATCCCATCTGCCAACGGTGACACGGGTTATTCCAACACCTACACCACTGCCAACGGCTGGAAGACTGTGAATTCCGCAATTCTCGTCGGTGGTACTTCGAATTCCAACCCGGTGTTCTCCGTGATCGGTCCCGACAAAACCTACAAGGCAGTTTGTATGAACGGTAAGACCTCCCAAATTGGCAAGCTTACCTCTCCCACCCTTACTACCGGTATTTCCAAGCTTAGCATCAAGTACACCATGCCGTTCTCTGATACCAAGCTTTCTGTAAAAGTTACCATTAAGGATGCCAACGGTCAAATTTATGCCACCCATGACTTTACAAGGACCGGCCTGTCTTCTTCCAATGACAAGCTCAAGCTTTTCGAGGATGAGTGGGTGCTCGAGACTCCCCTCGCAGGCAACTTCACCATGGAGGTTGTAAACAACTGTCCTTCTAACAGCACCAGCAACAAGGATCGCTTCGCCATTATTTCTCTGGTTTGGGAAGGCGCTTCTTCCGGTAACACTACCCCCGAGCCTACTCCCGAGCCTACTCCGGAGCCTACTCCGGAGCCCACTCCCGATGACACCGATGCTCCCGTAGAAATGACTCCTGCTGAGATCGTGGATGCCGCTTACGCACTGACCGGCACTAACACCCTGGACGGTGTGACCCTGACCGGTAAGATCATCACTGTAAACGATCCCTACAATGACCAGTTCGGCAATGTGACCGTTACCATCGTTGTAGAAGGCAAGGAAGACAAGCCCATTATGTGCTACCGTATGAAGGGCACCGGCGCAGATGTGATCGGTGAAGGCTACACCATCACCGTCACAGGTAACATCAAGAACTACAACGGCACCATCGAATTCGATACCGGTTGTACTCTGGATTCCTACAAGGAAGGTGTTGCCGAAGGCGCTGATATGACTCCCGAGCAGATCGTTGATGCTGCTTACGAGCTGGCCACCGGCGCACAGCTGACCGGCAGAAAGACCCTGACCGGCGTGATCACCTCCGTGGATACTGCTTATAGCTCCAGCTATGGCAATGTGACTGTTACCATCGTTGTAGCAGGCAAGACCGATAAGCCCATTCAGTGCTTCCGCATGAAGGGCACCGGTGCTGACCTGATTGCTGTTGGCGACACCATCACCGTTTCTGGTGTGATCAAGAACTACAACGGCAAGGTAGAGTTTGACACCGGCTGCAGCCTTGACTCCTATGTGAAGGCCGGTTCTTCCTCCGGCGGCGGCATCGGCGGTGGCACTGTCGCTCCCTCCGGCGACCATGTGGAACCCTCCTCCGTTACCTACACCTATGTAAGCAACGGCGACTACACCAATGTGATCGCAAACTGGGGCATCCGTGGCGATACCGCTACCTCCCTGTCCCCCAACGCACTGGCTTTCTACACTGCCAAGAACACCAGCCTGAGCCAGCTGTCTGCACTTAGCGGCTCTTCCACCCTCAGCTCCGTTCCTCAGAGTGACCTGTTTGCTGCTCTGAAGACTCTGATGGTGAATGCCCACACCAAGCAGACCACCTATGGCGAAGTGCGCTACCTGTTCGGCTTCACCGATTGCCAGAAGGCAGTAACCACCAAGCTGACTACCTTCTATTCTGGCGATGAGCTGACCGCCACTTGGGACGGCTCCACCTACAACCGCGAGCACTGCTGGCCCAAGAGCCACACCGTGGATGACGATCCCAGCAATAACTCTCAGGGTGTAAGCGCAGACATTATGACTCTGCGTCCCACCATTTCCAGCAACAACTCCTCCCGCGGTAATAAGCCTTACGGCTCCAGCAGCGGCTGCTTCTATCCCAACACCTTCACCACCAAGTACGATCTTCGCGGTGACTGCGCCCGTACTGTTCTGTACGCCTATGTTCGTTGGGATGGCGATGTTTACAGCCTGAATACCGTTATCGAGAGCGTTGACACCCTTCTGGGTTGGATCGAGGCTGACCCCGTTGACTCCTGGGAACTGGGCCGTAACGACTCTGTTGAGTCCATCACCGGCACCCGGAACGTATTCGTTGACTACCCCGAATTGGCATTCATCCTCTTCGGTCAGTCTGTTCCCACCGGTCTGGTCACCCCCAGCGCTGCTTAATTTCCCAAATAAAAAAGACCACCGACCGGTGGTCTTTTTTATTTAATGGACAATGGATAATGCACAATGCACAATGAAGGTGTGCAAGCAAGTTTGCTTGCACATATTTTAATCGTCGGCAAAGCCGACACAACAATTATCCATTGTCAATTATCCATTCTCCATTAAATAACAAAAGGCACGCTTGGGCGTGCCTTTTGTTATTTGGTTAACTTGTGATAGACATCCCAATCGGTGCGGTTGATGGTAAGGGGGGAAATGGTGATGTAGCCATGCATAGTGGCATCTGTATCCAAACTGTCATCATTACTGTCTTCCCAAACAGGAACACCGTTGGGCTTCCAACAGTCTCCCTCTTTCTGATAATCATCGGAGAAGTAGGGTCCGCCGGGATGGGTGATCCGGATGCCCTTTGTGACTGTTGTGGGAATGTTTACATTATATAATGTATGGATAGAAAACAAGCCCTTCTCCCGGAAATATTCCAGAATTTCATCCAACTTGTCCGTAGCGGTGGGGTAGTTTGCCCAGGTGGTGGAAACCGCCACCGCAGGAATTCCCAGATTCACCGCCTCGCTGGCAGCTGCCACCGTACCGGAGTACATAATATCTGCACCGATGTTCAAGCCCCGGTTGATGCCGGAGATCACCAGGTCAAATTTCATTTCCATAGCCAGCACCGCAATGCGGACACAGTCGGCAGGGGTGGAATCCACTGCCCAGATGGTCACATCCGGGGCAAGCTCCACCTGCTTGACTTCAAAGGGATTCTTGATATCGATGCTGTGGCTCTTGCCGCTTTGCTCCACCTTGGGAACAACTACGGTCACTTCGCCTAACTTTCGGCACCAGCGGATCAGAGGCACCAGCTGCTGGGCCTGCATGCCGTCGTCATTGGTAATTAAAATTCTCATAGCCAGCCCTCGTGTGTATCCTTGTATTGCTTTACATGGGCATCTGCTTCCTTCAGCAGCTGCTCCATTTCCTCCAGGCTATAAACGGTGGCGCCGCTGGCGCAAGCGTGACCGCCGCCATGGTGCAACTCCGCAATGGGATTGATTTGGACGAACCGGGAGCGCAGACGGACACGGATAGAGCCTTCCGCATCTCCGTTTTCCACAAAGACGATCCAGCACAGACAGCCACGGATGGAATCCAAAGTGCCGACGCAGGCGCTGGCCTGCTCCAGGGTCAGGTTGAATTCCTTCTGCATTTCCTTATCCACATAGATATAGGCCACGCCGTTTTCGGTGATCTGCATTCTTCTGTAGATCTCTGCCTTAAACTTCAGGTATTCAAAAGCCTCCAGGTACAGCCGGGCGTAGAGGGTCTCCGTATCCACGCCCACATCCAGCAAAATGCCTGCATAGCGCATGGTATCGCCGGTGACGCCCTCATACTTGAACCGGCCGGAGTCTGTGACCATACCGGTGTAGAGGTAGGTGGCTGCTTCGGAATTGATCTTCAGTTCTTCCTTGAAGGTATCATAGAATTTTACGATCATTTCGCAGCAGGAGGAGCGCTCCTCTTCCACCCACTGCATATTTCCGTAATCTTCCAAGGGAATATGATGGTCGATCTTGATCAGTTCCTTGCAGAGGGTGTACTTCTTATTGGAGATTCGGGCTTCGGAAGCGGTGTCCAGCACGATGCCCAGAGCGCTTTCGTAGATCTCGTCTGCCACTTCTTCGTCTTCCGGGCCCAAAAATTCCAGGTAAGCCGCCCGCTCGTGGTCGATGAGATAAATCTCCTTTCCCGGGAAGGTCAGCTGCAGAATGGTCTTGAAGCCCTTGGTGGCGCCAACGCAGTCGCCGTCGTTGCGGACATGACGGAAGATCATGATCCGGTCATATTCTTTGATCTTTTCCAAGATCTTTTCCATAATTTCTCTGTTCATATTATTCTCCTGCCAATTCATTAAGGTCCTGCAGCATAGCCATAGCCGTTTCTCTGTCGGCAACGGTGGCACCGCTGGCCTTGGCGTGACCGCCACCGCCATACTTCACTGCAATGGGGTTGATGTTATAAAGGCTGGAACGCAGTTCGCACAGAACGCCTTTGTCCGTTTCTGTGAAATTGCACCAGATGTTTACGTTCTTCATATCTGCCATGGTGTTCACCATACCCCGGGAAACGGTGAACAGATCCGCACCCAACCGGTCAAATTCTTCCTTGGTGGTGTAGATGTAGGCCACATTGTTGGAGGTGAACTGGATCTTCAGCACAAATTGGGCCTTCAGTTTCTTGCTCTCATAGGTGTCCGCATAGAGGGGGCGGTAGATCCCGGTCACATCGAAGGGGATCTGCAGCAGGAATGCCGCCAGGGTGAAGGTTCGGGAGGTGGTGGCATCGTAGCGGAAGCGGCCGGAGTCGGTGACCAGGCCGGTATAAAGAGCCTTGGCGGCGATCTCGTTCAGCTTGAAGCCGGATTCCATCGCCAGGTGGGCAACCATTCCGCAGCAGCTTTCGTAACTGCTGTCGATCACTTCCACATCGGCAAAAGCCCCGGTGAACAGGTGATGATCGATGCGCACCGTCTTTTTTGCCAGCTTGTACCGCTCGTCATTGACCATATTCACGCCGCCGCAGTCCAAAATCACTGCCAGGGCCTTTTCATATTTGCTGTCCGGGATCTCATCTACCTCGGAGCCTTCCACAAAACCGTAGAAGCCGGGGGCGTCACCTACGGCATAGACTTCTTTTTCGGGGAAATTCTCTTTCAAAAGATACTTCAGGCCCACTTGACTGCCGATCGCATCTCCGTCCGGCTTGTGATGGCGGTGGATGATGATGGTGTCAAAGGCTTTCAGCTCTGCTAAAATTGCTTCGTACATAGGGTTTCCTCAAGTGCTTTCCTAAATTTCGCCAGGATTTTTTTGCTTTCCTAACATATTAGTATACTGTATTTTGGCCATAAAAGCAATATATTTCTGCGGCACAGAAGCCCTTGCATTTCCCGCGGCAAAGGAGTAGAATTGTACGAGAAAGACAAAAACGGGAGGAGCAAAGAATTGGAATATCTGTATCCTCTCTTTGCGATGACCTTTTCCGCCCTGATTGCCGCCATCGGCTTCCGGGAAAAGCTCCGCTTCCAGCAATGGATCGGCCTGGCCGTGGGTGCCGCCGCCCTGGTCCTATTGAACCTATAAAAAAGCTCCCCTGCCTTGGGCAGGGGAGTTGCTTTTAGTAACCAATTTGCACCGCAAAAAACAGAACCAGCAAAGAGATCAGGAATAGACCCAACTGCAATTTCCAGGTCCATTTCAGCCATTTCCAGTAGGAAACATTGGCCATGGAAAGGCCAATCAGCAGAACCGGGTTAGTGGGCAGAATCACATCGGTGAAGCCATCTGCCATGCAGTAGGTGAGGATCACCAGTTCGGGGGAGATGCCCAAGACGTTTGTAATGGGAAGAATAATGGGCATAACCAGGAAGATTTTAGCAGAAGCAGAGCCGATGAACACCTGCAGGAACAGAATCAGTCCATAGATCAGCAGGATGGTAACGAAGGGATTTTTGCCCTGCAACAGTTGCAAAGCGGTGTTCATAACGGTGTCGATAATGTTGCTTTCTACCATCACCAGTTTGACAGAGGAAGCAATGGCAATCATCAGAACCGCAGGAAGCATAGCCGCTGCGCCGCTGAAGAAGTGGGACAACACCTGCCGGAAATTCTTGCAGACGATGCCGCCTGCGATCAGTCCGGAAATCAGGAAGCTGGCGGAAAGAATGGGAATGGCGAAATCCGAGATAGCCCGGATGCCGGCAATGGCCACCAGCAGTGCGCCCTGAATGGCAAAGAATACGGAGTAGACCCGGAAGAGCTTTTTCTGGTTTTTAGGCAGTTCCTCCGCATCGATGGCCAGACTTTTCCGTTTTTTCAGGTCCGATTCATAGGAGGGGGATAACTTGGGGTTTGCCTGGATCTTTTTCAGGTAGTGCATCAGGAACAGACACAGAACCCCATAAACGATCACAAAGAAAACGATTCGCAGCCACATACCGGAGGAGGCGTGAATGCCGGCCAGCTGGGCTGCCGTGCCAACGGAGAAGGGATTGGAGATGGCGGTGGAGAAGCCGAAGCAGGCTGCCAGCAGGCAGGAGCCCAAGCCAACCATAGTATCCATCTTCATGGAAAGCATAAATACGACGATCAGCGGCAGCAGGGTAGCCAGTTCTTCAAACATACCGAAAAGGCTGCCGAAGAGCATGAAAATCAGCACAGTGATGCAAACCACCGGGCCGCCCCGATCCCGCAGGCGGCGCATAATGCGCACAATAAAGGTTTTTACACCGCCGGTTTTCTCCAGCAGGTTGAATACACCGCTCATAATCAGCAGGAAAAGGCTGATCATAATAATGGTGAGGGCATCTTCCGATGCAAATACCCGGGCAGGGGCGCTAATCACACGCCAGAAAGAAATGCCTTCGATCTTTCCGGCTTCATAGGTGTCGGGAAGAATGTTGCCGTCTGCATCCCGGGCAAATTGACCCTGGGGGATGAAGTAGGACAGAGAGCCACAGAAGAACAGCACAGCCAGCAAAATGGCTACCACAGTTACAAAGGACCGGAGATTGATGCTGGAGTAGGCTTGTTGCTTTTGTTTGGTGGGCTTTTCCTTTGTAGGAATAAGGATCCCCTCCTTTTGTTTTATTTTTTGGAGGTCATATCGTGGAGAATCATAGAGGTTACATACCAATCTACAGCGGAGCGCTTTTCCTTCGGCACAAAATACTGAATTTCTGTACCGTCGTAGACTTCGAAGTTTTCTCCTGCGCCAAAGAGCAGACGATAAATCTTTTGGATAGAGTAGTGGAGGCTGACTTCCTGACCGTCCTTGGTGCCGGTGTAGGTCAGTCCGTCCCTGCTCAGGGAGCAAACGCCGTAACCGCCGTGGCGGGTAAGACCCTTGCCGTTACTGGGCAGCCGCAATTCCACTTCCGAAGTGAGGGCAAAGGCCTCGTTTTCCAGAATTTCTTTTTCTATATAGGCCTTTTGCCAGTCATACCACTGGGCGAAGTTGGCGAATTGGAAGTCCCCGGTAAAAGCGTACCGGTCGTCCACAGAGGTCAGCTGTCCGCAATTTTCGCAGAAGACCTTGTCTTTCTTGGTGATAATGGTGTGTCTGCCGTGGCAAATGGGGCAGACGGTGAGGATGTTTTCCAGGCCCTCTGCCATACGGCGGGAACGGTAGCGCTGCTTGGGACGCTCTGCCAGCCACTGGAATTCATCGTAGGTGAGGCGCTGCTCAATGCCCTGCTTCAGTTCTTCCAGGGAAAGGCTCTGCACCTGCTCGGCAGTGTAGAGAATGTCAAATTCTGCTTCCACCATAGAGCCCCGGCGCATACCCTTGCCCCACTTGGGATCGGCAAAGTAATCGCCGCTGAACTTCAGGGTGTAGATGCTGACACCGGCCTTTTTAATAAAGGAATAGGTGCTGTCCTGAATATCCTCGAACCGACCAACGGTAGAAAGCCGGGCTTCCGGCATCATACCCAGGTGGTTTTTCTCCCGAAGAACGGTCAGACAGTTCTTGGCGTTTTCCAGGTCTGTGGCGAACATACTCTTGGGGAAGGCCCCCAGTTTCCGCAGCAGCCAGCCCAAATACTTGTTGTAGAAGTATAGCCGGGCAGCAATGAAGTTGGGCTTATATTTCCGCAAAATAGCGGCGGTGTAGATAAAATCAATGAAAGAACCGTGGTTGCAAAGGAAAATGGAGGGCTTGTCCGGCACTTTCACCTTTTTGACGGCCTTCATACGGATGCCGGAAAGGAAGAAATAGAAGCGGCACACATGGTACACCAGACCCAGGAGCGGCCCGTTCATATCCCGTACTTTTACGGTGGTGGACTTTTGATGCTTTCCTGCATAGTTGTTCAGCTTGGAGAAAAGCAGATCTTTCTTCCAGAACATAATCACCAGCAAAAGCACAATGATGATGAAGGTGCAAAGGGTGATGATCCAGTTGGAGGAGATGGTCATATGTCCCAGGATGACGCCCAGGGCCTCCGAGGGGATGGTGCCCAAAAATGTGACCACAAAGTAGCGCCGGAAGGACATTCCCGTGCCAGCCGCAAAGAAGCAGATCATGCCGTAGGGAATAGCAGGCAGGAAATAGAGAATAAAGATGATCATCATACACTTGGTGGAGGTGGAAATCGCTTCCAAATCCAAGTGTAGTTTTTTAATAAAGAAGCCTCGGAACTTATCGCCAAAGGTCTTTTGCAAAACGTAGATCAGAATGTTGCCGATGGTAACACCAAGCACGCACAGAGCAAGACCGCCGGGAATGCCGAAGGTGAAACCGGATAGCACCTGAATGGGTTCTGCCGGCATAACGGTGCAAAGCACCTGCAGGGCAGAAAGCACAATGATCAGTACATAACCGCGCCAGCCGAAATCGCCCAGCAAATCCTGCATTTCTTCGTTGGTGTATTCCTGGGTAAAGAGCTTCCGCAGAAGATCCCAGTTACCGCCGGAGAAGGCCAGAAGGAAAACCAAAGCCAAAACTGCGGCAATGCAGATACCGATATACAGCTTTTGCTTGGGTTTTTGTTGCAAAGCCATCGGCCATTCACCCACCTTCACAGTATAGTATTTTAGCATTATATCATGATTCGACAAAAAAGACAACCCTAAAGATGAGAATGGACATATCCTCACCGAGCTATCTTAAATCGGAAAGGAACACAAACAGCATTAAAAGCATTTTCGCCATAGCACAGGCTTTTTTGGCTGTCGATCATAGGAAAAGAAATGGATTTTGCCTTGCATATCCAGTGAAAGTTGCTATAATAGAAGTATAGAAGGTCTTTCCTTTTAGAAAAACCCGTTGACAGAAAAAGGAGGTTTCTACGATGTTTTGTCCCTATTGCGGCACACCGGTTGCGGAAAAAACGGCTTTCTGCGTAAATTGCGGAGGGCGTGTTACCCCTGCACCTCAGCCTGCTTATGCGGCGCCCAACCCCTATGAAGCCCAGCTGCAGCAGTATCAGATGGCGAAGGAAGCCACCCGCCAAAAGGAACTGGAAGCTTTGTCTGCAGCCATTACCCATTTCTCTCAAAAAGCAAATGCCTACAAAGATTATGACGATGCCTGCAAAAAGGTAAATCACTATGCACCCGGCGCAAAGGTAGCCCTGCTGGTTTGGGGTATCATTGTAGCAGCCATCGGTCTTTTGATGCTGTTTACAGACCTTAGCGAAGGCGCATCCCCGGAGGCAGCGCTGCTTGTTCTTTTCCTGCCCGGAAACGCCATGATTGCCTTCGGCATTGTGATGAAGCTGCGCAGCAGCAGGAATCTTGAGCGCTATCGGGAGCAGTATGGCCACCTTTCCGTGGAACTGATGAACCATTATCTCAGCTATCCCAATTGCCCCGTCAGCCCGGAATACACCAACCCCGAGGTCCTGATCCATTTCTACAGAATGATCCAGTCCGGCAGAGCAGATACGATTCGGGACTGTGTGCTCCAGTTCGGAAACGGGCGGGAAACCAACCAGTACCTTACCGCCATTCGGCAAAACACCACGGATATCAACGCCCAAACCGGGATATCCACTTTCTTTGTGCCTGCTTCCTTCTTTCTGTAAGAGGCGGATTGTTGACAAATTTTGACACGGTTGTTATAATTGTTGTATCCAAATTAAGGAGGATTGCATTATGTTCTGTCCCAAATGTGGCGCTGCCATTGCAGATGGCTCTACCTTCTGCATGAACTGCGGCAAGCAGATCGCAGCTGCCGAACCCACCTATGTTCAAAATCCCTATGAAGCCCAGGCTCAGCAGTACAAGATGATGAAGGATGCCACCCGTAAGGGCGAGCAGGATTCTTTGTCCGGGGCAATTTCCCACTTCTCCCTGAAGTCTGCCCAGTTCAAAGAATATGACGAGGTCTGCGAGAATGTGAATAAGTACGGCCGTGGCGCAAAGAGCGCGCTGATCGTATGGGGTGCCATTATTTCCACCTTTGGTATGATCGCGATGGCAGCTATGTCCTCTGCTGAAACGAACCTGAGTGCTGTTGCAGGCGTAATTCTGATTCCCGGCCTTTTGATGGTCATCGGCGGTATCCTGATGAAGGTGAACAACCGCAGAAGATATGGCCAGTACCTGGCAAGATACGAGCAGCTGTCCAGAGAACTCTACAGCCATTATCTGTCCTGCCCCAACTGCCCCGTTGGTCCGGAATATGCCAACCCTGAAGTGCTGGCAATTCTCTATCGGATTCTGCAGTCCGGCCGTGTAGATACCGTCAGAGAAGCAATCAATATGCTGATCGCAAGCGCTGACCGTGGCGATATGGAAGATTATCTTGAAGATATCAGAAGAAATGCTGAAAATGTGGACGCCCATAACCGTGTTCCTGCTTTCTTCCTGCCCGTGGAACTGTTTAAGTAATCCTTAAAATATAAAGATCCCACCGAAAAATCGGTGGGATCTTTTTTATTTAGCAGAGGTTTATGCCCATCTTGCCTTTTGTGCCTTGGGATACACTTCATCAATGCTGGTGGCGGTGATGGTGGCCAAGATCAAAGTTTCCTCGGGAGAGTAATCGCAGGAAACGCCGTATGCATTATAGAACAGGCAGTTGGTGGTAACCAAATCGCCGTCGTCGTCGATGTAGTATTTTACCAGCTCGTCATCATTGAGGGTGTTGCAAAGTCTGTAACCTGCTTCCAGGCGGCTGGAGAAATTGGGCAGATCGTAGCAGGCCACATGCACCATCAAAGAGCCGTTGTTCAGGCGGCTGAAGCTGACCATGATTTCGATCTCCTCCATATTATCGCCTTCCACGTAGAGGGATACCATATCATCCCGGGAATCGTCATAACGCTCAAAAAACTCGTTCTCTCTTTTCAACGTGCGGATAAACATTTCCTTCATAGTATCAGCTGTCATAGTGTGCCTCCTGTATGATGTATTAAGGCGGCAAGCACCGCCTTTCTTTTATTATAGTCCCATTTCCCCAAAAGTCAACAACCCCGCCCGGAATGCAGTTGTTCCACCAATGGTTGTGTGAAAAAACGGAACTTTCCCGGCAGGGCGTCCATTGTATCCGGCCTGCAAGAAAAAGCCTGGCAGGAGCAGGCGCCAAAAGCATCCAAAGAACATAAAGAAAGAAGAACCCCCGCCGGATTCCCGGCGGGGGTATAATAGATTGGAATTAGCCCCACATGGCCTTGCCAAAGATGGGGTATACATCGTCGGTGATGTTGACGACCCGTCTGACCAGGGACAAGCATTCCTTGCCGCAGGTGCCGCTTTCGATGTAAGCGTCGATGGAAGCAATTACATCGCCGTCATCGTCGATGTGGTACTTCACCCAACGGTAGGTGTTGTTGGCTTCGTTGCAGGCACGGATGCCGGCCAGCTCCTTGTTCTTGAAGTTAGCAATATCCCAGCACTTAAACTGCACCATGGGATCGCCATCCTCGTCGAAGAACACATAAACAGGAATGGACTTCAGGTTGTCACCGCTGTAAGTGATCTTTACGCAGTGCTCGTTTCTGTCCTCATACTTGATACCTTCTCTGTCCAGGTGATACATGAATAAGTCTTTGTAGTTTGCCATTGTCTTTTCCTCCCTGATATTTTTGCTCTGCGAGCAATCTTCTCTATTAGGATACCATAGAACAAATGGAATGTCCAGTATATCTTGCTATAAATTGTTAAATAAAAGAGGGCAAATAAAAACCGTCCCGCTAAGGGACGGTTTTAGATCTGCGAAACTTGTTTTGACTTTTGTTTATTCAGGAAAGGCCGCCATTGCGGATATAGTCCGCCAGCAGATCCCGGGCATATACATCTGCCTGGTAGCGTGCCACTTCCGTCAGACGGTTGGGGGCGTACAGGGAGGTGTAGGTGTCCACCACCACATAATAGGTGGCATTGGGGTCTATGTTGTTCTTTAACTGTCTGCCGTAATCTCCGTAGCCGATATAATAGCGGTCGTTATTGGTATAGAAGAACTTGTCCTGCAGGTCTTTGCCCTTGATGGAGCAAAGCACAAGCTGGTTATCGAAGGGGAGAATGGAATAGAGCATTTTATAGGAGATCTTTCCGGCTGCTAAGTAACCCGGGGAACGCAGCTGGAAGAAACCGCCGCCCAGAGCGATCTTATACTGGTCGCCCCAAAGCTCCAGACCTTTCTTATAGTAAAGGTCCGCAGAGAGTTGGCAGATATCCCGGCCGCTGCGGCTGATCTTATTGCTGCCGAGAATTTCTTCGCCCACGCTTACCTGATCAGCGTACTTTTCCATCAGCTGATCCACCACCGGGTGGTCTTCATAATAGGAATAGTCGGAGGTATCCACCAGTTCAGCAGTCTGGACAGTTCCTTTGCCGGTGGTGGTGTTGATGGCCACCTCCACGTGGGTGATGCCGTCGTTATCACCGCCACCTTGCAGGTGGTACACGCCATAGCTGTCGGTTTGGACATATTTTTGGTGGGTATGGCCTTCAAAGACCAGATCCACATAGCCGTCGGAAAGGGAGGGGTCATAGTAGGACTGAAGCTGATTGTTTGATACAGCGCCGGATTTGCTGTTGCCGCTGCCGTCGTGGAGTAAGTACACGATGAAATCTGCACCCTGGCCCCGAAGTTTTTCGGACTCGGCTTTCACAAGACCGGTCAGGTCTGAGCCGGTGAGGAAGTAAATATCCTCTGTTTTATCGGCGGCAATGGAGGAGTAGCAGTCACCGATGGCACCGATGATGCCTACCTGAATGGTTCCCAGGTCCACCATGGTGGAGCTTTCGCAATAAGTGACCTGCCGGTTGGTGGATCGGTCATAGATATTGATGGCCAGCAGAGGGAACTGGGCCAGGGCCTCGTTGCCGGTCACCGGCTCTTCGCCCCAGTCATATTCGTGGTTGCCCATAGCCATGGCGGCAAAGCCCATCTGGTTCATCCAGTCGGTCATAATATAACCCTGGGTCAGGTTGGACTCCGAAGCGCCCTGCCACATATCGCCTGTGCTGAGGAAGATGGCGTGGCTGTCCGTCTGCTTTGCCTCGGCCAAATAACTGCTCAGTTCGTCCAAACCGGGGTGGGTGGAGGCATCGTTTAATTTGCCGTGGATGTCATTGAGGTTGTAGAAGTCCACGAACACCAACAGGAAGCTGTTGCAGCGGTCGCAGAAGCCGTCGTTGGCTTCGTCCAGGTGTCCGCTTGCGCAGCCGTCTGCAGGAGGTGCTACGGAGGCGCAACCGGCAAACAGCAGGCAAAGCACCAGCAAAATACAAAGTTTTTTCAAGAAAATGTCCCCTTATTTTAAAATATCGTGGAGCTGGGCGAGGGCTTCGGCATAGGTGTCGAAGCGAACCACATAGTCACAAAGCGCGGCATTCTTCTCTTCATACTCAATGGCGGTGAGCCGATTGACCTTATCTTCAATCGAGGAGTTCTTCCGCAGAATATTTGCCATCAGCGCTTTTTTATCCCGCTTAATGTAGATGGTGGTGACATTCTTGAAATAGGTCTTTAAGGACATGGCACCGCAAATATCCATAGTGGTCATCACCCGCTTGCCCCGGGCAAGAATCTTCTCCACATCCCCCTTTTTGGAGCCGTAGCCGTGGCCGGCATACATGGTGGACTGGAGCATTTCTCCATTATCGCACATATTTCGAAATTCTTCAAGAGGGATATAGGTGTACCACTGATTTTCTTCCACGGCGGTGGGGTCCTTGGTGGTGTAGCTGCCCAGTTTTTCAAAGGAGGTATTTTCAGAAAGAAAACGGGTGGCGATCTTGGATTTGCCGCTGCCGGATGGGCCAACCAAAACCACAATATCCGGGTCCTCAGGGGCTAAAGCCCCGGGCTTGGCGGAGTAGCTCTCTGCGATCACTTCCACGATCTTCAGAAATTCCTCGTAGTGATTCACCGCCAGCATACCGGTGGCTTCCTGATTCCAGGGACGGCGCATCAGAATGGGGTACTTGGCGTTGGAAGTGAGGATGTTGTGCATCGCATCGTCAAAGAGAATATCGGTGTGGATATTCTCCTTCCGGGCGCCCATATAGATGTGATCCGCAGGAATCTCCGGGAATTCTTCCATGATCCGCTGGGCCCGGATGCCCATAAACTGGGGCGGCACAGCGGTGCAGATGAACACCTCGGTCATCTGGGTCAGCCGACGGACGAATTCCTTTGCCCCTTCATACACAGGCTGGGTGCGGTAAAATTCCGGGTCGCTGAAATAGGGATAGATGCTGTCGGCACGGGTGCCCAGCTTGCCCCAGCGTTCCTTTTCGTAAATGGTCATAGGGGGGTCGAATTTGTACTTTTCATTTGCCAGCCGGATGGCATAGGCGGTGCATTCCATCAGAATGTCGTCCACATCCAGGGCGGTGGACAGTCTGTATTTTCTACTCATAGGGTGTTCCTCCAATTATTCAAAGTGTTTGCGCAGGGGGAATTTATCGGTGAATTGAAACCGTTTGTCGTATAGCTTTTGGAAAAAGCGGATGATCCATCCGTAGCAAAAGGCACAAAGGACAGTGCCGATGCCGATGCCCTCAAAGCCGCCGAAGAAGGCAAGGCTCAGGAGCACTGCAAGGGCAAGGCTGCTGCAATCGTAAATGGTTTTCACAGTGTGGATGGGCTTATGCAGTTTGGCGGACAGTTCTTTGACGAACATCTCGTAGGCTGCCGGGGGCAGATAGCTGGAAAAGAGCAGGGCAATGGCGCTGCAGCAAAGCAGTACGCCCAGGATATATGCCCCAATTTGCCCATAAAGATTTTCCGGGAGCAGGCCGGTCAGCGCCATAGCCCCATCCAAAAATAGTCCGTAGAGAATGGCGGCGCCGAAGCTGAGCAGATAGGAGAGTTTGGCCTTTCGCAAAAAGAGCGTCATAAGGAGCAAAAGCAGCGCTTGCAGCACATATTCTGCCATGCCAAAACTGAAAAGGGGCCAAAACCGGGAAACATACAAATGCAGGATATAGGCGGGGGCCACCACCATGGAAATGCCAAAGCCGCCGTAGGCAGTCAGGGCAGTGCCCGCAGCCAGCAGGAACATTCCAAGGAGGTAAGCAATCTCGGTATAAAAAACAGTCTTTTTCATATACACCTCATGTTATAAAGTAACCGATGAATAAATCCGCAAAGAAAAGCGGTGAGAGATTTTGGCACAAATGAAAGTTTCGGAAATGCAGATATACTTTGTGTATTTTGCATCGGTTGATTCAGAGGTTACTTATTAAAAAAAGCAGCTTGCCGTGTTTGATACAGAAACACGGAAAGCTGCCTATAGCATTATTATACAGCATTTTCACAAAAAATCAAGGTTTTTTTGTGCAATAGGAGAAAGCACGAAGGATAGCATTTCCTCCATAGATAAGGCACACATTGTCCATTTCAGGACAGGAAGGAGGCATAGACCACCTGGGGGTAGGG
>JAZRUE010000040.1:0-11521 GCA_045652345.1 Faecousia sp. | reverse complement strand
GCGAATGTCCTCGGTGACAAAGCACCTTCGTCCCTCGCTGACCGCGGCCACTCCTTATTGCTCGCTTCATCTGCCGCAGGCAGCGCTCGCAAACGTCCCCACTTCGATACGTCTCCGTATATGCTAAACTCCACCTGGAGTATAACAAACTATTAAATTTTTATGGAACGGGGAGCCCCGTTATGTCCTGTTGCGGTGCCCAGCGAATGTCCTCGGTGACAAAGCACCTTCGTCCCTCGCTGACCGCGGCCACTCCTTATTGCTCGCTTCATCTGCCGCAGGCAGCGCTCGCAAACGTCCCCACTTCGATATATCTCCAAACAAGCATATTATAGCAGGGTCGGGAAAAAAATCAAGGCTTTTTAGCCAGAGCGATCACTTGTTCCATTTTAGCTATGATGCGATCATAAGTATCACGACGGTGGGGTAGCAGGCAGCCGGAGCAATCCTTAACGCCAGTTTCCGTATATGTAAAATTGCCGCCGCAATCCTTACCCAGCGCATACAGAGGACAGTAACAGAACAGACAGTTGAACTCCTCCGGCTTGCCGGTTTTATGGCAGGGGAAATATTCGCAATCCTTGTGCTGAAAATATTTATAATTATCCATAGAAAAATTCCTTCCATTGTGGTAGAATAAGGGAAAGGGGGGGGACGTGTATGAAAGTGCTTGTGGATGCAGATGCTTGTCCTGTGACGAATATCGTGGTTTCCCAGTGCAGGCAGTACAACGTTCCTTGTTTGCTTTTTTGCGATACGGCCCACGAATTCCACCGGGAAGGGTCGCAAACCTTTGTAGTAGATAAAGGGGCGGACAGTGTAGATTTTGCCCTTGTAAACCGGGTAGAGCCTGGTGACATTGTAGTTACCCAGGATTATGGCCTTGCTTCCATGTGTATGGCCAAGAGCGCCCGGGTTCTTCACCAGGATGGATGGGTCTATACGCAGGATAACATCGATGCCCTTCTTTTTACCCGGCACGAAAGCGGGAAGTACCGCAGAGCCGGTGGCCGCACAAAGGGTCCGAAAAAACGTACCCAAGCCCAGGACGAAGTCTTCCGAAATACCCTTCAGCAAATGCTCCAGGGATAAATATCCGGAGGCACCTGGATGAACTCCAAAGTCTGCCCGGTAACGGGGTGACTGAAGGCTAACCGATAAGACCATAAGGCAATCTCACAGTCATCTTCCAAAGTGGCGTATTTTCGCTCTCCCACCAGAGGCAATCCCCGGGAAGAAAACTGCACTCGAATCTGGTGCGTTCTGCCGGTTACCAGTTGGACTTGCACCCTGGAAAGGCCGCCTGCCTTGTTGACCACCTGGTAGTGTAAGATGGCTTCCTGGACGCCTTTATCGGGCTGCGTAACAACAAAGGTCATTTTTCTCTGCTTGTCCCTGAGTAAAAGGTCTGTAAGTGCGCCGGTGTCTTGCAGAGGTGTGCCGTGAACAACGGCTAAATATTCTTTTGCAAAATGGTTTTCCCGAATCTGCCTGGAAAGTTCCGCGGCTGCAGAGGCGTTTCTGGCCAAAACCATCAACCCGGAAACCACCCGGTCCAGCCGATGTACAGTGCGCACATCGGCTTCAGGATCCCCCAATGCCTGCCGCACAAGATCAGGCATGCCTCCCGGTTCGTCAGTAGAGAGAACCCTGGGCGGCTTGATACACACAATGATGTCATTATCTTGATATAAGATTTCCATAATAGCACCTCACAGCTTATGTTATCAAATAACCGGTTTTATTGCAAGTAGAAGCCGCAATATCCCGACATCAAAAGGAGGAAAAACATGAAAAAGATCCTTTGCCTTTTATTGGCCCTTTGCTTGAGTTTTGGCGTTTTGGCAGGATGCCAAGTAAAGATCCCCACGCCAATCATACCTGAAACAACAGCGCCTCAGATCGTGGAACCGGAAAGCCCCTATAATAAACATCTGGTCTATACGATGACCGATGCAGATATGGAGAAGTTTTCTGCAGATCTTTTAGCCCTTGAGCAGCTGTACTTGCAGGATGCACCCATTGAACAGATTGAAGAAGCGGAAACGCAATTGGAAGAGCTGGCAGAATTTATTGATGACCAGTGCAGCATTGCCAATATAATCTATTGCTACGATACTACCGACAATACGGCCAGCGAGCGCTACCTGAAAAGCGAAGAGATCAATAATAAGGTAGCCGATGAGTTTATGCTTTGTGCCCGCCGCATCTACGGATCCGATGCACCCAATAAGGATTATTTCTTCCAGGACTGGACCGATGCGGAGATGGAGCGACTGATGCACTATACTCCCCGGGTTGCAGAACTGGAACAGCGCAATGCAGAACTTTTGGTGGCTTATCGGGACCTGGAAGATCCTTCCAGCGCGCCGGAGATGGTTGAGATTTACCGGGAACTGGTGAAAAACAACAATGAAATTGCCAGAATCTATGGGTATGAAAACTACTATGAATATGCCTATGCAGTGGGATATGACCGGGACTATGCGCCTGCATTGGTGGAAACCATGGGCGATTACGTTAATACCTATCTGCTTCCGTCTTGCAAGAATGCATTGAGCACATTCCAGAGCGAATATGAAAACCTGTCGTATATACAGCAGCTGAAAATATCTAACCTGATGTTTCAGGATTATGACGCAGGCGGCGTGAACTATGTGGAACGATACATGGAAACACTGCCTGATGCTGCCCGGGACGCAATGAACAAAATGTTCGAGGAAGACCGCGTTGTCTTTACCGATGAAAGCAATGCCCGGGAGGGTGCCTTTACCACATTAGCGAGCCAAGAGCCGTTCTGCTTCTTTGGGCCCGGTTATCAAAGCGCCAGCACATTGATCCACGAACTGGGACACTTCTACGGCGCAGTAGAGGGAGATTTCTACACAATGCCCCTTGATCTTGCAGAGACCCAATCCCAGGGCAATGAGTGGCTGTTTACTGCGTTTCTGGAGGGGGAACTTTCGGAGGATGTCTATGAGTGCTATGTGGATTACAAGCTCTATGAAGTAATTGCAGGTACCCTGGTCCAGTTGGCTGTCAATGGCTTTGAAAAAGCGGTTTATTCCCATCCGGATGTGGAGAATATGACCATGGCAGATTTTGAAGCGATTATGGTCCAAGTGGCAGAATCCTATGGTGGCATCGAGTTTTTCAGCGAGAATGTGACAGATCTGCAAAGCTATTGGAAGATGGTAGTGGTGGAAAGCCCTGTTTACTATATCAGCTATGCGGTTTCCAGTATGGCAGCGCTGAATATCTACACCATCGCCGTAAAAGATATGGAGCAGGCAATGGAAGTTTACTGCTCTTTGATAGAAATGGACGACTATGAAGATGGCTTTTTGGCCATCATTTCCGATGCCGGTCTTTCCGGTCCATTCAAAGAAGATGTTTATGTGGATATCTACAATATGTTCAAGTAAATTCCTTCAGAAATAGCCCGAAAAAAGCAAAAATAACATTTGACAAATGGAATAAATGACTATATAATAGTCAAGCACGATTACGAGGAGGGGGATACTATGCGATTAGGGCTTTCTCAGATTATTGACTGCCCCGGTGCATCGGTGGACTTTTCCGTAAGTGTAGATTTAAGTGATCTTCGTTATGGTAACTGCTACCCGGTAGATGAACCTGTTGTTGCCAGCGGCACGGTGCGTAACACCGCCGGTGTGCTGGTTATGAAGGGCAACCTTTCCACCACCATTCATGGTGTGTGCGACCGTTGCGCTTCCGATTTTACTTCCGAACTGGAGCTGCCCATTGATGTGGTTTTGGTGCAGGAACTGAGCAACGAAGAAAACGAAGACGAGTGGGTGTTCCCTCTGATTGAGGACAGCGCAGACTTGGAAGAAATTGTCCGCACAGTTCTTGTGCTGAATATGGATTCCAAGCTACTGTGCAAGCCTGATTGCCAAGGTCTTTGCTACAGATGCGGCAAGAACTTGAATGAAGGCAAGTGCGATTGTCAAAAAGAGTTAGACCCCCGTTTTGCTGCTTTACGGCAGCTTCTCGATAAGTAATTAATGAATGCTGTCAAAGCAGTTTGACCAAGGAGGTGTCAACCATGGCTGTTCCTAAGTGTAAAGTGTCCAGCGCCCGTCGCGATAAGCGCCGTGGCTCCAACTGGAAGCTGTCTGCCCCCAGCGTGGCAGTTTGCTCCAAGTGCGGTGAGCCCGTCATGCCCCACAGAGCTTGCAAGGCTTGCGGTAACTACAATGGCCGTCAGGTTCTGAATGCCAAGGCTGACTAAGGCAGGAAAAAGCGAAAGCGTGAGGAAGGCGTATTGCCTTCCTCTTTTTCCGTTTCAGGTTATAAAATTAGTGGAAAATTGGAAGAATTTTCATTGCGTTACAACGTGATTTATGTAATAATATGAGTAGTTAGGAGGGGATCGGTATGTCCAAACCCTTAGTTGCCATCGTTGGCCGTCCCAACGTTGGAAAGTCTATGCTTTTTAATAAACTCACCGGACACAGAACTTCCATTGTGGAGGATACTCCCGGTGTTACTCGCGATCGAATCTATGGAGATTGCGAATGGTGCAGCCGTACCTTTTCTTTGGTGGATACGGGCGGCATTGAGCCTGGTACCGACAGCGATATGCTGAAGTTTATGCGCCGCCAGGCAGAGATCGGTATTGAATTGGCCGATTGCATTATCATGGTGGTGGACGTTCGTTCCGGCGTAACAGCGGCGGACCAGGATGTGGCAACCATGCTGCGGAAATCCGGAAAGCCCGTGGCGCTGGCAGTTAATAAGTGCGATTCCATTGGCCCCGTAAATCCGGATGTGTACGAGTTCTACGGCTTAGGCATCGGTGATCTTTTTGAGGTGTCTGCAGTCCATGGCCACGGCACGGGCGATTTGCTTGACTGGTGCCTGGAGCAGTTCCCTGATGGGGAAGAAGAGGAAGAAGACTCCGAGGTTATTAAGGTCGCAATCGTGGGTAAGCCCAATGTGGGTAAGTCCAGCCTGCTCAACAGAATTTTGGGCGAGGAACGGGTTATCGTTTCCAACATCGCCGGCACCACCCGGGATGCTATTGACTCCGAGTTTGAAAATGAAACCGGAAAATATTGCTTCATAGATACCGCCGGTATGCGCCGCAAGAGTAAAGTGGACGATATGATCGAACGCTACTCCAATATGCGTACCATCAATGCCATTGAGCGGGCTGATGTATGCCTGATCCTGATAGATGCCAACGACGGCGTTACCGAGCAGGATACCAAGATCGCCGGTCTTGTCCACGAGGCAGGCAAGGCAGCAATTATTGTTGTAAACAAATGGGATGCGGTTGAGGACAAGGAAACCAATACCATGCGTGATAAGGAATTGGCAGTCCGCGACGGACTGAGCTATATGACCTATGCACCGGTAGTATTCCTTTCTGCGCTGACCGGTCAGCGGGTGGATAAACTGTTTTCTGTGATTCAGGAAGTGAACAAGCAGAATACAAGCCGTATCACCACCGGCGCTCTGAACAGCATTTTGGCTGAAGCTACAGCCCGCGTACAACCGCCTACGGACAAGGGCCGCCGGCTGAAGATCTACTATATGACCCAAGCCGGAACGAAGCCCCCCCATTTCGTTATTTTCTGTAACGATGCTCGTTTGTTCCACTTTTCTTATCAGCGGTATTTGGAAAACCAGATCCGGGAAGTGTTTGGCTTGCAGGGTACCCCTGTTCGCATTACCATTCGCCAAAAGGGCGATAAGGAGGAGTAAAGTATGTGGCAGCATTGGCTTGCTATACTGATTATTGTATTTGCCGGTTACTATTTGGGAAATATCAATGGTGCAGTTTGTGTTTCCGCATTGCTGAAAGACGATGTGCGTACCCACGGAAGCGGTAATGCCGGTCTGACGAATTTTGTGAGAAATTACGGCTGGGGTTATGCATCCCTTGTCATTTTTATCGATGTTACCAAGGCTGTACTGGCGTGCTTGCTGGGCCGTCTGATGCTGGAGCCCTATGGCTATGAAATGGAAGGCTCCATGGTGGGCGCTGTGGCAGTGAGTTTTGGCCACGATTTCCCGGCTTTTCTGGGCTTCCGTGGCGGCAAGGGCATCCTTTGCGGCATTTCTGTGGCCTTTGCAATGGACTGGCGATGCGCCCTGATTATGTTTGGCGTATTCGGTCTGTTCTTCCTGACTACCGGTTATGTGTCCCTTGGTTCTGTGATGGGAGCCATTACCTTTGCTTGCACCTTTGTCATCTTCTATTGGGGAAACCCGTTTATGATGATTGGCGGTGCGATCATCGGCCTTCTGGCAGTTGCAATGCACCATGCAAACATTGGAAGACTCTTCCGCGGCACAGAACGAAAAGCCAGTATTTTTGGAAAGAAAAAAGCATAAAGTTTATATATTACAGATTTTGGGAATGCTATTTTGCCCGATAGAGCAGAGCCCCCATTTTCAACACAAAGGCGGGCAGATGTCCGCTTTTGCGCCTTATAGTAGTAGGGGATAGGAGAGAGGTTGTATGCTGGAACTTAAAAACATTTTTAAAGTATATAAGTCCGGTGAGAATGTGGTCAATGCGCTGCAGGGAATTGACTTACAATTTCGAGCCAGCGACTTTGTGTCCATTTTAGGCCCTTCCGGCTGCGGAAAGACCACAATGCTGAATATTATCGGTGGTCTGGACCATTACACAAGCGGTGATCTTGTTATTGATGGCCGTTCCACAAAGGATTATAAGGATAGAGACTGGGACGGATACCGGAATCATAGAATTGGCTTTGTGTTCCAAAGCTATCATTTGATTCCCCATCAGTCTGTGCTGCAGAATGTGGAACTGGCTCTGACACTTTCCGGTGTCAGCAAGAAAGAGCGGCGGCAAGCAGCGATTGCGGCATTGGAACAGGTAGGTTTGAAGGATCAGCTTCGAAAGAAACCCAGCCAGATGTCCGGCGGACAAATGCAGCGTGTGGCCATTGCCCGGGCGCTGGTCAATAACCCGGATATTATTCTCGCTGATGAGCCTACCGGTGCGCTGGACACGGAAACCAGCGTGCAGGTTATGGAAATTTTGAAGGAAATCTCCAAAGACCGGTTGGTGATTATGGTTACTCACAATCCAGAATTGGCAGAAACATATTCTACCCGGATTATCCGGATGCTGGATGGCAAAATTACCGGTGATACGGCACCCTTGACAGAGGAAGAGCAGGAAGAACTGCGTACGCAGAAGAAACCGCAAAAAGAGAAAAAGAGACCCTCCATGTCTATCATAACCTCTTTTATGCTCTCCCTTAAAAACTTGATTACGAAAAAGGGAAGAACCGCACTGACGGCGTTTGCCGGATCCATTGGTATTATCGGCATTGCGCTGATTTTCGCAGTTTCTCAGGGAACATCCTCCTATATCAATTATATTCAGGAGGACACCCTTTCCTCGTACCCCATTACATTGACTGCCAGCACAGTGGACATGGCAACGTTAATGGAAACCTTTATGAATATGGGTAAAGAGCAAGCATCTGAGCATGATAAGGACAATGTGTACTCAAAATCTGTCCTTGTGGAAATGGTCAATGCCTTGAACAACATGGAAACCATGGAAAACGACCTGCGTTCTTTCAAGGCGCGCCTGGAGGAAGACCTGAAGGACAAAGAAAGTCCCGTATATAATGCTTTGACCGGTGTGCAGTATACCTATGATTTCCAATTGCAGGTTTACACAAAATCTCCGGACGGCACGGTGGTCTTCTCTGATACCCAACAGCTATTGATGGATGCCATGCGAAAGAACCTGAATATTGATATGTCTGCTATGGTGAATATGCGGGATGAAATGGCAGGCTCTATGGGCACGCAGATGATGACCGGAGAAATCAAACTTTGGAATGAAATGCTCTCCGGTATGGATGGCAGCCTGATCAGTCCCGTGCTGGAAAAGCAGTATGATGTTATTGACGGCCGCTGGCCTGCCGCATATAACGAGATCGTTGTTGTGGTTGATAGGAATAACGAGGTAGATGATCTGACTCTCTATGCCTTGGGCTTGAAGACGGAAGCAGAAATCAATGCGATCTTTGATGCCGCAGTAAGTGGCGAGAGTTTGGATAGCACAAAACAGTCCTGGACCTATGAGCAGATAAAAGGACTGAAATTCCGGGTTGTGCTGAACGCAGATTGCTTTGTAAAAGAAGAACATTCCGGAACCTATGTGGACCTTCGGAAGACCGATGCCGGCTTGCGGTATCTTTATGATAACGGCATTGACCTGAAGGTTACCGGTATTATCCGGGCGAAGGAAGATGTGAATTCTCCTATGCTGAAAGGCTCCATTGGCTACACTAAGGCTTTGACAGAGTATCTTGTAGAACGGAACCAAGAAAATACCGTGATTGCTGCGCAAACGGAAAATCCCACAATGGATATTTTCACCGGCTTGCCCTTTGGCCAAAACAAGACAAATCTGACAGCCGAAGAAAAGGCAACAGCATTTGTTGACTACATTGCGACATTGCCCCAAAGCGGCAAAGCAGACGCCTATTTGCGCATTTTGAGTGTTCCTTCTGCAGAGCAGACCAAGATGGTGCTTGACAATGCGCTGGCCAATACCACCCGTGAGGCTATGGAGCAGGTAATGGTGCAGGTGCTGATTCAGCAGATGGGTATCGGCCAGAACGATGCTTTGGAATATGCGCAGATGATGAGCATAGAAGAATTGACGGAAATGTATTCACAGATGGTTGTGATGCAATTCCGGGCACAGATGGCAGAGCAAGTACGGCAACGTATGAAAGATGTGCCGCAGCAGCAACTGGTGATGATGCTGGAAGGCGCGATGGCAGGCTATACCCAGGATCAACTGGCCCTGTACTATGATGAAGTAACGGAGTTCTCCGAAAGCACCTTGGAAGAGAATTTGCGGATTTTAGGTGCAGCCGATCTGGCTGACCCTGCAACCATCAGCTTGTTTGCTTCTAGTTTTGAAAACAAAGATATTCTGGTGAACTATATTGCACAATACAATGAATCTGTAGATGAACTGAAGCAGATTCGTTACACCGATTATGTTGGCCTGATTATGTCTGCAGTCACCACGATTATTGATGCAATCACCTATGTTTTGATTGCGTTTGTGGCGATTTCTTTGGTGGTCTCCTCCATTATGATTGGCGTAATCACCCTGATATCCGTTCAGGAACGAATAAAAGAAATAGGTATTCTCCGGGCATTGGGTGCGTCCAAGAGAAATGTTTCCAGTCTGTTTAATGCAGAAACGGTGATCGTTGGCTTGGCAGCAGGTCTTTTGGGCGTGGGAATGACCTATTTGCTGTGCATTCCCATCAATGCGATTATCCAGTACTTTACAGATATCAGCAACCTGCAGGCGATTTTGCCGGGGAGTGTAGCTGTGATTCTGGTGCTGGTCAGTGTGGTGCTGACTTTGATTTGCGGCTTGATTCCTGCCCGCAGTGCAGCGAAGAAAGACCCGGTTGTGGCACTTCGAACAGAATAAACGATCGACCCGGAGCGTTCTTGCTCCGGGTCGTCTTCGTTATAATAGCTATAATATCCGTCGTATTTTGTGCCAATTATAAATTGACGAAATGGGGGTAAATTTGTTATAATCATAATGCATAAACAATATGCAATTATCTTAGGAGGAATGTAGAAATGAAAAGAATTCTGGCGCTTCTTCTGGCTACCTTTATGGTTCTTTCCCTTGCCGCTTGTGGCGAACGGGTGGAAAACAACCCGCCTGCAAGCCCTGAGGAAGTTGTAATCCTCTATACCAATGATATCCATACATATATCGACAAGAATATCAGCTATGATCTTCTTGCCGGATTGAAGGCAGAACTGCAGAAGGAAAGCAGAAATGTTCTGCTGGCAGATGCCGGTGACCATGTCCAGGGTACTGCCTACGGCTCTGTGGACAAGGGTGAATCCATCATCAAACTGATGAATGCGGCTAAGTACGATGTGGCTACGCTGGGCAACCATGAGTTTGACTATGGTATGGCCGGCTGTATTCAGATTCGTGATTGGGCAGACTTCCCCTATGTGTCAGCAAACTTCTACAAGGAAGAAAATGGCGTGATTGGGGCCAATGTGCTGGATGCATTCAAGATGTTTGAGTTTGGCGGCACAAAGGTTGCCATCGTAGGCGTTACCACTCCTGAAACCTTTACAAAGACAACACCTGCCTATTTCCAGGATGACAGCGGCAATTACATTTACGGTATTGCCGGTGGCGATGACGGCACAAAGCTGTATGAATCCGTGCAGAAGGCAGTAGACGATGCCAAAGCAGCCGGTGCCACCAAGGTCATCGCATTGGGCCACCTGGGCATTGACGAATCTTCCAAACCATGGACCAGTAAAGATGTGATTGCCAATGTTTCCGGCCTGGATGCCTTTATCGATGGTCACTCCCACTCTGTTGTGGAGTGCGAGCTGGTTGCAGATAAGGACGGCAGAGAAATCCCTCTGACTCAGACCGGTGAATACTTCTCCAATATCGGTATGATGGTCATTGCTGCGGATGGTAGCATTACTACCGAACTGATTACAGTGGAAGAAATCAAGGAAACATCCACCGATGGGGATGGCAATGAAGTGGAAACGGTTGTTGGTCACCAACTTGTTTCCGATCTGTATACCGGCCCGGCATACCCCATTGCCAGCGAAGTCGCTTCCATCAAGGATGGTTGGATAGGGGATGTGGATGCTGCACTGGGTCAGAAAATCGGCACGACAGATCTAACCTTCGATAACTACGATTCTTCCGGCAACCGCTTGGTACGCAAACAGGAAACCAATACCGGTGACTTTGCGGCCGACGCGCTGTATTACCTCTTTGATAATATGGACCTGGATGTGGATGTTGCCATTATGAACGGTGGCGGTATTCGAAATAAGGCTGTTACCGGGGAATTGACCTACAAGATTGCTAAGAATATCCACACCTTCGGCAATGTGGCCTGCTTGCAGACCGTTACCGGCCAGCAGTTGCTGGATGCGCTGGAATGGGGCGCCCGTGATGTTGGCGAAGCCGAGTGTGGCGGATTCCTCCATGTAGCCGGTATTACTTACAAGATTGATGCGGAATGGCCCACTTCTGTACAGAAGGATGATAAGGGCGTGTGGACCGGCGCACCTACCGGTGGCTACCGCGTACACGATGTAAAGGTCTATAATAAGGAAACCGGTGCTTATGAGCCTCTGGATCTGAATGCCAAGTATAACCTGGCCGGTTACAATTATACTCTCCGTGACCTGGGTGACGGCTTCAATATGTTTAGTGGCGCTGTCAATGTGCTGGACTATGTGATGGAAGACTATATGGTCCTGGCAAACTACATCGAAGCATTTGGCGGCGAAGTGGGCGCTACAAATTCCCCCCTTCTTGCCAAGTATGGCAATATGCTGATTGACTATAGCTCCGTCAATGGCAGTGGCCGTATTGTCAATGAAGCAGCCCCCAGATAATCTTCTGAAAATTTGCACAGCGGGCCTGGGGCGGGGGGGCTTTCGCTGTTTCCCTATTTTT
>JAZRUE010000039.1:0-1552 GCA_045652345.1 Faecousia sp. | reverse complement strand
AAAGATATGACTTTTCCCTTCATCACCAGCAAGTATTTCTATGAGCATGGCGATGCCTTTGATGCGGATGAAAAGAAGCTTATGGCGCAGGGTGTTGCAGCCTTCGGCGGCATTGCGCCCACCTACCGGATCGCACTGCTGGACAAGCCGACCATCGTTTGGGATTTCCATTCTCTGCTGATCGGCCTGCAGATGATGTTCAGCTTCATGATGGCTGAGGATAAAACCCCTCTACGCATGTGTGACCACTGCGATACCATCTTCGTAGCAAAGAGAACAAACCAGCGTTTCTGCTGTGATGCCTGCCGCCGCAAAGGTGAATAATACCCCATAAAGCAAAAAAGAGGTTTCGCATCAAAATGTATGCGAAACCTCTTTTCTATGCAATTTCTGTTTTACTGCGCATACAGCAATCCGACGATCCAGTTCCTAAATCGGCAGGGTAACAGCTTACACAGCAGGCTGAGGCATTTATATCCTATGCCCAGTGTATAGATCGGTTTTACATTATTTCTGAGAGCGATTTTTGCAATGTACTTACCGGCAGTTTCCGGTTTCATTCCGTTTTTTTCATCTTTCTCCATACCAGCCACACTTCTGGAAATTCGTCCGTTATAGATATCGTCGCCAATAGTGGACTTGCGGCGAGCTTCTGTAAAGCCAGTGGCAATATCACCAGGCTGAACGCAGGTCACGGAGACACCAAAAGGCTTGACTTCATTGACAAGGCAGCAGGTATAGGACTCGATAGCCGCCTTAGATGCGGAATAGTAAGTCTGGAACGGAATGTGCGCCACGGCAGCCACGGAACTGATATTTACGATCCTACCGTTTCCTTGCTTGCGCATGATGGGCAATACTGCCTTATTCATATTGACCATTCCGAAGAAATTCACTTCAAACTGCGCTTTTGCATCGCTTAGCTCTGTAAGCTCTACCGCGCCGGAAATGCCATTGCCAGCACAGTTGACCAAGATATCGATCCTGCCGTTTTCTGTAAGAATCTGCTCAACAGTTGTTTGGATGCTCGCTTCATCGGTCACATCTAGGCCAATATGGCAAACACCTTCAATCAGCTTTTCTCTGCGGCTGAATTCATAGACCTTACAACCAGCATCCCGCAGCGCAATTGCCGTGCATCGACCAATACCGGAGCTGCCTCCCGCAACAATAGCTATCTTTGGATTCATAATGTTTCCTTTCCTAAAGACGGAAGTCCAATCCTTTAAATACCCTTTTGTAAATCAATAGCCAATCAAAACACCGAAAAACAGTACAAAGACAGAAATAGCAAACAGTAACAATTGCAATTTCCAGGTCCACTTGAGCCATTTCCAATAAGATACATTCGCCATGGAAAGGCCGATCAGCAGCACGGGATTTGTGGGCAAAATTACATCGGTAAATCCATCTGCCATACAGTAGGTCAGAATCACCAATGTGGGAGAAATGCCCAGCGCATTGGTGATTGGCAGGACAATAGGCATAACCAAAAAAATCTTTGCTGAAGCCGAACCAATGAAGAGCTGCAAGAACAGGATCAGGGCATAGA
>JAZRUE010000038.1:0-3129 GCA_045652345.1 Faecousia sp. | reverse complement strand
GGTTTTCAACAACGTGATCACCGGCCTGGAAGGCAGAAAGTCTTCTGTTGTACTGCAGCACGATATCAAGGGCTTCAGTATTGAGGCGGTGGAGAGCATCATCAACTGGGGCCTGGCAAATGGCTATTGCTTCAAACCTCTGGATATGAACAGCCCTGTTTGCGAGCATAAGGTTCTTAACTAAATGAAAAACCTGCCATCAGCGATGGCATGTTTTTGTTATTCCACATGGGTGTGGTTGCTGATGTGGTCTTCACAGTAGCAGAAGTAGCCGTTGCAGCGGGAGCAGTAACGGAACTCCAGTTCCGGATTGCTTGCATCCGTCCTGCCGCAGAGAACACAGCGGTGGTTATAGGAATTTTTCTGCTTTTTCTCCGGTTTTGCGTCCACATACACCTGCCTGGGCGGTCTTGGCCGATTCCGGAAAAAGGGCAGAATGTTGCGGATGTCCTTGCCCACAAACAAGAAATAGTTGGCAAAGGCCACCAGAGGGAATAGATTATAGGGGAAATTGAACACGGGATAAGAAAATCTCACCACTTCTAAAAGGGTAAGTCCCAGATAGATCAGTCCAAAAATCCAGGCCTTAATGGGGATAAAGAACATAAAAAGGAAACTGTTGTCCGGATAGGTGGTGGCATAGGCGATCAGCAAAGTCAAATGTAAATAGGTCGCCATACCGGAATACAATGCGTTTGCAGAATACAAGTACCCGTTTAACTCGATCGTACCGCCAAAGAGCATAGCAAAAATATCCATAAACAAAATGCCGGAGAAATAATACAAGTTAAACCGCAAAGTACCCCAGGCATTTTCCAATGCTCTGCCCAAACTGAACATCAAATACAGACTTAGAATCGCCGTGATTGGGTGGCTGCCGAACACTTTCGTAAATATACCGGTGAAAAGCCGCCAGACCTGCCCCTGCAGAATCAGTTCCCGATTGAATTCCAGAGCAGCTTCAATAGCATAGTTTTGGGTGATCATGGTGATCAAATAGAGCGCACCACTGGTGATCGCCACATAGAGCATCAGGTTAGGAATCCCTATATGTCGGTTTTTATAGCAAAAAAGATTGAATCGGTTGCGAAGGTTTCTCAAAAGTATCACTCCTTACTAACTGCACCTATCATACCAGTTTTGAGAAGAAAAGTCTACCTCTCAATTGTAAACAATTTCCTTGTGAAAAATAAGAAAAAACTCTTGACATTCCGAAAATTTACGATAGAATATTGTCGAACTGCATACAAGCCTTATCAAGAGTGGTGGAGGGAACGGCCCGATGAAACCCGGCAACCTGTTTATTCAAGGTGCCAAATCCGGCGGCAAAACGAGAGATAAGGATTCGATAGAACGCACATCGGGTCCTTCCTGCGATGTGCGGTTTTTTATTTTCTCGTAGAGAAATCCCAAATCCCAATAGGTTTTCTCTGCCCACACTTTTACTTTCAGAAAGGATTACATTATGGAAAAAAGACTGTTTACCTCCGAATGCGTCACTTGCGGTCATCCCGACAAGGTTGCTGACTCCATTTCCGATGCCATTTTGGATGCCTGCCTCCAGCAGGATCCCGGCTCCCGGGTGGCTTGCGAAACCACCGTTACCACCAATTTCTGCTTGATCTGCGGTGAGATCACCACCAAGGCACAGGTAGACTATGAAGCCATTGCCCGGAAAGTGATCGCTCAGATCGGCTACACCTACCCCGGCTGCGGCTTCGATGCTGACACTGTGGAAATCCTCTGCAAGATCCACACCCAGTCTGCAGATATCGCCCTGGGCACCAACGATGCCGTTGGCGGTGCAGGCGACCAGGGCATGATGTTTGGCGGCGCTTGCACCCACACGCCCGAACTGATGCCCCTGCCCGTGGCTCTGTCCCGTGCCCTTTCCAACCGCCTTACCGAGTGCGTTAACAGCAATGATCTGCTCCGTCCCGACGGCAAGACCCAGGTCAGTGTGGAATTTGACGAAGAAGGCAATGTGCTGGGCATTGACACTGTTGTTGTATCCGTGATGCACAGCGCAGACTTTGAAATCAGCGAACTGCGCCGTTATATCAAAGAAGGCGTGATCGCTCCCGTTCTTGCCAAGTACGGCTTCGATGTAGACAAGGTTGCTAACATCCACATCAACCCCACCGGCAACTTCGTCATCGGTGGCCCTAATGGTGACACCGGTCTGACCGGCCGGAAGATCATCGTGGACACTTACGGTGGCTACTTCTCCCATGGCGGCGGTGCTTTCTCCGGCAAGGACCCCACCAAGGTGGACAGAAGCGCTGCATACATGGCCCGTTATATGGCAAAGAACCTGGTGGCTGCCGGTCTTGCCACCCAGGTGCAGGTGCAGCTGGCCTACGCCATTGGCGTGGCTGAGCCTGTTTCCGTTCGTGTGGACAGCTACGGCACCGGCAAGATTGCCGACGAAGAAATGACTGCCCTGCTCCGCAAAACCTGCGACCTGACCCCTGCAGGCATTATTTCCAAGCTGGATCTGCGTCGTCCTATCTATGGCAAGACCGCTATGGAAGGCCACTTCGGTGTGGACACCATGCCTTGGGAACAGTTGGATCTGGCTGAAAAGCTGAAAGCACTGGTAACTGTATAACATAAAAGGGCGTGTTGCAGACATTTTGCAACACGCTCTAAAACTATGGAATATCTATATGCTGCAGCGCGGGACGATGTGGGCATCGTCCCCTACTGTTACTCCCGTTCATTGTCCATTGTCAATTATCCATTATCCATTAAAAAACACGGATGCAATTGCATCCGTGTTTTTTTAGGAATTAGAACAGGCCGGAAACCTTGCCGGTTTCGGTGTCCACGTCAACACGACGGTATGCGGGGTCAGCAGCAGTACCGGGCATCATGGAGATAGTACCAGCCATGGGACACAGGAACTTGGCGCCGCCGTACTCCAGAATGTCACGGATGGTCAGCTTCCAACCGGTGGGAACGCCCTTCTTGGTGGGATCGTCAGACAGGGACAGGTGGGTCTTAACCATCATGGTGCAGTAATCAGCGTACTTGGGATCGGACTCGAAGCGCTCAGCCTTCTCCACAGCCAGAGGCTGCCAGATAACGCCGTCAGCACCGTAAACTTCCTTAGCGATCAGCTCAACG
>JAZRUE010000037.1:0-41796 GCA_045652345.1 Faecousia sp. | reverse complement strand
TGGAATCCCCGATGGTGCTATTGCTGTCAAGTGCTTTTCAGATAAATCGGATTATGGACTCTCCAGACGGCTAAAGGGGCATATACTTACATTTCCGTACTCTTGCATTACTAATAATGCCCCTTTAGAATCCCGGGTGGTGCATGTGTGAATGGTATTTCCAGGGAAATCATCCCGGCCGCACTTTCGGTAGAGGGAGTAATGTTTCGGGTTTGTTCATTGTCAATTATCCATTTAGAATTATTCAATTAAAAATCGTTTGGAATTTTTCTATACCTATTGACAAACACAATACCTCGTGTTACGATGTATTTCGTAAGGGGGAATATTATGGACATTCAATTGAAGCGTGGGCTTTTGGATGTATGCGTACTGGCGGCCATTCAAGATGCGCCGTCTTATGGCTACAAGATCATCAAAGATATGAAGCCCTATATCGAACTATCCGAGTCTACCTTATACACCATTTTAAAACGGCTGGAAACAGTGAATATGCTGACTGTGGAAACTGCCGAACACGGAGGAAGACTCCGCAAGTACTATCACATTACCCCGGAGGGGGTAAAACGCATTGAGGACTTCAAGGAAGAATGGAAGGAAATTCTTTCTATTTACCGCTTTGTTACCAAGGAGGACGCCCATGACGAAACTTAAATTTCTGTTGGCGCTGGAAAAGAAACTTTCCGGTTTGCCGCAAGAGGATATAGAAGAACGGCTGACTTTTTACAGCGAAATCATTGAGGACCGTGTAGAAGAAGGCGTTCCGGAAGAAGAAGCCGTTGCGCAAATCGGCTCTGTAGAGGAAATTGCAGCGCAAATTCTTGGGGAGCATCCTGCTTCTAAACCCCAAAAAGAGAAAGAATCCAAGCGGAGATTTAAGACCTGGGAAATTATCCTTTTGGCCATTGGCAGTCCTGTATGGGTTTCCCTTTTGATTGCAGCCCTTGCTGTTGGGTGTTCTTTGTATGTGGCATTATGGGCAGTGGTGATTTCCCTTTGGGCATGCTTTGCTTCCATTATTGCCTGTGCAGCTGCTATGCCTATTGTTGGTGTGTACTTCATTCTTATGGGATATGCACCGTCCGGCTATGCTATGATTGCTGCCTGCTTCGTATGCGCCGGTTTGGCAATCTTTTGGTTCTACGGATGCAAATTGGCCACAAAAGGCACTATTTTGCTGGGTAAAAAGGCTGCCCTTGGCCTAAAACGGTGTTTCACCCAAAAGGGGGAGGCCCAATGATAACGAAAACAAAAACCTGGCTGGTTGTAGCTGCGGTTTTGATTTCCACGGTCGGGATTGTGTTTGGAGGAGTAATGATGACAACGAAAATGAAAGTTTGGATGATTGTTGCGGCATCCCTTATTTTATCGGGTGGCTTGCTGTTTTGCGCTGTGATGCGAACCCTTCATTGGGACTTTGGCAGATTATCCACCGTACGCTATGAAAGGAATACCCATGAAATCACCGCGGATTTCAAGGATATTTCCATTGTGACGGACACTGCGGATGTGGATATTTATCCTTCCGAAGACGGAAAAGTAACTGTTGTCTGCGTTGAGCAGGAGAAAATGAAGCATATGGCAGTGGTGAGAGACGGGGTTCTTACAGTAGAGGTGAAGGATACCCGAGCTTGGCACGAATATATTGGAATCAGTTTCCGCAAGACCCACATCAGAGTTTATCTTCCTCGGGAGGTGTACGGAGAACTTTTTGTGAAATCTTCTACAGGTGATATCTATGTTCACGATGCCTTTACCTTTGAGAGCATTGAAATTTCCGCTAGTACATCAGATGTTACTTGCTGGGCATCTGCAGAAAGAGATGTGAAAATCAAAGTAACCACAGGCGATATTACTTTGCGTGATGCAACAGTGGAGTCTGCAGATCTGTCCGTTACCACCGGCAAGGTTTCTGTCCGGTCTGTGGATTGCCGGGAAGATTTGCATGTTCGGGTCAGCACCGGCAAATTAAATTTGACGGATGTTACCTGTGGAAGCCTGCACTCCAAAGGTACGACCGGAGATGTTACTTTAAAAAATGTGAAGGTGACCGATGAGATCTCCATTCAAAGAACCACCGGGGATGTAAAATTTGACGATTGCGATAGTGGAACGATCCAAGTGAAGACTACCACCGGCGATGTGGAGGGTAAATTCCTGACACCGAAGAAAGTAGTCGCATCCACAAGCACCGGAAAGATCGATTCACCCGATCATTGGGCCGAAGGTGGCCCCTATAGGATTGAAACCAGCACCGGTGACATTAAAATTGTGTTTGACTCCAATGAGTAATAGAAAAGGGAGCAGATCGTTGATCTGCTCCCGAAAACTTTATTCAGCAAATTGGATAACGGCCTGTATGCCGTAATGATCGGAGGGGTAATATCCACAAACCTTATCCGTGATGCGACGATAGCTGATTGCTTGAAAGCCCTTGTTAATAAAGCAGTAGTCAATTAGGCTATCCCAGTGCTGGTTCGGTTCGTTTCCATGAAATGTATTACACATATCCTTGGTTGTTGCTATATTGACATCGGTGTACCATTCGTTCATAGCCGTGTAGGCAGGAAAATCCGGCTGCATATTAAAATCACCGGTAATAACAGTGGGGCAGTTGCCCAGTTTCAGGTTGTATTCGTGAATGAGTTTTGCACTTTTTATCTGGCAGGGGTCGCCGAAGCCAAAGTGGGTGTTCATAAGGAGGAAAATCTCCCCGGTTTTTTTATCCTGCAGCTTGGCCCAGGTGCAGATCCGGTTGCACTTCCATTCACACCAGCCTTCGGATTCTACTTCCGGAGTGTCTGAAAGCCAGAAGTTGCCCTTGTCCAGACAGGTGAATTTATCCTTTCGCCACAGAATAGGTGTGGATTCGTGGTTATGGGAGGCGCGCCATACATTAAAGATCTCGTATTTACTGCTGAAATCCTCTTCAAGATGGGTAAGCCAGTTGGGAGTACACTCTTGCAGACCGATAATATCTGCATCTATAGGATCTAAAACCTCTTTGAGCCTTGGAGCACGGGAATTAACACTATTCTCACCGGGTTGGTTATGACACCAGATGTTATAACTGATAACATTTAACTCCATAAAATCATTCTCCTTGCTTGCAAAAGGCATATGCGTATGCTAACATTATAAACAGAAAAGAAAATATGTCAACTGCAAGGAGGAAAAAGAATGAAAAGAATTGGCGTTATGCTGGACTGCTCCAGAAATGCAGTCCGGAATGTAGAAAGTCTAAAGCGTTTTATCGATAGCCTTGCAATAATGGGCTATAATACCCTGGAACTGTATACAGAGGACACCTATACTGTGGAGGGCGAACCCTATTTTGGCTACCTACGTGGCCGTTACACCCCCGAGGAAATCCGTCAGTTGGATGCATACGCCATGGAAAAGGGCATCGAGTTGATCCCTTGCATTCAGACCCTGGCCCATTTTACGGCCATTGATCGTAAAATCTATAAGGATATCATCGACACTGACGATATTCTTCTGATTGATGAGCCGAAGACCTATGAATTTATTGAAAATATCTTCCGCTCTATTTCTCAGACCTTCACATCCAAGAATATCAATATCGGTATGGACGAAGCCCATATGGTTGGCAAGGGCAAGTTCTTTGACCGCAACGGGGCGGCAGACCGCCATGAAATCTTGGTGCGCCATTTGCATAAAGTGGCAAAAATTGCAGAAAAGTATGGCTTTACCTGCCATATGTGGAGCGATATGTTCTTCCGGCTTGCCTCCGGTGGTGAATATTATGCGCCGGATGCACCCATTTCTGAGGAGATCAAAGCAATGATCCCCGAAAATGTGGACCTTTGCTATTGGGATTACTATCACGATGACAAGGAATTCTATAACGAAATGTTCCGCGCCCATAAGAAGTTCAACTGCGACACTTGGTTCGCAGGCGGCGCCTGGACCTGGCACGGCTTTGCACCCCTATCCGGCTTTAGCCTGAAGACGATGAAGCCTGCAGTAGAAAGCGCCAGAGAGCAGGGAATTGAAAATGTGCTGTTTACCATGTGGGGCGACAACGGCGCAGAATGTTCCGCATTCTCCCAGTTGCACACACTCTATGCACTTCGCAGATATATGGATGGCATCTTTGACGACGAGCAGATTGCCCGGGAGTTCCGGGAACTGTTTGGCATTGCCTACAAAGATCTCACCCTTTTGGATATTCCCAATCTGCCGGAAGCGGATGCCAAACAGGAACTGTGCATCGGTCTTGTGAAACCCCTTTTGTATTCAGACCCCTTTATGGGAATCTTTGATAAGAATATTGAAAAGGAAACATTGCCCCCTTACGGACAGTATGCAAGTATTTTGCAGGATGCTGCAACCCGGGTAGGGGAGTATGGCTATCTTTTTGAAAACTTGTCCGCGCTGTGTAGCGTATTGGAATTAAAAGCGGATTTGGGTGTTCGCACCAGGAAGGCATACCTTGCAGGCGACAAGGAAGCCCTGGCGCAAATAGGGAAAGACTACCCGGAAATAGTTCGCCGTTTGGAAGTATTCCACGATGCGTTCTCCTATCAGTGGCATAAGGAAAACAAGCCAAATGGCTGGGAGATCCAGGATGCCCGTCTGGGCGGCCTGATGCAACGGCTGAAAACCTGCCACAATCGCTTGACAGCCTATTTGAACGGGGATTTGGACCGAATCGAAGAGCTGGAAGAAGAAATTCTGCCCTGGAGCGGCAGCGAATATATTCATTGTAACGACTATGCTGCAATTATCAGCAGAAGTCCTCTGTAAAGGAGAAAATTATGAAAAAGGATGCATTACAGCAAGGTTCCTTTACCATTGGCCTGAACTACTGGGCATCCCACGCAGGCACAAATATGTGGCATAATTGGGACGAAAATGCGGTGGAAGAAGATATGGCTCGTATGCAGAAAATGGGCATCCGTTTTTTGCGTGTATTTCCGCTTTGGTCCGATTTTCAGCCTTTGAAACAACTTTATGCATACGCAGGCGCAAAGAAGGAAGTGCGCTATGAAAATGAAGCGCCCCTGCCCTTTACGGAAGAGGGGAGAGCAGGCCTTGATCCGGTGATGATAGATCACTTTGCTGTGTTCTGTCGCCTGGCAGATAAATATGGAATGAAGCTGATTGTCAGCTTTATCACCGGCTGGATGAGTGGTCGACTTTATGTTCCCCGGCTTTTGGAGAGCGTGAATGTGCTGACCGATCCCACGGCTATTATGTGGCAGGTTCGGTTTGTCCAGTATATGGTAAAGCATTTCAAAGAAGAAGCGTCTATTGTCGCATGGGAACTGGGTAACGAGTGCAACTGCTTAGCCCCCACTACCCGGGAACAGGCTTGGGCTTGGTCCAAGGCCATCACCATGGCTGTAAAAGAATTGGATAATACGCGTCCTATGCTCTCGGGCATGCACTCCCTGCGGCCCACAACCAGCTTCTCCATTGAAGACCAGGGTGAAATAACAGATATGCTGACCACCCATCCCTATCCGCTCTTTACACCTTTTTGCAATACAGACCCTATGCATAAAATGAAGAGCGCCCTTCACGCTGCAGCCGAGTCGGAAGTGTACGCAGGCCTTTCCGGCAAACCCTGCTTTCCGGAAGAGGTGGGCGTTCTTGGCCCTATGATCATCAGCGATGAGAAGGCAGCGGATTATTTTACCGCTTCTGCTATGACTTCCTGGGCCCACAATCAACGGGGATATATGTGGTGGTGCGCCAACGAGCAGACAAACCTGCGGCATGCGCCCTATGATTGGGGCGGTATTGAACGGGAATTGGGCGTATTCTATGCGGACCACAGCCCCAAGCCTGTGCTGTGTGCTATGAAAAAACTGCAGAAATATGCAGATGCATTCCCCGTAGAATTGACGGCACCTGTAAAAGATGCGGTTTGTATTTTAACGCGGGAGCAGGATACCTGGGCGGCTGCCTATGGCAGTTTCCTTCTTGCCAAGCAAGCCGGTTTGGAGCTTCGTTTCTGCTATGCAGAGGATGAAATCCCCCAAAGTGATGTATATATTGTGCCCTCTGCAATAGGGGATAATTGCCTCTACTATCGCACATTCCTTGATTTGACGGAGCGAGTAAAGAATGGCGCTTCTTTGTATATTTCTTCCGGTGGGGCATTTCTTTCCGGGTTTGAGGCACTGACCGGTCTGCGCCCTGACCATCGTGCTGCCCAGGCGCATACAGATGGGGTTACCTTGCCTGATGGCACCCAGCTGTCCCTTTTCAGCGCAGTAATGAATCCTATGATACCCACCACCGCTGAAGTGGTGCTATCTACAAAGGAAGGGACACCTGCTCTGTCTGTGAATACTTACGGCAAGGGTAAGGTTTGGTTCTTGAACTATCCCATTGAGGACTACACTGCCAAAACCCCCAATGCTATTTATGAAGGACTCCATAAAATTTACAGTTTGATGGATCTGGGCAACTCCGAAAGAATTGCGAAAAAGAATGACCCGTATCTGGGTTTGACTGAACATACAGCAGGGGAGAAGAAAATCCTTGTGCTGATCAATTACGAGCCGGAAGATAGAAAAACAAGTGTGGAATTACTTCCCGGCTGGCAATTAGAGGAGGTCCTGCCGTTGGGGAACGGCACTGCCACCCAAACAAATACAACCATTGATCTGCAGATGCCTCATAACAGTGGCATATCCCTCATTCTCAAGAAAGCATAATAAAATGGACTCACCGAAGAACCGGTGAGTCCATTTTTGTTATCCATTTGTGGGGTTTGCTACCCGCACTTCCACACCTTGCTGGCGGATCCGCTCCAAGGTGGCTTGATCGGCACTGCTGTCTGTAATCAGGGTATCGCATTGATCCATATTGCAGATATGGGAAAAACCGATGTTGCCGATTTTTCTGTGGTCGGCCACGATCAATGTTTTTTGCGCCTGGGCGATCATTGCCCGGTCGATCATAACTTCATTGGCGTGATAGGTGGTGATGCCCCGTTGCGGATGCACACCGTCCACAGACAAAATGCTCCATTGGGGCTGGTACTGCTGGAGTTGTTCCAAAGCGTTGCCGCCATAGGTAAAGCCATAGTTGGGGTTTAATTCACCGCCCAATAAAATCAGGTTGGTGTCGGGCTGGTGGGCTAAATAGTTGGCAACCGCGAGGGAGTTTGTCACCACATTCAGCCGGCTTCGCTGACTGATGATCTCCGCAACGGTGGCAGTGGTCATACCGGAGTTGAAGAAAATGGTATCTCCATCGTGAATGTACTCCAGTACGGCCTTGGCGATGGCTTCCCGCTGGCTCTGCAGAGGGGCAGAAACAGAGAGGGGGAGTCCCTGATTCCCGGCCTGCTGCTTGCGAATTGCGCCGCCTTGGATGCGCTCCAGCCGGCCTTCGGCAGCCAGTGCGTCCAAATCGTTGCGGATCGTCACAGCAGTAGCGCCCAACTGTGCGCTTAAATCAGCAACAAAAACCTGACCGTCTTTATTCAGCTTTTCAAGAATGGCTTGTCTGCGAATGTCAATTTTTAGTCGTCCTGCAGCCATAGGCATTCTCCTTACAGAGGTTTGTTGTTCAGTCGTTCGCCCACCGCTCCGCCGGGATGGATCAGCGCAAACTGTTCAGCCTGGTAGCCGGTTTCTTCAATGAGAGCGGCCTGCAGTGCGTGGAAGATCAGGCACAGTGCGGTGGTGGAAGTGGTGCCCTGGGCATTCCACTTGTCCGTCTCCCGGTTGACATGCTGCTTCAGCACTACATCAGCACACTTGGCTAAGGGGGACTCCAGATTTTCGGTTACAGTAATGATCTTCACGCCTTTGCGCTGGCAGATGTCTGCAATGGGAAGCAGTTCACCGGTCTTGCCGCCCCGGGATGCAAAGATCATCACATCGCCTGCCTGCAGATAGCCGGAAGCACCGTGGACAGCCTCAGCAGGGGAGATGAAGCGGGCAGGGCGCTCAATGCAGCACAGCAGGTGGGCCATATGCTGGCAAATGATACCGGAGTGGCCGCAGCCGGAAGTGCCGATGCGAGTGGCAGTCGCCAACAGATCGACTGCTTTGCCAAAGGCTTCCGGATCAATGTACTCTTTCATTTCCCGGATGCATTCCATTTCGATGTCGTAGGCATTTGTGATTGCCTGCAGGGTTTCTGTTTTCATACTGATACACCTCTTATATAAATTAATTATTCCCGAGTTTTTCTTTGTCCCGTCGTGAAAGGCGGAACATAAGCAGATACATAAATACCACCAATGTACTGACACCTGCGGCAATCCAGTAAAACAGATCGTATGAGCCAAAGGCATCGTGCATATAGTTTGCGATGATGCTGGAAAGCATAGAGCCTGCGGCGGCCATAGCCAGCATAATGCCGTTGCCCAAGCTGCTACACCGGAAACCGAGAACATAGGGAACCAGCAGGGGGGCGACTAAGGCTGTGATAGGAAGGGCCACAGAGGCAAGGGTAATGGCAATATAGGCACTGAAAGTGCCGCGAATCAGTGCCATCAGACAAAGAGCAACAGGACATACGGCAATACAGATCATACAGGATTTTTCCGGGCCCAGGCGATCGCTGACAGTTCCGATTAAGAATTTTGTTATGGCAAGGAGTATGTACAGAAAACTGAGCACGCCGGCGGCAGCCATGGGGTCCATCCCTTTATCCTGCAAGTGGGGGGTAAGGATAACGGAGAAGGAACTGGCGCAGGTGCAGGACAGAAGCGTACCCAGCATCAAAAGATAGAACACGGGAGAACGGGTCATTTGTGATACTGTGTATCCGAGCCAGTGATGCTCTGCTGCTTTCAGACCGTGATTATGACCTTCCCCGTAGGGCTGAAGAGCCAGATCCTGTGGCTTGCTGCGGACGAAAAGCAAAAGCAAAAGTCCGGATATGGCTACACTGACCACGCAGAAAACAGCGGCACTTTCCCAGCCGGAAGAACGGATAAAGCCAGAAAGGATAAGGCTGTAGAGTGAGCCACCCAAGCCGGTGGCGGAGGTGACGGCTCCCATTACAAGACCGTGCTTTTTATGAAACCAGGCACCTATGACCCGGGCACAGGCCCCCACAGAAATAAAACCCTCGCATAGACCCATCAGCAGACAGCTTGCAAAGAGGATCGGTGTACTTTGTGCAGTAGCCATAAGAAGAAGCCCTGCTGCGAATAGGAAAAGGAATGTAGGTGTTAGTTTTCTGTAACTCAGGCGGGTGAAGAGAAGGCCGGCTGCCAGATTGGAAAGTAAAGCACTCATATTCTTTACACTGATGGCCAGACCGAATAAACCGCGGCTGATGGACAGTGCTTCGGTGACCGGGATGAGGAATATGCTGCTCAGCACATTCAGAACACCGCCGACGATCAGCATTTCCAGAAAGACGGTGGCGGCAATGACCCAGTGGTAATTACGCCGCAATAAGGATTTCATAAAACACCTCGATAAGCAGAAATGAAGTACTTAACTTGCTTTTTTCTTATCATAACACAAATAATATTTTCTTTCAAGTTAAAAAAGAAAATCAAAGTCGTAAAACTGCCCAAATAAGGCGCAATAATTTGTGCAAACCGATAAAAATGGAAAAATTCATTGCGTTTTCAGTGGTTTTTCGCTATAATGTTAGCATATATAATTATGCCTATAAGCTAGGAGGAAGAGGCTTTATGAGCAGTTTGAAAGCCGGTTTTGCAAGACTTGATGTGACCCCTATGTTGGGCATTCCGATCCGCGGATACTATAAGGTCCGTCTGGCTGACGGTGTGCTGGATCCGCTGGAAGCAAATGCTCTTGCACTTTCCTGCGGCGGCAATACCGCTGTGCTGATCAGCTTGGACACCTGTGCCATTGATGAAGACGAGATCAACGCATTTTTGGCAGCGGTTTCTGCAGCTACCGGCTTGCCGGAGCAGAACATTGTGATCCACGCAACCCATACCCACACTGGCCCTAATCTGGATATTGATTCTGACAATGAGCTAACCCGTGAACATACCCACCACCTGTGCAGAAAACTGGCTGATGTGGCGAAAATGGCCATTGACGATCTGAAGCCTGCAAAGATGGGCTGGGCAGTGGGACAGGCTCCCAATATTGCCTTTATCCGTCGCTTCCGTATGAAAGATGGCAAGGTCCGCACCAATCCCGGTGTAGGCAATCCCGATATCCTGCACCCCATCGGTGAAGTGGACGAGCGCGTAGGCGTACTCCGCTTTGACCGGGAGGGAGCAGAAACCATTGTGCTGGCAAACTTTGCTGACCATCCCGATACAGTTGGCGATTGCAAGCTGACTGCGGACTGGCCCGGCTTCTTCCGCCGCACGATTGAGAAGTGCTTGGATAATGTGAAGGGCATTTTCTTCAACGGTGCGCAGGGCGACGTTAACCATGTGAATGTGAACGCCAAAGACGGCGACCTGAACGATATGTTCATGGACTTTGACGATGTATCCCGGGGCTACGGTCATGCCCGTCATATGGGCAACGTGGTTGCCGGTGCGGTGATGCAGGTTTACGACAAGGTAAACTATGTGGAAGTGGACACGCTGAAGTGTATCCAAAAGACCATACAGCTTCCTTCCAATATGGCTGATCCTTCTGAACTGCCGGAAGCACATCGCATAAATGATCTCTATGCTGCCGGCCGCCAGAACGAACTGCCCTATGAAGGTATGGAACTGACGACTGTCGTTGCCGATGCCTACAGAAAAGTGCTTCTGGAGAACGGCCCGGAATTCTTCCCCCTGCGCTTAAGCGCCGTGGTCCTTGGGGACTTTGCCCTGCTGGGTATCCCCGGTGAACCCTTTAATGCAGTTGGTCGTGCCATTAAGGAAGCGGAAGGCTATAAGATGGTTATGCCCTGCTGCCTGACCAATGGCTCCCGCGGCTATTTCCCCACCAAGGATGCCTACGATGAGGGCGGCTATGAAGCAAGATCTTCCCGCTTTAAGTCCGGCACTGCGGAACTGATCGCGCAGGAAGCCAAAGCCCTTTTGGAAGAAATGCACAGTATTTAACAGGGTGCTCCCCTGAGAAATAAAATTTATTTTTGGAGGAAACAAAAAATGGAATTTACAATGATTCAGAAAGAAATTCAGTTACAGTCCCGTGGTTGGATTCCCACCTTCCATGACATTTCCATCGATGTACATAAGATCGTGGAAGAGTCCGGCATCAAGAACGGTACTGTTTCCGTAGTTTCTCATCACACCACCTGCTCCGTTATGATTCAGGAGTGCTCTCACGACTTCGACACCTTCGATCTGGAGTACCTGCAGCACGATCTGCTGGACATTATGCGTAAGATGATCCCCGACTTCGTAAACGAAGGCGACTACCGTCACCCCGGCCCCGTGCACGCACAGTTCGGCCGTTACGTAGACGAGCCCGGCAACTTCACTTCTATGAATACCGACGGCCACCTGCGCTCCGTATTCTTCGGCCGCAGCGAAACCCTGACCATCAAGGACGGCAAGCTGGATCTGGGCGAGTTTGCACACATCTACTTCATCGACTGGGATCACGTCCGCGCACGTCCCCGTCAGGTTAACCTGACCCTGTTCGGTACTACCGAAGATGTGGGTGACCGTAAGTACAACAACGGTGAGGTTGTGAACACTCTGCGCAAGTTCCCTGCTGCCGAAAAGGCATACATGGAGCAGTACGACGAGTGGAAGAAGAGATAATTCTCTTTGACCTTAAGCTTATAAATACTTTACAAGTGGGTTTCGGAGCCCCTTGCACAAAAAGTATAGGAGCGTGAATGAGAATGCTCGCAATTATCAACGCGGAACTTGTTATGAAGGATCACTTCATTCCTGAAGCGATTCTTTTGGTGGAAGATGGCAAGATCGCAGGCTTTGGGGAAATGCGGAACACCCCCATCCCCGAGGCCTGTGAGATCTTGGATGCAGAGGGTGCGTATGTAGGCCCTGGCCTTATTGACACCCACAACCACGCCGGCGGCGGCAAATGGGTTTTTGAAGATCCTGCCCATGCGGCAAAGTTCAATCTGCAGCACGGTGTAACTTCCATGCTTCCCACATTGTATTTCAATCAGAACAAGAAAAATCTTTTGGAGCAGATTGCCACCATGAAGGCGGCAATGCAGACCCCGGAATGTGCCAACTTCATCGGCCTTTATATGGAAGCGCCCTATATGAACCCTAAATTCGGCGCTGACCGAGAAGGCAACCCCTGGAAGGGTCCTATCTGCAAGGAAGATTATCAGCCTTTGATTGATGCAGCAGGTGATGCGGCTTATGCCTGGTGCGTAGCGCCGGAACGGGAACATATTGAGGAGTTTGTCCGGGATGCCAAAATGGCAAATCCCAAGGTAATCTTCACTGTGGCCCATTCCGAAGCATCTCCCCAGCAAATTGAGGCACTGATGCCCTATGGCTTGAAGGTGGGAACCCATCACACCAACGCCACAGGTGACCTGCCGAAATACCCGGAATGCCGGGGCGTTTGCGTAGATGAAACGGTGAATTACAACCGGGAGATCTATGCAGAACTGATCTGCGACAGCAGAGGTATCCATGTGGATCCCTATATGCTTCGCTTGGTGCGCCGCATTAAGGGGGATGACCGGATCATGCTGATATCCGATTCCTGTGTCTTTGACGGCCCTGTGCCGGAAGGTTATGATGGAGTAACCGATATCAACTTCGACTTCGAAGGGGAGATCGCTGGTTCCAAGCTGACCCTGGATGTGGCTTGCCGCAACATGATGAAGCACACAGGTGCATCTTTGGTGGACGTATTCAACTTTGCGTCTTACAATCCTGCAAAATGCTATGGTATGACCGACCGGGGTGAGATTGCCATCGGTAAACGGGCAGACCTGGTGTTTGTCGATCACAAAATGAATATTAAAAAAGTAATATTAAAAGGAGAGACCGTACAATGAAAGACTTTATTGTAGATCCCGCAACCAAGTTTGATTTCCTGCCCCACGACTTTGTTCCTTTCAAGGACAAGGAAGTTTGCGAGCGCGTTCGCAAGATGAGCGGCAAGGAACTGGAACAGCGTGAGCCCTGGTGGCACCCTGAATTCCAGGTTAAGGTCATGATGAACCCCCATCCTGTCCTGATTGCTACTCTGTTCTCCCGCCTGAAGGCTGCCTCTGAAGCAGGCAAGACCTTCACCATGATCCTGGGCAACCCCGAGCCCGACACCTACATCCCCCTGGCACAGCTGATCAACTACTTCCGTGTTGACTGCTCCAAGGTCCATCTGTTCGCAGAGGACGAATGGGCAGACCAGGATGGCAACATCGCCCCCATCACCTATGAGGCCGGTTTTGCTCACTCCATGATTAAGTATCTGTACTACCAGATCGACGAAGATCTCCGTATGCCCATGGAAAATGTCCATTTCCCCACCAACGCCAATATCAAGGATTACTCCAACATCATCAATGATATTTCCGAAGGCGGCGCTGACATCGCTTCCACCTCTCCCGGTTGGGCAGGCCACATGGCTTTCGTTGACCCCATCCCCGAGTTCATCGGCTCCGGCGACATCGAAGAATGGCTGAATCAGCCTGCACAGATCGTTAAGCTGCACCCCATGACCATTATGCAGAACTCCCTGAACGGCACCTTTGGTCAGTCCGGTGGTATCGCCAATGTGCCTCCCTGCGCCGCTCCCATCGGACCTCTGGATGTTATGCGTGCTAAGGAGCGTATCGAAGTTCACGCACTGGCAACTTGCGGTACTTTCTCCTCCTGGCAGAGAATGACTTCCCGTCTGTGCACCCACGGCCCCATCACTCCTTATCTGCCTTCCACCATGCTGCAGACCAAGAAGACCCAGGTCTACATCAGCGAGGAACTGGCTGCTCCCTTCGAGTGCTGGGAAAAGGTCGGCTACTAATTTTCCAAATTGCAACCCGGTCTGCTTCGGCAGACCGGGTTGTCAGAAAAACATCGGTCTTTGGGTAGATGATGTCTGCATAAAGACGGATGTTTTTGCAAAGGAGTGTACGTATGTATATTGGCATTGACCTGGGCAGTACCAACCTGAAAGTGGCACTGTATGATGAAGACTTGCAGATGCTGGGGCAGGAGAGTTGCCCCGTAAACTATATCCGCAAGGATAGCCAAATGGAATTTGACCTTGTTCCCTATGGGGAAGACCTTTTTGGCCTTATGGGGAAATTGCTTGCACAGCACCCGGATAAGAAGCTGAAAAGAATTGCCTTTACCGGACAGGCCGAGACCCTTGTTTGCCTGGATAGGGAAGGGAAGCCCCTTTGCAACGCCATTTCCTGGATGGATGAGCGTTCTGCGAAAGAATGTGAAGTGCTGGCGGAAAAGTTCTCTCCGGAAGAGTGCTACCGGGTCACCGGTCAGCAGGCAGTTGTGCCTACCTGGCCTGCCACCAAGATTCTCTGGATGAAAAATAATCGGCCCGATGTCTACGACAATGTGGGCACCTATATGCTTCTGAAGGACTATATGGTATACCTGCTCACCGGCAAGATGTGTTGCGATATGTCCATCGCAACTTTCTCCTTCTATTTTGATATTTACAAGAAGTGTTACTGGCAGGAGATGCTGGATGCCATTGGCGTAAAGCCTTGCCAGTTGCCGCCTTTGGTAGAACCCAATACCTTTGTAGGTCCTCTTGCAAAGGATACGGCTGAGAAACTGGGCGTAAGCACCGATGTGCAGGTAAATACCGGCACGCTTGACCACTTTGCCGGTATGATCGGCACAGGCAACCTGACACCCGGTATTATGACCCTTTCCACCGGCACAACTATGGTGCTGGCGACTATGGCAAATGGGGTGCCGGCACCTGATTGCGGCATTGCAATGCACTACGGTTTCCTGCCGAATACCCATGTGATGCTCAGTGTAATGGAAAGCGGTGGTAACTGCCTGGAGTGGTTCCGTCGTACCTGCCTTGGAGGCTTGGATTACGATTCCATCAACCGGGAAGTGGCTGCCTGCGATACAGGCAAGAGCCTTCTGTTTTTGCCCTATATTACCGGCGTGAATCCTCCGGAATTTGATGCGAACGCAACCGGAGTGTTCTATGGTATTCGCCAGGAGCATACCCAGTTCCATTTGGCAAGAGCAGTGATGGAAGGCGTCAGCTTTGCCCTTCGCAAAAATTGTGCGCATATGGCTGCAAACGGCACTCCTGTTCATTCCATTATTGCCACCGGTGGCGGAGCAAAGAGCGCAGTCTGGTGCCAGATGCAGGCGGATATTACCGGTGTGCCGGTGATCGTCCCCAAAGTAACGGAGGCCGGATGCCTGGGTGCGGCTATGGTGGCTGCAGAAAAGACAGATGGCTATGTGCTGACGGACGAAAAGCGCTATGAACCCCGGCATAATGATGTGCTGGAAGAAAAATATAAGAAATTCTGCAAATTGTATACTGCTGTTTTGGAAACAGAAAATTGATAAATACTTTTAGAAAGAGGTAATAGTATGAGTAAAACTTGCAAAATTAAAGCACCTTTCTTTGAAATTGGCCCTAAGTCCTATCTGTACGGCCAGGATGTGATCGATCTGGCAATCGCTGCTGACAAGGCATCTGAAAAGTATGGCGTAGACATTATTTTCACCACTCCCATCGTGGAGATCGCCCGTGTAAAGGCAGCCACCAAGCATATCCATGTATTCGCTCCCCATATGGACCCCATCGTTCCCGGCAGAGGCCTGGCAGACGTTCTGCCGGAATCTCTGGTTGCCGCAGGCGCTGAGGGCGTTATGCTTAACCATGTGGAAAAGCCTCTGACCCTGGCAACCCTGAAGGCCACCATTAGCAGAGCAGAAGAAGTGGGCCTGGCCACCATCGTCTGCGCTGACTCCATCGTGGAAGCAGGTATGATCGCAAAGCTGAATCCCGATATTATCGTTGCTGAGCCCAGCGAACTGATTGGCACCGGCCTGACCAGCGGCCCTGAGTATGTTGCCGCTGCTGCCAAGAGCGTAAAGGATGTCAATCCCGATATCCTGGTGCTGACCGCTGCCGGTATTGCCAACGGTGAGGATGTCTATAACACCATTATTGCCGGCGCAGATGCCACCGGTTCTTCCTCCGGCGTTGCCAAGGCTGCGGACCGTGCCGCTATGGTGGATGAAATGATCAGTGCCGTCCGTCGCGCCTGGGACGAGCGGAACGCAAAGTAATGGATACGCTTCTTCGCTCCCACGCGGAGCAGATCATAAGCTCTGCCATTCAGGCAGTGCTGCCTGATGAAGCTGTGGTCCGGGCATTGGAAGGGAAAACATTTCACGGGCGGGTAATTCTTGTGGCTGCAGGAAAGGCTGCGTGGCAGATGGCCAATGCAGCTTGGTCTGTAGCAGGCGATGCCATTACCTCCGGTGTGGTCATCACAAAGTACGACCATGTGAAAGGACCTGTGGGCAATCTCCTCTGTCTGGAAGCAGGTCACCCTGTTCCGGATGAAAATTCTTTTTCCGCAACAGAAAAGGCCCTGGAAATGACGAAGAACCTGACGGAAAAGGATACGGTTTTGTTTCTCCTTTCCGGCGGTGGAAGTGCCCTTTTTGAAAGTCCTCTTGTAAGTGGGGAAGAACTGCAGGATATTACATCCCGGCTTTTGGCAAGCGGCGCAGACATTGTGGAAATGAACACCATCCGCAAGCGCCTTTCCCGGGTGAAGGGTGGCAAGTTTGCCCTCCATTGCGCCCCTGCACAGATTTACAGCGTGGTCTTAAGCGATATTCTGGGTGATCCTTTGGATATGATCGCCTCCGGCCCTGCTTGCCCGGATTCTTCTACCGCAGAGCAAGCGGTGGCGATTGCCCAAAAGTACAATTTGCAGTTATCTGCCGAAGCCTGGAATTTGCTTCAGCAGGAAACCCCTAAAGAACTCACCAATGTGCAGACGCAGATCAACGGCTCTGTACGGCAGCTGTGCAAGGCAGCGGCGGAAGCCTGCGAATCCTTGGGATATAGACCCTATATCCTGACAGATCTGCTTTCTTGTCAGGCCAAAGAGGCGGGCAGTTTCCTTGCCAGCATTCTCAAGACCCATGCAGGAAAAGGGGAGAATGTTGCCTTCATTGCCGGTGGTGAAACCGTTGTGAAACTGACGGGAAAAGGCAAGGGCGGAAGAAACCAGGAACTGGCCCTTTCCGCAGCACCGATCCTTGCTGACCTGCCTGGCAGTGCCCTCTTTAGCGTAGGCAGCGACGGCACAGATGGTCCTACCGATGCGGCTGGTGGTTACGTGGATTCTGAAACGGAAAAAACCCTGAAAGCACAAGGAATTTTCATTCACAAAGTACTGGAAAATAATGATGCCTACCATGCACTTGAAAAGTGTGGCGGCCTTATTGTAACCGGACCTACCGGCACCAATGTAAATGACGTTTCCGTTTGTCTTTATCGTGCAAAATAAGAGCGAAAAGCGGCTTCTTTGAAAGCCGCTTTTGTTGCATCTGCAGAAATGTGAAAATAATCCTATAAAAAGTAAAAATGGTACAAGACTTTTTCACCAAAATGTAGTATGATATGATAAATAACTATAAGCGCTCCAATGTGTTTGGGAGGATCGAACTATGGAAGCAATCAGAGCGGAAGAATTTTCCTGCTATTATAAACTGGACAAGGGGCATGTTACGGCTTTGGACAAGGTCAGCTTCTCTGTGGAAAGCGGTGAGATGCTCACAGTAATCGGTGAATCCGGTGGGGGCAAAACCACCTTGCTTCGCTGTATGTTGGGCCTGAACGAGTACACCTCCGGCACATTGCTGGTTGGCGGCATCCCGGCTGACGGGATCGATGTAGCCAATAATAATATGGCCTATGTCCGCCAGGAAATCGTACTCTATCCCAAGATGACGGTTTATGAAAACATTGCCTTTCCTCTGCGTATGATGCATACCCCGCAGGCAGAACTGGATGAAAGAGTAAAAGCCATTGCGGAGACCTTGGATATCCGTTGGCTTTTGACCCGGAAGCCCGGTCAGCTCTCCGGTGGACAGCAGCAGCGGGTTGCTTTGGCCAGAGCCCTTGTAAAGCGGCCCCAATTCATTTTCTTTGATGAACCCTTTGCCAATGTGGACCCTGCTTTGCGTGGCCAATTGCGGCTTTTGATTAAGAAACTCCACGCTCAGGATAGCGCTACCATGGTGTTTGTAACCCATGATATTGATGAAGCCTTCTTCCTGGGAGAGAAAATCCTTGTGCTGAACAAGGGCAAGGTTGAGGCCTTTGGCACACCGGAAGAACTGCGCAATTGCCGCAGTTCCGAATTGCTCAATACACATTTTGGGCGCAATAAGGGGAGAATGTTCTAATGAAGCTCAAAGGACTTAAAAACTATAAGATTGCCGATCAGGATTATGAGGCTTCCATGCTTCCTCAGACCCGGCGGGCAGTGTTTTTCGATGTGCTGAAATTGCAGTGGAGAAAACTTATTCTTTTGGGTGGGATCCTGGTGCTGTTTGCCCTGCCGATGATCGTGCTGAATCTGGTGCGGGACTATTCTATGCTGGCATTATATCAATTCTATGAAAATACCTCAGATGAAATACAATATCAGGCAGCTATGCAATCAATTTGGTGGGACTTTATAAAGAGTGTGATTCAGATCATCCCCTTCATGATCTACAGTCTGGGTCTTGCCGGTGTGATGCGGGTTTTGCGGCAGTTTGCCTGGGGTGAGAATGTATATATTCCCACAGACTTTGGCAAAGGCTTTAAAGATAATCTTCGCCCTATGCTGGGAATATCTTTCCTGGCAGGTGCCATCCTGGCACTATGCAATTTCCTTTATTATTTGGCTGTTTCCTATCAAACGGATGAGATGTGGATGCTCTGCATTATCCCCATAGCATTCTCCGCTCTCTTTGTGCTGCCGATTTTCGCCATTTCCATCGTTATGGTCCCGGTGTACAACAATTCCCTGATGCAGATTTTCAAAATGGCCTTCCTGATCTACCTGAAAGGCTTTGGCAAGGTGCTGCTGGGTGTGGTTTTGACGATTGCGTTGCGCGTGTTGGCTATGATTCCCAATAGCTTCTTCCACTTTGTTTTTGGCATTTTTGCTTCCCTGGCGGCACCTACTGTGCTGCTGGGCTGGACACTGTTCTGCTACAATCGTTTCGATAAGGATTTGAATCCTGCCCTGTGCCCGGACTTGATCAACCGGGGTGTCTACGTTCCTTCAGAAGAGGGCAGTGAGGAGATTTGATATGAACTATGTAGAGAAGATTTTCCGGGATGAGATCGTGATCGCTCCCTATTGCGGCCCCCAGCCCATTTACGAAAGGGGAGGGGTGACTTATCCCGACCGAATTTGTGAAGAGCAGTTCCGACTGCTGAAAAACTGCGGTATCAATGTGGTGTTTGGCCACGAGGACCTGATGAATACCCCCACAGAACACAAAGCCTTTGAGGCTATGAATATCTGTCAGAAACTGGGTATGGGATATCTGGTCCGGGATGTGCTTTCCTATGAGTACTGCTCCGACGGGGCGGATAAGAACCACTACAGCAGTCTGACAGAGGAGCAGAAGCAGGAATTAGACTGCCGGTATGAAGCCTCTCTTCGCCGCTATAATGATCATCCTGCTTTTGCGGGTGTGATGTTTATTGATGAGCCGGGTGAATCTTCTTTTGAGGGTATTGCTCGTGGCAAAGCCGTCTTTGACAAAGTTTGCCCCGGAAAAGCCTTCTATGTGAATTTATTCCCCTACTACATATCTGCCTATACCTATCAGTATGGCAGAGAGCAGGACGGCACCTATGTAGATCCTCTGTACACGCCTAAGGTCTACTCCAATTTGGACCGCTATAAAGTCCATCTGGATCGATTTTTAAAGACAGTAGATCCTAACTTTGTTTCCTTTGATGCTTACCCCTTTGTGGGGCGGAAAGAGGCAGAAAACGCCATCCATCGCTCCTTGTGGGATATGACCCAGTATGTGGCTTATACCTGCGCCCAGCAGGGGAGAGATTACTGGCATGTACTTCAGTGTGGCGGCCGCTGGTGTAACGACTGGAACACCCGGATCACCACCGCAGCAGATGTAAATTTGCAGGTGTCTGTTGCTCTTGCCTATGGCGCAAAGACTTTGCAGTTGTACCCCGGTTGCTTCCCCAACTGTTGCATTGGAGGCATTGAACATTCCAGTTTGATTGACGAATACGGCAACCGGACAGAGCAGTATCCGCTGTTCCAGTATGCTTTTATGCAGGTCAAGGCCATTCAAAAGCACCTTGTCCACGCCACCTTGAAGGGTATGATTGTCAGCGATGCACCTTATTTTGGTCTGCTGCCCTCTGCCCAGAAGATCCAGGAAGTGGAAAGCCGGGATAGAAACGGCGAAATGGAAATCTTTGACGGAAACCTCTGTCCCGATGGCAATATGCAGGTCAGCCAATATAAGCATCTGAAAAAAGTGGAGTCCACCACCCAGTGTATTGTCAGCTGCTTTGAAAATGAAGAGGAAACCGTCTACTTCCTTTTCAATAATTCCGCTTATGCCGCATCCGATGTGACTTTGACATTTGATGACGAATACATCTATGAACACACCCAGCGCACCGTTACGGATACTTCTGAAGGCAAAACATTCACTGTTCACGCCCTTCCTGCAGGCGAAAACGTACTGATTCGTATTGTGGATAAAAAGGAAAAGGAGAGTTGATTATGCGTAGTTACCAACAAGACGAAATCCTGATTATGCCCTATTGTGCGCCCCAACCGGAATATACCTATAAGGGGGAATATTTCCCCAGCCGCATTACGGAAGAGCAGTTCCGACTGCTCAAAAACTGCGGCATCAATATGGTGATGGGTCACGAGGATATGATGAACAGTCCCACGGAGGCAGAGGCCTTTAAGGCAATGGATATCTGCCATAAGCTGGGTATGAAGTACCTGGTGAAGGACTATCTGTTCTATGAGTACTATGGTACCCGGGACGGGCATACACACTTTAATTATCTGTCGGAGGAACAAAGGGAAGACCTTGACCGTCGTATGGAAGCCTCTCTTCGCCGCTACAAGGATCATCCCGCCTTTGCAGGCATTCTGTTTATCGACGAGGTGGGTCTTGAGGGTATGGATGGCGTTGCCCGTGGACAAGCGGTGTTTAACCGTGTATGCCCCGGTAAGATATTCCTGGCCACTCTGTTCCCCATGTATTCCGCTCCCAAGTGTTATCAACACGGTTGGGCTGAACTGGATGTCCCCTTTAATGAAAAGATTCTGCCCTACAAGCAGGAAAATCTGGACCGTTTCAAGTACTATATGGAAAGCTGGCTGGATAAGGTCAGTCCGGAGATCCTGAATTATGACCTGTATCCCTATGCCAAGGTGAAAGAAGCCCCCAATGCGGTCCACCAGGGAATGTGGGATATGACCCAGTATGTCACCGGTGAGGCAAGACGGCTGGATAAGGAGTACTGGCATACCCTGCAGTGCGGCGGCCGCTGGTGCAACGATGACCGGATCCGCATTACCAATATGGGCGAAGTGAATCTGGGAATTTCCGTAGCACTGGGTTACGGTGCACAGGCGCTGATCCTGTATACCGGTTGCTTCCCCAACTGCTGCTATGGCGGCATCGAACATTCCGGTCTTATTGATATGCGGGGCAATATTACGGAGCAGTACCCCCTGTATCAGTATGCATTTATGCAGGTGAAAGCCATTGGCAAGCATCTGCTGAACGCAAAACTGAAGGCTATGGTTTTGAGCAAAGCACCCTATGCCGGTCTTATGCCGGAGCATTCTGTGGTGCAGATGGTAGAAGACCGGGATCTTGGAGCAGGCAAAGCTCTCTTTGAAGGTACTTTCCACCGCTACGGCAACATTATGACGGAGAACTACGGAGCGCTGAAGAGCGTACAGTCCACCAGCCAAGTGATTGTCAGCTGCTTTGAAAAGGAAGGGGAGACCTTCTACTTCCTCTTTAATACCTCCCCCTATGTTGCAACCGATGTGACCCTTACTTTCGATGATGCATATATCTATGAGCATACCCAGCGCACCGTCACAGATACCTCTGATGGTAAGACCCTCACGATCCACGCACTTCCCGCCGGCGAAAATGTACTGATTCGCCTGGTGGGGAAGAAACAGTAAGCAATGCCCCAAGGGCTTAAATTTGAACATATATACGGAGGAATCTTATGTCTATTTTTGCAAACGGCCAAACCTTCCATATCCGCACGAAAAATACTTCTTATATCATGGATGTTTATAAGGGCTATCTGCGACATCTGTACTACGGTGTCAAACTGGAAGACGATTGTTATGGTGCATTCTATAAAAATTACTTTGTGGGCAGCTACTGCGAAGCAGAACTGAACACAAAAGACGGCAGCACACTGGAGGTCATTCCCCAGGAACTGGGCACTTACGGCTTAGGTGACTACCGGGAAAACAACTTCTTTGCCCGTAAGGAAGATGGCGTTTGCAGCTTCGACCTGAAATACGAAGGCTACACCGTCCACCAAGAAAAGCCTAAGTTCCATATGCCCCATGTCCGTGGCGGTGAAACATTGGAGATCCGTCTGTGTGACCCCATTACAAAGGTGCGCGTGAAACTGTTCTACACTCCCGCAGAAGACGCAATCGTTCGCCGCACAGAGGTGGAAAACCTTACCGGTGGCGTACTGACGGTGGAGAAATTGGACAGCTTCGCTATGGATATCCCCAACAAAAACTTCAGTATGGTAGGGCTTTTGGGCCGTTACGGCAGAGAACGGGATATTTCTGTGCAGGAAATTAACTATGGTATCAAGACCTTCCAAAGCACCAGAGGCAACCTTTCTTCTCATCAGACAAACCCCTTTGTTGCCCTGGGTGAGAATGGCTACCATGAAAATGTTGGCGATGCCATTGGCGTAGCATTGGTATATAGCGGCTCCTTCCATATGAGCGTGGAAATGACCCACAGCAGCGACCTCCGGGTTTCCGGTGGTATCAGCGACTGCAGCCTGAACTGGAAGCTCCAGCCCGGTGAAAGCCTGTCTTCTGCGGAAGCCATCCTGGTGTACTCCAACCAGGGTATGGGCGAAATGTCCCGCCGCTTCCACGATGTGATCCGCAACCGCATTATTGCGCCCCAGTTCGTACATGCCAAGCGCCCCATTGTGGCAAACACCTGGGAAAGCTGCTTCTTCGATTTCAATGAAGAAAAGCTGAAGCAGTTTGTGGACAATGTGGTGGGCACCGAGATCGACACCATCGTTTTGGACGACGGTTGGTTCAAGGGCCGTAATGACGACTGGACAAGCCTGGGCGACTGGGTTGTGGATGAAAAGAAGCTGCCCAACGGCCTGGAAAGCGTGATTGCTTATACCAAGGAAAAGGGCTTCAAGTTTGGCTTGTGGTTCGAGCCGGAAATGATCAGCGAAAAGAGCGATCTGTATCAGGCACATCCCGATTGGGCGGTTGCCGTTCCCGGCAGACCTTCCAAGCTGGGTCGCCATCAGATGCTTTTGGATATGTGCAACCCGGAAGTGGTGGACTATCTGAAGAATATGTTCGATACCATCCTGAGCCGCTATGATCTGGATTACATTAAGTGGGACTGCAACCGGCAGATGACCGAGCATTATTCCAATGCTTTGCCTGCTGACCGGCAGGGCGAACTGACCCACCGCTACATTTTGGGCGTGTATGAACTGCTGGATTATGTGACCCAGAAGTACCCCAATGTCTTCATTGAAGGCTGTGCAGGCGGCGGTGGTCGCTATGACTGCGGTATGATGTACTACACCCCCCAGATTTGGACCAGTGACGCAACCTGCGCAGAGGAACGGACTTATATCCAGTACGGCACCAGCCTGCTGTATCCCATGTCCGTCATCTCTGCCCACGTCAGCGATGTACCCAATGCCCACACCAGCCGTTCCTGCCCCATGAAGACCCGGGCGGACATTGCCTCCATCGCAGTGTTCGGTTATGAAACCGGCTTCGTCGATGTGAGCCAGGAAGAAAAGGACGATGTGCAAAAGTACGTCCGCCGCTACAATGAGATCTACGATCTGGTGCTGACCGGTGATCTGTACCGGCTGAAGAATCCCTTTGAAAGCAACTATTTTGCAAAGCTGATCCTCTCCAAGGAAAAGGACAGAGGCTTCTTTGTATATTATCGCCGTCTGTTTACCTTGTCCCTGCCTCAGGACCGGCTGTATCTGCAGGGTCTTGACCCGGATGCAACTTACAACATCCCCGAACTGGATAACACCGCCAAGGGCCGCACACTGATGGAGTTTGGCTTGTGTATCGGTCTGGAGTGGCACGATCACGATAGCATTCTGTGCCACATTAACAAAGTGTAAGTAAGGAGCAATACGATGGCAAATTGGTTAAAAGATGCGGTCGTCTATGAGATCTATCCCCAGTCCTTCTACGATACCAATGGGGATGGCATTGGCGACCTGCAGGGTATCATCGAAAAACTGGATTACATTCAGGGCCTGGGCTTTACCGCTATTTGGCTGAACCCCGTCAATGAAAGCGTGTTTCATGATGCCGGTTATGATGTAACAGATTTCTACAAAGTAGCGCCCCGTTACGGCACCAACGAGGATTATCGACGCCTGTGTGAAGAAGTTCACAAACGGGGGATGAAGATCGTTTTTGATCTTGTGGCAGGCCATACCTCTGTTTACCATCCCTGGTTTACAGAGTCTGCCAAGGCAGAAAAGAACGAATTTACCAACCGTTATATCTGGACCAACAATGTCTTTGACGATCCTATTGGTGAACTGGAGATCAGCGGCTGGGGAGAGCGGACAGGCAACTATGTCACCAACTTCTTCTGGTGCCAGCCGGCTCTGAACTACGGTTATGCTTACCCGGATCCCAAGAAACCCTGGCAGCTTCCTGTTGACCACCCGGACTGTATTGCAACCAAGGAAGAACTGAAGAAGATCATCGACTTCTGGATGGATTTGGGTGTGGATGCCTTCCGTGTGGATATGGCAGAATCCCTTATCAAAGGGGATAAGGACGGCTCCTTTATGCGGGCCTTCTGGAAAGAGATCCGGGAGCATATGGAAAAGAAAAATCCCGATGCGCTGTTGATCGCAGAGTGGGGCAAGCCTGCCGATGCTATCAATGCCGGCTTCCATTGTGATTTCCTGCTCCATAGTGGCCAGCAGGCCTATACCCGGCTGTTCCGGGCAGAGCCTGGCCGGAATACCACCCATTTCTGGGATGGCCACAGCTATTTCAACAAGGACGGCAAGGGCAATATCAATGATTACCTGGACCGCTACCTGTACGATCTGGAAAACACCAAGGGCAAGGGTTATGTGGGTATGATCACCGGCAACCACGATATTCCCCGCCTTGCCTACAAGCGGGAGCCGGAGGAAGTAAAGCTGGCTCTGGCATTCCTGCACACTATGCCCGGTGTTCCTTTCGTCTACTACGGTGATGAGATCGGTATGGACTATATTGCAGATCTGCCTTCCAAGGAAGGCGGCTACAACCGCACCGGTTCCAGAACGCCTATGCAGTGGAATGATGAAAAGAACCACGGTTTCTCCAATTCCGATAAGCCCTATCTGCCCACCGATTGTAGAGCGGATGCGCCTACAGTGGAAAAGCAGAAGGATGACCCCGAATCTTTGCTGAACTTTACGAAGTTTATCGTGGAGCTGCATAAGCAGGAAGCCGCCTTGAAGCCTGATGCAGACTTTGAAATTCTCCGTGCTGGCTATCCCTTTGTGTTCACAAGAAGCGCAGAGGGCAGCACCATCTATGTGGCAATCAATCCTTCTCAGTATGACTATGCCCTGGAAGACCCCGGCGTAAAGGAAGTCCTTTACAGCCAAAATGCCACCGTTTCCGATGGCAAGGTCAATCTTTCCGGTGTGAGCATGCTGATTGCCCGCATCTAACAGAAAACACCCTTTGCAGTTTTGCAAAGGGTGTTTTGTTATTCTTTTTCCAAAAAGTTCTTTCGTGCTTTCCAGTAGCCGGAATAGGAATTATAGCCTATATAGTGGGCAATTTCCCCAGCGGACATGGTGGTGTTTTTTTCCAGATACCGGGCGGCCCGCATTCTTCGGGCAGTCAGTTCTTCCAGGAAGGTTTTTCCGGTTTCCTTTTGAATGATCCGTTGTACCTGCTTAGGAGAAATGCCGATATATTCTGCCAAGGAAGAAAGGGTCATATCCCGATTGTAATGGGCATCTAAATACCGTAGGATCATTCCTTCATAGTCTTTGTTTTCCCGGATGTTGGGTCCGCTTGGACGAAGCACACTGCCCAAAAGAATATAGAAGTAGGGCATCAGATTATCCAGCGTCCCCAGCGTTTCACTTTCCTGGCAAGCGGTATAGAAACCTTCCAGCAGAGCAGGGGACAGAGAAGAAAAGACGGACTGTTTCGGACCGTTCCGCACTGTAAAAGTGATGAAAGTAGCGTCCGGTTGTTGGGCTTTGGCGCTATGATGCATCTTGGGCGGGATATAGAAAAAATCTCCTGCGGTAACCACCCGGTTTTCTGTGCCAATGGTATAATCCGCACTGCCTAAAAGCATCACATGGAGTTCTCCTTGCCGGTGATTATGGGGCGGCGTAATGCCTAAACGGACCGGCGGTATGCTGTGCCCGCACAGCACTTCTACGGCAGTTTTTCCAAACTGCAGGTTGAAAATAACTTCCATAAATGACCTTTCCAAAAAGGACATCTCATTTGAAAAAATGTCCCAATTCTCTATTGCAATATGTGGAGGGAATTTTATAATTAGTATAGCAGTCCAATATAACTGTGTCAACGAAAAGGTGAGATATATGGGCAATAAATGGAAATACTATATGTCTTCGATTTTGGAACAGGGTATGCTGGCTTTTGCCAGTGGCGCTGTTCTGCAGACGGTCCTATTGGAAATGGGACTTACATCTGAAACCACCAACCAATTTACTGCTGTTCAAACCGGTGTGCAGGTTGGGGCGATTTTGCTTTTCTCTGTGTGGTCTGATCGTGTCCGGAACTTAATCAAAGGCTACGGATTGGATGCCTTTCTGTTCTTACCCTTTCTTGTTTTTCTTTTTGTTTCGTGCTATAATCGTGGTAACTGGAATGTGTTTTTGTTCCTTCTGTTTACCACCGCTGTCATTTATAATATAGGCTACGGCATATCCGGTATCTTGAGCCTGAAAATGCCATATCAGATTATGGATATGCACGATTACAGCAAGGTCGCTGCCCTGACCGGTGTTGTTGTAGGCATTTCCTCTTTGGTGCTTTCAACGGTGCTAACTTGGCTGCAGTCTTCCTTTGACTTTTTTCCCCTGATGCGAGTAGCCTTTCTCTTTGCCATTATAACAGCGGTGATCCGCATTATTGTAATTCTTGCCATGAAGCCGACCCATCATTTGGAAGTTCCCAAAGGACCGGCCAAGAAGTTTCATTTGCTGAAGTATAAACCCTTTTCCTTTTTCATTATTCCCAACCTTCTTCGGGGATTGAGCGGCGGCTTGATCGGTATGGCGGTATCCATTGGTTACTACACCGGGCAGCTGAACAGCCAGTCTGCCACACTGTTGGCAGTGATCACCAGCCTTGTGACCATCCTTGGCTGCGGCATCTATGCCTTGCTGGCAGGCAAAGTGACAGAGCGGTGCATTTTGCTTATTTCCAGCATTGGCGTTTTCGTCTTTATGCCTTTGATCACTATGTTCCTTTCCACAATCGCATTTTTGATATTCTATGGAATTGCTTGGTTTATGGTGGTGTTTATCAATTATGCGGTGCCCGTGGCAGTTACCAAAATTGCGGATTACGACACCATGGGCCGTTACTCTGCAGGCAGAATGCTCATAAACAACGCAGGCGGTATGATCGCCGGCTTTGTGTGCGTACCTTTATTCCGCCTTGTTGGCGTGCAGTTTACTATGTATCTCTTTGCCGGTATGCAACTGATTTCCGGCGTTTGTTATTACATCTATATGAAGAAAAATAATATCAGATAGGAGCAGGTATTATGAAAATCAAATTAGGCGAAGAACAAGTTGTGGCGATTGGCCCTCGCTACGAGGATTCCTATTGGGGCCAGTTCCAGTTTGTGCAGATGATGAAGGGTGAAAACGGCAAAGTTGCTTTGACTTTCCACAACGGTGACGATGTATGGGAAGAACTGGGCACGGCTGACCTTTGGTACACCACCGATAACTGGGGCAAGTCCTGGGAAAAACTGGACGATCCCAAGAAGGTGAAGAAGGGCCTGAAGCTTCCCAATGGGGATTACCTGCGCCACGATGGTCGCCCCGCCAAGGCTTTGGACCTGGATAAGGTGCAAGCTCCCGTATGGACCGGCAACTATACCATTCCCAGTGACGACCTTCACGCAAAATCCAACGATGTGAATAAACTGCCCTTGCCTGCAGGCCACAAGCACGATATTTGGAAGCAGAAGCACTGCGTTTACCATGTGGACCATTTGCCGGATGGACTGTATGACCACCTCCATGCATGGCCTCAGCTGCGCACAAAAGCAGGCGAAGAGGAAGAAACGCTGGAATGGGCAGAACTGAACAATTGGGAAAATATGGGTCTTCAAATGATGTTTCCCAATGACCGTCATGTGGCAATTCCTTTAATGCCCCAGTTCCTGGGAAGATCCTACCAGCAAGGTCCTGACGGCAAGCTGTGGGCAGCAACCTATTGGGCTGGCATGAATCCTAAAAACGGTGCTTATTCGCCCTACTATAGCGTCTATGTACTCAATTCCGAGGATGACGGTCACAGCTGGACGCTCCAGGGCCATGTTCCCTATATTCCTGATAACGATGAATATGAAAATGCCTTTATGGTAGGCGGCTTCTCCGAAACAGCGCTGATATTCAACCAGGATGGCTCTATGTCCATGATCCTTCGTATCACCGATGTTTTTATGGGCGATAAGGAATGGGCGCCTTCCTATATTACCCGTTCTACCGACCAGGGAAAGACCTGGTCTAAGCCGGTTCGCTTTGATGATGTGGGCGTGCTGCCCGGTGTTTGCCAAATGGGGGATGTGACTCTTGCCATTTACGGCAGACCCGGCATCTATGTTCGCGGTACTACCGATCCTGCCGGTATGAAGTGGGAGGATCCCGTGGAAGTTATGACTGACACCGACCGGAGCATTTTGATGAACGAGCGTCCTGAGCGGGTCAACTTCCATATGTGGGCAGGCTCTTGCTGCAACTGTGCAATTGTTGCCCTGGATGATACCCACGCAATGATCGGCTACTCCGACTTCTATCATCTGTGTGACGATGGTGTCCGCAGAAAGAGTATTAAAACGAGAATCGTCACAGTAGAAAAAGACTGAGGGATAAATTATGAAGATTACACTTGGCGAAGAAAAAATCGTAGCCATTGGCCCTCGCTATGAGGATTCCTATTGGGGACAGTGGCAGTTCCCCAAACTGATGGAAGGCAAAGATGGTCAAATTGTTATGACATTCCACAATGGTGATGATGTGTGGGAAGAGCTGGGTACAGCTGATGTTTGGGCAACCAGCGATGACCGTGGCGAAAGCTGGAATATTGTGAAGGATCACAGCGCCATTGTAAAAGGTGTGCAGCTTCCCAACGGGGACTTCCTGCGTCACGACGGCCGTGTTTCTGTGGCTTTGGACTTAGATATGCTCCAAGCGCCTATGCAGACCGGCAATTATACCATTCCCAGTGACGACCTTCATGCAAAATCCAATGATATGGGGAGACTCCCTCTGCCAAGAGGTCACTTCCATGACATCTGGAAACAGAGATGGAGTGTCTATCACATGGACGAACTGCCTGATGGCTTATTTGAACATTTGAAGGATTGGCCCATGCTTCGTACCCCCTCCGGAGAAACAGAAGAACAAGCAGAATGGGCAAGCCTTGATTGGGAAAACAGAGGGCTTCTTATGATGTTCCCCACATCCCGGAATGTTGCAATACCGGCTATGCCTCAATTTATTGGAAAGCTGAAGGTTGGTCTCGACGGCAAACTGTGGGCAGCCACCTACAATAAAGGCCTTAATCCCAAGAACGGTGCATTTTCTCCTTATTCCAGTACCTTTGTGCTATGTTCTGAGGATGACGGCCACAGCTGGAAATTGCAGGGGTATCTGCCGTACATTCCTGATAATGACGAATATGAGTATGCCTTTATGGCTGGTGGATGGGACGAGCCGGATCTGGCCTTTGCCCCAGACGGCTCCATGATCATGATCCTTCGCATTGTGGATGTGTACCACGGTGACAAAGAATGGGCACCCTCCTACATTACCCGTTCCACCGATCAAGGAAAGACTTGGTCTAAGCCTGTCCGGTTTGATGATATCGGTGTGATGCCCCGTACCTGCCAGGTGGGAGATGCCATTCTTGCCATCTACGGCAGACCCGGCATCTATGTCCGTGGCACAACAGATCCTGCCGGTATGGCTTGGGAAGCTCCCGTGGAAGTAATGACAAATGGTGATCGCAGTGTGCTGATGAATGAGCGGCCTGAACGGGTCAACTTCCATATGTGGGCAGGCTCCTGCTGCAACTGTGACATCCACGCTCTGGACGAAAATCACGCCATTATTGCCTATTCCGACTTCTACCACCTGTGCGAAGACGGTGTACGCAGAAAGAGCATCAAGACACGGATTGTCACCATTGAGAAATAAACGAAAGCACTGTAAAACCAAGGTTTTACAGTGTTTTTCTTGTTGCGAAAATCCATCCTGTGTGATAGGATAATAGAAAATAGGAAAGGGGAGAGTATGGCGTGAAAACGATTATCCTGGTGCGCCACGGGCAAAGCGAAACCAATGTGCAAAAGGTCTTTACCGGTCAATTAAATGCCAGTTTAACGCCTATGGGCATAGAACAAGCGGAGCGAATGGCTCAGTATGTGGCAAAGTACCCGGTGGAAAAGGTCTATGCCAGCTCCTTGCAGAGGGCGGTGGACACAGCTGCGCCGATCTGTCGTTTGCTTGGTTGTCCCCTTGAGACCACTGCTGATTTTTGGGAAATCAACGCAGGAGCCTGGCAAGGCCTTTCCTTTGAGGAAGTGGCAGAGCGTTTTCCTGATTCCTATGCCATGTGGCGGCAGGATTTTGGCAACGCCCATCCCGATGGCGGGGAGTCCATTGCGCAGGTGTATGACCGGGTGGTGAAAGCCTTTCTGTATATTGTAAAGAACACCTCTGAAAGCTGCGTATGTATCGTTACTCACGCCATCCCCATTCGTATGATACAGAGTTACATCCACTATGGAAGCGTAGACGGTGCGACGCAAATGCCCTGGGTGCCCAATACATCCGTAACAGTTTACGATTACGATGGTGCTTTCCACCTGCAAAAGCAAGGCATCAGTGACTTTTTGGGAGATATGCAAACCAATTTACCTAAAACCATTTAAGGAGCAGAAAAAATGACGGAAAAGTACTTGGATTTCTTAGGTCTTACTATCTATCAGATTTACCCCCGTAGCTTCTGCGACAGCAACGGTGACGGCATTGGCGATCTGCAGGGTGTGATCTCCAAGCTGGATTATTTAAAAGAACTGGGTGTGAATGCCATCTGGCTCTGCCCTTGCTACAAAAGCCCCAATGTGGATAACGGCTACGATGTGGCGGACTACCGGGATATTATGGATGAGTTCGGCACCATGGATGACATTAAGGAACTGATTGCCGGTCTCCACCAAAGAGATATGAAGCTGATTATGGATTTGGTTCCCAACCATACTTCCTCTCAGCACAAGTGGTTCATCGAGTCCCGGAAATCCAAGGATAATCCCTACAGCGACTACTATTACTGGTATGATACACCTCCCAATGACTGGCAAAGCGCCTTCTTGGGCAGTGCCTGGCAGTATGATGAACTGCGTGGGCAGTACTATCTCCACTCCTATGCGCCGGAACAGCCGGACCTGAACTGGGAAAATCCGGCGGTTGTGAAGGAAATGCAGGATGTGGTGGACTTTTGGGTAGACCTGGGTGTGGACGGTTTCCGTATTGATGTGATCGACCAGATCTCCAAGGAAATGAACGGGGATAACTATTTTGGCCCCCGGCTCCATGAGTTCATCAATGCTCTCTTCGGCAGAGAAAAGGTGAAGCACATCTTCACAGTGGGTGAGTGCTGGGCGGATGATATTGCAGAAGTCCGCCGCCATTGCGGCGCTGACCGGGGAGAACTCTCTACGCTCTTCCAGTTTGATCATCAACAATGCGGCCGCGACGGGAAATATACCCCCAAGAAACAGAGTATTCGCGACTTCTGGGAAATTCTGAAAAATTGGCAACTGCTGATGCAAAAAGAAGATCTTCTTTACAGCCTCTTTACGGATAACCACGATAACAGTTGGTTTATCAGCCGTATGGGGGATATGGAGAAGGATCGCTATGAAGTGGCCACCTGTGTGGCAGGCCTGCTGTATTTGATGCGAGGCGTAGGCTTCGTCTATCAGGGCCAGGAACTGGGTATGGTCAACTCCTGCCACAATCGTCTCGAAGAGTTTGACGATGTGGAAAGCATCAACTTCTACAAGGAGAACATTTCCAAAGAGTCTGCCCAATCTATCTTTGATAAGATCAACTTCGGTGGCCGGGATAATCCCCGCAGACCTATGTGCTGGAGCGGCGCGGAGAATGCTGGGTTCACTTCCGGTAAGCCCTGGCTTCCTGTGAATATCCACTATCCGGAAATCAATCTGGAAGCAGAAAAGCAGGCAGAAAAGTCTGTTTGGCGGTTCTACCGGGATCTGCTCAATCTGAAAAACCGGGAAAAGGCGCTGACTTGTGGCACATTCCGGGTGGTAGAAGATGCTCATACCCATTGTATTTACAGCCGCACCTGGGAAGGAAAGACCATTACAGTTGTCTGTAACTTTGAAGGAAATATCCAGATTCCCAATATGGCAGGCAAGGAGTTGATTCTTTCCAACTTTGGGTATACAATGAAAGAGAACGATCAATTCGCACCCTATGAAATTGCTGTTTTCAAAGGAGAATGATTATGGACTTTACAAACACTGCTCTCATCACTTACCCTTCCGTTTGGGCGGTAGGGGATACCTACCAGATCTTTGTTCCCGTAAAGGCGTCCACCCTGATGTGGGTCAATATAGGCGGTGAAAACTACTACGACCATACCAACGGCATTATTCGTTCTGATACCCATATCCACAAGATTACAGTACCCATGGAAGAACTGGACAAGGCCGGTACTTACACCCTTTGCTACCGGAAGATGATCGACAGAAAACCCTATTTCCCCGAAACGGAGGAAACAGAGTCCTTCACTTTCTCCTTCTATCCCTACAAAGGCGGTCGGCTGAATATCTACCATCTGGCAGATACGCATAACCGTGTCGACAGCCCCGTAAAGACCGGTGATTTCTTTGGAGATGACCTGGATATCCTGGTGCTGAACGGCGACATTCCCGATCACAGCGGTGACATTCAGAACTTCAATGCCATCTATGAGATCGCAGGCCGGATCACCAAGGGCGAAAAGCCTGCCATCTTCTCCCGAGGCAACCACGATACCCGTGGCTTCTACGCAGAGCGGTTTGCGGACTTCACCCCCACTGACCGTGGTGTGTCCTATTTCACCGTTCGCCTGGGCGATCTGTGGTGCCTGATCCTGGACACCGCCGAGGATAAGCCTGACGATCATCCCGAGTACGGTCATACTGTCTGCTGCCACGAATTCCGTATGGACGAGACCCGGTTCCTGAAAAAGGTGATCGCCAATGCAGACACCGAGTACAATGCCCCCGGTGTTACCAAGCGGATGATCATTTCCCATACGCCCTTTACCCGTGTGAACCGCGCACCCTTTGACATTGAACAGCCTTTGTACAAAGAGTGGATCGAGCTGATTGGGGAGCATATCAAGCCTGATTTCTACCTGTGCGGACACCTACATACCTGCCAGGTGATCCGTCCCGGTGATGCAGAGGACAGTTTTGGACAGTCCTGCCCCACTGTTGTGGGCGCCATTCCCTATAGAGATGACTGGGATAAGTTCACGGCCTGCGCCATTACCTATGACGATGGCATCACCGTCAAGTTTACCGACCAGGATAAGAATGTTTTGGAAACCTATACTCTGTAAAACACAGGAAATCGCCGGAGTGGACAACGCCAATCCGGCGATTTTTTTCTTGTAAATAATGGGATTTTATGGTATACTACTAAATTGAAAGATTATGATTAGGAGAATCCCTATGTCTGATTTAGTACAAGAGATCAACCGGCGGCGAACTTTCGCCATTATCTCCCACCCGGACGCCGGTAAAACCACTTTAACGGAAAAATTCCTGCTCTACGGCGGTGCGATTGCCCAGGCCGGTGTTGTAAAGGGAAAGAAAAATTCCCGCTCTGCCACCTCCGACTGGATGGAGATCGAAAAACAGCGTGGTATTTCTGTTACTTCCTCTGTTATGCAGTTCCAGTACGGCGGCTTCTGCATCAACATTCTGGATACCCCCGGTCACCAGGACTTTTCTGAAGATACCTACCGCACCTTGATGGCGGCAGACTCTGCAGTGATGGTGATTGACGGCGCAAAGGGCGTGGAGCCACAGACCAGAAAACTCTTTAAGGTCTGCGCTATGCGGCACATTCCCATCTTCACCTTTATCAACAAGATGGACCGGGAGACCCGGGACCCCTTCGACCTTTTGGACGAAGTGGAACGGGAACTGGGCATTGAAACCTATGCTATGAACTGGCCCATTGGCTCCGGCAAGGATTTTCAGGGCGTGTATGACCGCTCTGAAAGCCGTCTGCTGTTCTTCTCCGGTGTGTCCGGTAAAAACCGGGCAGACAAGATGGAAGTAGATCTGTATGACAGCCAGGTGGCAGACCTTTTGGATTCTGAAGCCAAGCACCAGAAACTGATCGAAGATGTGGAACTTCTGTCCGCCGGCCGGGAACTGGACCTGGAAGAAGTCCGTTGCGGTAACCTGAGCCCGGTATTCTTCGGCTCGGCCCTCACGAACTTTGGCATTGAACCCTTCCTGGAGGCCTTCCTGAAGCTGACCCCCGCACCTTTGGCTCGTGTGGCCGATTGCGGCACTATCGATACCTTCAGCCCGGATTTTTCCGCTTTTGTGTTTAAGATCCAGGCCAATATGAATAAGGCCCACCGGGATAGACTGGCCTTCATGCGGATTTGCTCCGGTAAGTTCCAGAGAGATACGGAATACTATCATATGCAGGGCGGCCGTAAGATGCGTCTTTCCCAGCCCCAACAGCTGATGGCGGCAGAACGGGAAATCGTGGAAGAAGCCTACGCCGGTGACGTGATCGGTGTGTTCGACCCGGGTATTTTCTCCATTGGCGATACCATTACTGTGCCGGGGAAGAAGTTCCTCTATTCCGGCATTCCTACCTTTGCCCCGGAACATTTCTGCCGGGTCAGCGCAAAGGATTCCATGAAGCGCAAGCAGTTTGTGAAAGGCACGGAACAGATTGCCCAGGAAGGTGCGATCCAGATCTTCAAGCTGCCCAATTCCGGTATGGAAGAAGTGATCGTGGGTGTTGTGGGTACGCTGCAGTTTGATGTATTCCAGTACCGTATGAAGAATGAATACGGCGTGGATCTTCGTATGGAAATGCTTCCTTACGAGGAGATTCGTATGATCGTCAATAGCCCTTGTCCCCTGGATGAACTGAACCTTGGCTCTGATGCGGAACTGCTGGAAGATTACCGCGGAAGAAATCTGTTGGTGTTCTCCAGCTTCTGGGCCATTGATTTTACCGTTCGCAGAAACCCTGGCCTGGAATTGCAGGAAATTGTGGTATCCGAGGGCTAAACATAGGAAAAGGGCTGCCTGCGTGGCATGAAAATAGGGCGTAAAGCCTTTTTGTTCAAAAAATATTTGCATTTTATTCAGAATTTCCTCGAATTTGTTAGGTAAAATGAGGAAAATAAAGCCGAAAGGAGCATATATATGCCTTTTGATGAAGATAAGGAAAACGTAGAAAATATCCCTGATATGGCTTCTCCCGAAGCAGAAAACGAGGTTCCGGTGGAAGAAAATCCTGCCAAGGAAGAACCTTCTCAGCCTTACTGCGAAGTAATCGGCACCCCGGTTTATCCCAATAACCAGCATACTTATGTGTACCAGGCGCCTAAGAAAAAAGGCTGGACCACCTTTAAGGTGTTGGCACTTGTGCTGGCTGCCAGCATTTTAGGCAATATTGTTGGTCTTTGCTTTGGATACTTTGGCCCTGAATACCTGGAGAATCTTGTGAACATCGGAAATAGCTCCGGCAGCAATTCCGGCACAAATTCTGGCAGCGGCGAAATAACGATCTACCAGGGCGATCGGGCGCCCAATGAACTGAACATTGAGGATATTGATACTAGCAAGGCTATGACGCCTGCAGAGGTATATGCAGCCAATGTGAATGCCACCGTAGGCATCACATCTTCTGTGACGACCACCAATTATTGGGGCTATCCTTCCACTTCTGCGGCAACCGGTTCCGGCTTCATCATTTCTTCTGATGGCTATATTGCCACCAACTATCACGTGGTGGAAAACGGAAGCAGCATTAAGGTGACCCTGTTCAACGACCAAGTATATACTGCCAAATTGATGGGTTACAATGAGGGCAAGGATATCGCGGTGCTGAAGATTGACGCAACCGACCTGCCCTGCGTGGTTTTGGGTGATTCCGATAAAGTGCTGGTAGGCGAACAGATTATGGCTATCGGCAATCCTCTCGGCGAATTGACTTTCTCCCTTTCTGTGGGCGTCGTCAGTGCAGTCAACCGGGAAGTGATTTTTGCTGAAGGCAATAAGATGAAACTGATCCAGACAGACTGCGCCATTAACTCCGGCAACTCTGGTGGTCCTATGTTCAATGCCTATGGCGAGGTTATCGGCATTGCCACCGGTAAGTACTCCGGTGCGACCGGCAGCGGCACCTATATCGATAACATCGGTTTTGCCGTGCCGATCAATGATATCAAGACTATGCTGCAGCAGATGGTGGAGAAAGGCCAGAGCACCCGCGCTTACTTGGGTATTATATTCACAGATGTGGATGGCAGAACGCAGGTCTATGGCGTTTCCGAGGGCGCAGCCATTTCTTCCGTGGACGAAGATTCTCCTGCCGCAAAGGGCGGCTTGAAAGCCAATGACGTGATTGTTTCCTTCAACGGTCAAAAGGTGAAAAACAAGGAAGATTTGATGGAAGCAGTGGATGCCTGCAAGCCGAATCAGAAGGTCAAGGTTTCCATCTACCGCTCCGGAGAGAAGCTGGAGCTGGAGATCACTTTGGGCGAAAAAGTTGTTGCATCAGAATTTTAAGAAGAAAACCGGGTGTTATCACCCGGTTTTTCTCTTGATTTTCGGAGAAAAATGCGTATAATGATACTATCCTTTTGGAAAGAGGGAGCATATATGAATACGATTTACATACCAAAGGATTATCGGCCGGTGCTGGATGCTTATGATACACAGCGAGCCATAGCCTATATTAAGCAAACCTTCCAGGAAGAATTTGCAGGCGCGCTGAACCTGAAGCGCGTTTCTGCCCCTTTGTTTGTTACAGAGGATTCCGGCCTGAATGACAATTTGAATGGCTACGAGCGGCCGGTTAGTTTCGATGTTCCTGCAGTTGGCAAGGACGCCCAGGTAGTTCATTCTCTTGCCAAGTGGAAGCGGCTTGCCTTGAAACGCTATCATTTCAGCGTAGGCAATGGCTTATATACAGATATGAATGCAATTCGCCGGGATGAGTCGCTGGATAATATCCACTCTATCTATGTGGACCAGTGGGACTGGGAAAAGGTGATCACCAAGGATAACAGAAACCTGGAGTATTTAAAGCTTATTGTCCGGTCTATCGTCAATGCTATTTGCAGAACCAACGATCGGCTCCATGTCCGGTATCCTCAGCTGCAGGTTAATCTGAGCAGAGAGGTTTCCTTTATCACCACCCAGGAACTGGAAGATATGTACCCGGATATGACAGGCTCGGAACGGGAAAAAGCCTATGTGAAAGAGCATCCCACCGCTTGCATTATGCAGATCGGCGGAAAGCTTCGCTCCGGCAAGCCCCACGATGGCAGAGCGCCGGACTATGACGACTGGAATTTAAACTGCGATATCTTCTTCTGGGACGAAGTTTTGGGCAGAGCTCTGGAAATTTCCTCCATGGGTATCCGTGTGGATGAAGAGGCTATGGAGCGGCAGTTGCGCCTTTCCGGTTGCGAAAACCGCCGGGAATTGCCTTTCCATCAAATGCTGCTGAATGGGCAGTTGCCCTTGACCATTGGCGGTGGTATCGGTCAGTCCCGTCTTTGTATGCTGATGCTCAGCTGCGCCCATATCGGCGAAGTGCAGTCCAGCATTTGGGACGAAGAAACTGTGGCGGCTTGCGAAAATGCAGGCATTCCTTTGCTATAAAGATTAAAAACGGTGCAGCATTCGGCTGCACCGTTTTTTTATAAAAATACATCGCAAACGAGCATGGCGCAAAATCCGACCAGCAAGGCATAAGTGGCGCCCCGCTCGCTGCCGTGGGCGTGGGTTTCCGGGATCATTTCGTCGCTGATTACATAGAGCATAGTGCCTCCTGCAAAGGCCAGCGCAAAGGGTAGAATCGCCGATGCAATACTGACGGCAAAGTATCCGACGAAAGTGCCAATCACTTCTATAAGGCCCGTCAAGGCCGCCAGAAGGAAGGTTCGCTTTTGGCTGATGCCAACGGCCAACATTGGTCCGATGATCACCATACCTTCCGGGATGTTTTGCAGCGCAATACCACCGGCAATCAGCAGGGCAGAAGAAGGGTCATCTGTGCCGAAGCTCACACCGGCAGCAATGCCTTCCGGCAGATTGTGGATGGCAATGGCAGTGATAAACAGCAGCACTTTGCTGACGTTTTGGTTGTGCGGATGGGATTCAATATCTGCGCCTGCCAGCTTGTGCAGGTGGGGCACAGCCCGATCCAGCACGTTGATACAGACTGCACCGGTGAAAATACCGGCTACTGTAATCAAAATGCCGTATTTTCCGCCATAATCCAGCGAAGGGAGAATCAGACCAAGCACGGCAGCGGCCAACATAATGCCGGCTGCGAAGGATAAGACGATGTCGCTGAATTTATGGGAAATCTTTTTGAAAATAAAACCGATCACAGTGCCAAGCAGTGTTGCGCCGCCAACACCGAGAGCGGTAAGTAAAACGAGTTCCATAGTGTTACCTCCTCTTTCTATTATAGCGGAAAATGAAAACCTTGCAACAAATTTTTCCCATACTGCGTTGTAATTTCCTGGAAAATGTTGTATACTAAGCAAAAGAAAGGGGGCAAATCGATGGAACAGAAAAAAGATATTTTCGACCGCATAATGGCTTGGTCCATATTTCGGCCCATGAACCCCTTTTACAAAAAACATAAAAGCGTGCTTTTATATCTTTTTTTTGGCGCGCTTACAACTGCAGTAAGCATTGGCTCTTTTGCCCTTTGCGATTTGGTAATGCACTCGCTGCTTGCCAATATCGTTTCCTGGATTGCCGCTGTTTCCTTTGCCTATATTACAAACCGGATTTGGGTCTTTTCTTCCCGGGAAACGGGAATCGGTATTTTCCGGGAAATGGGAGCCTTCTTCGGCGGTCGACTGGCAACCTTGGCGTTGGAAGAAGGCATTTTGTATGTGGGCATTACCCTTGCCTCCATGGACGCTCTATGGGTAAAGGTGCTGGCGCAAGTGGTCGTGCTGATCCTCAATTATGTAATTTCCAAGCTCCTTGTATTTCGCAAAAAACGCGCCTGATATTTAAAAACCTGATCTGCAGATCAGGTTTTTTCTATTTATTGTCATATCAACTACAGGTTGGTTGACATTGCGCAGAAAAAAGATTATTATTTTAACATAACAAAGGAGGGATTCCTATGGAAAATATACTTTCAACCTATGGATTAACCAAAAAGTACAGAAAGCAAACGGTTGTGAACAACCTGGAAATGCACATCGACCGAGGAGACATTTACGGCTTCGTTGGTGAAAACGGCTCCGGCAAAACCACCGTTATCCGGTTGATTACTGGGCTTATTTTCCCCCACGCTGGCGGACTTGAACTGTTTGGAGTAAATAATCGCTCCAAGGACATCGGCAAGGCTCGTAGCCGAGTGGGCGCAATCGTGGAAAGTCCGTCCATCTATATGAATATGTCTGCCTATGACAATCTGAAGACCCAGTGCGCCGTGCTTGGCATAAACGATGATAGTAAGATTCGCGGGGCTTTGGCAGATGTAGGCCTGGAAGAACTTTATAAAGAAACAAAGCATGCCAGCAACTTTTCTCTGGGTATGCGGCAACGGCTGGGAATCGCCATGGCCCTTTTGGGTGATCCGGAATTGCTGATTTTGGATGAACCGATGAACGGCTTGGATCCTGCCGGCATTGTCAGCATCCGTGAACTGATTTTAAAGCTGAACAGAGAGCGGGGGATCACCTTCCTGATCTCTTCCCATATTCTTACGGAACTTTCTCTGGTCGCTACCAAGTACGGCATCATTTCCAAGGGGCAGCTCATTAAGGAAATCACCGCCCAGGAACTCCATAATGAATGTGCAAAGACAACCAATATTTCTGCGGACAACCCGGAAAAACTTGCAAAAGTTGTGAAGGATTGTGTGAGTAATGGCTTTGTGCATACCCCTGATGGCGTTCGGATCATTGGCGAAATTGACCTGACGGCGGTGCTTTCTGCGGTGATTGAAAGCGGCCTCAAGATCCTGAGTGTTAACTGCAATGAAACCAGCTTTGAAGAATACTATCTTTCTGTGATTGGAGGTGCAAATCAATGACAAGTTTGTTAAGAGCGGATTTTCGACGTGTATTAAAGGATAAATTGCTGATTGTCATGGGTATCCTGGCGGTGGTGTTTGCACTGATCACACCCCTGATGTATGCGCTTATGTTCTCCGGTATGGATGGGTTTGAAAAGGATGAACTTGTCAGAATGTTTGCAGTCTCCGGTAAAACACAGTTTTTTGCATCATTCTCCATCGGAAATAACTTCGGCTTGATCGCCCCGGTTTTGCTGGCAATCGTACTGTGCAAGGATTTTTCCTTTGGCACAATCCGCAATAAGATTATTGCAGGCAAAAGCCGCACACAGATTTTCCTGTCTTTGTTTGTAACCTGCTCTGTTGTCTTTGTGGTAATGATGCTCCTGCATGCATTCATTGCCTTGGGTGTTACATCCCTGCTTTTTGGATATCAGGACGATCCCTTTACATCTGCAGATTTTTGGTATTTCCTGGAGTCTTTGGGCTTTGCGATCCTGACCCTCCTGTTTGTGTCTGCGATGCTGTCCTGGCTGTGCGCAACCATGAAAAATGTGGGCCTTGTGATTGTTCTGTATGTGGCAGCCTCCTTCGTTCTTGTTATGGCTGGCGGCATTATTGATATTATTGTTCCCATTATGGAAGCAACCGGGGGAGAAGAATCCACCATTGCGGTGCTGCGGTTTGTCAACCGGATCAATGTGGGCTACTCCGTTGCACGCATTGGCACGGGCAGCTCCTACACCCTGGAAGATGCGCTGTATCTGGCCGTTCCTGCTGTTGTGAGCATTGGAGGTTTCCTGGGCCTGGGACTTCTGAAATTTAACAAGAAGGATCTGAAGTGAATAACTACATAAAAAAGCGACAGGCTGTGCCTGTCGCTTTTTTGGCGGAGACGGTGGGATTCGAACCCACGTGCGGCTTGCACCGCAAACTGATTTCGAGTCAGCCCCGTTATGACCACTTCGATACGTCTCCGTATATGTTAAACTCTCAAAAGAGTATAACAAACTATTCAATTTTTACCGAACGGGGCGCCCCGTTATGTCCTGTTACG
>JAZRUE010000036.1:0-3205 GCA_045652345.1 Faecousia sp. | reverse complement strand
CCTTTCACCTTTGAAGCAACCTCTCTGATCCAGCAGTCCCTCACCGCCTTTGATGGACAAAGAGGCCATCCCAGTGCCTCCCTTCCCGTAGCAAGAGCCTATGAAAAAGCCCTTTATGAGACGGGAAAGTACCTGCTTTCTTCCTACGGCGTATTTGAAGAATAAAAATTTTTACCTTTGACAACCAGTGGGCAGGCGCAGATGTGCCTGCCCACTAAAATAATCTCGAAAATTGCGAAAAAAGTGGTTGACAAACCACTGCCTTCGTGTTACTATATCCAAGCGGTTGGGGAATACCCTTTCCGTTCTATATGCGCGAGTGGTGGAATTGGTAGACTCGCTAGATTCAGGTTCTAGTGCTCATTCCGGGCATGCGGGTTCAAGTCCCGCCTCGCGCACCAAAAAAGACAGACACCCATTTGGGTGTCTGTCTTTTTTATGTAGGGCGGGACTTGAAGAATTCGTTGCAGCGCGGACGAGCGCTGCCGGCGAGGGCTGGACCGAGCCGAACCTTTGTTTTCGCTAACAGCGAAAATGCAGAACAAGTTCCGCCAGCGCGCAGGGAATTATGCAGACCCACCGGTCTGCTTTTTTGTTTTCATCAAGCGCAATTCCGCATTTCCAAATGCAGTTTTTCTGTTTACAAGCGCAGAAAAAAGCATTATAATGATTATACCAAAGGAACTTAATCATACTGAAAGTATAATTTCTTCTATGGAGATATTATACTCTCTTCACGCCTATAAAGTGAATTTGATAAAAATGTAAGTTCCGATTCTGTAGATGTGAAGGATTTTCTTTTCCGCAGAGTTGGTTTGGCTACTATCGAAGCTTGCGTTTTTCGGTGAGCTATCTTCGGTTGACGCACTTTTTTTATAAGAAAAGGAGAATTGCAAAATGAAATTTAGGCGTGTCTTGTGTATTTTTTTAATGTTTTCTATTTTTATGGTGATGGTTGGCTGCGCTGCAAATCAGCCGCCAAAGGATAAGAGTATTATCGGCACCTGGCGTTCAGATTTTGGCAGCGGCTCATACCAATTTAAAAGTAATGGCAAAGTAATCCTCCCTGGTGGTGACAGTGAGTTCAATTATACCGCAGAAAATGGTGAGTTACGCATTGATATGGGACGATATGGAGATGATTTTTATCATTATCAAATCATCCTTAGACCATCTGCTAATGGACAGGTACAGCAGCAGCTTGTTCTTTGGAAAACAAATTATCAAAAAGCTTATTACACAAAAGTGGGCTAATCATATTAACAGGCTTTTAAAGGCATAACATAAGTGCCGCACCGTAATATGACAAAAGGAACGGCTTTCCGCCGTTCCTTTTGTCATATATCTTAATCTTTATAATAGAGCATATGGTGGCAATAGCCCTCATACTTTGTCAACACTTTTTTACAGCTTTTTAAAAATTATTTCTCTGTTCTTTTACTGCACTCAAAAATGCTTTTTCTTGCATTTATTTCGTTGCCGTGATAAAATTACCTATATGCAAATTCCCCTATCGGAAAACATCAAAAAGGAGAGAATCCATGGAATTTTTGCCCATTTGCAAACGGGATATGCTTGACCGGGGCTGGGAGCAGTGCGACTTTGTATATGTGATCGGGGATGCCTATGTGGACCATCCCTCTTTTGGGCATGCCATTATCAGCCGGGTGCTGGAAAATGCGGGCTACAGTGTAGGCATCATTTCCCAGCCGGACTGGAAGAATCCCCAATCCATCAATGTGTTCGGCAAACCCCGGTTAGGTTTCCTTGTCAGCGGCGGCAATATGGACTCCATGGTGAATCACTACTCCGTGTCCAAGCACCGCAGAAAAAACGATGCCTACACCCCCGGTGGGGTGATGGGCAAGCGGCCCGACTATGCCGCCACGGTCTACTGCAATCTCATTCGCAGGACTTACAAAGATGTGCCGATCCTCTTAGGCGGCATTGAAGCCAGCCTGCGGCGGCTTAGCCACTACGATTACTGGTCGGAGAGTATGAAGCGGTCCATTCTTTTAGACAGCCAGGCAGACATCGTGATGTACGGTATGGGCGAAAAGAGTGTGGTGGAGATCGCCGATGCCCTGAATGCCGGTATGGATGTAAAGGACATTACTTACATTGATGGTACTGTCTTTAAAACCAAGGAATTGGACGACAGCTTCCCCACCATCGTGCTTCCTGCCTTTGATAAAGTAAAGGACGACAAACGCCTGTATGCGGAGAGCTTCCGGATGCAGTACGGCAACTGTGACCCCTTCACCGCCAAGCGGCTGGCTGAGCCTTACGGCAAGGAATTTGTGGTGCAGAATCCGCCCCAAAAGCCTCTGACCACAGAGGAAATGGATGCTGTTTACGATCTTCCCTACTGCCGTACTTATCATCCCAGTTATGAAAAGGCCGGCGGTGTGCCTGCCATCGAAGAAGTAAAGTTCAGCCTGGTGAGCAACCGGGGTTGCTTTGGCGCTTGCTCTTTCTGTGCCCTGACCTTCCATCAGGGACGGATCATTCAAACAAGAAGCCACGAGTCCATTCTGAAAGAAGCGGAGCTGATGGTAAAAGACCCGGCCTTCAAGGGTTACATTCACGATGTGGGCGGCCCTACTGCCAACTTCCGTCACCCCGCCTGCGAAAAGCAATTAAGCAAGGGCGCTTGCGGCGGCCGCCAGTGCCTCTACCCCACCCCCTGCAAAAATATGAAGGCTGACCACTCTGACTACATCGCCCTTTTGCGGAAACTGCGGAAGATTCCCAGTGTGAAGAAGGTCTTTGTCCGCAGCGGTATCCGGTTTGACTACTTACTGGCCGACAAGAAGGATACCTTCTTTAAGGAACTTGTCCAGTATCACATTTCCGGTCAATTAAAGGTTGCCCCGGAACACGTTTCCGACAAGGTGCTGAGCCTGATGGGCAAACCCAAGAATGCGGTTTACAACCGGTTTGTGGATAAATATCACGCTCTGAACAAGCAATACGGGATGAACCAGTTCTTGGTGCCTTATCTGATGTCCAGCCATCCCGGCTCTACACTCAAGGAGGCCATTGAACTGGCAGAATACATCCGGGATATGGGCTACAATCCGGAGCAGGTGCAGGACTTCTACCCCACTCCATCTACCCTTTCTTCCGTGATGTACTACACCGGCATCGACCCCCGGACCATGGAACGTGTGTATGTACCCACCGACCCCCACGAGAAGGCCAT
>JAZRUE010000035.1:0-16528 GCA_045652345.1 Faecousia sp. | reverse complement strand
CGATTATGAGGGCATTGACTTCTTCGTGAGTGGACACACGCACAAGCCTATGGACAAGGCTATTGCCAAACTTGTGTATGACACCAAGAACAAGACCATTACCCACAAGAATGTGGAGAATGTTGTCTGTGGCAGTTTTCTGAACTTTGCTTCCTATGCGGAGAGAGAGGGGCATGGGCCTACCAGCACCAAGCAATACTATCTCTTTATGTCCGGCAAGAAGAAGGAAGTTGTGGCGCAAGGCTTCTATGTATGAAAAAAGAGGGGTATCCGAACTGGATATCCCTCTTTATTTGGTGGTCACGATGGTGGTCATACAAGGAAATTTCTCGAAATTTAGGAGAATTATTTTGAAGTAAAAGTTAGAAAAACACCGACTTTTACATCAAAAGTCGGTGTTTTTTGGTGGAGATAAGCGGGATCGAACCGCTGACCTCTTGAATGCCATTCAAGCGCTCTCCCAGCTGAGCTATACCCCCATATTCGGTTGCTTCGTTCGATAGCCTTCGTATTATAGCAACCGAAGTGTGGTTTGTCAACACTTTTTTTCGATTTCCCTTGGGTCAAACCCCAAGCAGAAGCCCCAGCAGATTGCCGTCGGTGAAAGCAGGCTCGGTGTAGACTGCATCCAGGATGGCGTCCAGGTTATCCGGGTCGTGTTCGATTTCCTTAGAGAACAGCTGGGCAGTGGCGGTCAGATCGCCGCCCAGCGCATTTGCCAGCAGGCAGGCGATGATCATAAACTTCACCCAGACGGTCAGTTCCCCGTCGGCCACGGCCTGGAGCCAATAGCGGCAAATCAGGTATTTCATCAGATAGCCCAATTCTTCCCGGCATTTTTTGGCGGCGGGCTTGCCGTTCAGCCGATTTTCCCACCGAGGGGTCAGGATCTCCAAGTCCGCAAAGAACGCATAAAAGCCGGAAATGTCGCCCGCCAGGGCGTATTTTTTCGCACTTTCCAGCAAGGAAGCATCTAAGGGGAGCAGTTCGTCCCCATCCAACGCGGCCTGCACATCATAGGCGTATAGCAGCAAAACTGCCAATTTTTCACCCATAGGCAGGGGAGAGCTTTCCAAGAATTCCAGCGCCTGCTTACGGCTTTCCAAAAGCAGACCGAAAAGCCGGGGGTCACATTCCGGCTCGCCGCCGGGGTACGTTTCCTCCACAAACCCATAGGGCGCGAACAGCAGCCGGGCGGCTTCCGGGCAGGAAAGCTCCAGGCCCAGCTCCACATAGTCACCGTAATCGTGGCGCAGGCGAGGGAAGTCCCGGCAGGTCTGGCAGAGAGCATCGTGACCCAACTGCGCCTGGATTTCGCACAGGCCATCCTGCCGCCACATGGGACAGCGCTGGTTTTCAATAGACATAGAATATCCGTCGGAGGACTCTTTCAGCACCTGCCGCAGGCGATCCCCCAAAGGCCCTTCCAGCGCCAGATACCGGACGGCGGCATCTGCATCCACATCCACTTCCCATTCGTGGCAGCAGCTATCGGGGCAGGCTCCGGCCAGACACCGGAAGCGGTCATAAAAATCGGGTTTTACTACTTTCATAGGTACTCCTAAAAAATGGGAAAGCAACCGCTTTCCCATTTTTGTTATTCTTCGGTTTCAGGCTTAATAGCGTAGAGGGTGGCAACGGCTTCCTGGAAGGCAACCTTGGTTTCCAAAACGGAATCCTGGTATTCCTTCAGTTGGCTGCTCACCTGATCGGCAATGGCGCCGATGTGGGCAGAGGCGGACTCGGCCTTCAAAGTGGCCTCGGCCAACACGCCGTTTGCCTGGGCGTAGATCTGCTCAGCCCGCTCTTTTGCAACCCGCTCTACACGCTCAGCACGGCGGTAGGCTTCCAGCTCCTGCTCGGTGCAGCTGGCGCTGTCAGAGAGCACAGCCCGATCCTGTTCGGCCAAAGTGGCCTCCAGTTCGGCGATCCGCGCTTCAGCGGCTTCCAGACGGGCCTTCATCTCCTCATCGGTGGGACGAGCCAGAGCAGCCTGCAGCTGATTGTTCAGCTGTTCCACCTGGGCATTGTGGGTGTTGTTGATGTATTCGATATAATTCACCACATCCTGCCGGTTAAAACCCCGGAAGGCGCTGCGAAAATTCTTCAGTTCAGACATAAAAGTAACCTCCTGAAATGGAAATATCCGGTTTCTTTCCCGATTATAGCACAACATTTCCCGGAAAACAACCTTTTTCCACTGTCCTGGGCAAAATGGGCGGTATTTTTTTGTTCTTAACCTCTTTACAAAACAGGGAAACCTTGCTATAATAGCGGAGCATGCGCCGGTGGCTCAATGGATAGAGCATCGGATTCCGGTTCCGAGGGTTGGGGGTTCGAGTCCCTTCCGGCGTACCAAATAAAAGAGAGGATACCCGCTGGGTATCCTCTCTTTTATTTCGCACTTCGTGCGGGAGGGACTCGAAAGGGCGGCACCAGTGCACACACTGGTGCAAAAATTGAGAGCGGGCGAGCAATTTTTAGCCCGTGGGAGAGTCCTTCGGCAAACGGGTGCATCCCGTAGGGATGTGAACGATTGTCGAACGTTCGGTAAACTTATTATTGCGAGCACCGCCGGCGAGGGCTGGACCGAGCCGAACCTTAATCTGCTCCCATTGGGAGCAGATGTAAACGAGTCCTGTTGCGGTTCCCTGTGTGCGCCTTGCCCACGGCGGGGCTTCGTTGCACACAGGCCCCTGCCACCCGCTCAGGTCGCTGCATCTGCCCCCGGCAGCGCTCCCTTCGCTCCCCCTTCCGGCGTACCGCGTGGCGGAGCCACGCCGGTTCGGTACATCCCATAAAGGGCACTTATTTCTTCTCTTTTTTGGAAAGGCCGAGAATATAATCCGAGGAAACACCATAAAAAGTGCAAAGCACTTTCAGGTGGCGGATGGGAATTTCCGTTTCACCGGTTTCATATCTGCGGTACATGGTGCGGCCGATTTTTAACAGATCAGCCATATATTGCTGTGTAAGATCTCGGTCTTCTCTTAAATTTCTTAATATTTCATAGGTTTCCATATTATCACCCGGTCTCATAATAGCAGATGACACAAATTTGTGTTGACAAAGGCACAAATTTGTGTCATTATTATAGAGACACATAAATGTGCCAAAACAAAGTTGGGAGTGGGAATATGAATCGTTACATAGAGAAACTAAAAAGCTTTCTGGCAGAGCAGCCAATGCGCTGTGGATATACGGATGCAAACTCCATCCTGGAAATGCTGTACTGTTATTACAGTGAGGAAAATCCTATAGACAATGCCGTTATACGCTGCCGGTTTAAGGAACTGGACAATATTCTATGTCGGTTACCCTTGGCGGATAATAATGCAGTGTTTTCTTTAACTTGCAAGTTGTGCTCGACTCATGAAAGACAGGCGTTTTTGGAAGGCATTCGGGTGGGGATGCGCCTGTTTGAAGAGTTAGGAGATTAGCCTGCTGGTAAATATTACAGCTTGAAATACACCCGCAGAAAAGGTACAATGCTCTTGTCTTCGCGAGGCAAACACATTCTATAAAGGAGGACAGCAGATGTTTATCTTCTCTTGCAATGGGGGCTGCAACACCGGTTGCTGCTCCATTTTGCAGATCCTGAGCCGGATCTGCGGCGGCTTCGGCTGCTAATTTGACATTTATGGCCCAGCCTTTTGGCTGGGTCATTCTTTTTTTATAAAAATTTCTTGGCTTTTTCTTTTTTTGACAGAATGCGACAGGGGAAATGCGGTAGTTTTAGTTGCAAATACACAAATCATGTGTTATATTATATGGTAATGTGGTATGCCCTGCGGTGAATCTGATGGGGCATGCAAAGAAAGGGGAAAGGGAAGATGAAAGGCCTTTGCGATTTACATAGTCACATCTTGCCTGGCATGGATGACGGCTGCAAGACGGCCGAGCAGTCCGTAGAAGCCCTTCGCCTTTCCTATGCTCAAGGGGTGCGGGCCATTTTTGCCACGCCCCATTACTATCCGGTGGAGACGGTGGATGTCTTTCTTGCCCGTCGGCAGGAAGCCTGGGATGCTTTGCAGGCAGAGATCAAAAAGCAGGCAGCGACGGACATTCCCCAAATCGTTTTGGGGGCGGAAGTTGCCTATCGACCCGGCATCAGCAGCATCGAGGGCATCGAAAAGCTCTGCCTGGGGAGTTCTTCCTATCTTCTTTTGGAGCTGCCTTTCCGCACCTGGGGTAAGGAAGAACTGCGGCAGGTGAGCAACTTCAACTGCGCCCGGGGCATCCTTCCTGTTTTAGCACACTATGAGCGCTATCGCGGCCTGCAGAATAAGCAGATGTACGAGGAAATGGCCCGGCAGGATGTGCTGATTCAGCGCAACGCCGAATCCTTCTCCGGCTTCTTTGGTGAAAGAAGAGCCTGCCGGGAAGTGAAACTTGGCAGATGCCACCTTTTGGGGTCCGACTGCCATAATCTGGGAGGCCGCAAGCCCAATCTCTCCCTGGCAACGGACTGCCTTCGTCGGCGGGGCCTGGAAAGAGAACTGAGCAACATTATGCAAAACGGTTGGGAGATTTTCTCCCTTGCAAATAAAGAAAGTAGAGGGTAGTTTTATGGCAAAACGCAGAACAACGCGAAAAGTCTTAGAACACTGGCATATCATTTCTATTCTTCTTGCACTTTATGATGTTTTGGTGGTATCTACTGCCTTTCTCCTGGCGCTGTGGTTCCGGTATGACTGTGCGTATTCCGAGATTCCCAACGATCAAAAGCTGGCCATTTTATATTTTGCGCTGCCCTATGGCCTGACCTGCGTGGTGGTATTTTGGGTGCTGGGCCTTTATAACAGCATTTGGCGGTTTGCCAGCTATAATGAGTTGCTCCGCACCTGCCTGGCAACGGTGATTACTGCGACCTTACATATTGTAATTATGGAAGGTTTCATTTGCGATATGCCGCCTTCCTACTATTTTGTAGGCATTGCGCTGCAAATGGCTCTTGTCTTAGGCGTTCGGTTTTCTTATCGGTTGATCCTTTTGCTTCGGGGCAATCGAACTGCCAAACTGGAAGATAGCAAGGTTGTCCGGGTTATGCTGGTTGGCGCCGGCAACGCAGGCCAGATGATTCTGCAGGAAATTGGTTTTATGATGGAAACCAAAATGCGGGTGGTCTGCATTATTGACGATAACCCCAACAAATGGTACAGAAGAATCCAGGGCATTACTGTGGTAGGCGGTCGGGATGCCATTGCCGAAAATGTTGAAAAATACGGTGTGCAGAAGATCTTTATTGCCATCCCCAGTGCTTCCCAGGAGGATAAGCGGGAGATTCTGAATATCTGCAAAGAAACCGGCTGCGAGATCAAGAGCCTGCCCAGCGTGTATCAGCTGGTGTCCGGCCAGGTGCGGCTGGGGGATATGCAGGAAGTGGCTGTGGAAGCCCTGCTGGGCAGAAAGCCCGTCCAGGTGGATATGGATCAACTGCGGGCTCAGATCCGGGGCAAGACCGTTCTTGTTACCGGTGGCGGCGGTTCCATCGGCAGTGGGCTTTGCCGTCAGGTGGCAAAGCGGGAGCCCAAACTGCTATTGATCCTGGATGTATACGAAAACAGCGCCTATGAGATTCAGCAGGAGCTGAAGGAGCTGTACCCGGGCTTAAATATGCAGGTGCTGATCGGTTCTGTTCGGGACAGCCGCCGGATCGACAGCGTGTTTGCAACCTACAAGCCGGATATCGTGTATCACGCAGCAGCCCACAAGCATGTGCCTCTAATGGAGAACAGCCCCTGTGAATCTATCAAGAATAATGTGATCGGTACTTACAAGACCGCCTATGCGGCCATGGTTCACGGCTGCGACCGGTTTGTGCTGATCAGCACCGATAAGGCGGTAAATCCCACCAATATTATGGGCGCTTCCAAGCGGCTTTGTGAAATGGTGGTGCAGAGTTTTGCCCGGGCGGTACAGACCGGCAAGACAGACGATTTGCCCAAGCTCTTTACCCATCAGGAATGCGCAGAAGAGAGGCTTCCCTCTGTAGAGCCCCACCACGATCTGAAGACCCAGTTTGTGGCGGTCCGGTTCGGCAATGTTTTAGGCAGCAACGGCTCTGTGATCCCCTTGTTTAAAAAACAGATCGCCAAGGGCGGTCCGGTGCGGGTGACGCACCCGGATATCATCCGCTACTTTATGACCATTCCCGAGGCGGTGAGCCTCGTCATGCAGGCAGGCATCTACGCCAAGGGTGGCGAGATTTTCGTCCTGGATATGGGCGCTCCCGTCAAGATCGATGATCTGGCCCGAAACCTGATCAAACTTTCCGGCTATAAGCCGGATGTGGATATCCCCATCGTGTATACCGGCCTGCGGCCCGGTGAAAAGCTTTATGAAGAAAAGCTGATGGCAGAGGAAGGCCTGCAGACAACCCCCAATGAGTTGATCCATATTGGCAATCCTATTCCCTTTGACGTGGATGAATTTTTGGTGCAGCTGCGGCATTTGATGGAAGCAGCCTATGAAAACCGGGAAGACATCGTGCAGACTGTGGCGGATATGGTGCCAACGTACCACCCTGCTCCCAACGGGGAGAGCAAAAAGGATGCCACCTTTGAAGAATTGAGCCGTCAGGCATCCAAGGTATAAAAATTGCAACAATCCCCATAAAAATGTGGAAAATATGGAAGAAAAATAATGGCATTTTGCTGTGCAAAAGGTATATTTGTGAACTTTTTGCAACATCTATTGACAACTGACAAACCCCTTGCTATAATACGCCGGGTTTGCGAAACAAACTGCGCAGGAGAATGAAGAATGGGAATTGGAGAACTGATACTTTTGGCAGTTCTGATGAGTATGGACGCCTTTGCAGTCAGCCTTTGTAAAGGCCTGAGCATGCAGAAAGCATCCTTGAAAGCCGGTGTGATCTGCGGTGGTTGGTTTGGCGCGTTTCAGGCGCTGATGCCCCTTGCGGGATTCTTCCTGGGCAGTCTCTTTGCCGACTATATTGAGGCCTATGACCACTGGGTGTCCTTTGGTTTGCTGGCGTTGATCGGTGCCAATATGCTGAAAGAAGCCTTCGAAAAGAAGGAGGACTGCTGTGAGTGCCAGGGTGGAGATCTTTCTGTAAAGGTAATGTTCCCCATGGCGGTGGCCACCAGCATAGATGCGCTGGCGGCAGGTGTGGGCCTGGCTATGGAGCGGGCAAACATTTGGCTGGCTATCACCCTGATCGGTACCATCACTTTTGCCTTCTGTGTGGCAGGTGTGAAAATCGGTAGTGTCTTTGGCACCCGATTCCAGAAAAAAGCCCAGATTTTTGGCGGTGTGATGCTGATCCTTTTGGGACTGAAGATGCTGCTGGAGGGCTTGGGGGTGCTGCAATGGCTTACACAATGGCTTATTCCCGGAAACGCCTGACCCTTTGTTTAGGACTGATCGGCGTGATGCTGGCAGTGATTTGGGGCAATTCCCTTTTGCACGGAGAACTTTCCCAGAAGGTAAGCGGCTTTATCGGCTGGCTGATCAACGGGATCCTTCCCGACGCGGAAGCAGGCGCCGGAGAAGAGGGGCACGGACTGCTCCGCAAAGCGGCCCATTTGACGGAATTTTGCCTGCTGGGTTTGCTTTTTAGCTGGTTGGTAAGAATGCTTCTTGCGAAACCCGGGCATTTGCTGGGCTTACCGCTGCTGGGCGGCCTGAGCGTTGCCATTACCGACGAGATCATTCAGTATTTCGTCCCCGGCAGAGCCTGCCGGATTTTAGATGTAGGTATCGATACTTTGGGCTGCGCCCTTGGAATCGTAATAATAACCTTAATACAAATTATCAAAAAACAAAAATTGAAGGAGAAAAAACAATGAAGAAACTGATTGCTATGCTGCTGGCTCTGACCCTGGTTGTGGCCTTTGCCGGTTGCGACACCACCGAAAAGGAACCCGCTGTAGACCCCGTAGACTCCCTGGTTGCTATCAACACTCTGGTCACTACCTACAACACCCAGTATGAAGGCACCGATTTCCAGCTCCCCATTGTTGGCGGTGGCTACGAGACCATGAGCTGGGAAGGCCCCGCTGCTGTTCCCACCGAGGATGCTGCATTCCTGACCCAGCAGCTGCTGGTTCCCGAAACTGAGATCAGCAACATCAAGTCCGCTGCTTCTGCTATGCACGCTATGAACACCAACATCTTCTGCGCCGGTTCTTTCAACCTGGTAGAAGGTGCTGACTACGCTGCTTTCGCTTCCGGCGTGAAGGCTGCCATTCAGGGCAACCGTTGGATGTGCGGCTCCCCCGAACTGCTGGTGATTGCCAATGTTGGCGACTGCCTGGTAGTTGTTTACGGCAACACCCAGATCGTTGAGAACTTCAAGGGTGTCCTGACCGCAACCTATCCTGCTGCTACCATCCTGCATAGCGAAGCTATCGCAGTCTAATTTTCAGAATTATGAGGGCAGCGGCGTTGCCGCTGCCCTTTTTGAAAAACCAGATGTAAGCTGTGTATGTACAAATGAAAATGACTGCATTTTTATTTGTATGCACATAACGAAATTCTAAGGAGGAAGATACAAATGTTTTTTTCCAGCGTTCCCTTTTTGTATTATTTCTTGCCTGCGGTCGTCCTTTCCTATTTCCTGGTTTCCTGGGCAGTGGAGGGGGTGTTCCGACTCTGCGGCAAGGAAGAATTGGGAAAAAAGGCGGGTCTTTTTACAAAAAACCTGATCCTTTTGTCTTGCAGTCTGCTGTTTTATGCCTGGGGTGAGCCGCTTTATGTATTCCTGATGATCGCCTCTATCCTGATGTTCTGGGGCTGCGGTCTGGCTATCGGAAAAGCGCAGACAAAGCGATGGAAAAGGGTTTGGCTTTGCGTCAGCGTGGTTACCAGCGTGGCTCTGCTGGGTCTATTCAAGTATGCCGACTTCTTTGTAGAGAACTTTAACGAACTGACAGGTCTGAGCACGCCTCTTCTGCAGCTGGCTCTGCCGGTGGGCATTAGTTTCTATACCTTCCAGGCCATGAGCTATACCATCGATGTGTACCGTGGGGATACGGAAGTGCAAAAGAATCCCATCTACTTCGGCACATATGTAGCCCTGTTCCCCCAGCTGATCGCCGGTCCCATTGTCCGTTATGTGGATGTGGCAAGGGAGATCAATAAGCGGTCTCATAGCTGGAACGAGATTGCCCTTGGCCTGCGCCGGTTTATCATCGGTCTTGCCAAGAAGATCATCATTGCAGATAACTTTGCTCTTTTAAAGGAACTGTTCCGGGATAGCGGCGATCAAAGCGTGGTCTTTTACTGGATGTATGCCATTGCCTTTGCGATGTTTATTTATTTTGATTTCTCCGGCTACAGCGATATGGCCATCGGCTTGGGCCGGGTGTTCGGCTTCCACTTTATCGAAAACTTCAACCATCCCTATATGTCCAAGTCTGTGGCAGAGTTCTGGCGCCGCTGGCATATGAGCCTGGGTTCCTGGTTCCGGGATTATGTGTATATCCCCTTAGGCGGCAACCGTGTTGGCAAGTTCAGGTGGCTGTTTAACACTTTGGTGGTTTGGATGCTCACCGGCTTCTGGCACGGCGCCAGTTGGAACTTTATCCTTTGGGGACTTCTCTATGCGGTGTGCCTGCTGATTGAAAAGTGGGTACCGTTCCTGAAAAAGATGCCTGCCGTATTCCGCCATTTCTACACCATGCTGGTGGTGGTTTTGGGCTTTGTTCTGTTCAACGCTACCGATCTTTCCCAGGTGGGTACGGACCTGGCAGGAATGTTCGGCTTCGGCGGTCTGCCCCTTATGAGCGACGCCACCTGGTACTATCTGGGCAGCTTTGGCGTACTGCTGATTTTGGGCATTGTGGGCTGCACCAGCCTGGTGAAGAACACCGCTAACCGGCTGGCAAATGGCAGAAGAACCGGCTCCATAGTGGCGGTTCTGGAGCCGTTGGTGCTGATTCTTCTTTTGATGGTTTGCACCGGCTACCTGGTAGACGGCGCATTCAGCCCGTTCCTATATTTCAGATTCTAAGGAGGCAGTGAAATGAGCAAGAAAATAAGAGCCATTGGCGCTGCCTTAGTGGTGGGTCTATGGTTGACTCTCGCCGGATTTACTTGGTTTTCTCCTAATCAGGAGTATTCTTTCTCCGAGCGCAGTTATCTGGATAAATTTCCGGAATTGTCCATGGAGAATATTTTGGAAAAGGACGATCCCGAAAAGGAAACAGAATCCTTTATGACGGAGTTTAATTCCTATACCCTGGATCAGTTTCCCCTGCGGGATGAATTCCGCCAACTGAAGGCGTTGTTCCATCTGTTTGGCATAAACCAAAGCGATAACAACGGCAAGTATCTCTACGATGGATATCTTGCAGAGATGTCCCTGGAAGACGAAGAAACCTTTGGTAAGAATCTGCAGTCCATTCAGAGAATTTACGAAAAGTACCTGAAGGAAGCAAACTGCAACGTGTATATGGCAGTGATTCCCGATAAGAACTACTATTTGGCAGAGCCCAGTGGCCACCTGTCCCTGGACTACAGCGAACTGCTTGCCAAAGTGGAGGCCAATGCTCCCTGGGCAACCCACGTGAGTCTGCTGGATGTGCTGGAGATTTCTGATTTCTATTACACCGACACCCACTGGCGTCAGGAAAAGATCCTGGATGTGGCTCAGAAACTGGCTAACGCCATGGGAGTAGAGGGGCCCAAGGCAGAAGACTTCACAGTGCAGAAGCTGGATAACACCTTCTATGGCGTTTACTACGGGCAGATCGCCCTGCCGGTAGAGGGGGAGGATATGTTCGTGCTGCGCAGCGATGTGCTGGATAACTGCCTGGTCAGCTATGACGGCGCAGAGGCTGTGAAGGGCGTTTACGACTGGGATCGGAGCAAGGTGGAACTGGTAGACAAGGGCAACGGCAAGTACGAACCCTACGGCGATATGTACGAAGTGTTCCTTTCCAAGGAAAGCGGTATGATCGTCATCGAGAACCCCAGCGCCACCACCGATAAGGAACTGGTGGTGTTCCGGGATTCCTTCGGTAGATCCCTGATTCCTCTGCTGGTGCAGGACTATGCCAAGGTGACAGTGCTGGATACCCGCTGGCTTACCGGCGGCACCTATATGCTGAGCAATCGCATTACGTTTACCAATCAGGATGTGCTGTTCCTCTACAGCACGCAGGTTCTCAACAGCGTGGAACTGAAGTAATAAAAAGCCGCAAAGGATTTTCCTTTGCGTCTTTTTTGTTATTTGGAAAGGGTTTGGATCCAGGTGCCTTTTTTCATCAGGAAATGGCCGATGAAGCATTTGATAATGTCCAGGCCCTGGCAGCAACCATAGACCGCTAAAATGGGCCAGCCGGTGAACCGGGTCAGCAGAATGGACACCGGAATAGTGATCAGCCACAGCACACCGCAGTCGAAGAAGAAGGTGATCCAGGTCTTGCCACCGGAGCGCATGGAGAAATAGGCAAAGTAGATAAAGCCCATCAGGGGCTTGTGGCAGGCCAGCACCAAAATCAGGGTGGTAGCCAACGAACGGACAGAGGGTTCTACTTGATAAAGCCTGGGGAAGAAGGGACTGATGCAGGCAAGGAAGATGCCGAAGATAAAGCCGCAGGCAATGGAAAGATTGCGGATCTTCCGGTTGCAGTCCAGGATTTCCTTCCGGCTTTTTTCTGCGCCCATCATCTGTCCCATCAGGATGCCCACGGTGTGACCCAGGGCCACGATGGCAACGCTCACAAGATTGTTGATGGTTTCCGTAATGTTCAGGGCAGGCACTACGTCAAGACCGCAGGTGGAATAACTCTGCGCAAGAACCGCCATGGCAGTGGACCACATACATTCATTTACCAGTAATGGCATACCCTTTACAGTGATGCTTTTTGCCAGAGAAAGAGGAATGTGCAGGCTGCGGTACATTCCCTTTATGTAGGGGTAGTGCGCCTTGTGGGTGTGGGTCCAAAGGACCAAAATGCCCAGTTCCACATACCGGGAAACAACAGTGGCGATGGCTGCACCTTTAGCGCCCATAGCAGGCAATCCCAGAAGACCGAAAATCAGTACTGCATTCAGGCACAGATTTACAAGAACGGCCACGATGCCGGCAACCATCGGTACCACAGTTCGACCGTTTTCCCGCATGGTGCTGGCGTACACACTGGAAAGGGCGAAGGGCAAAAAGCCCCAGCACATGGTAAGCATATACTCATAGCCGAAGGCTAAGGTCTTTTGAGCGTCAAGGGGATCCCCGTCACCTTGTAGGTAAAGACCGATCAGATTTGTGCCGAAGGGAATTACCAGGGAGATGAAACCGACAGCCAAAAATGTGCAGATCAGCAGTTTATAGCGGAAGGCGTGGCGTACGCCCTTCATATCTCCCGAGCCGCAGAACTGGGCGGAGAAGATACCTGCGCCTGCGTTGGCACCCAAAATACAAAGGGTGAATATTAAAATAATTTGGTTGGCAATGGAAACACCGCTCATTTGCAGAGTGCCAACCTGACCCACCATAATGTTATCCAGCAGGGATACAAAGGTAGTGATGCCGTTTTGCACCACAATGGGAATGGCAAAGGCGAAGATCCGGCGCAAAAAGGCTTTGTCCCCAAAAGTTCGAGTCAGCATAGAATAACCTCGCAAACAAAACTGCAGGCATTATAGCACAAAAAGTGGGCAGGAACAAGTCCTGCCCATCATTTTGTCCATTAAATTGCCTTGCCGCCCATATATACAGTCTTTTCGGCATAATTGGGAGAGCAAACCACAAAGTCGGCATATTTGCCGGTGGTGATGCTGCCGATTTTATCCTGCAGACCCAGGGCGCAGGAGGGGTTATAGGTGGCGGCCCGGAGGGCATCTGCTTCCGGAATGCCGAATTCCATAGCCAGGCACATACCCTTATACAGATTGGTGGCAGATCCGGCAATGGTGCCGTCAGCCAGCTTTGCAATGCCGCCTTTCAGGAACGCCTGCTGGCCGCCCAATTCATACTCCCCATCGGGAAGACCGCAGCAGCGCAGAGCATCGGAGATCAGCACCATCCGTTCTTTGCCAAACAGGGAGAATGCCAGCCGCACAGAGGAGGGGTGGACGTGCAGTCCATCGCAGATCAGCTCACAACGGACAGTTTCCTTTTCTGCAGCGGCAGGAATCACACCGGGATTGCGGTGGTGGATGCCGGGCATGGCATTGAACAAATGGGTCAGGTGGGTAGCACCTGCCCGGAAAGCCATAGCCGCATTTTCGTAAGCAGCATCGGTGTGGGCTACGGAAACGGTGCAAAGGTCTTTGGCCTTTTCGATAAAGGCTTCTGCGCCGGGCAGTTCCGGTGCTACATCCACAATGCGGATCAAGCCATTGCAGCCATCGTAAAGCGCCTTAAAACCCTCAAAGTCGGGGTTTTTCAGATAAGCGCCATTCTGGGCGCCTTTTTTCTTTTCGGAGAAGTAAGGGCCTTCCATTTGCACACCCACCAGACGGGCGCAGCCCTCTGGCCGTTCGTCTGCCACTTTTCTGCCGTTTTTGAAGGCCTTATCCAGCACATCATAGGGTAGGGTCATAGAGGCAGGTGCAACAGAGGTGATGCCTTCCTTTGCCAAATACCGGCACATAGCCACAAGGCCTTCATAATCACCATCGGAGAAGTCCGCACCCACAGCACCGTGGATATGCACATCCACAAGACCGGGGATCACGGTAGCGCCTTGCAGATCGATGGCATCGGCAGGAACAGTTTCAGGCAGAATAGCGCCAAACTTTCCGTCCTTCGTTACTTCAAAAGCACCGGTGCGGAATTGAAAGTCCTCACAAAAAATACGGGCGTGTTTATAAAACATAGGAATACCTCCCGGAAATTATTTCCGCAGAGCAGGCAGGCTGGCTGCGGCGGCACTTTGGCCAACCCGGCGGGTGTTTTCGTCCGGGAGCATGACCTGCACCTTTTCGGCAAGAGCGGGGAATTGGTTTTGCAGCACTTCCTGGCAGGTGGCAAGGATCAGATCGCCGCCTTTGCCGGACATCACCCGGCCCAAAAGCATCAGATGGTGCATGTCGTAGAACTGGCAGTACTGTTCTACTGCATAGGCAAGGTAAATACCGATGTCCCGGAAAACGGCTTGGGCCCGGGGATCATCCTTTTCCATCAGCGCCTGGACGACCTTCAGCTTTTCTGCAGGGCTGAGGGCCTCGTCCAGCTCAATACCGGCCCGGGGTGCTAACTTATTTACCGCATCCTGGGAGAAGTACTTGCAGCCAACACCCACATCGGTGGACCATTCGTCTACCATTGCCTCTTCGTTTAGGTCCACGGGAGCAAAAGCAAGCTCATTTAGCCAGCCGAGCACATTTTTGTCCTTGTCCACATAGCCAACGGCTTCGCTGGTGCCCATAGCCAGACCCATGATAGAGCCTACATTCATACCCATAGCACCTGCCAGGGCAGATACGTCACCGTCATTGGCAACCACGATGGGCACATCACCGATCTGGGCAGCGGCCCGATCGAAAACGGTCTTTACTTCTTCCCACCGCTCCCGGGGTACACAGTAGAAAATGCTGGATACCATAGGGGCGTTGCCTACAAACACGCCTGCGGAGGAGACACCGATGGCATCTACCCGGGGCATCTTGGAGGCGGCACGACGGAAGGAATCCAGAATGCCCTCGTACTGATAGTTGGGATCGGGATTCTTCTTGGGGTGCCATACCACTTCTTCAGAATAGATGCACTCACCGTCAATGACCGCAGATACCTTTCGGTCAGAGCCGCCGGCATCAAAGCCGATGCGGCAGCCGTCCAAATGGCCACCGATAGGCTGGGGACACTCGTTGGAGACGGGGCATTCTTCCAAAGGCAGATCCAGGATCTCTAATTTGCGCTCATAGATCTTTTCCACAAAGTCGTAGTCAAAGGCCCGTTCCCCCTCAGGACTGTAGGCCTTGCGCAGACGCGCAGCGATCTGGCTGCTGCCGCAAACGCTGACCCGGAAACCGCCAATGGCCCACAGAAGGAACTTCACATATCGCTCCACATACCGATAGTCGGCGTCAAGCATTTCTTCCGTGCCGTGGATAAAGGTGTTCCGGACGGCAATGTGACCCTCGTTACGCTCAATGGCGATGGCAATGGGCTTTTTTGCATTTTTGCGGTAGGCATCTGCCCACACGCCAAAGGGGATGAATTCCGGATCCAGCGCCGGAATATATTGCAGTTCGTAGTTTACGCCCAAGTAATTCATAGCAAACCTCCACAATGATCAGATTTTCCAACCCATACGTGCCGCTTCTTCCGCCACGATCTTATTCATTTCTGCCCACTTTTCCTGCATATCCGCCACCAGGGCCATCTGGCTTCTGGCACGGACCAGGTTGTGGTCGGGGTAGGCGATCTTAAAGTACAGGTCGCCGTCTAAGTAGTCGGTCATAAACCGGACAGCCAGCTCCAGGGTCATTATAATGGCGCCCAGGGGCAGAAGCGCCACTTCCATAGCGGTCAGAGAGGGGGCGGCTTCCAGGAAGCCACGGGTATAGACCTGGAAAAGATGCAGATCCAGCTTCATCTTGGAAGTGTCCTTTTCGTCTTCTTCTGCGGTGGCGGCACCGAAACGGATGGAGTCGCCGAAATCGTAAAGGCTCAGACCGGGCATAACGGTGTCCAGGTCCAAAACGCAAAGGCTTTTCCGGGTATTTTTATCCAAAAGAACATTGTTCAGCTTGGTGTCGTTGTGGGTGACCCGCAGGGGCAGAATGCCAGCCTCCAGCATCTTTTGAAGTGTGCCGCCCAAAGCCTCCCGGTCCAGCAGGAACTTGATGTCCTCTTCTACTTCCTCCACTCTTGCCACACCGTCGATGCGGACAGACTCTTTGAACTTTTCGTACCGATCAATGGTGTTATGGAAGTTGGGAATGATCTCAAAGAGACTGTCCGCAGGGTAGCCGGAGAGCATCTCCTGAAAACGGCCAAAGGCCAGGGCGCTCTGGTAAAAGTCCTCGTCGCTTTCCGGCAGATCCAGACTGAAACCGCCTACAAAGTCGGTCACCCGCCAAAATTCGCCCTCATCGTCCTTGTAATAGTATTTACCGTTGGTAGCGGGGATAAAGTGGAGGGTCATCCGGGAATCGTCCACCCGCTCTCGCAAATAGGTGGTGACCGCAACGGCATTTTTCATGACCCAAACGGGGTTTTTGAAAACATACTTATTGATCCGCTGAAGCACATACTCTTTGCCGGTGTCAGTGCAGATCTTGAAAGTGTTATTGATGTGACCGTGACCAAAGGGCTCACAAGAAATGGGGGTGCCGTCAAGGGAAAACGCAAATGCTGCTTTTTCGATTGCCATAAAGGGCCTCCTCTATTTATGTATACTCTACTTTACATCATAGCACAACAGTGCGGAAAATGCAATCCAACAATAGGGTGCAGAAGTATAACATTTTTGCGGTTTTGATTGACTTTTCTTTTTGCGCCCTGTATAATATTTGTGGAAATTATGAGTTTCCGCATTATGTATTATAAAGGCGGTCTGCCGCCTTTCAAAGAAAGGAAAAATTGCCATGATTTACAGTACTGAAGTAC
>JAZRUE010000034.1:0-4431 GCA_045652345.1 Faecousia sp. | reverse complement strand
ATTTGGGGACATGCCTATGAGTTTGATATTTTTCCGGAGCGTTGGCAGGCTTTTGAAGAATTTTGTCAGATGATTAGTGGAAAGCAGGATATTTTCTACGGAACCAATAAAGAGGTTTTGCTATAAAATGCAATACCAATTTGAGCTTTCAGAGAATTAAGAATACCGTTGCTTGTTATGCCAAAATTACAGAAAGAGAGCATCCGAAACAGTTTTGCTGTTTCGGGTGCTCTCTTTTAGCTGTGATTTATCTTGGTTGCGGTGGATCAGCATTTTACATTATTTTTCTTGAGTGTTGCACGCAGCAGATCGATGTCAATATCCTTAGCGGCGAGTCCGGTGCCAAGGAGTAAAGCCGTGGCGGTACCGGCTGCTTCGCCGGTGATCATACAGCAGACCGTGGGCCGAGTGCAGCCGGAGGCTTCTCGTGTACAGGAAATCTGTCGACCGGCAACCAGTAGATTGTTGATCCCTTTAGGAACCAGACAACGGTATGGGATGCGGAACCATGCACGCTTTGGTGGCTTGATATCCCGGCATTCGCTGGGAACAGGGTTGATATCAATAGGATGACTGGATAGACCAATGGTATCATTAAAATTCTTGTTCGTCAAAATATCCCGGATGGTTAGCAGATATTCGCCCATAATGTGACGGGTCTCCCGAATACCAGCTTGCGGGACATCCAGAATGTAGGCGTTCTCGAAACCGGGGTACTCTTTTTGAATATCGCGAAGCTGCTCGGTAGCAACACTGAGCACTTCATATTCCGCAAGGGTCAGCTCCTCGGCATTGAGACAGTTGGTGTTAGGCGTGCGGATATTGATACATCCCACCATAATTCCGCTTCTGGGATTGTTATAGATCTGAAAACGGCTCTTTCCTCGGAAGGGGCAAAAAGCCTCGATGGCTTCGCCTTTTTCGTAGGCATCAAGAAACTCATCCAAGCCCATTTTGCCGAACATATGGGGTTGGAATTTATTGGGATTGTGTTTTAGGTAATCAACCAGTTTGTCAAAATCCACGCCGCCTATGCGATACATGGCACCGGGGATGTGCAGGACACCCACAGGAGCCAAGCCGTCCCGGATGATGGAATCATGTTCGGATGCGCCAATGTGGTATTCTGCGCCAGCCAGAGCCGCTACATCACCATCGCCGGTGCAATCGATAATGTATTCGGCTTCAGCAAGGAAAATCCCTTCTTTATTGAGAAATATAACACCATCGATTTTGCTGGCGGATTTCAAAACTTGAAACACCTGACTGTGCAGTAGAATCTTGACACCGGCTTGCTTTAGCGTATCAAATAAGTAGAGTTTAAAGGCATGGGGATCGGGGTAGACATAGCTGGCACCGGTGCCGTAGTTGCCGATGGCATCACCGGCAGCAATCAGCGAATTTGTCAATTCCAGGGGGATGCCGCCTGCCACTTGCACAGTTTCAGGGGCAGTAGCGAGGGTAGCATTGATGGCGGCCTGCTCATCGGTATCCACACCATGCATAACATATTTTGTCAGACCGGCATTCCCCATGGTGATCATACCGCCCAAATAGTAGCCGGCTTCCAGCAAAAGTACTGTTGCACCATTGCGGGCGGCTGCCAGAGCGGCTACGCAACCGGCAGTTCCGCCACCGCAGACGATGACATCGTATTTTCCGTAAGGCTTAGGTGACAGTACGATAGACTGTGTATTCATAAGATGCACCCCCGTAGGATGAATAGTGAACTTAGTTGTGCTGTAACACAATATGACTTGTTAGGGATTGTATTCGGAGGAAATTTTCTCAAAGCGACCGGTTTTGCCACTGTGGATAATTTGCTCAATGATATCCAGAACATGGAATGCCAATTCTTTGCTTGCCTTATTGGGGCGTCCTTCCCGTATGGCTTCCACCATCTCTGCAGGACCCAATCCTCTGTTGTTGTCTGCATAGGGCAGATCGTTTTCAATTACTTCTTCCAAAAGGCTTCTGGGGCCCATCTTGACAAGAACCAAATTACCGCCAAAGAAATTGGGGTTTGTCAGCTTTAGAATACCTTGTGTACCGTATATGGTGAATACACACAGATCAGCATGGAGACTTTCGCCATTCAAGGTAAATGTGCCGGTAATACCGCTCTTGGTTTTGAGAATGGCACTGACTTGGCTCTCATTGGGGGAATCAAAGGGCTTTCCGAAATCCGGAGAGTTGGGAACCACATTGTAACGAATAGGCTTTCTGTTCTCCACCACGGCAGCGACGGAATCCATACTACCCAAAAGTGATACAAGGGCAGTAAGGAAGTATACACCGTAATCGTGGCAGATTCCACCGCCGGGCATACGCAGGAAAGTATACCGACTGGCAAGATTATCAAGGTTACGATTGGAACAAACCTGGAAAGAGGTGATCTCGCCCAGTACACCCTGACGGATCAGCTCGGCGGCTTTCTGCAGGGCGGCACCCAGAAAAGTGTCGGGAGCTGCGCCGAGATACAGATGCTTCTCGTTTGCTAACTGAACCAGTTCCCGAGCTTGCTCCAAATCGATGGTCATAGTCTTTTCGGTATAAACATGTTTTCCGGCGAGCAAAGCCTTCTTGATCAGACCATAGTGAGCAGGTGCTGGAGTTAGTACGATAACCAGTTCAATGGTTGTGTCGGCAAGAATATCCTCAAGGGTACGGCTGGAAATGCCAAATTGAGATGCACGCTTTTCTGCACGCTCCGAGTCCAGATCACAACAGGCGACAACATCTAGATTATCAAACTGACTGGTCATATTTTTAAGATAGATTTCGCTAATAACGCCGCAGCCGATGACGGCAGTTTTCATTGGTTTATTTTCCATAAGTTCCTCCCGTTAGTCAGGACAGACGATGCCCTTCATATATCCAGCAGGACGGTGCTCCAGTGTATCAAATGCCTCCATAATCTGGGTCAGGCCAAATTCATGAGTAACCAGAGGCTTGATTTGGAATGTGCCGCTATTGATGAGAGCGACTGCACGGCGCATATCATCTAAGTTGTTCAGGGAATGACGGGGATGGGGAACACGGAGGTCAATAGCCTTCGATACGGCCTTGCGGAAATCAAATTCAGGACATACTTCCTCGTGGGAACTCATAAGTAGCAGACGACCGCGACCGGTAGGCTTCAGGTAATCCTGTGCTTGGTTTAGCAGAGCAGGAATACCGGTACCCTCGATTACAAAGTCTGCCATCAGACCACCAGTCAAATCAGCTAACTTTTCCACAGCATTTTCTTTCTTGGAGTTGATGACAGCAGTGGCGCCGAACTTCTTTGCCAGTTCCAACTTGGCATCGTCAATATCAATGGCGATAAGACCGGATAGATAAGTGCCGGACAAGGCCTGAATGCACCACTGACCCATAGGACCGCAGCCGACAATTACACCAATATCACCGGGCTGGGGTTGGGCGGCTTGCAGAACGGTAGTTACACACTTCAGAGGTTCGCCTAAAGCATACTTAGGATCCACGCCATCTACCAGCTTGAAGGATACATTCTGGTTGCATACAGAGTAATCGCTGAAGCCTTGGTTTCCGTGCAAACATGCTACATTGTCACCGACCTTAAAGTCTTTGACATTCTTGCCGACTTCCACAACAGTTCCGGCAAACTCATGTCCCAAGGGATAGGGGTAGCAATCTGTTCTCAGAATGCCCTTCCAAAAGTTCAGTTCCCATGTACAAAGACCGCAAGAAGCATTTTTGACAAGAATTTGATTGTCGTTCATAGGAAGGTCCACTTCCCGAATATCGAATTTTCCGGGCTCTACAAGAAATGCACGTCTGGATTTCATAAATATTCCTCCTCAATATTATAGTAGGGTAACATAATTATTGCATATTTGGTGTCTGTGTGTTAGAATGAAAACGACAAAGATATGGATAAAACCGACTTTTATGAGGTGATAAACATGGTTTTGGAGTATGTTGGAAAGAGTGTTAGGCCGCTAAAATCCAGTTCTTTACACAAGCATAATTATTGGGAACTGGTGTACAACGAAATCGGCACAGGCATGATGCGATTGGGGGATCAGAAGATACCATTCAAGGAGGGAAGCATTGCTTTGTATCCCCCGGGAATGGTACATCAAAAGGTTTCACAGGAACTATTTGAAGACTATTTTGTTATTTTTTCCAGCAGTCGACTGATTCCTCAAATTTATAATTTTGATAGTAGTTATAGTGAGGAGATATTGCAATTGCTGAAACTTATGCACCGGTGTTATCATGAGGACGGTGACAGCGGCATTTGCAATAAGATGCTGGATGTAATCATGGGGCTACTAAAACCGGAGCCGCCGGTGGATCCGAATATTCAACTTATGCGCAAGGTAATGGTGGAACGGTTTGCTGATGCAGACTTTTGTGTGGGCGATGTATTTGCAATGATCCCACAGAATGAAGACTATTTGAGAA
>JAZRUE010000033.1:0-150230 GCA_045652345.1 Faecousia sp. | reverse complement strand
CAGAGACCGCGTGACCGCAGCTCTCATCAGTCTTGGAAAAAAAGAATTGCAAGACATGGTAGATGAGGGCAAAGATATCCATATGTCGTGTCAATTTTGTGATGTGGATTATGCCTTTACTCCCGGTGAAATCAGTGAAATTCTGAACAATTTATAACACTTTGAAAAATATTTAAAAAATTTCAAAAAAGTGCTTGACAAAATGGGGGGTCATATGTATAATAACTAACGTCCGCTGCAGGAAACCACAGCGAAACACACTGAAGCGAACGTAAATGGAAGGTTAGCTCAGCTGGGAGAGCACCTGCCTTACAAGCAGGGGGTCACAGGTTCGAGCCCTGTACTTTCCACCATATTTGGCCCGGTGGTGCAGTCGGTTAGCACGCCAGCCTGTCACGCTGGAGGTCGACGGTTCGAGTCCGTTCCGGGTCGCCAAAAAAATGTGGAGAGCGAGAGCTCTCCACTATATGCCTCTGTAGCTCAGTCGGTAGAGCAGTGGACTGAAAATCCACGTGTCGTTGGTTCGATTCCGACCGGAGGCACCATATGCGGGTGTAGCTCATCCGGTAGAGCGCCACCTTGCCAAGGTGGAGGTAGCGAGTTCGAGCCTCGTCACCCGCTCCAAAAGAGAAATTAGGAACGCACCGGCGTTCCTAATTTCATAATTAAATAATTTGGTACCGTGGCCAAGCGGTAAGGCAAGAGTCTGCAAAACTCTCATTCCCCAGTTCAAATCTGGGCGGTACCTCCAAAAATCCCGTTCACGAAAGTGGACGGGATTTTTACTTATTACCTTTTCACTCTTCACTTTTCACTAAACCAAACTTTGCAACGGGATTTTTGGAAAGTAATAAGTAATAATGAATAGTGAAGAACTCTTGCGCCTTCACCGCTTTTATGCTATACTTAACCCAAGAGGTGAGTTTATGAGTTTAATTGAAGAATATTTGGAAAAAACATTGTGGATTGCTAACGAAACAAAAGAAACCTATGGTGACAAAAAGTCAGTTGCAAAACATAATAGATATGCAACCAGAATGAGAAGTATCGCTTTACAAATTCATGAAAAATCTCCCGAACTAAAATTTGAATTTTCAAAACTTTTAACGCACGACAATGATGATGTTAGAATTTGGGTTGCTCATCATATTTTAGAGGTTATGCAATTTGAAGATGATATTCGGAAAGAGGCTTTGAATATTATTTATAAAGCAAGCAAGAAGAATTCTGTTGATGGGTATGGTAATAAAATTTGGTTAGAGAATTGGTTGCAAGAACATCCAACCGATAAGAAGTTATTATAGCTATAAAATCCTCGGTTTTCACCCAGTTCTTTTTCGGACACGAATGACAGAAAAAACCTCGTTCTTCGGAACGAGGTTTTTCAATGATGTTTGCCCCTGGGGGCAAGATATGCTGCTTTCGGCAGTGATATGCACTTCGTACGTGAGGATGTGGAACGTATCACTTTACGGTACAACCGCACGGTGTATATGGGAATATTCCCCGGTAGTTCGACATAACCGGAAACAGGGCCCTGCCACCTGCTGAAGTTTAACAAATTCTTTTTGGAGCCGTGATAATAGGTCAATTTTATCCCCAACCTTGCATACGCATTGTTCCTGTGCTATAATCTTCTAAGATGTTATAAATAGACACGGATCTTTTAGAAAAGATTTGGAGGCTTGTGATTGTGGATACTGTGAAATTCCATAAAGGAAATACCCTTGTTGTGGCCCACAGAGGGCTTTCGGGCATAGAAAGGGAAAACACAAATGCTGCATTTGTGGCTGCCGGTAACCGTTCCTACTATGGCATAGAAACGGATATGCACAGAACGGCTGACGGCAAATTTATCATTGTACATGATGATAACTTAATGCGGGTAGCGGGGGAGAATGTCTGCGTTGAGGAGGTAGACCTTGCGGTATCCCAAAGTGTAGTGCTGTTTGACAAAGACGGAAGTAAAAGCAGAACAGATCTGCGCCCGGGTACGCTTGAAAATTATATTTCTATTTGTAAAAAGTACGGAAAGCACTGTGTTTTGGAACTGAAATCTGCATTTTCTGCGGAAGAAACTGCCCGCTTTCTACAGATTATAGAAAGTTATGACTATCTGGAAAATGTAACTTTCATTTCTTTTCACTATGAAAACCTGGAGAAGATCAGAAGTATTTTACCCCACCAGTCGGTGCAGTTCCTCTTTGAGGAATTTACGCAGGAGATTATCCACAGACTGATTACCCAAAAGATAGATGCGGATGTGTACTACAAAGCCCTCAATCAGCAGGTCATCGACCAATTGCACCATGGGGGGCTAAAGGTGAACTGCTGGACGGTGGACCAAAAGGAAGAAGCTGAAAAGTTGGCCGCATGGGGTGTTGACTTCATCACATCTAATATCTTGGAATAAAAGCAATATGCTACTGTAAAAATCTACGCCTATTGCAAGAGGTTTTATGAAAACATATTTATTTGACTTTGACGGAACATTGGTAGACTCAATGCCTACCTATGTTGCTGTCATGCTTCGTATCTTGGATGAAGAAGGGATTGCCTACGGTCCGGATATTATCAAGACCATTACGCCATTGGGAATCAGTGGCACAGCTGAGTACTTTATCAGCTTGGGTGTAAACAAGCCTGCCGAAGAAATTATTTTGAAAATGCAACACTACGCTGCGGAGGCATATTTTTACCATATTCCGGCAAAGGATAATGTGATTCCCGTTTTGCAACAACTAAAAGGGGAGGGCGCGAGCCTGAATGTACTTACTGCCAGTCCTCACATTACACTGGATGCTTGCCTGAAGCGGTTGGGTATATTCGATATATTTGATAATGTCTGGTCTTGCGACGATTTTGGAACGACCAAGGCAGATCCGGAAATCTATAAAATGGCGGCTCAGCGTTTATGTCAGCCAATCCACCGCATTTTGTTTGTAGATGATAACCTGAATGCAGACAAAACGGCTAAAGAGGCCGGGATGCCTGTCTGCGGTGTTTACGATCCATCTTCAGAGGAGTACACGGAGGAGATCAAAGCTGCCACCGACTTCTATATAGAGAATTTTGCGCAATTACCTGCGATCAATATTTGGGAGTGATAGATTGATGAATATTCTTAAAAGAATGCCAAAAATAACAGCTTTATTACTTGCAGCGTTTGTTGCGTTGTCTATTCCTTTTGTAGCGTTTGCCACCGAGGATACCCATACTGTCACTTACATCATTGATGGGGAAGTGGTGTCTACTCAAGAGGTAGCCCACGGCAGCGATGCAGTCGCCCCCGAAATCCCCGGCAAATTTGGCTATACCCAGATTCCTCCTCAGTGGAGCAGCGATGGCAAGAACATCACTGCAGATATCACCATTGAAGCGGAATACACCCTCAATGAGTATGTGGTGACCTATAAAGTGGACGGTACAAAGTATAAGGCTTTGACATTTCTCCACGGAGAACAAGTGGTTATGATTCCTGTCCCCCAGAAAGCCGGGTATACTGCCGCCTGGGATACCATTATTGATGTGCTGACCGATGATATTACAGTCAATGCGGTCTATACGGAAATCACCGTGCCGGATGCAGTTCCCACTACTCCCCAACAGCCGGACAATGAAGATAATAACGAGAACGACACCTGGATGATCATCCTTTTGTGTGCCACCGCAGTTCTGCTTGCTCTGCTGATTCGTCATTTGATTCAGAAAAAGAAGAACGGTAAAAAAGCCAATGTTTAATAGAAATCCCCCTACTGGTAAGTAGGGGGATTTTTGCATCAAAAAAGAGGCCTATTTCGGCCCCACAACATAATCAGCATACCACACCTGCCATACAATTGTCAATAGACAGCCCCAATATTCTCCGATCTGCACGGATTTGCCCTTCTAACTTTAGGAAACATGCCATCTTGTAAAAGGGCTAAAACCGTGATATTCTATAGACACAAAGAGGTGATACCAATGTACAGGTAAAAACCCCTGAAAAAGATGGACGCTTCAAAAATCCGTTAAAATAAAAAATGAAAAAGCCAAAATGAATGTTTACGGAATCATTCAAATTTTGTCAAAAGCGACCATCGAAAAATCTGCAGAAAGAGAGGTTAACCAATGATGTTAGATACTAAGAGTTCACAGAAATAACCCTTGACGAGGAAGGTAAAGCCAAATCGTCAAGGGTTATTTCTTTTTATAGACGATCCGCCTTCGGGCGGTTATTTTTTTGTAATATTTTGTCTTTGTCCCCGTTGACGAACAGACGGACTTATTTTATAATGAAAGTGTCTAATATTGTAGGCAAAGAGGAAAAGGAATCAGGAACGAAATTAGGAGGAACTTTATGAGAAGAACACTACTTATTTTAGGCGCCGGTCAGTACGGAAGCGTGGCATATGAAATTGCAAACGCCATGAATTGCTTTGAAAAGATCGCATTTCTGGATGACAACAGCGAGAAGGCCCTGGGTAAACTCAGCATGTATGAGGAACTGAAAGGGGAGTATACCCATGCTGTGGTGGCAATCGGTAAGACCTCCATTCGTATGCAGTGGCTCCGCAAGCTCAGAGCCGCAGGCTACCACCTGGATCCTCTGATCGATCCCAGAGCGTATGTTTCTCCCACCAGCCGCATTGGCGGTGGCACGATCATCGAGCCCTTTGCAGTAGTTCAGCCCAACGCCACCATCGGCAGAGGCTGCCTTATTTGCTCCGGAAGTGTGCTGAAGCACAATAGCCATGTCAGCGACGGCTGCTATATTGACAGTAACGCCGTGGTAATTTCAAGAGCAATCGTACCCCATGACTTCAAAGTGGAATGCGGCAAGGTCTTTGGATAATTCAGAGGAAACTATGGAATATACAGTATTAGGCAAAACGGGTTTAAGAATTTCCCGTCTTGGCTTTGGCGGCATACCCATTCAAAGGGTATCCCGGGAGCAAGCAAAACCGCTGATTGCAGAGCTTGCCCGGAAAGGCGTGAATTATATTGATACTGCCCGGGGCTATACCGTCAGCGAAGAATACCTGGGTTATGCTCTGGAGGGTCTGCGGGATCAGTTTGTTCTTGCCACCAAAAGTATGGCAAGAACCAGGGAAGGGATGGAAAAGGATATTTCCATCAGTCTGCAGAACCTGCGGACAGACTACATTGACCTCTACCAAATCCACAATCCTTCTGGGAAAGATTTGCAGCAGGTGATGGCTTCCGGTGGCGCTCTGGAAGCCCTGCAGGAAGCCAAGGCTTTGGGTAAGATTGGACACATCGGTATTACTCTTCACAGCGCTGACCTTTTCAAGGAGGCTCTGGAACTGCCCTGGGTGGAAACGATTATGTTCCCCTATAACATTGTGGAAACCCAAGCGGAAGAGCTGATTGCCCGTTGTGCCGAGAAGAACATTGGCTTTATCTGTATGAAGCCTTTGGCAGGCGGCGCCTTGGAAAATGCTCCCCTGGCTATCCGCTTTGTAATGCAGAACCCCCATGTCAGCGTGGTCATCCCCGGTATGGCAGAGGAAAAGGAGATTGACCAAAACATCGCTGCTGCGTTGGATAAGAATCCTTTGACAAATGAGGAACTGGCGGAGATTTCCCACATTCGCAATACATTGGGAACAGAGTTCTGCCGCCGCTGCAACTACTGCGCCCCTTGCACCGCCGGTATCAACATCTCCGGCTCCATTCTGTTTGAAGGTTACTTTAATCGGTATGATCTAAAAGGCTGGGCCTATGACCGGTATATGGCTATGCCCGTTAGAGCGGATGCCTGCGTGGATTGCGGCGTGTGTGAAAGTCGCTGTCCCTATAATCTGCCAATTCGCAAAATGCTCAGGAGAGTGAAAGAAACCTTTGCAAACTATGGAAAATAAATAAATGCCTGCAACCTTTCGGTTGCAGGCATTTTCTTTGATTAGATTTCCAGGTCCATTTTGGAGATGACTGCAGCACAACGGGGGCAAAGGCCATCTTCGTTGGCGCTTACAGAGTGCATCCAGCAGCGGGGACACTTTTCACCCTTAGCTTCGGAAACACCAACTGTCAGGGCAGGGAAGTTCACACCCTGGGCGGTTTCGGCGCCTTCTTCGGGGGCAGCCCAGTCCACGGCAGAAACGATGCAAATCTCAGCCAGGTTCTTGCCTTCACAAGCTGCCTTGATGGCTTCATCGTTGGTGGCCAGGGTCACATGGGCTTCCAGAGCCTTGCCAATTCGCTTATCGGCACGGGCAACTTCCAGAACACCGTTTACATCCTGACGGAGCTTCATAACCGTATCCCACTTAGCCATAGCGGCCTCATCCAGTATATAGGCGCTAAAATCGACCGGCATCTGGTTCAGCAGAATATTGCGGGTGTCGTCTTCTGCGCGATGGGGCATTTCCTGCCAAATCTCATCGCAGGTGAAGGCCAGGATGGGGGCAAAGAGCTTTGCCATAGCATCCAGAATCAGGTACAGAGCAGTCTGCGCAGAGCGACGGCGCAAGCCATCCTTCTCTTCACAGTACAGACGGTCCTTCAGAATGTCCAGATAGAAGCTGGAAAGCTCTACAACGCAGAAATCGTTGATGGCGTGGGTGACAACATGGAATTCATATTTGTTGTAGGACTTGCGAACCAGTTCGGACAGGGTGCTCAGCTTGGTCAGTGCCCCCTTATCCAGTTCCTCCATATCTTCAGAAGCAACCAGATTGTTGGCATCAAACTCGCAGAGGTTGCCCAGGCAGTACCGGGCAGTGTTGCGGAACTTCAGATAGTTTTGAGCAATCTGCTTAAAGATTTCCTTGGAGCAGCGCACATCTGCGTGGTAGTCGGAAGAAGCGGCCCACAGACGAATGATATCTGCGCCAAAGTCCTTGATCAGGTCGGCAGGATCTACGCCGTTGCCCAGGGACTTGTGCATTGCTCGGCCCTGGCCGTCAACCACCCAGCCGTGGGTCAGAACCTGCTTGAAGGGAGCGCCTTGGTCCAAAGCACCTACAGAGGTCAGAAGGCTGGACTGGAACCAACCGCGGTACTGGTCGGCACCTTCCAGATACACATCAGCAGGCCACAGCTCGGGAGTCCGGTGCATCAAAGAGGCAAAGTGGGTGGAACCGGAGTCAAACCAGCAGTCCAGGGTGTCAGTTTCCTTGGTGAAGGCCTTGCCACCGCAGTGGGGGCAGGTGAAACCGTCGGGAATCAGTTCCATGGCTTCTTTTTCGAACCAAACATTGGAGCCAAATTCATCAAACAGAGCGGAGATCTTTGCAATGGATTCAGGGGTAGAGACGGGCTTCCCGCAATCTTCACAGTAGAATACGGGAATGGGCAAACCCCAACGGCGCTGACGGGAAATACACCAGTCGGCACGCTCCCGGATCATACTGGTCATCCGTTCTTCACCCCAAGCGGGATACCACTGAACGTTTTCAATGGCCTTCACAGCCTGATCCTTGAAGGACTCCACGCTGCAGAACCACTGGGGAGTTGCCCGGAAGATGGTGGGCTTCTTGCAGCGATCGTGGTGGGGGTAGGAGTGAACGATATCTTCAGAAGCGAACAGCATGCCGCTTTCTTTCATATCTGCCAGAATGATGGGATTGCTCTCTTCGGTCTTGAGACCTGCGTACTTGCCGGCATAGTCGGTGTGACGGCCGTAGTCATCCACGGGAACGATGAGTTCAATGCCATAACGCATACAGGTGTGGTAGTCGTCAGCACCGAAGCCGGGGGCGGTATGCACAAGGCCGGAACCGGAATCCATGGTAACATAGTCTGCATTCATCAGCAGAGAGGTCTTATCCAGGAAAGGATGCTGGGCAACCATGTATTCAAAGAACTGACCGGGATGAGTTGCTACTACCTCGTAGTTCTCAAAACCGCCGGCTTTCATGGTCTTTTCCACCAAAGCCTCGGCCATAATGTAGGTTTCGCCGTTGTCAGCCTTTACCAGTGCGTAGCTGTCACGGGGATGGAGGCTGATACCCATGTTGCCGGGCAGAGTCCAGATGGTGGTGGTCCAGATGACAAAGAAGGTCTTGGAAAGGTCGAAGCCGGCAAGCTTGCCCTGATCGTCCTTTACGGGGAATTTCACATAAACGGTGGTGCAGGGATCGTCCTTGTACTCGATGTCAGCTTCTGCAACAGCGGTTGCGCAGAAGGGACACCAGCTGACGGCCTTTAACCCCTTGTAGATGTAGCCCTTGTCGAACATCCGGCCAAAGACCTTTACTTCCTGCGCCTCAAAGTGCTTGTCCATAGTGCGATAAGGGTTTTCCCAATCGCCTACAACACCCAGCCGCTTGAAGCCGCCCATCTGCTTTTGGATAAAGTCCTCAGCAAAATCCGCACAGGCGCTGCGGAATTCCGGAACGGACATATCCTTGTTCAGTTTCTTTTTGGATGTTTCAATAGCACGTTCAATGGGCAGACCGTGGTTGTCCCAGCCGGGAACATAGGGGGTGTAGAAGCCCATCATAGCGTGGCTGCGGACGATAAAGTCCTTCAGGGTCTTATTCAGTGCGTGACCCATGTGAATGAAACCGTTACTGAAGGGAGGGCCGTCATGCAGAATGAAGGGGGGCAGATCCTTGTTCTTTTCCAGCATCAGCTGATAAAGATTCTGCTCATTCCAGCGATCCAGCATACCGGGCTCCCGGTTGGGCAGTCCGGCCTTCATGGGAAAGTCTGTTTTCGGTGTGATAATTGAATTCTTATAATCCATAGGAATAACCTCCATATTGATAACAAAATAAATACGCCTTTGTCCCTATCAAGAGACAAAGGCGATTATACCTCTGCGGTACCACTCTCGTTCCGGCGTTCGCCGACACTCAAAGCGCAATAACGGGCGCACCCGGTGTAGCCTACTTTGTTCGGTACACAGCTCCGAGGTGATATAAAGGAATGCCTCCAACTGCCTTGCACCAACCGGCAGCTCTCTGATGGGGTAGAAGACCTTTACTTGTCCTCATCATAGCAAATCAGGTATTGTTTACATCGTAATTCCGGCCAAACTGCAGATTTGCGAATTTGGTGGTGGTGTCACTGACTGGGTGACGGGGTTCTGCCTTGGGAGCAACATCTTCTGTTGTACCAACAAGGGTCTCCAGGTTGGCGGCAATCTCATCGACCAGGGCATCTGCAGAACTCTTCTTGTTTTCTTCTTGCTCGTAATCGTAAGCACCAATGCCTGCAGTCCGGTAGGCAGGGCGATTGGATTGCTGGATCCGGGTCAATTCTTCCAGGCAGGCAGCGATCTGCTCTTTCAGCGCCTCGATAGCGGCACCGGCAGACTGCCGGGCTTCTTCTACCCGATCGTTTTCTGCAGCGATCAAAGCATCTGCATTCTTGGCGGTTTCGGCGGCTTCCTCAGTAGCGTTGCTGAGCATCTGGGCGCATTTAGCCTCGGCTTCGCGCACCATCTGTTCGCATTCAGCCTTGGTGTTTGCCAGAGATTCCCGCATAGCAACTTCGTTGGCTCTGTATTCTTCCAGCTTGCTGACAAGAACTTTCATCTTGCTCTTCAGCTGGGCATTTTCCTTGTAGAGGGTGATATAGTCCTCGGTGAGAGGCTCCAGAACGGCATCTACGCCGGCCTTGTCATAACCGCCAAAGGTAGCGGTATTGAAGGAAATCTGTTCGATTTGTTGGGGGGTAAACATCTACTGTGCATCCTTTCCCAATCAAATGTGGCTCTCAGCTTCAACCTGAACATTTTCCAGGTCGCCCACAACACCCATGTTGTGGGGGCAGAACAGATAAGCAGACTGGGCAACCTTCTTCACACTGCCGTCCAATGCGTAAACAGCACCGGAGAGGAAGTCCACAACACGGCGGGTCAGAGCCTTGTCCACATTTTCCATATTCAGGATGATAGCCTTCTTCTTGCGCAGCTCATTGGCAGCCTTGGCGGCATCGTCAAAGGTTCTTGCGTGGAAGAGAACAACTTCCTGTTTGCCGGAGTTCATATTCAGAACCTGACCGCTGAAACCGCTGTTGCCGGTGCTGGTAGTAGCAGGGGCAGAAACGGGAGCGGCGGGGGCGCTTTCGGCGGGCTTGCTAAAAGGAGAGGAGCGGCGGGTGGACTTGGGAGCAGGTTCCTGGGGAACTTCTTCCAATTCTTCTGCTTCGTCCTCGTAATCATCGTATTCTTCGTCGGAATAGGGCTGGGTAAAGTTCTTCATCTTATCCCAAAAACTCATAGGGAATCCTCCTTGTATTCTGGCACTCTTAGGAATGCGTTGTTACGTAATTTCGTTTGCCGAAGATCGCAGTGCCGACCCGGACCATGGTAGAGCCGCAGGCAATAGCATCCATATAATCATCGGACATACCCATAGACAATACATCTACGCATACATTATCGTATTTTTTTGTCGTTATGTCAACAGAAAGGTTGCACATTTCTTTAAAAAAATTGTGATTATCTGTAGAATTTTCCACAATTGGGGGAATAATCATAAAACCGCGGACCCGGATGTTGGAAAAAGAGGATACAACTTCCAAAACTTCCGGTAATTCCTCCTTGGTGAATCCGGATTTGCTTTCCTGCAAAGCAATATTTACTTCCAGCAAAACATCCTGCACGATGGCAAGCTTTTCTGCCTGCTTTTGAATCGCATCCAAAAGGCGGAGGGAGTCCACACTTTGAATCAGGTCAACCTTGCCGACCACAAATTTCACCTTGTTTGTCTGCAGATGACCGATGAAATGGACGGGGGCGCCGTTGTAAGCATTTTGAGCCAGCTTTTCAGTTAGTTCCTGCACCCGATTTTCTCCGCAACAGTCCACACCGGCGCGGATGGCACGGCGCACTGCTTCTGCATCGTTCATTTTGGTAGCGGCGCACAAAAGTACGCTGTCGGGGTCTCGACCGGCTTCCATGGCGGCCTGACGCATTTGTGCTTTGATCTTCTTCACATTTTCTTCAATAGACATAGCATACTCTCTTTCTGTGAATAGAAAAGGGCGACGGATTTGCTCCGTCGCCCTTTTACTATGCAGTGGTTGCTGCGGCTTTTAGAGGTCGAATGGGGGCAAGGGTAGAGATGGCGTGCTTGTAGATCATTTGCTGCTTGCCATCGCTCACCAGAACGACTGCGCAGCCGTCAAAGCCGGTCAGCGTCCCCCGGAGCTGAAAGCCATTCATCAAGAATAAGGTTACAGGTACTTTGTCCCGACATACTTCCTGCAAAATGGCATCTTCCAATTTTGTATTTTCCAACATAAGTACTCCTTCTTTCTTTGAGATGCACCTATGTTAGCATGATTCAGTTGTCACATTCCCCAAGAATCTGTCGAAGAGTTTGGAGAATTTCATTGGTTTTTTGGCCCGGTTTCCTGGTCAGCCAGTGAATTTTCGGATTCTTCCGAAACCAGGTTAGTTGCCGCTTGGCGTAATGACGGGAGGATTGCTGCACCTGAGCGCAGGCCTCTTCCAACGTGCAGTTTCCTGCAAGATAGGCAACGAATTCCTTATAGCCGATGGCCTGCATAGCCGTGGCTTTTTCCGGAATGCCCATACGAAAAAGACCTTTGATTTCTTCCAGCAGTCCCATTTCCAACATTTTCTCTACTCTGCGATCGATTCGATCGTAGAGGTTCTGCCGGTTTTCGTCTTGCAGGGCAAACCAGGTGGCTTCAAAACGGGGTGGAAGCGCTTGGGTCTCCAGGTTGTGCTGGGTGATGGATTTGCCGGTTTCCATGTACACTTCCATAGCGCGAATGATTCGCTTTTGATCGGAAGGATGGAGACGGTCAGCGGACTCCGGATCTACTTGCCGGAGCATTTCAATCACTTTTTCGATACCTTCTGTGGCAGCAATGGTCTCCAGTTCTTCCCGCCTGCCGGTGGCAGGGTAGGGGGCAAAAGCATTGCCTCGGATGAGAGCATCCATATACAGTCCGGTGCCGCCAACCACAATGGCGGTCTTTCCGCGGGCGAGGATATCTTCCAAAATAGGGGTGGCCATTTGACAGTAGCGGCTGACAGAAAAGGCTTCTTCCGGGTCAGCTACATCCAGCATATAATGGGGGATACCGGCCCGTTCTTCCAAAGTGGGCTTTGCGGTACCAATATCCATATGCCGGTAAACTTGCATAGAATCGCAGGAGATAATTTCACCGTCCAACGCCTTTGCCAGCGCAATGGACAGATCAGTTTTTCCGGAGGCAGTAGGCCCGGCAATACATATGATATTATTCACAGACCCACATCCTTTCTTATCGTTTGAATTGTTTTTCCAGTTGCTTTTTACTCAGACTGATGCAAATGGGACGGCCATGGGGGCAGTACTTTAGTTCTTCTCTGGCCATGACGGTTTTCACAAGGGCTGCAAGCTCTTTTTCGTCAGTATGCCAGCCGGCCTTGATGGCGGCCTTGCAGGCGACGGTGTGCAGCACTTCGTCCCGTACGGTGGTGGCATTTTCCCTGCGGCCGTTAGCAAGATCTGCAGCCATTTCTTCCAGGGCAGAGGCGGCTTCATCCTGAGAAAGGTCCATGGGGATCTGCCGGATCAGCAAAGTATCTGCACCGAATTCTTCCAGCTCAAAGCCCAGGGAGACCAGCATTTCCTGGTTTTCCAGCAAAATAGCCTTGTCATCTGCCTGGAGCTGCAGTCTTTGAGGGATTAAAAGCATTTGGGAACTGATGGATTCCTGGTTGGCTTTCAATTTTTCAAAGAGAATCCGCTCGTGTGCAGCGTGCTTGTCAATGAGAAATGCTTCTTCCCCTTGCTCTACCAGAATATAGCTGTTGTACAGTTCACCCACAATGCGCCAGGGAGCCTCTTGGGGAATGTCCATAGCAATTTGTTCCGGCATTTCTGCAATAGGGACAGGCGGAACCGGGGGCATAGGAGGTACAGGAGGCATAGGTGGAATTGGGGGCGCAGGGGGGACGGGAGGTGCTGGCGGAACGGGAGGCTCTGCAGCATCACAGCTGGGTAAAATCACAGGTTGCTTTATTATGGGCGCAGAGGAAACGGCATTGATGGTTGCCGCGGCTGCTACCGGATTGGGGCGGGGAGCATCCTTCGCTACACTTTGGAAGGCCCGGAATTCCTGGGCATCCATGGTGCGGAAGAAGTTTTCCTGCTTTGCCGGTGCTGCTTTTTGCGTAGCGGGCTGTGCAGGGGCTTTAAACTGTATTTGGGGGCGATCAGGGGCCTGATTCAGCGCACCCAGAACGCCGTAATGGACACAGTCAAAAACAGCTTTTTCGTTGAGAAACTTTACTTCCGTCTTGGCAGGATGGACATTTACATCCACCAAGTGCGCAGCAAAATCCAGATGCAGAACACAGGCAGGGAATTTTCCCACCATAATCTGATTCCGGTAGGCTTCTTCCAAAGCAGCAATTAAAATGCGGGATTTCACCGGGCGGCCGTTTACAAAGAAAGTCTGCATACTCCGGCTTGGCCGGGCATCGGTGGGCTTGCATACATAACCGGAAAGGGTATAGCCTTCCCAGGTGCTTTTTACTTGCACCATACGGCCAAATTCCCGTCCGTAAATTCCGAAAACTGCATCTTCCAACTTGCCGGTTCCTGGCGTAGATAAGACTTCTTTCCCGTCCCGCAGAAGGCGGAATGCCACCTGGGGATGGGCCAAAGCCTGGGCCTGGACGGTAGCGGTAATTCTGCCGCTTTCCACGGTGTCGGACTTCATGAATTTCATGCGGGCGGGGGTGTTATAAAACAGATCCCGGATGATGATGGTAGTGCCTTGGGGGCAGCCGGCTTCTGTTTCTTCTGTGATATTGCCTGCTTCCAAAGAAAGGGCAGTGCCGCTGATGGCGCCCGCTGTTTTTGTCATCAGGTCAATGCGGCTGACAGAAGCGATGGCGGCAAGGGCTTCACCCCGGAAACCCATGGTGGAAATAGCAGCCAGATCTTCTGCGGTCCGCAGTTTGGAGGTGGCGTGGCGCAAAAAGGCCGTGCGGGCATCCTCTGCTTCCATTCCGCAGCCGTTATCTGTTACCCGCAGGAATGTCATTCCGCCGTCCCGAATCTCGATGGTGACCAGGGTAGCACCGGCATCCACTGCGTTTTCCAACAGTTCTTTGGCAACGCTGGCAGGCCGTTCCACCACTTCACCGGCGGCAATCAGGTTTGCCACGTGGGGGGACAGTTTTATGATCTTGGACATAGTATCACCTTAATCTAAAAGTTTCTTCAGCTTGTACAATTCGTTCATTGCTTCAATGGGGGTTAGGGTTTCTACCTGGATGGATTCTAAAACTTGCCGGATTTGCTGGGAACTCAGATCCATCATAGAAATCTGATCGTCCTGCTCCACTTGGCGAACAATGGTGGCAGGCTTTCCGGACTGTGTCTCCAGTTCCTGCAGGATCTGTCTTGCCCGATTCACAACGGGGGCGGGCAGACCTGCCAGCTTTGCCACTTCCACGCCGTAACTGTCGTCGGTGGCTCCGGGGACGATCTTCCGCAGGAAAATCATCTTGTCGCCACGCTTCTTCACGGCAATGTTATAGTTGCGGACGTTGGTCAGTTCCTGCTCGATGGCAGAAAGCTCGTGATAGTGGGTGGCAAAAAGGGTCTTGGCGCCCAGTTGCTTGGGGCTGGCGGCATATTCCAGAACCGCTCTTGCAATCGCCATACCGTCGTAGGTGGAAGTGCCTCTACCGATCTCATCTAAGATCAGCAGGCTCTTGCTTGTGGCATATTTGAGAATGTTGGAAACTTCCCACATTTCCACCATAAAGGTGGACTGTCCGGCGGCCAGATCGTCGCTGGCACCGATTCTGGTAAAGATCCGGTCCACAATGCCGATGGTGGCAGATCGTGCAGGCACAAAACTGCCGGTTTGAGCCAACAGAACAATGAGGGCTACCTGCCGCATATAGGTGGATTTACCGGCCATATTGGGACCGGTGATAATAGAAACCAGATTATCCTGACTGCCGATCTGGGTGTCATTGGGGACAAACAGCGAATCCGCGAGGATCTGCTCTACCACCGGGTGACGACCGTCAGTGATTTGAATCTCATTGCCCATGGTAATTTCCGGACGGCAATAATTGTTTTGCACGGCCAGATTCGCCATAGAGCAAAGGCTATCCAGGGTAGCAATGGCAGCAGCAGTTATTTGGACCCGGGCAGCTTGGGCAGCCAGCCATTCCCGCAGGGCGGTAAAGATCTGGTATTCCAAAGCGGTGAGGCGATCCTTGGCGTTCAGGACCTGATCTTCCAGTTCTTTGATTTCCTGGGTGATGTAGCGCTCGCAGTTTGTAAGAGTCTGCTTGCGGATGTAGTGATTGGGTACCTGATCCATAAAGGATTTGGAAACTTCAATATAGTAACCGAACACCCGGTTGTAGCTGATCTTCAGGGTACGAATGCCGGTCTTTTCCCGTTCCGCTGCCTCCAGGCGCAGAATGGTATCGGTGCCGCCCTCCATCAGGTTGCGCAAGAAATCTGCCTGTTGATCTGCGCCTTTGCGGATGATACCGCCTTCCCGGATGGTCAGAGGGGGATTTTCCACGATGGTAAATTCAATACGGTCAGCACAGTCGTTGAGAGGATCAATCGATTGTGCCAGCTTTTGCAGCAGAATGCTGTTGCTTCCTTGCAGCAAGGATTTGATCCGGGGCAGGGGGCGCAGACCCTGAGAAAGACCCAGCAGATCCCGGCAGTTGACTGTTCCGGTGACGATCCGGGTCATGACCCGCTCAAAATCGGTGATCTCCTTCATGGCCTCCGTCAAATCAGCCCGGAGCATGGTATTATCCACCAGTTCCTGCACGGCGCTTTGCCGACGGCCGATCTCAATAGGATCCAACAAGGGTTTTTCCAGCCAGCTCCGGAGCATTCTGCCACCCATGGCGGTAACGGTCCGGTCAATAGCCCAAAGGAGTGAACCCTTCTTATCCCGGTTGCGCATGGTTTCTGTCAGTTCCAGATTCCGTCTGGCATCCAGGTCCAGTTCCATAAAACGACCGGAGGAGTAGTACTGGAATTGGTGAATGTGGGCCAATTCATTTTTCTGCAGATCGAGAAGTGTGCCTAATAGGGCGCCTGCTGCTACAGTTACTTCTTCCATATTGGCAATGCCCAGCTCAGCAAGGCTCTGACCAAAGTGGGACTCCAAAAGAGCTACAGAAGCACCCAAATCAAACTGACCCGGCTTTTCTTCATCCACGCAGCAGGTGAGCCGGTATTTCAGGGCTTCTTCCAAGATGGTGTCCTTGCAGTTTTCGCCGCCGCGCATGACTTCTGTGGGGGAAAAACGGCCAAGTTCGGATGCGGCAGACTGTGCATCTGCGCAAGTTGTTGCGTAGAAGGCACCTGTGGAAAGGTCACAAAAGGCCATACCGAATTTGCCGCCCATACCGTAAAGGGAAGCAAAGTAATTGTTTTTCCGTTCTTCCAGCATGCAGCTTTCCGTAACGGTGCCGGGAGTGACGATCCGGGTAATATCCCGTTCCACGATACCTTTTGCCTGGGAAGGATCTTCCATCTGCTCACAGATGGCCACTTTGTAGCCCTTTGCCACCAAACGGGCAATATAGGCATCCACAGAGTGGTAGGGGACACCGCACATGGGAGTCTGTTCTTCCTTGGGCTTATTTCTGTCCCGGGTAGTCAGGGTCAAGTCCAGTTCCCGGGCAGCCAGCTTGGCATCTTCGTCGAACATTTCGTAGAAGTCACCAAGACGGAAAAACAGAATACAATCCTGATTCCGTTCCTTGATTTGGAAATATTGCCGACGCATGGGCGTCATTTCGTTGGCAGGTGTAGCCATAAAATCAACTCTCTCTATTTTTATTCAGGCAGTTTACCGGTGAGGCTCCAGGTGGTGGCACCGGTAATCGAAATATCTGTAAAAGTTCCGATGAGTTCATCGTTTCCGGGGAAACGGACAAGCCTGCCGCCTTCTGTCCGGGCAGTCAGCAGATCTTTGTCCTTGCCATCAACAAGGCAACGCATGGTTTTGCCCACGTAGCCATTGTGGATGTTTTCGGAAATGCTGTTCTGCAGAGCGCAAAGGGCATCGAACCGACGGTTCTTTTCTTCCTTAGGGGTGGGATCCTCCATAGATGCGGCAGGGGTGCCGGGTCTGGGGGAGAAAATGAAGGTAAAAAGACTGTCGTAGTGCACTTCGGAAATAAGGGAAAGGGTTTCCTGGAAATCTTCTTCTGTTTCTCCGGGGAAGCCTACGATCACATCGGAAGTGAGAACCAGATCCGGCATAACGGACTTGGCGTAAGTCACAAGTTCCAAGTAATGCTCCCGATCATAGTGACGGTTCATAGCCTTCAAAATGCGGGAAGATCCGGACTGGAAGGGGAGATGAAGCTGTTTTGCAATTTTAGGCTCTGCAGCCATGGTGTCAAAAAGCTTTTTGGAAGCGTCCCTGGGATGACTGGTCATAAACCGAATGAGGAACTGACCGGGGATCTTTGCAATTTCTTTCAGCAGATCTGCAAAATCTATCTTTTCCGGCAGGTCTTTGCCATAGGAGTTTACGTTCTGCCCCAAAAGGGTGATTTCTTTTGCGCCATTGGCAATGACTTCTCTGCATTCACGCAAAATGTCCTCCATTTTGCGGCTCCGTTCCCGGCCACGGACATAGGGAACAATGCAGTAGGTGCAGAAGTTGTTGCAGCCATACATGATGGATACCCAGGCTTTCAAAGATTGATCCCGCAACTGGGGCAGTCCTTCTGCAATAGAGCCAGGCTCATCCTCTGTAAAGAATACCCGCTTTTTGCCGGTCAGTACCCGGTATAAAATCTCGGGGAATTGCCAAAGATGATGGGTAGAGAACACCCCATCCACATGGGGATAACTGTTTTTAATGCGATTGACAACCGTTTCTTGCCCAGCCATACATCCGCAAAGAAAAATCTTCTGAGCGGGATGCCGACGTTTTGTGTGGGTCAATGCGCCTAAATTACCGAACACTCTTTGCTCTGCGTGTTCCCGGATGGCGCAGGTATTCATCACCACAACATCGGCATTTTCTGATTCTTGGACGATATCGTAACCGCTTTGTGCAAGCATGCCCCGGATGCGTTCGGAGTCGGCTTCATTTTGTTGGCAGCCGTAGGTTTCCACATAGGCTCGAGGGGTGCGGCCTTCTGCCACCCATAGGGCGGAAATTTTATCGCAAAAGAGCAACTGGGCTTGCACTTGCTCTTGAGCTATGGTCGTTGTTTTGGTATTCATAGGGGAACTCCTTGATATAATCTATCAACATAAAATAATACCATTTTTCTTTTCTTTTTGCAAGGGTTCTTACAATAAAAAAGAAGAATGTAAACAATTCGTAACACGTCTTGCAATCTTTGTAGGTTTATGATAGAATGACTCCAATCGTGCTTCCAGCATTTGACTGTTGGAGGAGAAATGAGGGTATACATGGAAAAGAATAAAAAGGAAACCAAATGGGACGTCACCAAAATTATCCTTGCAGTTGTAGCTGCAGTTGCAGTGCTGGCTTTGGTTGGTGTCCTTGGATGGATGGTAGGTAGCGGCATGATCGGTGGAGGGAATGAAGAACCCACTCCCACAGAGCCGAGCCATTCCGCCACTGGTGAGGTTGCAATGGCAGCAAACGGCAATATCGTTGCCACTGTCGGAGAGAAAGAACTGACCAACGGTCAGCTTCAGGTCCACTATTGGTCTCAGGTCTATAACTTCATCAGCGAATACGGTGCATATGCCTCCTATTTTGGCCTGGACTTTACAAAACCCTTCAGCACCCAGCCGTGTACTATGCAGGAAGGCAGTAGCTGGGAAGACTTCTTCCTGGAAATGGCACTGAACTCCTGGAGTCAGATGGCAACCATTGAAATAATGGCTGAGGAGAACGGTTTCCACCTGTCTGCAGAGAAAGAAGCAGAGCTGGCCGCCTCCATTGAAACCATGAAGAATACTGCCACAACCTATGGGTATGCGGACCTGGCTGAAATGGTAAAGAAGGAAATGGGCGATGGCGCTACTGAAGAAGATTATATTGCTTATGTGAAGCTGGACTACCTTTGCAATGCGTTTGTTACACACCTGCGGGAAAAGAACGGGCCTGACGCTGCGCAAATGGAAGAATATTATAATGCCAACGAAGCAACCATCAAGAGCAAAGGCTTCGGCAAGGATGCCGGTAAAGTGGTGGATGTGCGTCACATCCTGATCCAGCCGGAAGACGGTGTTTTAAACAGCGATGGCCGCACCTACACATATACGGATGAAAAGTGGGAGGCTGCTCGCCAAAAGGCACAGCTGGTTTATGATCTGTGGCTGAACGGTGAAAAAACCGAGACGTCTTTCTCTGATTTGGCAAAGAAGAATTCTGCCGATAGTTCCGGCGCCGTTGGTGGACTGATCACTGATATCGCTAAGGGTAATACTGTAGAGGGCTTTGATGACTGGCTCTTTGCAGAAGGCCGGAAATATGGCGATCACGCCCTTGTGAAGACAGTCTTTGGCTACCACGTTATGTTCTATGTTGGAACAGAGGAAGCTTGGATCCGTTACTGCAAGGCCAACTATGCCAACGACATTGTGTCTGCAGAGCTGACAAAGTTTGCAGAGAATTATTCTATCAAAACAGAATACGATATGATCGTTCTGGGTCAGGTGGACTTGGCTAACTAAAAGAGTATAAAAAGGTGGGAGCCGACGGCCCCCACCTTTTTGTATAAAAAATCGCCTCAGCATTATGCAGAGACGATTTTCTTTATATTCTTGGAAGAGAAAGTATTTCCGTTGAAATGGTGCGGTATTCCTCCAAATCTGTGGATTTTCGCAACTTTTTGCCGAGTTTATCACTATCAGCAAAGCAGGGAAGAAGATAGTGCCAATGTTCTTTTAAGCGGAACATAGCGTTGCGGCTTCCACCGAAAGCAACAAGGTAAGCCTGCAACAACTCTTCATAGAAAGCGATCAGTTTTGCACCGTCGGCTTTCTCTTTGCAAAGCATATCCGGACGGGCAATCAGGCCTCTGCCGATCATTACGGATTGCACTTGTGGGTAGGCCTTTGCCACCCGGTCAATATCTTCTGTGCTGTTCAGGTCACCGTTATAGCACAGAGGGTTTTTGCTGTTTTCCACGGCATAGCGGAAACAGTCTTCTTCCACGGACCCGGCGTAAAAAGCTTTCCGAACACGGCTGTGCACGGTCAGTTCCTGAATGGGATAGCGGTTGTATACATCCAATATGGCCGGCCATTCCTCCGGGGATTGTATACCAATCCGGGTTTTTACGGAAATCGGCAGCGCAGCGCGGGAAAAGACCTGATCTAAAAACCGGTCTAATTCTTCCGGGTTTGTCAGCATACCTGCACCTTTTCCCTTGGCGGTTACTGTACCGGATGGGCAGCCTGCATTTAGGTTGACTTCCGTATATCCCCGGTCAGCGCAAAGCATTGCCATCCAGAGGAAATCCTCTGCAGATTTCGTCAGAATCTGGGGAATGGTGCAGACGGGATTTTCTTCTGCCAGGGGCAATTCCCGTGCTTCCTTGTTTGTAAGACTGTGATGCATGGTAGGGGAGAAAAAGGGGGTATAATACCGGTCAAGACCGGGGAAAAACCGGTTATGTATATCCCGAAAAATTTTATCTGTCAGCCCCTCCATGGGCGCAAAGTAAAGCTTCATATACACCTCATAGGGGCGTGCCGACGGCACGCCCCAAACGATTAAATTTCTGTAATAACGGGGAGGATCATGGGATTGCGCTTGGTGGTCTTAAACAGATAGCCGCTCAGATCGTTTTTGATGGCGGTCTTCACAGCAGTGTAATCCCGCACCCGCTTTCTGCCGCAACGCTCCAGTGCTTCCAAAGTGACACACCGAAGTTCTTCCATCAGGTCTTCCGATTCTTTCACATACACGAAGCCTCTGGTGATAATATCCGGGCCGGAGAGCAATCCACCATCCTGGGAACTGAGTGTCACGCAGACAACGATCATACCATCCTGCGCCAGGTGCTTTCTGTCCCGCAGGACAACACTGCCCACATCACCCACACCGGAGCCGTCCACAAAGACTTTGCCTGCAGGAACAGTGCCGGCAAGTTTGCAGTTCTTGGCGGTCAGCTCAAATATACTGCCTACTTCGCCAATCCGCACATTCTTTTCCGGCAGACCCAGCTGGGTAGCCAGTCTTCCGTGAAGCTGCAGATGGCGCTGCTCACCGTGAACGGGAATGAAGAACCGGGGCTTGCACAGAGCATGCACGATCTTCAGCTCTTCCTGACATGCGTGGCCGGAAACGTGAAGGCCCTCGCTTTTTTCATACACCACATCTGCGCCCTTGCGGTAAAGCTCATTGATGATACGGGAAACGGCTTTTTCATTGCCGGGGATGGCGGATGCCGAAATAATAATCCGGTCTCCTGCCACAATATCAATATGCTTGTGAGAGGAGAACGCCATCCGGTACAGAGCAGACATATTTTCGCCCTGGGAGCCGGTGGAAACGATGACGACTTTGTCCTTGGGAAGACTCTTGGTAGCAGCCAGATCTACGATCGTGCCGGCAGGAACCTTGATATAGCCAAGCTCCTGTGCCACCTTCAGCATATTTTCCATGCTTCTGCCGGTGACAGCCACCTTTCTGCCATAGCGGTGTGCGGTTGCCAATACGGCTTGGATCCGGTGCATATTGGAAGCGAAAGTGGTAACAATAATTCTTTGGTCGCAATTTTTGAATTGCCGGTCCAGCCCTTCAGCCACAACATTTTCGCTGGGGGTATAGCCGGAACGCTCCACATTGGTAGAATCGCAAAGCAGAGCCAGCACGCCTTGATTACCCAATTCGCCCAGGCGGGCGAGGTCCGTCATGCCGTCTTTTGCGGTGGGGTCTAACTTAAAGTCACCGGTCATAACCACAGTACCAACCGGTGTATGGATAGCAAAGGCAACTGCATCTGCGATGGAATGGTTCACATGGATAAATTCCACAGTGAAGCAGCCGGCTTTTACCACATCACCGGGGCGGTGGGTTACAAGCTTTACTTTATCGGCGATATGATGTTCTTCCAGTTTTAGTTTAATAAGGCCATTTGTCATAGCGGTGCCGTGGATGGGGCAGTTTACCTGCTGCATGCAGTAGGGAATAGAACCAATATGGTCTTCGTGACCGTGGGTGATAAACATACCGCGAAGTTTCTTCACATTTTGCACCAGATAAGTGAAATCCGGAATTACCAGGTCAACACCGTACATATCTTCATCGGGAAAGCCTACGCCGCAGTCCACAACGATCATATCCCGACCGTATTCCAAAACAGTGATATTCTTGCCAATCTCATCCAGACCGCCAAGAGGGATGATTTTTAATTTTTCAGCCAAAAAAATACTCCTTTCATAGGCAGAGAAAACCGGCAGGAGTCTGCTACCTTTTTGGCCCTGCATCGCCATCGGGTAAACAAAACGCCTGCTTGATTATGTAATTTAAATTGGTACCGCCTCCGCTGGGCGGATACCCTCTGCCCATAGTATAACACGATGGCAGGAAAAAGTATACAATTATTTTTCTGCTTAATGTGACGAAATAACAGAAAAGAGCAAAAAGGTAGTTGCACCTTTGCATTTGATTTGTTATAATAAACAGAATAAAAGGCGAAGTAGCGAAAATCCCGTTTTTGGGTATGCTAATAGGAGAAAATTGCTTGCGCTGTACAGGAAAAATTGTAGGAGGCGATGGTTTTGAATAAAAAACTTAGATGGTTGCTGCAACCCCGATACACTGTCTTTTTTGTATTGATGTTTGGCTTCGCTGCGGCAGCAATAGCTATGGGCGATTATTTGCTCGCAGGTATCGAAATCGGTGTAACCGCAGTGTTTTTGGGTCTGGTGCTGGTCTTCAAGAGCCGCCGACGCAGAGAACTGCAAAATTACCTGAATCGCACATTGGATGAGACCGGGGGAAAGAATGCCCAGCCGCCTTTCCCCATGGTGGCCTTCCGTCTTGCAGATAACGGCGTTGTTTTTGCCAATGATGCCTTTACACAGATCAGCGGTTATAAGGATCCTATGGATGAGAAGCAGATCACGGATATTTTGCCCGGCTTCTCCACCCAGTGGCTGTCCACCGGCAAGGCGGAGCATCCCTACGATGTAAAACTGCAGGGTCACCGTTACCGCGTTTATGGAACCACGCTTGTTGCAGAGGATTCGGAAGGTACCCGCTTAGGCGTTATTTACTTTACGGACTTGACGGAACTGTACCAGGTTCGTGACGAGTATATCCGTTCCCGTCCCGTGGTATCTATCATTCTGGTGGATAACTACGAGGAATTGACGAAGAACCTGACTGAAGGCGCCATTTCTATGATGAATGCCAAGATCAATGATGTTTTGACCGAGTGGACAGAGAGCTATCATGGTCTTTTGCGCCGTCTGGAAAAGAATCGTTTTATCTTCGTGTTTGAAAAGCGGGATCTGAAGCGTGCGATTGACGATAAGTTCTCCCTTTTGGAGGACATCCATGATATTACAAACCCCTCTGGCTTAGCCGCTTCCATTTCCTTTGGACTTGGCGTGGATGCAGAAACCTTCGAAGAAGGGTATGAGTTTGCCGCTTTGTCCATCGAAATGGCACTTAGCCGTGGCGGCGACCAGGCAGTCATCAAGGATCGGCTGAACTTCAGCTTCTACGGTGGCCGCACAAAGGAAGCCGACCATCGCAGTAAGGTTCGTTCCCGTGTAACAGCAAATTCTATTATGGAACTGATTGGCCAGAGCAGCAAGGTGTTCATTATGGGCCACAAAAATGCAGACCTGGACTCTGTTGGCGCCGCAATGGGCATTGCTTGCCTGTGCCGTAAAAAGCAAAAGCCTTTCTATATCGTAATTGATATGGAAAACAACGCATCCGGCCGGCTTCTGGAAGAAATTCTGCAAGTTCCTGAGTACAAGGATGTGTTTATCTCCGGCCAGGAAGCCCTTTTGCTGTGTGATAACCGCAGCACCCTGGTGGTGGTTGACACCAACCGCCCCGATCAGGTGGAATGTTCCAATCTGTTGGAAGCGGTCACCAGTATTTGCGTGGTGGACCATCATCGCCGGGCTGCAGACTATATTAAGCCCGTTGTGGTAAACCTCCACGAGACCTATGCTTCTTCTACCGGCGAATTGGTAACGGAACTTTTGGAATATGCGGTAGAAAAGAAAGACGTTTTGCCCATTGAAGCCAAGAGCCTGATGGCAGGTATCTTCCTGGATACCAAGAGCTTTAATGTCCGCACCGGTGAGCGTACCTTCGAGGCGGCAGCTTACCTGCGGCAACTGGGTGCAGATACTGTGGAAGTAAAGAAACTTCTGCAAAACGACTTCCAGGATACCATGGCAAAGTATCAGATCATCAAGTCTGCCCGGCTTTACCGGCAGGAGATCGCCATTGCCGCTTTGAATACAGGGACTACCCGCGCACTTGCGGCTCAGGCAGCAGACGAACTGCTGAACATTTCCGGTATTTCTGCATCCTTTGTTTTGTATCCCGATGAGGACCGGGTGTTCATTTCTGCCCGCTCTATCGGCGATGCCAATGTCCAGGTGATTCTGGAGCCTTTGGGCGGCGGTGGCAATACAGCAACTGCAGGCGCCCAGCTGGCTGGCTGCACAATTAAGGAAGCCCTGGAAGAACTGGTAAAATCCATCGATGCTTATTACGATGATAACGAAGAAACCGAAGAAATTGAGGAGTAAGACGTAGTTATGAAAGTTATTTTATTGCAGGATGTAAAGGGAAAAGGCAAGAAAGGCCAGCTGTTGGAAGTGTCTGATGGCTATGCCAGAAACTATATGCTTCCCAGAAAACTGGCAGTGGAAGCCACTGCAGATGCTTTGAATACAAAGAAGATGAATGATAAGGCAGAGGCTGAGCGAATCGCCCGGGAAAAAGCAGAGGCTTTGGATATTTCCAAGAAACTGCGGGAGATGGTGCTGGTTGTTACCGCCAAGGGCGGCGGCGCAGGCCGGCTGTTTGGCTCTGTTACAAACCAGGAAATTGCCGATGCATTAAAGGCAAAATCCGGCATTACCTTGGACAAGCGGAAGATCGTTATTTCTGACCCCATCAAGACAGTGGGGACCTTTACCGTTACCTGCAAGTTGGGTTATGAAATCAGCGCACCTCTGACTGTTAAGATCGAGGAAGCGTAAGTTTATTAATTACCGAAAGAAGGAGGAGACCCTATGGATGAAGAACTGCGCGCAAAAGTGCAGCCCCATTCTTTGGAGGCTGAACAAGCGGTACTGGGCTCCATACTGATTGATAGCCGCTGCGTCACCGATATTATTGGTATTTTGCAGCCGGATGATTTTTACCTGAAGCAAAATCAGGAGATCTATGCTACCATCTATACAATGTTCAATTTCTCCGAGACCATCGACCCGGTCACTGTGCTGGAGAAAATGATCCAAACCGGTGTACATCATGATAATTCCCGGGATTATATTCTGCAGCTCATGCAGATTACGCCTACTGCTGCCAACGCGGTGCGATATGCCAATATCGTAAAAGACAAGGCACTTCTCCGGGGACTTGCAGATGCAGGCTCCAACATTGTGAAAACGGTTCAGGAGCAGGTTGGCACGCCCAGTGAACTGCTGGAAAGTGCAGAGAGGATGATCTTTAACCTGCGCAAAGGGGAAACCGGAGACTCTTTGGAGCCTATCGGTGTGACACTGCACAAGGTTTTCGATCGGCTGAATGAACTGAGCCAATCCGATTCTGCCATTCCCGGCCTTTCTACGGGCTTGCGGGATCTGGACCGGACGATTAACGGCCTGAACCGGACGGACTTGACGCTGGTTGCAGCCCGTCCCGGTATGGGTAAAACAGCATTTGCATTGAACCTTGCTTTGAATGTTGCGAAAAAGAGCAAAAAGACCGTGGCAATTTTCTCTTTGGAAATGTCCAGAGAGCAGCTGGTTACCCGTTTGATGTCCATTGAAAGCTTTGTGGACGGCAATAAATTGCAAACCGGCAAGCTGACCAATGAGGAATGGAATAAATTGGGCATGGCAGCCCTGTCTTTAAGCCAAACGGATATTCGCGTGGATGATAATGCCACCCTTACTGTGGCGGATATGAATGCAAAATGCCGCCGTTTGGATAATTTGGGCCTGGTGGTTGTGGACTACCTGCAGCTGATGACCAGCGCCGGAAACGGCAAGAGCGGTGAAAACCGTGTGAACGTTGTCAGTGATATTTCCCGTTCTTTAAAGATCATGGCAAAGGAACTGAATGTTCCCGTTGTTTGCTTGAGCCAGCTGTCCCGTGGCCCGGAAGGCCGTCCTGATAAGCGGCCTATGCTTGCTGACCTTCGTGAATCCGGCGCTATCGAGCAGGATGCCGACGAGGTTATGTTCCTTTATAACGATTATTACTACAATAAGGAAACTCCTGACCAAGGTGTGATGGAGTGTATTGTAGCCAAGAATCGTCACGGCCAGTTGGGAACTGTTAAACTCCAATGGATTCCTCAGTACCAAACATTTACGGACTTGGAGTGGAAACATGGTGAATAAGATCTGCGCCTTTCTGAAGCGATATGAGATGGTGAAACCGGGGGACTGCGTGATTTGCGCAGTGTCCGGCGGTGCTGACTCCATGGCGCTTCTTTGGGCAATGTATCTACTAAAGAACAAATTGCAGATCTCTCTTTCTGCTGCCCATTTTAACCATCATCTCCGTGGAGAGGAGTCCAACCGGGATGAAGCCTTTGTTACGGATTTTTGCAAGGGCTACGGTATTCCTTTATATAAGGGCGAAGGGCAGATTGTAGCAGGGGAGAAGGGTCTGGAAGCTGCTGCCAGAGAAGCAAGATATGCCTTTTTGGAGAGTCTCCCCGGCAAAATTGCTACGGCCCATACTGCAGATGACAATACAGAAACCCTTTTGATGCACCTTGTCCGCGGAACTGGCTTGAAGGGTCTGGGCGGCATTTCCCCAGTGCTGGGCAACCGAATCCGGCCTATGCTGACTGTGACCAGAGAAGAAGTCCTTGCATTTTTGGAAAGCTACCACATTTCTTATGTGGAAGACACTTCCAATGGAGAGGATGCATTCCTGCGCAACCGCTTGCGGCATCATGTGGTGCCCCTGCTGAAGCAGGAGAATCCCCGCCTTTCCGAAAGCTTGACAGAAATGGCATTGCAGTTGCGGGAGGATGAAGCACTGCTGACAACATGGGTGGTAGACAAGCATTTGTCTGTATCTGCTTTGAAGCAAATGCCGTCCTCTGAACGTACCAGAGTGCTGGGCACATTTTTGGAAAACTGCGGTGTAAAAGAACCCCAAAGAAGCCACATTCGCTTAGCAGAGGAACTTGCTTTTTCCGAGAATCCCTCTGCAAAGGGAAACTTTCCCGGTGGCGTTATATTGCAACGCAAATATGATCTGTTGGAAAAAGCAGATCAGCAAGCAGAAATGGAAGAGAAGATTTTATTATGTCCCGGTCAGGTGGAATATCCCCAACTGGGTATTCGCATTGTAGCATTGCCTGCCACAGAACCGGTGCGAAAGGCAGATCGCTTTGTCATCTCTGCGGTGGAACAGATCCATATCCGCAGCCGTAAGGCCGGCGATAGAATGACCCTTGCCGGTGGAACAAAGAGCCTGAAGGAGATTTTTGTGGACCGCAAAATTCCCCAGGCAGAGCGATGCCGGATTCCTATTCTTGTTTGCAACGATCAGGTGCTGGGTGTTTGGGGCATTGGTGGGAATTTCCAATGTTTGACCGATACTCTCCCTGGTATTGAGATCAGGTTTGAAAAGATAGAAAGAACATAGGAGGCAGTTATGGAAAAGGATATTGCACAGGTACTCATTTCTGAAGAAGTGTTGCAGAAAAGAGTGAGAGAACTGGCGGCGCAGCTGAGCCTCGACTATGCAGGAAAAGATCCTGTGTTTGTGGGCGTTATGAAAGGCGTTGTGCTGTTTTTTGCCGACACAGTCAAGCAGATTAACATTCCCTGCCAGATCGATTTTATGTGGATTTCCTCCTATGCCGGCACCAGTTCCACAGGCTCTATGGTGGTACGACGGGATGTTTCCACTAACCTGAAAGGCCGCCATGTGGTGATCCTGGAAGATATTTTTGACACCGGCAATTCTTTAGACTTTACCTACCGTCACCTGATGGAAAAAGAACCTGCGTCCTTGGAGATTTGCACGCTATTGGATAAACCCAGCCGCAGAAATCCTGCAGTGACTCTGAAGCCCAAGTATGTAGGCTTTGAAGTGCCGGATGCCTTTGTGGTTGGTTACGGACTGGACTATAACGAATACTACCGGAATTTACCCTATATTGGTGTGCTTCGTCCGGAAGTGTACGAGAAATAAGGAGTATTGGCATTTTGAAAAAACGTAGCAAATTTAGTGTAATTGTTTATCTCATCCTGATTGGCTTGCTGCTTGCCTGGCTTTTTGGTGCCTTTGATCCCAAGATGGATGACCTGAGCTATTCTGAAATCAAGTCGTATATCTACCAGGAAAAAGTGGATGCTTTCTATATTGAGGGCAATACCATTCAGCTGAAACTGAAAGAATCCGAAGGGGGTAAAGTCTTAACGGCTGCCATTGCAGACCCGGAGGGATTCCTGAACCAGATGCAGCCGGAACTGGATAAGCAGGTGGAAGCTGGAACCCTGAAAAGCTATAATTATGTGGCTGAAAGAGGTCTTTCTCCCTATGATTTTATCCTGCCCATCATTTTGGCAGGCCTTGTGCTGATCATACTTTGGGTCATTTTCGCAGGTCGTGCGAATAATGCAAATCCCATGGCAAACTTTGGTAAGGCACGCACCATCAATGGCGCACCGGAAGGAAAGATTGTTACTTTCCAGGATGTAGCAGGTATGGATGAAGAAAAGCGGGAACTGCAGGAAGTGGTGGATTTCCTCCGCAATCCCGGAAAATTCACAAAGATCGGCGCGAAGATTCCTCATGGCATGCTGCTTTCCGGCCCTCCCGGTACCGGTAAGACCTTGCTTGCCCGGGCAGTGGCAGGAGAAGCACAGGTTCGTTTCCTTTCCATTTCCGGCTCTGATTTTATGGAAATGTATGTGGGCGTCGGCGCCAGCCGTGTCCGTGACCTTTTTGAGCAGGCTAAGAGAATCGCTCCTGCCATTATCTTTATCGATGAGATCGACGCTGTGGGCCGTAAGAGAGGTTCCGGTATGGGCGGCGGTCACGATGAGAGAGAACAGACCCTGAACCAGTTGCTGGTGGAAATGGATGGTTTCAGCCGCAGTGAAGGTGTGATTGTCCTTGCAGCCACCAACCGCCCTGATATTTTGGATCCTGCCCTTCTTCGTCCTGGCCGTTTTGACCGTCAGGTCCATGTGGGCTTGCCGGATGTAAAGGGTCGTGAAGAAATCCTGAAGGTTCACGCCAAGGGCAAGTGTCTGGATGACTCCGTAAATCTGCACACAGTTGCACTGGCAACCTCTGGCTTTACCGGTGCTGATTTGAGCAACCTTTTGAATGAGGCAGCTATTTTGGCAGCCCGGGAAGACCGTCCTGCTTTGAATATGGAAGATATGAACGAGGCTATGATGAAGATTATGGCCGGTCCAGAAAAGCGGAGCCGTGTGGCACTGCAAAAGGATCTGTATATGACGGCTGTCCACGAAGCAGGCCATGCTGTAGCAATGTACAGCCTGCCTACCCATGATCCGGTTCATCAGATCTCCATCATTCCCCGGGGCAATGCTCTGGGCCTGACCTGGTCTATGCCGAAGGAAGATTCTACCCATATGACCCGGAACGAAATGTACGAGAAGATCGTAGGCCTTTTGGGTGGACGTGCAGCAGAAGAGTTGTTCCTGCAGGATATTTCTACCGGTGCGTCTAACGACATTGACCGGGCTTCTAAGCTGGCCCGTGACATGGTAGGCCGCTACGGTATGTGTGAAGCCATTGGTACCATTTCCTATACCGGCGGTGATGAGCTGTTCATCGGCCGCGACTTTGAGAAGACTAAGAGCTACTCCGAAAAGGTGGCAGGTGTCATCGATGATGAAGTGAAGAAACTGATGGACAAGGCCTATGCACACTGCAAGACGATTTTGCAGCAGGACGAGGAAAAACTGCGCAGAGTCGTAGAATTCCTGATGGAAAAGGAATCTATGACCGGACAGCAGTTTGCCGACTGCATGGAAGGCAAGGAAATCAAGGAAGACGACTCCAAGACCATCCTTTTCGACAGTTTCACAGAAGAATAATTGCAAAAGGGTGCTTGCCGATGGCAGGCACCCTTTTTATAAAAAAATGTCGATTTGCTGGAAAATGTACATAATGCACAAATTTGAGGCTTGTTTTTCGGCAGCGAAACAGGCTCCTTTGGGGAAATAACACTCCTTTTTTCCAATATCTATGCTATAATAATAGTGGCATCGGAATGGTGCAAAGACGCCTGAAAGGGAGTACTTATGAACAATATTTTGTTTTTCCTTACACCGAAGGCAATGTGTGCCTTCGTTTATGATGACTATACCATTCGCCAGGCTTTGGAGAAAATGGAAAGTGCGGGTTATGCAGCCCTGCCAATCCTTTCCAAGCGTGGAGAATACCGGGGCACTTTAACAGAAGGTGACCTCTTGTGGGCGCTGAAGAATATGTGCTATATGGATATGCGGCAGGCAGAAGCCCGGAAGATTATGGAGATCACTCGCCGCAAGGATAACATCCCCGTTCGAGTTACCACCGGTATGCACGATCTTGTCCAGCGAGCCAACAGCCAGAACTTTGTGCCCGTAGTGGACGATAAAGACACGTTTATCGGTATCGTTACGAGAGGTGCCATTATTAAGTATTGCTACGAAAGCCTTTATCAAGAGGACTAAGTCAAGCAGCCATCTGGCAGCAGAAAGCTTATGCACATCTGTGGGACTTTTGTTCCACAGATGTTTTTTACATAAGGAGATAATCTATGATTGGGATTCTTGCAAAATTGTTCATCAAGAACAGTAAGAATATAAAAGAGCCAAAGGTCCGTCAGGCATATGGCATCCTTTGCGGTGCGGTGGGTGTGACTTTAAATTTTCTTCTCTTTGCTATAAAATTTCTTGCAGGCACAATAAGTGGATCTATTGCCGTTACAGCGGATGCATTTAATAATCTGTCCGATGCCGGCGCATCAATCGTTACGTTGGCCGGCTTTCGGCTGGCAAACCAAAAACCGGATCCGGAGCATCCTTTCGGCCACGGCCGTATGGAATATGTGTCCGGCTTGGTTGTGGCAATGCTGATTCTTTTGATGGGCTTTGAGCTGGTTAAAGGCGCAGTGGAGCGCATATTGAATCCGCAGGATGTGTCGATTTCTTTGCTGACCTTGGTAATCCTGATTGTTTCTGTGTGCATAAAGGTCTATATGGCGATCTATCATTATCGCTACGGAAAGAAAATGGAATCAGCAGCCCTGAAAGCAACTGCCACGGATAGCATCAGCGATGCGGTCTCCACTTGTGTGGTGCTGATCTGTACGGTTGTTTCTTACTTGTCCGGTGTGGTGCTGGATGGTTACTGTGGTCTTGCAGTAGGCGTTTTGGTGTTTTGGGCAGGAATCCGTTCCGCAAAGGAGACCATTGATCCCCTTTTGGGTCAGGCACCGGACCCCTCCTTTGTTGAGAGCATAAAAGCAATTGTTTTGGCAGATCCGGATATTATTGGTATCCATGATTTGATTGTTCACAATTACGGCCCGGGGCGTGTGCTCATTTCTTTGCATGCTGAAGTGCCTTCTGACGGGGATATTTTGCTTTTGCACGATAAAATCGACCTGATTGAACATCGGCTTCGGGATACCTTGCAGTGCAGTGCTGTGATTCATATGGACCCCGTTTGCGTGGGCGATGAGGAAACAGAACAAAATAAAGCGCAGGTGGAAGGGTATCTGGCATCTATTGACGAAAGACTTACACTGCACGACTTTCGTATTGTGAAAGGGCCATCTCATACGAACCTGATTTTCGATGTGGTGGTACCGTTTCGGTTTTCTATGACAGATCGGCAGCTGGTGCAAGAGGTCACAAATATGATCCAAAAGGATAATCCCACCTTTTTTGCCGTGATTGAGGTTGACAAGCACTACTTATAACATACTCCGGCTTTGGGAATACACCCCAAAGCCGGATTGTTTTACTTGAAATGCGGAAGGAAATTTGATATAATAGTAAAAATATGTCCCGGAGGTGGAATATGGACAGCGAGAAACTGAAAAACCAGCTGGGTAGTAATATCGCCGCCCATCGCAGACGCTTCGGCCTGACACAAGCGGCGTTGGCAGAAAAACTCAATTTTTCTGATAAGGCTGTATCCAAATGGGAACGGGGAGAGTCTATTCCGGATGTTGTGACCCTTGCGCGTCTTTCCGAATTGTTTGATGTTCCTATGGACGTGCTGGTTCGCGATAAGGATGAATTGCCGAAAGATATCGGTTCTGTAGAACGAGTAATGGAGCGGGCCGTGGAAAAAACCTTGAAGCGGAAAGCGGATAAGAAGATTATCCAAAATCTTTCCTCTTTACTCGTTTGGTTTGTGGCGCTGCTTCTCTACGTGGTGTTTGCCACATTGGATGTGCCGAAAGCTTGGCTGGGCTTTTTATATGCCTTGCCTGCTAACTGCATTGTTTTGATCAGCCTTCGCTCAGCCTGGCACGATTACCGGGCGAATATTTGGCTGACCAGTTTGCTCTGTTGGTCCTGCCTTTTGAGTATTCATGGATCCTTGTGGGTTTTCACCGGGACAAACGCTTGGATGATTTACCTTTTGGGAATTCCCGGTCAAATTGCCATCCTTCTTTGGAGTAAATTGTTCCGCGTGCCGGGGGAAAAGAAACATGGATAAAGTTGCGCTTCGTAAGGAAATACGTGAGAAAAAGCGGGCAATGACGCCTGAGCAAATCAGCAAAGCCAGCGAGGATTTGGCACAACAACTTTTCGCAACACAGATCTATCAGAAGGCGGATACACTGTACGGATATTTGCCCTATAACCAGGAAGTCCGTACAGAACTAATTTTGTCTCAGGCCTTGAAAGACGGAAAAAGAGTCGCAGTTCCCAAGGTTTATGGGGATACTATGCGCTTTATTTATCTGGATGATCTGGAGCAGGTGGAAAAAGGATACGCTGGGATTCCGGAGCCCATCGCAGATGCGCCGGTAGCCCAAAATGAGAAGGCCCTTGTGCTGATGCCCGGGCTTGCTTTTGATGCGGCAGGCCATCGAGTGGGTTACGGTGGCGGGTTTTATGATAAATTCTTGTCAGCGGAACCTACGCATCCTACTGTTGCACTGTGCTACGATTTTCAAATGTTTGACAGCTTAAAAACAGAAGAGTTTGATGTGCCTGTGGATCTGGTTCTTTGGGCAAATCTGTAAGTATAAGGAAAAATACACTATGATTAAATACATCGCTGTGCTGATTGTGGCAGCTGTGGCCTTTGGCTTTTGCTTTTTGGTGGACAAATTGTTCACACGGATTTTTCGCAATCAGCAGCAACACCGTTCCGGCAGAGCCGTTCGCCTGAATAAGCGCTATAGTGCAATTGGCTTAATTGTGGCTGCATTAGGCGTCACTTGCCTCTTTGCTGCGCCCACCCAGGGCGTTATTATGTGGGTTGCCGGCGGTATTTTGATTTTGGGCGGCGCCGCTTTGGTGACCTGGTACTTGAGCTTTGGTGTCTTCTATGACGAAGAGGCTTTTATCGTTACCAATTTCGGCAAAAAGAGCGTACGCTACACCTATGATGCCATTGTATCCCAGCAGCTGTTCAATTCCTATGGCAATATCATTGTGGAATTACATTTGAATAACGGTAAATCTGTGCAGCTGCAGAGCACCATGGGCGGCACTTACGAGTTCCTGGATTTTGCGTTCCGTCGTTGGCTGGAAGCAACCGGCCGGACCGAAGAGGAGTGCGCTTTTTATCAGCCGGATCAGTCCTGCTGGTTTCCCTCTGCCGAGGAGGAGTAACTATGCACATTCCCAGTGTGACCACAGATAAAGTCCAATTGGTCGGCTTTGAAGAAGCATTGCAAAAAGCAAATAGGGAACAGGAAGACTATGATGTGAATGAGTGGCTGTATGTACCGCCGTTTTACAGTGAGTACCGTTACATATTAGGCACCCGGGGAAAGAATCCCCTGATTTGCATCGGCATCAATCCTTCCACTGCAAGGCCGGGAGATTTGGATAACACCTTAAAATCTGTTGAGCGGATTGCCTTGGGCAATGGCTTTGACAGCTTTATTATGTTCAATGTTTATGCCCAGCGAGCAACAGATCCGGATCATATGGAAGAAAACTGCAACGCAGTTTTGCACAGAGAAAATATGGAAGCCTTCCGCTATGTGCTCTCCATTTCTGATAAACCCGGAATTTGGGCAGCTTGGGGCACGATCATTGAAAAGCGGCCCTATCTGCGGCAATGCCTGCAGGATATGCTGAAAATCGGCAAAGACTATGGAGCAAACTGGTACTGCGCAGGTAAGACCAGCAAAAAAGGGCATCCTCACCATCCTTTGTACCTACGGAAGGATGAGATTATCCGCCCCTTTGATACAGAAGCCTATTTAAGCCTTTTATAAGGAGAAATTATGGATCAGTTGTGTGATACCTGCTGGTATTTTGACTACGATGAAGAGTACGACGAATACTACTGCATGATGGACCTGGATGAAGATGAGGTCTATCGGTATATTGCCACCCGGCAAAGTCGTTGCCCCTATTATAGGCAGGGAGATGACTACACCCTTGCAAGAAAGCAGTAGTTGCCAACTTGCCTGTAATCGTATATACTATATCAGTTACTGAATAAATTTCGGAGGATAACCGAATGGAAAATAGAAGTGCAGAACTAAAGAAATATTTACAGCCCGGAAAGCATATTCACCTGGTGGGCATTGGCGGCGTTTCCATGCGCCCTCTTGGCCTTGTTTTGCAGGGAATGGGTATGATTGTTACCGGCTCAGATATGAATGCTTCCGTATCTACCGATGAACTGATCGCCAAGGGCATCCACGTGACCATCGGCCACCGGGAAGAAAATGTGGTAGGCGCGGATTGTGTGATTCGTACGGCTGCTGCCCATAACGACAATCCCGAGGTTGCAGGCGCAAGAAGCCTGGGAATCCCTCTGTTCGAACGAGCTCAAGCCTGGGGCGTGATTATGCAGGCCTACAAGAATGCAGTGTGCATTTCCGGCACCCACGGAAAAACAACCACCACTTCCATGCTGACCCATATTCTTATGGCGGCCCAGGAGGATCCTACCGTTATGATCGGCGGCTATTTGCCTCTGCTGCACGCAGGACACCGGGTAGGCAAGGGTGACACCATTTTGCTGGAAAGCTGTGAGTATTGCGACTCTTTCCTGAATTTCTTCCCCACACTTGCGGTGATTCTCAATGTGGAAGCGGACCATCTGGACTACTTCAAGGACCTGGCGGATGTACAAAAATCCTTCCGTGCTTTTGCAGAACTGTCCACCGGCGGCGTTTTGGCAAACGGTGATGATCCTCATACACTGCAAGCCCTTCATGGTCTGGACTTTGTAAGCTTTGGCTTGGGAGAGGGCAACCGCGTTCGCGCCATCCATGTTTCTGAAGAGTTCCAGCACTTTGATGTGTACTGTGATGGCGAGATTTATTGCCACCTGGATCTGCAGGTGCTTGGCAAGCATAATTTACTCAATGCCTTGGGCGCCGCAGGCGCTGCTTGGATGCTTGGTATAGATGGAAGGCATGTTAGCTATGCTTTAGCCGGTTTTACCGGTGCAGACCGTCGCATGCAGAAAAAGGGCAAGTTTAACGGTGCGGAACTCTATGATGACTATGCCCATCATCCGGATGAACTGCGGGCTACCATTGAAGCGGTGCGCAGTATGCACCCCAACCGTTTGGTGGTTGCATTCCAGCCCCATACATATACCCGGACCAGCGCACTGTTTGCCGATTTTGTCCGGGAATTGAAGAAAGTAGATGTGGCTGTGATTGCAGAAATCTATGCCGCCCGGGAGCGCAACTCCATAGGTATTTCTTCCAAAGATCTTTGTGCGGAAATTCCAGGCAGCATCTACTGTTCAACATTGCAGGATGTGACTGCCCAATTGCAAGAAATTGCACAGCCCGGCGATGTGATCCTGACTGTGGGTGCAGGCGATATTTACAAGGCCGGTGAGGCGCTTTTGAAGTAAGGAGCAAACAATGAAAAAGCAGAATGTGTGTATTCTTTTTGGCGGCATCAGTCCGGAACACGAGGTGTCCCTGCGATCCGCTGAATCGGTACTTATGAATATTGACAAGGAAAAGTACAATGTACTCCCCGTGGGTATTACCAAGGCGGGACAGTGGATTTTCTTTGCCGGGGAGGATTATAGCCTTCTGCCTGACGGAAGTTGGGAATCTTACCCTGAAAACTGCAAAGCCTTTCTTTCTCCCGTGCGCGGGCAGGGCCTTGTGTGCCTGAAGGATGGCGGATATACTTGCCGGCCTGTGGACGTGGTGTTCCCCGTTTTGCACGGTGAAAACGGCGAAGATGGGGCAATGCAGGGACTTCTGCAAATGGCGGGCATTCCTTTTGTGGGCGCCCATCTTGCGGAATCTGCTGTGGCAATGGATAAGACCCTTACCAAGCTGGTGGCAGATAATGCCGGCGTTCCCCAGGCTGCCTGGCAGCTGGTAAACAGCAGAGATTTGACTGCTAAAATGGATAAGGTCGTGGAGCGGATTGAAGACAGATTCTCCTATCCGGTATTTGTAAAGCCGGCTGGTACCGGCTCCTCCGTGGGCGTATCCAAGGCTGCTAATCGGGAAAAACTGGAAGAAGCGCTGCATTTTGCAGGCAAGTATGACAGCAAGATCCTGGTGGAAGAATTTATTCATGGCCGGGAAATTGAAGTGGCTGTTATGGGCAATGAGAATCCGGTGGCATCTCTGTGCGGAGAAATTGATTCCGGCGTAGAATTTTATGACTACGATGCCAAATACGTCACAGATACATCTGTTGCCTATATTCCTGCCAGAATTTCCGAGGAAACGGCTGAACTGGTGCGGGAGCAGGCAATCAAAGTGTATAAGGCCATCGGAGCCAAAGGCTTGAGCCGTGTGGATTTCTTTGTGACTTTCGAAGGCGAGCGGGTGGTCTTTAATGAGATCAATACATTGCCCGGTTTTACTTCTATTTCCATGTATCCGAAACTGTTCTGTGCCAGTGGCATTGCGTATTCCGATTTGATTGATCGCCTTTTGGAATTGGCAGTGGAGGCATGCAAATGAAAATCCCTGTTATGCTATCCATTTGCGGCAAGCAAAACTATATCGACCAGGAACCTGAAGTAATCGAACTGGTAACGGAAGGAACCCTGGAAAACACCGGTAACGGTTGGGAAATTTGCTATGAAGAGAGCGACCTGACGGGCTTGGAAGGCGCATTCACCAGCTTTTTGGTGGAGCAGGATAAAATTACGCTGACCCGTACCGGCAATTTGAATTCTCAAATGGTGTTTCGCGTAGGGGTTCGCCACGAAAGCCTTTATAATATGGGCTTCGGCGTGCTCCTGATTACCGTCAATGCCACAAAAATCCAGCACGAGCTGACTGAAAATGGCGGCTGTATTGATCTTTCTTACGGCATTGAGATTGAGCAGACCGCTGCCGGCAACATCGATTACCGTCTGGAAATTAAAACGAAATAAAGAAAAACGCCTTTGAAAATTCAAAGGCGTTTTTTTGTATTCTTTTTGCTTCCCAAGCCATACTAACCGTATCATAGAAAAAGGAGGAAGAACAATGGATTGTCACGCAAATAAGAGCATTGAATGTACTGTTCAGCAGTGCGCCCACCATTGTGGCGATGCCAACTATTGCTCCTTGGAGCGCATTTTGGTTGGCACTCACGAAGCAAATCCTACCATGGATCAGTGCACTGACTGCAAATCCTTCCGCAAAAAGTAATACCACTGGGCACGGCCGCCAATCTTCAAAAGGAATTTTGAATGGTTGGCGGCTTTCAATTATAGAATGTGCGAAAAAGTGCGAATTTCTTTTGTTGTGATATTTCGAATGATGTGATATACTGTCATAAAAGGGGAGAGAAGCATGTACAAGATACTAATTTTAGATGAATCAGAAGTGTTTTGCCGCACACTGGCAGAATTGCTTCCAGATGACTTTGAAGCCTATACCTCCCAGAGTGGTGCGCAATTTGCAGAACTTCTGCAGACAATGCGGCCGGATCTTCTGGTGCTGGACCTGATGATATCCGGTACAGATGGGCTATATGTTTTGGAAACTGCCCGCTTTGCAGGAATTCGCCCCAGTGTTTTGGCGGTAAGTAACTTTATCAGTCCTTACATAGAGGGCTTGCTGGAACAGATGAAGGTCAGTTATTTCCTGCAAAAACCTTGTAATATGCAGCAAATGGTTGCAAGAATTATAGATATGGCAATTGATACACGGTTCCAGATCACACAGCAAAAGATGGCCTCCAACAAAGAGAAGGTAGAAAACTTCCTGCGTTATCTCGGATTCCTCCCGCACTTGAACGGCTATAGAATGCTGGTTAATGCAATCTGTATTATGATTGAAAGGCCACGCCTTTCCATGACAAAGGAATTATATCCTGAAGTGGCTGAGGTTTGCGGGACAGAATGGAAACAAGCAGAACATGCTATTCGCAACTGCATTCATAATGCCTACAAGCGCAGAAATGACTGGGTGTGGAAAATGTATTTTCCCAGTGGCTCTGACGGTAAGGTGGGGCATTTAAAGAATACTGCCTTTATAAGCTGTGCTGCCAGTCTTTTAAGAGAGACGGAACTGGACTTTGCAGCTGCTTTATAAGTACACGTGCCGAAATGCTATTTCGGCACGTTTTTATATTTATGAACGGTTTGCATGTATGAAAAAGCTTTTTATGTCAGATAGTATAGCTATCAAATATAAGGAGCGAGCATAAGGTGAAGAAACTATTTATCGTACTTGTATTAATCGCGCTGCCCTTGTCCTTCCTGGGGGTTGCTTTTGACAAAATTTTTCGAGCAGTCAAAACTGCAGAAGAAGAGGCTTATCAAGTGTTTTTCCGGCAGGATCATTCCAAGGAATGTATCCTGCTTGCAGATAAGGGAGGCAGTGCATTTTTGCTTTGCTTGCCGGAAGAAGGGAATACCCATCTGATCAGCATTATCCCTGATAGTTGCCCTAAAGGAGAAATAAATACTACCTTTATATCGATCTACCAAAAAACCGGAATGGATGGGTTAATAGAGAAAATTGAGGGGAGTCTTTCTTGCTCTGTTGACGGGTATCTGCTTGTGGAATTTTCAGGAATTGCAGCTATCGTTGATGCCCTTGAGGGAGTGGAATTGGAAGGCAAACTCCTTTCCGGAAAGGGGTTGCAAGCATATCTGAAAAATATTCCCAGTGATTGCGCGGGCGCTGAGATGCAGCAAAATGTGATTCTTGCAATTGGAAGACGCTTTTGCTCTGCCGGATTTTGGAAAGGCCAAAATGCGCTACGTAAATTGATGAAAGTTACGGATACCAATCTTTCCGTTGGCGAACTGATTAAATTGGGTAAAATACTGATCCCGGCATTGGAGGGGAAAGGGCTGTATAGACATTATGTGCCCAAAGACGGTCAATGGCAAAGAATAGAGGAAATGGGATTGGGCGTAGGAATATCGGCAGGCACGCTAATGCAAGATGCTGTTAAAAACGGATAAATTATGGAAAATATTTCCTTTTCAAAGACCTCAAAAAGTATCAAATAGTGGGAGATAAAAGGAGAAAGAGTAAAAATAAGGTAAAAAAAGTTGATTTAGGCATTGACAAGAAAATAGCCTACTTGTATAATGAAATTACCAAAAACTGGGAGGAAGTCAAATGGTACTGACACGAAGCGAACTGGAGATCATGGATGTTTTGTGGGATTCCCAAGCACCCTTGTCCCGTGGCGAATTATTGGAACTGTCTACCGACAAAAACTGGAAGGATAGTTCTGTGCATATTTTGCTCAATGGCTTGCTTCGGAAAGGCGCCATCCGGGAAGTAGGTTTTGTAAAACGCAGTAAGACCTACGGCCGTACCTTTGCACCTGTTATGAGCAGAGAAAGTTACTTTGCTACAACGATCTTTTCTCATAAGAAGAAGCCTGACTTTGTGGGCTTGGTGGCAGAGCTTCTGAAGCGGGAGGACCTGACAAAAGAGCAGCTTCAAAAGGTTTTGGAACTGGCGCAAGAAGCACAGAAATGAATGTAAACTAAAAACCGGTTGGAAAATCCAACCGGTTTTTCTTTATGCATTTTTGGGTCTCTTTCGTGCCAGGTATTCGTCCAGCTTTTCTTTCATATTATCGGGCATCTTCCGGGCAACGGGACAATGCTTTGCCTGGGCCATGGCCTTGGCAAAGACGGTGATAAAGGCGCAATCCTTTTCCATTTGGGCAGCGCTCATCACAGCAGGAGTATCGTAGCTGTTGTGGATGGTAGCGGTGTTGCCGGGGGCGATCCGGGCAAAACTGACCGCAGGAATCCCCTTGTCTGCGAAGGGGGTGGAGTCACTGGAATAGACGTCCTGATAGGGCTTGCAGCCAAAGCCTTCCAAGGCGGCAAGATACTCGATATAGTTTACCAGCTTTTCTTCACTGGTACAGCAAGCGATGAACTTGCCCATGATGCAGCCAATCATATCCAAATTGATAGTTAGCACAACATTTTCAAGTTCTTCTTCGTGAGCAGCACAGTATGCTTTGGAGCCGAGAAGACCCCTTTCTTCGCTGCCGCACCAAATAAAGCGCAGGCCATAGTTGTGGGGAATCTTGGAGAAGGCCTCTGCCATATACAATAGACCGATAGAGCCGGACATGTTGTCGTAACTGCCCTGGGAGAGGGAAGTGGAGTCATAGTGGGCGGTGAAGACAATATACTTGCCATTTTCGCCGGGCAGATCCAGGATCACATTATGGGAATCAGCGGTATAAGCATTTTGCTCCAGAACGATTTTTGCAGTCTTAGCGCCTTGCTTTACCAGCTTTACGGCATCCTTGGCATTGATATTCACACCTGGAAGAAGCTTGCCGTTGGAAACATAGCTGCGAAGTTCTCTCTGATCAATGTCCCGGTCTGCATAGTTTAGATTGCCGTCGTAGGTGATAAACCCAACAGCACCTTTTTCCAAGAGGTCCTGATACCGCCAGTATCCCAGATAGCCGTCAAACAGAACGATCTTTCCCTTGCAATTTTCCAAACTGTGGGGGCAGTTATCTGTCAGGTAATACAAAGGCGCTTCCACACTGTGGGAGCCGGCATTGAGATACCCCTTGCAGGGGATAGCCTTGCCGTCCACTTCCAAAGTTGCGGTGTGGATGGTGGCCATATCTACGGGAAATGCTTCCAATGTGGCATCCAAGCCGAGTTTTTTGCACTCTTCTGCCAGATATTGGGCAGCTTTCGTTTCTTCCGGAGAACCACCGGTGCGGATATAGGCGGTTTCTCTAATGATTCTGGAAATGGTTTTTTGATTCATAATTTTCCTTCTTTCTCTTGATTTTTTAACATTATAGCATAGAAAAAGGAAAATGAACAGTCTTATTCTTCCTGATTGGCTTGCTTTTTTTGCCAATAAGTGCTACTCTAAAATACATAGAAAGTGAGGTGCGTATATATGCGCGTACTTTGGAAGATAATGAAAGTGTTCGGCAATATCTTTGGCATTATCCTGTCTATCATTTTGTGTGTTGCGTTGGTTGTTATGCTGGTTGCAACGCCTATGGTATCCGGTTTCTCTGCCTTTACCCGGCCGGAAACAATCACACAGATCATTCATGAGATCGACTTTGGTCAAATGATTCGGGATAGTATCTCCGATGACTTGAGCGAAGACGAAAGAAAAGGGGTAGAAGTCATTGCGGAAATGACGGAGTCCCAAGCCTTTTATGACTTAGTCGAGCTGTATGCTACTGACCTGACAAATGTCTTTGAAGAAAAGGAAGTGCCCAGTGTTATTACTGAGGAATCCCTCCGCCAGGTTGTGGAAAACAATATGGATGAGTTGGTGCACCTGGTTCGCGATGCCAGTGTGAAGCTGGGCGAGGATGTTAGCTCCTACACAGATGAAGAGCTTAAAGAGAAAGTCCGTGAGGCCTTCGATGAGATGGTAGAGCGATTCATTGAGCTTGCACCTGCTGCAGATGATCTGCGCGATGTGATTGCAAGGCTTGTAGATGAGTTCACCACAAATTCTTCATCCGATGTACCCATTAGCGACTTTGAGGATGAATATGATAACTGGCAGGCTTCTTCCGGCGAAAATGACACAGTTATCATCACTGTTTTGGGGACAGATGGAGTGGTCCGTGATGCGGATGGCAATGTTTATTATGTAACCGTTGACCCGGAAACCGGAAAGTCTTATGTGCAAGATGAGAACGGCAGCACTGTGGATTCCTTTACTTTTGTGAGCCCGGATGTTGGCACAGCTGTTGGTGGAATGGAGGTCGTTGGCAAGGCTGTTACAGCCAACAATGGCAAGATCAGCGTGCTTACGATGAGCGTATCTCCTGATGGCGAGCAGTCGGAGAATGCCCAGTCTGAAGAGATTGCACATGCTATTTTGGTACTTGCAGGTATGGCAAAAGACGGCACACTAACCCTCATTTTTGTCCTTGTAAGTGTACTGCTTGCGTTGCTGATTTGTCTGTTCCGCTGGCCCCGTTTCAAGGGATTTATGTGGAGTGCTATCGCCCTTTTGTTTGCGACAACTGTTTTGGTTTTCCTTGCTGCTATCTCTCAACTCCTGCCTGGCATTATCAGCTATTTTAGTGGCAATGATGTCGGGGCAGTGGAGGGCGTTGTTGATAACGTCATTATGCCCATTATTGATGTCGTTACCGGTAATATGTATATTGCTGCCGGCATTTACGCAGGCATTGCAATTCTGCTTATCGTTCTGTTCTCGATTTTCAGGAGATTGCTGGAAAAGCAGAAACTGTCTAAAGCAGCGGCAGCCAAAAAGGCTACAGTTGTTTTGCCCGGGGTAGACAGTGTAGTAATCCCGGTTCCCACTGTGAGTTTTGAGAATGCGGGAATTCCCGTTCCCACTGCGAATTTGGAAGATGTCCTTGCAGAGATCCAATCCGTGCCGGTGGAAGCCCACATCGTTTCTGATGATGAAGCAGAAAAGAAACCGGAGTAATGCATAGAGAATATGCGGGTACCAGCAAATGGTACCCGCATATTTTTATTGACAATTGCAGAAAGAAGAGTATAATTGTATACAATAATCCAAGGGAGGAAAACCAAATGCTTGAAATCTCCAATAAGACCAATTTGCTGGAGCAAAAGTCCTATAAATATTCTTTGCAGGATGTGGCAGAGCCCAACCTGATGCGGGATGTTTACTCCTATGGTACTGTACCAAAGGTGGCGTTTAACCACAGAAGAGTGCCCATGAATATGCCTGAGGAGATCTGGATCACCGATACTTCTCTGCGGGATGGACAGCAGTCTGTTGAGCCTTACACCGTAGATCAGATCGTGAAGATATATAAGCTGTTGTCTAAGTTGGGTGGCCCTTATGGCATCATCCGTCAAACGGAGTTCTTTATTTACAGCCAAAAGGACCGGCAGGCCATTGAAAAGTGCATGGAACTGGATCTGAAGTTCCCGGAGATCACCAGTTGGATCCGTGCCAGCAAAGAAGACTTCAAATTGGTAAAGGATCTGGGCATTAAGGAAACCGGTATTTTGGTAAGTTGTAGCGACTACCATATTTTCAAGAAGATGAAAATGAGCCGCCAACAGGTGCTGGACCACTATTTAGGCACGATCAAGGATGCATTTAATGCAGGCGTCATTCCCCGGTGCCACTTAGAGGATATTACAAGAGCAGATTTCTATGGCTTTGTAGTTCCCTTTGTCAACGAGCTGCAGAACCTTTCCAAGGAAGCAGGCATTCCCGTGAAGATCCGGGCTTGCGATACTATGGGTTACGGTGTGCCTTATACGGAAGCGGCTATGCCCCGAAGTGTTGCCGGTATCATCTATGGCTTGCAGCATTATTCTGATGTGCCCAGCGAGTGCTTGGAATGGCACGGACATAACGACTTCTATAAAGCAGTTGCCAATGCTTCCACAGCCTGGCTCTACGGTGCTTGTGCAGTCAACTGTTCTTTGCTGGGTATCGGTGAGCGGACCGGCAACATTCCTCTGGAGGCTATGGTCTTTGAGTATGCATCTCTGCGGGGCTCTATGGATGGTATGGATCCCACCGTTATTACGGAAATTGCCGATTTCTTTACTAAGGAAGTGGGTTACAACATTCCGCCTATGACACCTTTTGCAGGCAGAAGTTTCAACTCTACCCGTGCAGGCATTCACGCCGACGGCCTGATGAAGGATCCCGAAATATATACGATCTTCGATACGGAAAAGCTTCTTAACCGTCCTGCAACCGTAGAAGTCAGCAAAACCTCCGGTGCCGCCGGTATTGCTTTTTGGATCAATGCCACACTCCGCTTGCCGAAGGAACAGCACCTGGGCAAGACAGATCCCCTGGTCATGGAACTAAAGACCTGGGTGGACGAGCAGTACGAGGAAGGCCGGCAGACCGTTATGTCCTATGGCGAAATGATTGAAAAGATCCAGGAACTTGCCCCCGGCAGATTCCAAATTTGAGGAGGCTACTATGGCAGAATTTAAATCTGTTTCTCTGGCAGATCAGGTCTTTGAGAAACTGGAAGATGATATTATCACCGGTGTGTATGCTCGGGGAGAAATTCTGACAGAATTAAAACTGGTGGAGCAGTTGGGGGTCAGCCGTACGCCCATCCGGGAGGCTTTGCGCCGTCTGGAGCAGGAACGGCTTATTATGGACTCTGGCAAGGGCTCTGTGGTCCTGGGCATCACCCTGGAGGACCTAATTGACATTATGAATATTCGTTTGCGTGTGGAAGGCTTGTCGGCCTACTATGCTGCTACAAACCTGACGGAGGAAGGAAAGAAGGAACTGATGCAGATCAACGAGCTGCAGGAGTTCTATTTCCAGAAGAAAGACATTGAGCATCTGCGGCAGATGGATGACCGGTTCCACGAGTGTATTTATCGCCTTTCCGGACGCACAGTGCTGACGGATACTTTGCGCCCCTTGCATAAGAAAGTGCAGCGCTACCGGAAGATTTCCATTCAGGACAGTTCCCGTACGGAGGCTTCCATTTCGGAGCACAAGGCCATTTTTGAGGCCATTATGCGTGGCGATGCAGAGCAAGCGGAAATTGAAACTTGTATCCATATCCACAATGCGAAGGAAAGTATGATTGCGAGGTTTCAGCAAAATGGGTAAGACGATTGCACAAAAAATTATTGCAGCTCACTTGATATCCGGCACTATGGAGCCGGGCAGTGAGATCGCCCTGAAAATTGACCAGACCCTGACCCAGGATGCCACCGGCACCATGGCCTATCTGGAATTTGAAACAATGGGCATTCCCCAGGTAAAGACGGAGCTGAGTGTTGCCTATGTGGACCACAATACGCTGCAGTGCGGCTTTGAGAATCCCGATGACCACCGGTATCTGCAGACTGTTGCTGCCAAGCACGGTGTGTGGTTCTCCCGTCCCGGTAACGGCATTTGCCACCAGGTCCATTTGGAGCGGTTCGGCAAACCCGGCAAGACCCTGATCGGCTCTGACAGCCATACCCCCACCGGTGGCGGTTTGGGTATGCTGGCTATTGGTGCTGGCGGTATGGATGTGGCTGTTGCTATGGGCGGCGGCGCTTACTATATCAATATGCCCAAGATGTTCCGTGTGGAACTGACCGGCAAACTGCAGCCCGGTGTGGGCGCGAAAGATGCCGCATTGGAGATTCTGCGTATTCTTTCTGTAAAGGGTGGCGTGGGCGCTATCATTGAATGGAACGGCCCCGGTGTGAAAACCCTTTCCGTTCCCGAACGGGCTACCATTACCAATATGGGCGCAGAACTTGGTGCTACCACTTCCGTATTCCCCTCCGACGAAAACACCCTGGCTTTCCTTACTGCCCAGGGAAGAGCAGAAGACTATGTTTCTTTGGACAGCGACAGCGATGCTGTCTATGATAAGATCATTCCTATGGATCTGAGTGCGCTGAAGCCTATGGTGGCTTGCCCCCATAGTCCTGACAATGTGGTAAGCGCTGACACTTTAAGCGCAGTAAAGGTGGACCAGGTCTGTATCGGCTCCTGCACCAATTCTTCTTTGCAGGATATGCTGAAGGTTGCCGCTATGCTAAAGGGCAAGACAGTTGCCCCCGGCGTGAGTCTTTCCATTTCTCCCGGCTCCCGGCAGGTGCTGACCATGCTGGCAAACTCCGGCGCACTGGCCGATATCTTGGCAAGTGGTGCGCGTTTGCTGGAATGTGCGTGCGGCCCTTGTATCGGTATGGGCCTTTCTCCCAACTCCGGTGGTGTGAGCCTGCGTACCTTTAACCGGAACTTCCTGGGTCGAAGTGGAACAAAGGATGCCCAGGTTTACTTGGTCTCTCCGGAAACTGCCGTGGCATCTGCCCTTACCGGCTACATAACCGATCCCACCACTTTGGAAAATCTGCCCCAGATTCCCCAGCCGGATTCTTTCTGCATTGACGATTCTTCCGTGCTGGCACCCCTGAGCGCAGAGGAAGCAGCAAATGCGCAGGTGCTCCGTGGTCCCAACATTAAAGAATTCCCCAAGAGCAAACCCTTTGCCGATGAACTGCAGGCAGAATTGGTGCTGAAGGTGGGGGATAACATTACTACCGACCATATTATGCCTGCCGGCGCAAAGATCTTGCCTTATCGTTCCAACATTCCTCATTTGAGCAAGTTCTGCTTTGAGGTCTGTGACCCGGACTTCCCGGAGCGGGCCAAGAATGCGGGTGATGGCATTATCATTGGCGGCAGCAACTACGGCCAGGGTTCTTCCCGGGAACACGCAGCCCTCGTGCCGATGTATCTGGGCATCCGCTGTGTCATTGCCAAGAGTTTTGCCCGCATCCACGCAGCCAATCTGATCAATGCTGGCATTCTGCCCCTGACATTTGCTGATCCTGCAGACTATGACGCACTGGAGCAGGGCGCATCCTTGCAGCTTTGCAAGCTGAAGGCCGGTATGGAAGCCGGCTGTATTGAAATTTTGAATACTGCCACCGGAAAAACCTTTAAGGCTGTGTGCGATCTGACGGAGCGCCAGCAGGCAATCCTGCTCTGCGGTGGCCTGCTGAACTACACCAAGGAGGGCGGAAAATGAGAGAACTGGACTTAGCCTGCGAGAACTTCCGCAAACTTTTGGAAGAACAGCTTTGCCGTATTGAAAATATGTCCAGCCAGAAGGTGGACTTTTCTCAAAAAGAAGTGGTTACCATCGGCCTGGTGGACGGTGACGGCATCGGCCCCATCATTATGACCCAGGCAGAAAGAGTCCTCCGCAAGCTTTTGGCAGAGGAGATCGCTGCCGGTCAGATCATTATCAAAAAAATCGAAGGCCTGACCATTGAAAACCGCCTGGCCCTGAATCAGCCTGTTCCTACTGAAGTGCTGGCAGAGATCAAGACCTGCGATGTGCTCCTGAAAGGTCCTACGACTACCCCTATGGGCGGAAAAATGGAAAGCGCCAATGTGACCCTTCGCCGGGAATTGGACCTCTACGCCAATGTGCGGCCCGTTTGCATCCCGGAAGAGGGCATCGACTGGATCTTCTACCGGGAAAATACGGAAGGTGAGTATGTGCTTGGCAGCCGGGGTGTGGAACTTCCCGGTATGGCGGTGGACTTCAAAGTTACCACCGACTTGGGCACTCGCAGAATTGCAAGAGCCGCCTTTGAATATGCCAAGAACAACGGCAAGACCCGTGTTTCCATTGTGACAAAGGCCAATATTATGAAAAAGACCGACGGCAAGTTTACTGCCATCTGCCATGAAGTTGCCAAGGATTACCCCGGCATCGAAGTGGATGACTGGTACATTGACATTATGACCGCAAATCTTGTCAATCCGGCAATTCGCAACCAATTCCAGGTGGTACTTCTGCCCAACTTGTACGGCGATATTATCACCGACGAAGCAGCCCAGATTCAGGGTGGCGTGGGTACTGCCGGCAGTGCTAACATGGGCGATAAGTATGCCATGTTTGAGGCCATCCACGGCTCTGCCCCCCGGCTGATTGAACTGGGTTTGGCTGACTATGCTAACCCCCAGAGCATCCTGAAAGCCGAAGCAATGCTTTTGCGGCATATCTGCAAACCCCAGGCTGCAAAAAAACTGGAAAATGCTCTGCAAAACTGCACCTGCAAGATTACCGGCGACAAGGATGGTGCAACCTGCCAGGTCTATGCTGATGCTCTGATGGAACTGCTCTAAATAAAAAGTGCGTTGCTTAAAGCAACGCACTTTTTTGTTATAGAGTATCAATGGCGGCCTGAATACGGGCTTTGCTCCGGTCAGCACCCAGGATCTGCATAACGGTATACAGGTCAGGTGCGTTCTGCTTGCCGGTAACTGCCAGCCGCAGGAAGCCGGATACATCGGCTACAGTACCGGGGAAGGCAGTGGGATCAGCCTTGTAAGCCTTCATATCAGTGGTAAAGCCGATCTGCTCGGTGATGGCCTTCACCTTGTCGAACCAGGCAGAGGAATCATCTGCAGGGTCATAGACGGCCAGGAACTTATTCAGCACAGCCTTGACGGTTTCGGGAGAGAACTTCTCATCAAATACAGGCTTTTCCAGGTATTCGTCATAGAAGAATCCCATGTAAGGCTTGGCTTCCTTCCAGGTGGCCAGGTCCTTACGAGGCTTCTTGCCGCCTCTGCCGATGGCCAAAATGGCGGTAGCATAGGCAGGATCTGCAGCCAGCTTGTCGCCAAAGTCCGGGTCAAACTCCTTGGCCCATTCCACAAGTAGGTTATAAACCTTTTGGGCATCCATCCTGGCGATTTCGTTCTTGCTCACGTCGGTCAGCTTTGCATAGTCAAACAGGTTGCCGGCGGGATTCAGCTTCTTGGGGCTGAACTTAAAGTCGGTGGCAGGGGCATCGGGATTGGCTCTGCGCCAATCCTCGTAGTTGGAGTTCAGAAGGGTCATAATATACTCGTAAACTGCCTCAACGGGGAAGCCTTCTGCCTTGTAGAAGGTCAGGGCCAGTTCCGGATCCTTCCGCTTGGAGAGCTTCCGCTTGGAAGTGCCGTCCATCTTCATAAGAGGTCCAATGTGGACATACTTGGGAAGCTTGAAGCCCAAAGCCTTGAACAACTGAATGTGGAAGGGGAGCGTGGGCAGCCACACATCGCCACGGACAACGTGGGTGGTACGCATCAGATGGTCATCCACTGCGTGGGCGAAGTGATAGGTGGGAATGCCATCGGACTTCAGAAGAACGTGATCCACATCGTTTTCGGTGATGGTCAGATCGCCCTTTACCAGATCGTTAAACTTAAACTGGTTGGCAATGTTGCCGGTGCTGCGGAAGCGCAGAACCCAGGGATTGCCGGCAGAAAGTTGTGCCTGGATATCTTCCAGGGAACGGTCACGCCAAATGGCGTAAGCACCGTAATAACCGGTGGTCTGCTTGGCAGCCTCTTGCTTTTCGCGCATGGCAGAAAGCTCTTCTTCTGTGCAGAAGCAGGGGTAGGCCATACCTTCTTCTACCAGTTTCTTGGCATATACATGATAAATGGCAGCTCTTTGACGCTGGCGGTAAGGGCCGTAAAGACCGGCATCGCCATCCTTGGTAGCGCCCTCGTCAAAAGCGATGCCGTAGTGCTTCAGGGTGTCAATCAGCACTTCTACCGCACCGGGAACTTCCCGCTTGGCATCGGTGTCCTCTACACGCAAAAACAGCACGCCGCCGCTTTGGTGGGCCATCCGCTCAGAGGTCAGACCCTGCACCAGATTGCCCAGGTGAACAAAACCGGTGGGAGAGGGAGCCATACGGGTGATGACTGCGCCTTCCGGTACTTGCCGCAGGGGATATTTTTCTTCCAGGCTTTCCGGGGTGTCGGTGACCTGGGGGAACAGTAAATTGGCTAAAATCTTAGTATCCATGCTATTTACCTCGTAAGTAAAATTTCTTTAAATACTATACCATATCTGCCTCTAAAAAGTCAATTTCTCGTTGCTTTTTTTCCCGCATTGTGATAACATACTGGATATATCAGCGAAAAGAAGGCGAATGAAATGGAACAGACAGAAAAGAAAAGAATGCTATCCGGCATTAAGCCCTCCGGCGACTTGACTTTAGGCTCTTATTTGGGTGCGATCAAGAACTGGGCAGAGCGGGCAGATAACTACGATTGCTTTTATTTTATGGCAGACCTGCACGCTATTACCGTGCGGCAGAATCCTGCAGATTTGCGCAGAAGAACATTAGAACAGCTGGCCCAGTACATTGCCTGCGGCCTGGACCCGGAAAAGAACACCCTCTTTGTCCAAAGCCATGTCCACCAGCACGCAGAACTTGGTTGGGTGCTGCAGTGCTACTCCATGTTCGGTGAACTGTCCCGGATGACCCAGTTTAAGGATAAGTCTGCCAAGAACGAAGAGAATATCAATGGCGGCCTGTTTACTTACCCCAGCCTGATGGCAGCAGATATTCTGCTGTATCAGCCGGATCTGGTACCCGTAGGTGAGGATCAGAAGCAGCATGTGGAACTGTGCCACACCATTGCCCGCCGCTTCAACGGTGTTTATGGCGATGTATTTAAGATCCCCGAGCCTTTTGTTCCCAAGGTGGGCGCCCGGATCATGAGCCTGACCAATCCCACTGCCAAGATGTCCAAGTCCGAAAACGAGGACACCGGCCGTGTGCTGGTTATGGACAGCCCCGAAACCATTATGCGCCAGTTCAAGCGGGCCATTACCGACTCCGATACGGAAAACTGTGTCCGCTACGATAAGGAAAATAAGCCCGGCGTTGCCAACCTGATGACCATCTACTCTGCCTGCACCGGCAAGACCTATGAGCAGATCGAAACAGAGTTTGCCGGCTGCGGCTACGGCGCATTCAAGCCTAAGGTGGGCGAAGCCGTGGTGGAAATGCTCCGTCCCATCCGTGAAGAGGCTGACCGTCTGATCAAGGATAAAGCCTACCTGGAAAGCGTCTACCGCAACGGTGCCGAAAAGGCAAGCTATGTTGCCGAAAAGACCCTGCGGAAGGTTTACAAGAAAGTTGGCTTCTTAGGAAGATAATGTAAAATCACCCTGTTTCCGAACAGGGTGATTTTTTATAGGATGAAATACAGAGCCATAGTTAGAAGGGCATTATCCCGGTTTTCCTTATTGTCTCCTGCCATCAGCAAAAGCAAAAATAGGATAGCCAAATCTCCAAAGTCGAAGCCCCGGGGAAGAAGTTGCTTTAAAAACCCAAAAACGCCGCCGTTGTCCTGCACTACCGGCATGCTTTGTGCCGGAACAGACTGCTGCGGGGGTGGAGGAGCAGGCGGTGGCGTGGGCGACTTATCAGGTATACGGTTTCTTTGAAAAGAACCGTCGGATTGGGGCACATAGCGGTTATACATAGAACCCCTCCTAAAAGGAATTTTGCATTAGCCCGGTGGCAAGCCCTGCCATTTTTGCAGCCTGCATGGCTCTTTCCAACCGTTGCAACCTATGGGCGCCAATGTAGGGCCGCAAGGCACTCAATAAGGCTCTTTGATTTGGGTCAATGGAAGTTTGCCCGGCGAGGGATGCCATCTTTTGAAGCGTTTCCATATCCGGCATCTCAAAGCTGCTGCGATCCTGGGGCGGTGGCGGTGGGGGAGCGGAATTGGAAGCACCTAAGCTTTGGGCCATTGCCATGATCTTTTCCATTGCCTCCGGATTTCCCAATACACTTTGGAGCATGTTCTCCATGTCCATACTCATTTTCCCATTTGCTCCATAATCTTTTTCCCCTGAGGGGATGAAAGTACTTCTTCCAGGATTTGCTTGGCTTCCTGGGGATTTCCTGCCTGATAACTTGCCATGGCTTTTTGCAATTTATCCGACTGCCCCTGATTCAACATGGATAGTAACTGCCGTCCCTGAGGACTGGCGGCAATTCGCATAGCTTCTTGCATAAGAGCTTTTTGGCTTTTTTCGTCCATTTCATTGCCTCCCGCATCAAAATATGCTATACTGCTCTATAGTCAATATATGCACCAAGCAGGGAGCGTGTGCCTATGAAACTACTGGTTTTTTCTGATTCTCATAGTACCCACGGATTGATGAAGCGGTTTGTGGAGAAAATAAAGCCCAATGCCATTGCCCATCTGGGGGATTATTACGATGATGGCCAGGTGTTGCAGGAAGCCTATTTCCATATTCCCCTTTATCAGGTGGCAGGCAATTGCGACATCTATCGTGCGCCCGTAGGGGCGATGGGAATGCTGTTTTTGCCTTTAGGCGGGGTAATGACATTTATGACCCATGGCCATACCCACCACGTAAAAAGCGGCATTGGCAGACTTCTGGCTGACGGACGCCAAAAAGGCGCCAGACTCATTCTCTATGGTCACACCCACATAGCCTACTGCGCCCAAGAAGCAGATGGCATCTGGGTCATGAACCCCGGCCCTGCGGGTTATGGAGGCAGCTGCGGTTTGGTGGAGATTGAAAACGGAGAAGTGGTAAGCTGCCGAATTTTGACGGAAGCGGATTTATAAAGTAATTATCACAAAGAAGAGCATAATCGCCAAAAAACCTGCACAAGATGCAACAAGAAGGGCCTTATCCAGCACCTTGTGCAGGATCTGCCGCCGTGTTGCAGCATTGGGCAGAGGGACACGGGGTTCGGACCAGTAATTGGATTTGCGAGCAGGTGTTGTCAACATAAATGTTTCCTCCTTTTATGTTCTGAGGGTATCATACTGGAAATAATGTACAATAAAAGGGACTAAAAGATCTGTGCTTGCATAATTCGATTCTTTGTGCTATCATATGATAAGAACTGTGCCCGGAGGTGGCTTCGATGGAAAAGAAAGTTGGTTTTTTTAAGAATATCGGGGGAAAGATCAAAAGTGCCTGGAATGAATCCGACACCTGGTCTCACGCCCGCAGATGCGCGATTATGGCCATCCCCGTTGTTGTAATTGCGGTTGCCCTGGCACTTTACAATATGGTTGCATTGCCTGCAGCTGTTTCTATTGGCGTACCTCTTTTTGAGAATGGAATTCTGGTGTTTAAGGAATATATGGTAAATAAGTTCCTTGCTGTCTTTATCCCGCTGCTGATCACATCCGTATGTCTTTTGATGGTGTTCCTTTCCAAGCGGACCTCTTTTCCTTTTATCATCAGTCTGTTCTCTTTGATTTTGCCTATTTTCTTTATGATTGCGGCAAAATTACCCGGTTAATTTCTTGCAGGCGGTCAATTCTGACCGCCTGCAATCTGCATATTTAGGATGATTGCAAATGGAAATACAGCAACTTAACAGATTGCCCCAGGTGTTGCTCCCCTGGTACGAAGTGAATAAGCGGGACTTGCCCTGGAGAAAAGATAAAGATCCCTATCATATTTGGGTGTCGGAAATTATGCTCCAGCAGACCCGTGTGGAGGCTGTGAAGGGCTACTATGCCCGATTTTTGGAGAAGCTGCCCACAGTTGCCGATCTGGCAAATGCTCCGGAGGACATTCTGCATAAGCTGTGGGAAGGCTTAGGCTATTACAGTCGGGTGCGGAATCTGAAAAAAGCTGCCCAAGTGATTGTGGACACCTATGGCGGTGTCTTTCCCAAGACCTATGAAGAGGTGATCGACCTGCCGGGTATCGGCCCCTATACCGCCGGTGCGATTTGCTCTATTGCCTATGATCTGCCTACCCCTGCGGTGGACGGCAATGTGCTTCGGGTCTTTTCCAGACTGCTGGCAGACGAAACGCCCCCCAATGCCCCTGCCGCAAAGAAGAATGCGGAGAAGATATTAAAAGAGATCTATCCCAAAAGAGCGGGGGACTTTACCCAGGCCCTTATGGAGCTGGGCGCTACTACCTGCGGCCCCAATCAAAAACCGGATTGCCTGAACTGTCCCTGCAAGGGTTTCTGTAAGGCCTGTGATTTGGGAATTGCTCACCGGCTGCCGGTGAAAATGGAGAAAAAGGCCCGGAAGGTGGAAGAAAAGACTGTCTTTATCCTGGATTGTGAGGACTGGTTTGCCCTTGAAAAGCGGCCCTCCAAAGGTCTGCTTGCAGGCCTTTGGCAATTCCCCAACACAGAAGGCATTTGGGATACAGAGGAAGCCGTTTCTTATCTGGAATCCCAGGGCCTTTCAGTAAAGGATATTCATAAGTATGTGGAGCGAACCCACATTTTTACCCACGTGGAGTGGAAAATGCGGGCCTACTATATTTCTTTGCAAGAAAAGGACGGCCCTTTTACCTGGATGCCCCGTCAGCAGGTGGAAGAGCAAGCCGCCCTTCCCACCGCCTTCCGTATGTTTTGGGAGTGAGAATTCATTATTGGAGGAGTACTTATGTGGTATGAAATCAATATAGAAAGCGAACTGCAGCAGTTTATGGAGGAAATGGGATTCTTTCACGATAGTTGCATCAAAGAAATGCACTATGTAAGTGGGGCTTATGTTTCCGATGATCTTGGTATGCACCCAATAAACGATCGCAGGATTTTACGAGTCGTTATTCAACGGCAATTCAAAAAGCACTCGATGATAGAGATGGAATTTGGCGGATTAAAATTCTTAAAGCTCTTTCCGCAAGATGAAAATTACACATGTGAGATATTGGATGCAACGATGGTTATGAAAGACGGAGATGTTTACTGGTGTAATTGTGGTGGCTTATCAGAAAATGATTTAGACAATTACGAAGGTACGCTGATTTGTGCCAAGAATCTTCGTTGGCGTTCCATTGAAGGCGCTATGGGAAAAAGGGGATTCTTCCCTACAGACATATTAGAAAAATAAGCAATAGGAAACCATTCTTCTGCATATAAGGAGGGCATATAATGACTGGCAAAAGATATTTTAACAATGATGTTTTTTATACAGTATTCAAAAAGCATTATTGCCCCCAATGTGGGTTGAAAATGATGCGCATGAAAAATTCAAAAATCGTGAATTCAAAATCTCCTGAAGCCAAAAACTACGATTTCTCATTAGGGGATTCCTATATGGTTGGAGATGTAGAATTCATTTGGAAAGAATTCTATTGTCCGAAATGTGAAAAACACATTTCGGTTGAGGAAATGAGGAAGATTGAAAAAGCCCAAAAAGGGGATAAGGGAATACTTTAACCGCCTCTTGAGCCGATATAGAAATGTCCACGGTGATTCTTTTTGGATAGGAGTGATCATATGAAAAGGATTTCCTTTACATTGTTTGTAATTTTGTTGTGTCTTTTGGTGGGAGGCTGCGCATCAAGACAAGAGATAAATGATGTGTTTGATGCGTATGAAATGGAAACAGCAGAAAAGATACCGTATGTATATTACCATACATTTGTCTTTGGCGATGAGGTTATAGATATTGATGAAATACTCAAAGACATTGATGGAACGTTTCATGAAGTGTATGTTGTCCAGGGTGATAAGGTTTGGCTTAGCTTTTCGGAGAATAAAACCGACGAAAGCGGGTGTAAAAAATGGAACATTGCATCTGTAAATATTAACGGTGAGGGTTTTGAGATTTGCTATAGCGGTGAATTTAGTGCAGAAAGCGGCGCTGATAAAGTTTACAGGCAAAGCAATAACAGTTTAAAGGACGGTTACCAAACCGATAACGGCTATTATTACGACGGCAAAATTGTTTTAACAGATCGTGTAAAGACAGTAGAATATGATTTGCGAACTAACGAGTCAACAGAATTTATTGCCGAAGGCTATGCGCATCCGTCACTGGCAATGGAAGCAGGAATTATAGATTATTCCACGATTTTGTTTTCTAAACAAAACCAGCAAAAAGTTTTCGATGTAGACAAAGGGAAGCAAAGTAGCAAAGCTTTTGAAAAACTATTTGAATTTGAGAAGGAAAAAACCTGGCAAGGGAAATCTTATCTTTCGGAATTGTTTGACAAGGTGCAAATAATCAATGATCAAGCCTATATAATTTGCAGAGTTTTGAACTGGGACGGTGAAACCCATGCAATTGTTTTTCAATACGATTATGATACAAACAGTTGTAAATACGCATTCCATTGCTTTATGGGTGATATTATAGGAAGCAACCTGTATATTGTGCCAACAATCTAAATTTATGGAACGCGAGAGTCAAAGACCGGCAGATTGCAAAGAGAAAGTGATATATCCGTAAAGGCGTGATGCATAAATGCATCACGCCTTTTTGCTTGGTAAATTTTGGTGGTTTGTTTTACTATATATAGTGGTTATTATTGACTTTACTCCACAAAATGCGTATAATAAACTTGTTATATTATGAAATTTGGCAGGTAGAAATTATGGCAGCAAAACGACAGGAACAATACGGCAACAGCAGTATTTCCATGCTCAAAGGGGAAGAGCGTGTCCGCAAACGCCCTGCGGTCATTTTCGGCTCCGATGATCTGGAAGGCTGTAAGCATGCGGTGTTTGAAATTCTTTCCAACGCCATCGACGAGGCTCGGGAAGGCCACGGTGATACCATCATCGTCACCCGGTATGAAGACCTCAGCGTAGAAGTGGAAGACTTTGGCCGCGGTTGCCCCGTTGACTATAACGAGAAAGAAAAGCGCTACAACTGGGAACTGGTGTTCTGTGAAATGTACGCCGGCGGCAAGTACGGTGAAAACGGAGAAAACTATGAGTATTCTCTGGGTCTGAATGGCCTTGGCTCCTGTGCTACCCAGTATGCTTCTGAGTTTTTTGATGCAACGATTCGCAGAGACGGCTTCCGTTACGATCTGCACTTTGAAAAGGGCAGAAACAAGGGTGGCCTGAAGAAAGAGCCTACCGACCGGAAAAAGACCGGCTCTTTGTTCCATTGGCGGCCGGACCGGAAGGTCTTTACAGATATCAACATTCCCATTGAGTATTACCGGGATGTACTTCGCCGCCAGGCTGTTGTGAATAAGGGCATTACCTTCCGCCTGCGCAATCAGGTGGGCCACAAGTTTGAAACGGAAGAATTCTGCTATGCCGACGGTATCCGCCAGTATGTGGAAGAGCTGGTAGGGGATAATGCCTTTACGATGCCTGTGTATTGGGAAGCAGAGCGCCGTGGCCGGGATGCAGAAAACCGCCCGGAAATGAAGCTGAAAATTACGGCCTCTTTCTGCTTCAGCAAGCAGGTCAGCCATACGGAGTATTATCACAACTCCTCCTGGCTGGAACATGGCGGCAGCCCGGACAGAGCAGTCCGGCAGGCCTTTACCGCTGCTTTTGATAAGTTCCTGCGGGAAAGCAATAAGTACAATAAAAACGAATCCAAGATCATCTATCAGGATATTCAGGACAGCCTGGTGCTGATCACCAACTGCTTCTCCACCATCGGCTGCTTTGAAAACCAGACCAAAAAGTCCGTCAACTCCAAGTTTACCCAGGAAGCAATGGTTGCCTTCTTCAAGGATAACCTGATGGTATGGTTCCTGGAGAATAAGCAGGAAGCGGACCGGACCTGCGAGCAGATCCTGATCAACAAGCGGGCCCGGGAAAGCGCAGAGCGGACCAAGAGCAGCGTTAAGAAGAACCTGAGCACCAAGGTGGATATTGCCAACCGGGTGCAGAAATTCGTGGATTGCCGCAGCCGGGATACGGAAAAGCGGGAGTTGTATATCGTGGAGGGTGACTCTGCATTGGGCAGCGTCAAACTTTCCCGTGACGCAGAATTCCAGGGCATTATGCCTGTCCGCGGTAAGATCCTGAACTGTCTGAAAGCAGATTACAACCGGATCTTCGGTTCTCCCATCATCACCGATCTTATCAAGGTTTTAGGTTGCGGCGTGGAGATCCAGGGCAAGAAGGCCAAGGAACTTTCCAGTTTTGACATCAGCGCCCTTCGCTGGAACAAGGTCATCATCTGTACCGACGCGGACGTGGACGGCTTCCAGATCCGCACCCTGATCCTGACCATGCTTTACCGCCTTTGCCCCACCCTGATCCGGGACGGCTTTGTGTATATCGCAGAATCTCCCTTGTTTGAGATCACCTGCAAGGATAAGACCTGGTTTGCCTATAACGAACTGGAAAAGGCACAGATCCTGAAGGAATTGGAAGGCCAGAAGTATACCCTCCAGCGGTCCAAGGGTCTTGGTGAAAACGATCCGGAAATGATGTGGATGACCACTATGAATCCCGAGACTCGCCGGCTGATCAAGGTAGTGCCGGAGGATGCAGAGCGCACCAGCCATTATTTCGATGTGCTTTTGGGTGACAACCTGGCAGAAAGAAAGAATTTTATTGCGGAAAACGGTGCCAAGTATTTGGAACTGGCCGATATTTCCTGATGAGAGGTATTTATGGCACGGAAGAAAAAAGAACCGGAACAGAATAAAAAGAAAATAAATACCGATGGTGTGGTAGGTCTTGTGGGCTCTACCACGGAGCAGGCTATTTCCGAAACCCTGGAAATCAATTATATGCCCTATGCAATGAGCGTCATTGTATCCAGAGCCATTCCGGAGATCGACGGCTTTAAGCCTTCCCACAGAAAGCTACTATATACTATGTACAAAATGGGTCTGCTCTCCGGCAGCCGGACCAAGTCTGCCAACATCGTGGGTCAGACCATGCGGCTCAATCCCCACGGCGATGCAGCCATTTATGAAACCATGGTTCGTCTTGCCCGGGGCAATGAGACCCTTCTGCACCCCCTGGTAGATTCCAAGGGCAACTTCGGTAAGGTCTATTCCCGTGATATGGCCTATGCTGCATCCCGTTATACGGAAGCCAAGCTGGATAAGATCTGCACCGAACTGTTTAAGGACATCGACTCCGATACCGTGGATATGGTGGACAATTATGATGCATCCACCAAGGAGCCCACTTTGCTCCCCACCACATTCCCCAACGTTTTGGTCAACGCCAACCAGGGCATTGCAGTTGGTATGGCAAGCAATATCTGCTCTTTCAATTTGAAAGAAGTGTGTGAGACTGCCATTGCATTGATGCAGGATCCGGATCACGACATTTTGTCCACCTTGCCCGGCCCGGACTTTTCCACCGGCGGTGAACTGCTCTTTGAAGAGAATGTGACCCGGGAGATCTATTCCACTGGCCGGGGCAGCTTCAAACTGCGAGCCAAGTGGCGCTATGTCAAAGAAAACAACCTGATCGAGATCTATGAGATCCCCTATACCACCACCAGCGAAGCCATTATGGACAAAGTGGCAGAGCTGATCAAGGCCGGTAAGATCCGGGAGATCCTGGATATGCGGGATGAGACAGACTTGGGCGGTCTGAAGCTGACTATCGACCTGAAGCGGGGTACCGATCCGGAAAAACTGATGCAAAAGCTTTTCCGTCTGACTACTCTGCAGGATAGTTTCCCCTGCAATTTCAATATTCTCATTGCGGGTATGCCCCGGGTGATGGGTATCGGAGAAATTTTGGAAGAGTGGACTGCCTGGCGGACGGAATGTGTGCGCAGAAGAATCTATTTCCAGGTCCAAAAGAAGCAGGAGCGCCTCCATTTGCTGAAAGGCTTGGAACGAATCTTGCTGGATATCGACAAGGCCATTTCCATCATTCGCCAGACCGAGCTGGAAAGCGAGGTTGTGCCCAACCTGATGATCGGCTTTGGCATCGACCAGGTTCAGGCCAACTATGTGGCGGAAATCAAGCTGCGTAATATCAATAAAGAATACATTTTGCGGCAGACAAAGGCTATTGACGAACTGGAACGGGAGATCGCTGAACTGAACGATACCCTGAACAGCAGTCGGAAGCTGATGAAGGTGCTGATTGGCGAACTGAAGCAGGTGGCTGAAAAGTACGGCCAGCCCCGCAAAACTGAGATTATCTACGAAAGCGTTCTGTTGGATGCAGAGGACGAAGAGGACGATATTCCCGATTACCCGGTTACTTTGTTCATTTCACGGGAAGGCTATCTGAAGAAGATCACCCCCGCCAGCCTGCGTATGTCCGGCGAGCAGAAGTTCAAGGAAGGTGACAAGCTGGCATTTAGCGTGGAATGTAACAACCGTTCCGAAATTCTGGTTTTCACTGACCAGTGCCAGTGTTACAAGTCCCGGCTTTCCGATTTTGAGGACAGCAAGGCCTCTCTGCTGGGCGATTATCTGCCGCAGAAGTTGGGAATGGAGCAGGGCGAAACAGTCCGCCAGGTGATCCTGCCCGGTGACTATAAGGGCTTTGTGCTGTTCTTCTTTGAAAACGGCAAGATTGCCAAGGTGCCTCTGTCTGCTTATGAAACCAAGACGAACCGCCGCAAGCTGACCGGTGCATACTCTGATAAGAGTCCGCTTGTAACTGCAATGGCTATGACTGCTGATTGCCAGGTGGCACTTTACGCATCTGACAGCCGGGCAGCTATTATTTCTACTGCCCAGCTTCTGCCCAAGACCACCAGAAATACCATCGGCGTCACCGCTATGAGCTTGAAGAAAAAGGCAGTCCTGACCGGTGCAGTGAAGCTGGAGGAAAGCGGCATCGTCAATGCCAGCCGCTACCGCAGCCGGAACATTCCCACTGCAGGTGCCCTTTTGAAGGAAGAGGATTCTTCCGAAAAACAAATTGCTTTTGATGTTTAGGATGGAGCATTATGAAAAAAACGTGGAGCTTTATATGGAAAATTCTTCGGGTGATTCTTGGCAGTGCCTTGTTTTCCCTGGGATTTGACCTGTTCTTGGAATACCACGGCTTGAATGCAGGCGGCATTACCGGTCTTTCTATGATTGTTGTAGAGCTGACCGGTGTGGGTACAGTGGGCCTTTTTACGGCACTGATCAACCTGCCTTTGTTTGCTTTGGGGGGCATCAAGATCGGTAAGGAGTTCTTTATCCTTTCTCTTTTTGGCATGGTGGCAAGCTCCGGCCTTATTGACCTGTTTAACCTGATCCCCAAGCCTGCATTGGATCCCCTGATCAGCGCCCTTTATGGTGGCGTAGTTTGCGGACTGGGCCTTGGCATCGTGTTTTCTACCGGCGGCTCTACCGGTGGCTCCGATATAATCGTCCGCCTGCTGAAACTGCGCTGGCAGAATGTGCCCATCGGCGTGATCAATATGTGCTTCGATGGTATTGTAGCTGTGCTGACTGGCGTGGTATTTATGGATATTAAAAACGCACTGTATAGTGGCGTTGCCATCTTCGTATGCGGCAAGATCATTGATGCGGTTGTGTACAGCTTCGACTATTCCAAGGTAGCACTGATCATCAGTCCCCACCATGAGGAGATTGCCCGTATGGTTGCGGAAAAACTGGACCGGGGTGCGACCTATCTCCATGGGGAAGGCTCCTATACCGGCGATGAGAAAAAAGTTGTTCTAACGGCGGTGAAGCGTCAGCAGATTGCAGACTTAAAACGCCTTGTTGTGGAAATTGATCCCAATGCCTTTATTATTGTGCAGGATGCGCACCAGGTTTTGGGTGACGGATTTGCCCGGTATTCCAAATATTCTTTATAAAAGGGGGGGATTGCATGGGAAGAATTGCTATTGTTTTATTGTGTGTATGCCTTTGCTTTGGGCTTTGCGGTTGTGATTTGTGGATGGAGGGCAGTTATGCCCATGTGAGTCCGCACGAAGTACCCAATGATGCTAAGGATGCAGCACGAATTGAAGTGTCCAGTTACCAAACACTGTATGATGCCCTTTGTGACATTGTGGAATCCGGTACGACCGGGGCAACAGTGTACTACCCTGATGAAAACAGAACCACAGTCCAGGCCCATATGGAAGCCGCAACACGGAAGGTTTGCACCTCGAATCCCATTGGCAACTATGCTGTGGAGAAAATCACCTATGAAGTAGGCACCAAAGGCGGCGTTCAGGCAATTGCAGTGCAGATTAGCTATAACCGTACACTGTCCGATATTCTTTATATGCATAAGGTCGCCCAAATGTCTGAAGGTGCTGGGCTCATATATGATGCACTGGCAAAATGCCGTCCGTCGGCAACCTTTTTTGTGGCAGAATATACGCAGACGGACTTGGTGCAACTGGTTAAAAACTATGTGGATGCTAACCCGGATGTGTGCATGGAAATACCCCAAGTTACAGTTATGACCTATCCCCAGGAAGGCGCCGCCCGGGTAATCGAAGTCTTGTTTGCTTATAAAAACAGCCGGGATGATTTACGGGTAATGCAGCAAACGGTGGATGCTGTGTTCGATTCTGCAATCCTTTCTGTGAGTCAAAATGCCACCGACAGAGAAAAGTGTACGCAACTATACCGCTTCTTAATGCTGCATTATAATCCCGACACCCTGAATACATCCATTACGCCGGCCTATAGCCTTTTGCACTACAAGGTGGGCGACAGCAAAGCCTATGCTATTGTATATGCGGCAATGTGCAGAAAAGTTGGTGTGAATTGCTCGACAGTTGTCGGAACAAAGGATGGAACACCATACTACTGGAATGCAGTGAAGAGTGGGGAGGAATATCTGTTTGTTGATCTCCTTCAGTGTGCTCGCCAGGGCGGCTTCCAGCTGTCCACAAAAGATCAGATGCGAAACTATGTGTGGGATTATTCCGCGTACGGAGGTTAATATGGGTAGAAGTGAAAAACTTAACGCATGGCTTTTGGAGTATGCAAAACAGACGGATTATTCCGGCAATCTGCTGATCTCCCAAAACGGACAAACCATTTTTGAAAGCAGTATCGGCTATGCCGATCGGGAGAAGAAAATACCTTTGCAAACGGACAGCAGATTCCGGTATTATTCTTTGTCTAAACCCTTCACAGCCATTGCATTTATGCTTCTTGCGGAGCAGGGAAAAGTGTCGCTGGATGCCCATCCTGCCATGTACTTACCCTATGCAAAGGATTTAGACAGCCGAATTACTATGCGTCAGCTTTTGCAGCATACCAGCGGACTTCAGGAGATCGGTGCAGGTGCTTTTGCGGAAACGCCGGGAGAGCCTGACTTTGAAGCAGCTCTTTGGGACTTGGCAAAGAAGCCATTGGACTTTGTTCCCGGCACAGGAGAAAACTACCGCAACACCGGTTATATTATTGCATCCTTGGTGATCGAAGCCGTAACCGGCGTGCCTTTCCACCAATTCCTGCAGGAAAAGGTATTTGCTCCTTTTGGAATGGAAACAGCCTGCTGCGAAACAGCTGATTTTGCGGACAGTCTGGTAACAGGCTATGAAATGGAAAACCGTGCGATCGTACCCGGAAGTTATTTGAATATGCCCGCCTTGATAGGCTCTGCCTATGTGACCGGTACGGTGTATGATTTACAGAATTTCTACCGTTCCGTGCAGGAAAAACGCTTACTGAAGCCGGAAACCTGGAAGGAGATCTTTACTCGCTCCGAAGTGGGACAGTTTGGTCTGGGGTGTATCGTGTTCCGTTGGGACGGACGGCTGACCTATCAGAACAACGGCGGGCATATAGGATTCCGCACGATCCACCGGCTGCTGCCGGAGGAAGATTTTGATATTATTCTTCTGAGCAACACCGCCTGGGGGGATGCCCGGACGGATATTATGAATGCTGTCCACAAATTCTACCTTGATGGCACAGCTGCAGACCTTTCTCAGCCGGAAATGGATAAAGGCTTTGCAACAAAGTAAAAATCACAAAAGATTTTGTACTTTTTCGCGATTTGGTATTGACTTATCGGGAAAATCTGTTATAATCTCTTTTGTTCCGCGGGTGTAGCTCATCCGGTAGAGCGCCACCTTGCCAAGGTGGAGGTAGCGAGTTCGAGCCTCGTCACCCGCTCCAAGAAACCTCTGTCATTCGACAGAGGTTTTTCTATTATAAACATAATCTCTGAGTGAATGGAGAAAATAAAATGGAAATTACGATCAATGATTTGCAAGCATACTTGGCAGATCGCTACTGCGGCTGGGCCAACGAGCAGGGAATGTTTATGAAACTGGTGGAAGAGATCGGGGAAGTGGCAGAGGTGCTGAATAAAAAAGCAGGCCGTAAGTCCACCGATGAAAGTGATCTGCAGGAACAGCTGGGCATTGAACTGGCAGATATGATTCACTATATTGTGGCAATAGCGGCCCTGAATAACATCGACCTGAATAAGACCATCTTGGAAAAGGACAAAGTGGCATCTTTGAAGTATAATCACAAGATCAATTTAGAAACCTTTATTGCTGGCAAAGCAAAATAGAAGAAGCACCTCGTTTGAGGTGCTTCTTTCATTTTTGTAACAGTCGCTCGATCTGTGCAAGCTGGGCTTCGATCTGTTCTTCTGTAATGGGAATCAGCCCTGCATGCCGGGACATACCTTCCATCAGCCATAGAATATGGGCTGCGGTAGTTTCCGGATCGGGGCAGGAGAAGCTGCCTGCTTCATTACCATTTGCAATCAGGCCTGTCAGAATGCGTACAGAGTCTTCTGCACGCTTTGCAAGTGCCTCCCGACCCTTTTCACTGTTAGCCGCAAATTCAGATACAGCCACATCAAAGCTTTGGGAAGGACGGCTCAGGGTGGTCATCCGTGAACGAAGAAATGTCCGCAGAATGTGATTTGGGCGTATGCGTTCAGAGGTTGCCCGCTCCAGTGATGCAACAGCGCTGGCTTGCTCCAGGCGAATAATCTCAAGAAAAATGTCCTCGGTGGAAGCAAAATGGCGATATAGACCACCCCGGGAAAAACCGGATGCTTCGGAAATGTCCTGCATGGTTACAGCGCAGTACCCTTTATGACTGAACAGTTTATGGGCGCATTCTATGATCCTTGCCCGAGCATGATCGCCCTTGGTTCCCATAATCGTGCCTCCTGTCAATCAGTATGTACTGACAGTATATCACGCTTTTTTCTTGGATTCAATACGCTGTAATTCTTTTGCAACAATTTCTTCGGAGTATTCCTTGGGCATACGGCCGGCCATAATAAAGCCGAAGATGCACATTACACTCAGGATGACCGGTACAAGAGAAACGCCAATTTTCCAGGTCTCGCCGGTCTGTGCGACGCCATCAATAACTTTTTCGCTAACGATATTTTTAACATATTCATAAACAAGGCCGGTAGAAATGGCAGCCACGGCAGAGGTCACCAGAGACTGAATGGCAAAGTACATTGCGGTGTGATCCTTGCCGGTTGCCTTGAATTCCATAGCGGCAATTTGGGCCGGCACCATATAGGGTGTAGCAAAGAAGGCACCAATACCGAAGGAGCCCAGGAAGCCACCAACACAGCCTATAATGATCCGGGGCATTTCATCGTTGGGGAACAAATATTCGCTGCCAAAGCAGAAGTTCAAAATTGCTATTGCAAAGCTGCCGATAGCCACCCGGTAGCTGAAACGGATGCCCTTTTTCTGAATCATCTTATAATAGATGAACAGCATCAGCGGCACTGGGGCAAAGGCACAGGTGTTCATAATGGCAGCCAAGCTGGCAGAGAGATTCATCACGCCGGAGATCAGAGTGTTTTGTGCAGCCAGGAACATATTCAAGCCAAAATAAGCGCAGGCGTTGGGAATGATCCAGCGAAGGAACAACCGGTTGCGCAGAGTAAGCCGCAGACTGTCCTTCAGGGGAACCCGTGCCTGGGGTAGGTAATCCTTGCCCTGACCGTACTTGTCGCCTTCTTTAATGAGGAACAGCGGAATCAGCAGCGTTAGCATAAGGGGCATTGCGCACAGGGCAATGGTGCGGATGTTGATGCCCTTGCTGATGAAGATCGGCAGCAGCGCATATACGATGCAAAAGCCAATGGTATCGAAAAAGGACTTGAAGTTGCCTACACGAACACGCTGTGCCTCGTCCTTGCAAATGCTGGAGGAGGAACCAAAGAAGGTGATTGTAGATAGGGTGTAGGAGGTGTAATAGACCAAAAGCATGAGGCCGATCCACAAGGTGTTCAAAACGCTGTTCTCGCGGAATTCCAGGGGAGTCCAAACCAGCAGGAAGCTGATCACCTGAGGAATCAGGGAGAGCAGAAACATCGGACGGCGGCGTCCCCAACGGGTACGGATATTATCGGTCAGGTGGGCCAGGGGAATGTCGATGAGACCGTCAAATACCTTTGCAAGCGCCCAGGTAATGCCGAACATTGCGGGAACAACCAGGCAATAACCGGTCAGACTCCAGGAGCCCTTGTCGGCGGTAAGACCAATGGGATTGAGCGCATCAGTCAGGTAGGCACCGAGCAAAACGAATAATAGGTTCGAACCAAAACTGTTGGCCGCGAACATCAGTTCTTTCCAACGCTTGTCAAGACTGTGCATAATAATTATCCCTCTTCTATCTTCTATCGCGCTTTTGCGACACTTGTGTCGCAAATGCATTATATCATAAATCATCGTTCTGTCAAGCAAATATGACCAACTTTTACAAAAATATAGAAAGATCGTAAAACACAGTTTGAGCCTCTTTGATTCTTCAAATCGCTCCTTCTAAATGCCTATGCCAATAAAAACAGCCACCCTTTTGGGTGGCAATAGGGAGGGCGGAGAGTCGGGATCTGTTTGCATTTTGCTGATGGCAAAATAAAGGTTCCGCTCCGTCAAGCCGTCGCGGGCAACGCTCATCCGCGTTGCATCTGATTCTTCAAATCCCTCCTTCTAAATGCCTATGCCAATAAAAACAGCCACCCTTTTGGGTGGCTGTTTTTATTGGCGGAGAAGGAGGGATTTGAACCCTCGATACCCTTTTGGGGTATACACGATTTCCAATCGTGCGCGCTCGGCCAGCTACGCGACTTCTCCATAGTGACAGCTTTTGCAGTCAGCCTGTGTATATTACTCCATTTTCCGTTGTTTGTCAAGTACTAATTCTCAATTTTACGGGAAATTTCAAGGATTGACTTCCGGAAAATAAGTTGACAACGGGGCACGAAACGGATATAATAAACCGGTAACTGCTACTGTGGCTCAGTCGGTAGAGCAGCTGATTCGTAATCAGCAGGCCGCCGGTTCAAGTCCGGCCAGTAGCTCCAAGCCCGACTGCATAGGCAGTCGGGCTTTTTCTTTCAGAACAAGGCTTTATGTTGCGATTTTACTTTTGAAATGGTATAATAAGAAAAAAGGACCAAAGGAGGGGAAACTGTGGTTAATTTGCTTGTTCCTGCTAATGGAGAAAAAGTAAACACATACACCCCGATGCAGGAAGCGTTTCTTGCAAAAATCCAAATGCAGGGGATTGATGCTGCCCAAGAAAGCCTTTCGGTAAAAGTGCCTTTCTTTCTTCGCGACTGCGGTTCAACTACAGAAACCATCCCTAAAATTCGCAGGATTATTTCTTTGTAAAAGAAGGTGGGGCAATGAAAAAGAAAATTGTATTTGGAGATCTTGTTCGTCGTATTCTCCTTTCCTGGATGTTGGGGGTTACATTTGAGTATTTGCTGCTGTCACCTGATGATAGAAGCCTTTCGGGTCTTACAGCCGTAGCAGGTGTGTCAGCCCTGCGGCTGATCCTGATTGCTGTTTTCTCATTTGCGGGCTTACAATGCCTATCTATGCGTTGGAATACAAATAGAATTGAGCGATGGTCACTTTGCGGCGTATTTAGTGCTTATGCCTATGTGAGTTTGCTTGCATCCTACCATTGGGCATATCTGCTTGCCTGCTTGCTGGTGCTGGGTGTGTTGGTGATTTATGCATTGACTGGGTATGACAAGAGCGCGGAACTACCCTGCCAAAAGAAAAAGACCAATGTTGTCTTCCCAATTTTAGTGGGTGTTTTGGCCATCGGCTTTTTCGCTTTTGTGAGCGCCTGGACTGTGGCACGAATTAAATGCTTTTGGACCCCGTCCTATGATTTTGGCATTTTCTCTCAGATGTTCCACAATATGAAGACCACCGGTCTGCCAACGACAACACTGGAGCGGGATGGCCAGCTATCCCACTTCCAGGTCCATGTTTCGCCGATTTATTATTTGCTTTTGCCCTTTTACGCCATTGTTCCACGCCCTGAAACGCTGCAAGTCCTGCAGGCAGCGGTGCTTGCAAGCAGCGTGATCCCCCTTTGGAAAATTGGAAGCCAAAAGAATCTGTCCGGTGTTTCTAAGATGCTTCTGTGTGCGGCACTGCTGTTTTATCCTGCACTTTCCGGTGGTGCCAGCTACGATATTCACGAAAATTGCTTCCTTACACCCCTTATCCTATGGCTTTTGTACGGCCTGGAAAAGGGAAGTGTTCCAATTACAGCGACTTCCGCATTCCTTACCCTATGTGTAAAAGAGGATGCACCGGTCTATGTGGCAGTGACAGGTCTATACTGGCTACTGAAAACCTTGCTTTGCCGCAATGGTAATTTTAAAAAGCAATTGCTTATAAGCATTGGTTTGATTTGCGCTTCCCTGATTTGGTTTTTTGGGGCAACAGCTTACCTGACCGCCTATGGTGACGGGGTTATGTCCTACCGCTATGACAACTTTATGTACGATGGCGGCAATTCTCTAATGACGGTTATTAAGGCTGTATTCTTAAACCCGCTAAAGGCTCTCTACGAATGTGTAGACGCGGAAAAGCTGACATTCCTGTCTCGCACAATGCTGCTGCTTTTGGGTCTTCCGCTCCTTACAAGGCGGTTTGAACGCTATGTTCTGCTGATTCCTTATATACTTGTAAATTTAATGTCTGATTATACCTATCAGCATGATATTTTCTTCCAGTACACATTTGGCGCAACGGCGTTTCTGTTCTACTTGGTAGCAGTAAATATCGCCGATCTGAAGATTTCCTGGATACGGATAGGCGCCCTGGCCAGTGCAGTGCTATTAACAGCGGTTGCATTTTTCAGGATTGTTTACCCAGAAGGGAAGAAAATGGTGGAACTCTATCAGGATTACGAGGGGTACTACCAAAGTGTGGCGCAGGCGCTGGATACCATACCGGATGATGTTCCGGTAGCGGCCACTACCTTCTATACGGTTCATCTAAGTGATCGGGAAATCCTTTACGATGTAAAGTATTGTTCCCGGGAACATCTGCTGGAAGCAGAATATGTTGCCCTTCATGTTACAAGTTCAACAGACTACGGCAACTATGGGGGCTACCAGGGTATCGTGCAAATTTTGACTTCCAACGGCTACACCCTTTATCATACCGCCGGTAATTACCTGGCAATCTATCAAAAGACACACTAAAATGATTCCCTCTGCCAAGCAGAGGGAATTATTTACAGTTGGTGGGTTTTTATTGCAAAGAATGGGTTAGAATGCTATAATAGGAATATCTGAAAAGATACTCTTGCGGAAAGGAGCTTGTGTAATCTATGGATTGTAGCGAATGTGAAAATCCCATTAACCCGGATGAAAAGCAAAGTGAAAACTGCGGTGAGTCTGTGGTGCAGGAAGAACCTGCAAAGAGAATAAGTAAAGCAAAATACTGGCTTCTTGGCGCTGCTTCTGTTCTTTTTGCTGCCTGCATTTTGGTTGCAGTGTTTTTTGCAGAAATTTCGGCCTGGGTAGAGCGGCTTGCGCTGTCACCCGAAGCGCTGATGATGAAAGCGGTTGCCTCTGCTGCGCAGGATTTGGGAGTCGGCAGTGCAGAAAGTGACAGTTCTGCTGAAAAACCCAATAAGTACACCGTTGGTATATATGTTGATGGTGTTCTTGAGGCGTTCCTTACGAACGGGGAAGAAAATTGGATCTCTGCCCTGAGCGTTCAGTTCGCTTCTGTGAATAATGAGGATCTGCAAAGAACGCAGATGTCCGTGCTGGTGAAGGAAGAATCCATTTTTACGCTGGATGTGATCCGCGGCACGGAAAAAGTGTGGATCGGTGTGCCTGAATTGAATGATCGCTATCTGGAGTATGCCCCTGAAGACCTGGAAGATGAGTTTCTTGATGGGATGAAACAGAAACTGCCTTCTACCAAAGAATTATCGACTTTAGTACGCACCTATGGCACTATCTTGTTTGAAAGCATCCATCAGGTGGAAGAGGATGATGCTACGCTGCAAGTAAGCGGGATCAGCCAGGATGCGCTAAAAATGACAGCCACCATAAGGGAAGAAGATAGCAGAGCTGCTTTGGCTGAAATTGCTCAGCGACTCAAGCAGGATGAATTGGCTCAAAGACTGCTTAATCATTGGGCAGGTGACGGTGAGGACTTTTCTGCAATACTTGTGAACTACCTGGAGAGCCTTTCCAAAACGACGAAAGGCGATTTGCAACTCATTGCTTATTTAGATGACTACAATCAATTGATTGGGTTTGAAATTTGTGATCCCGATGAAGGATCCGTGTTTCGCTGGGAAAAGGCCATATCTGATGAGCAATTCGGCACATTGATCGCTTTCGGCCGTGTTGTGCTTTCAGGAAGCGGAACGATGGCGGATGGAAAGAAAACCGGAGAATTCAAGTTGAAGGTAGAAGATACAGAAGTTCTGACCTATCAGCTGAAAGACTTCTCTTTGACGGATAATGGATTTACCGGCTCTGTGTTTTTCCCCATTCCCCGGGAAATAACGGAAATGCTTGGTATCGCTTTTGCCAACACCGAGATTGGCATCGAACTGGTGCAAAATAATGTGAATGGGGAAGCTGTACTTTTCATAAACCTTGTGGCCGGCAATAAACCGCAAGCGGGCTTAACGGTGAAAACGGAGAAGACGGATCTATCTGCTCAAGCACCCACCAATGTAGTTCCTGCGAAAAAAGAAGAGGACATTGAAGTCTGGTTGCAAGGCTTTAACTGGAGTATTATACCTGAAAAACTGATGAATGCAGGGATTCCTATTGATGCAATAGGCCATCTGCTCCCATAAAATAAACCGGGTTTGGAGAACTTCCAAACCCGGTTGTATTTTGTTATGCATCTTTGTTAGAGGAGGGGAGATCTTCTGTAAGTTCATCTGCTTTGCGGATATACACAAAGATATAGTCAATAAAGGCAATCAAAAGGAACACACCGTCGGTAATGGTAATGCCGAGTACCCAATTATAGGGGATGTTTGGCATCAACACCAGAAGAGTCAAGCTGGCAAAAAGAATGGTGGTGCAAACTTTTCCGGAGAATTGTGCGCCTTTCAAAATTCTTCCGTGGCGGAGGATGATATACCCGGCAATAATTTGGAACAGCTCCTTGGCAACAAATAGGCCAATGATGCTCCAAAGGATGGGGTGGCGAATGGCAATGCAAATAATTAAGGCAAACTGGGTAACCTTGTCAGCAAGCGGGTCCAGGATCTTGCCTAAGTTCGTAATCATGTTGTATCGGCGAGCAATGTGCCCGTCTACCGCATCCGTTAAGCAGGAGACGGCCAGGATAATTGCGGCGGTCAGGTAGTATCCCTTTAAATAGATGATAATGTATACCGGGACCAAGAGCAACCGAAACAAGCTTAGAATATTTGGAATTGTAAAAAGCTGCTTTTTCCAATCGTGAATGTGCATAGTGTGTGAATCCTCCAAAAGCGTTACACCCTTGTCTAACAAAATTATTATATTCTTTTTTATTTTGGGAATCAAGAGCGATTTGCCATCTTTTTATAAAATTCTACAATTTTTGTTGGAATTTGGAACGGAATTACCTAAGACCTGCTGATGTGTGATGCATTTTTGTGGTGTGCATGCAAGGTGAATTGCCTGGAAAGATTTCGCCAGGTGATTTTGTCTAATTGCCCGGTTTCCGGCAACCCGTTCAGCATCTGAAAACCGGATAGGGAGCGTGCGGTTTCCCGGTCTAAGACACCGGTGTGGTTGGGCGAGGGGATAGCTGCAAAGTCTCCGGCAAGGAAGATCAGCATGCTTTGTGCCAAAAGGATATAGGGACTTTCATCCCCAAGAATATAGACTTGCCCCGGATCCATAATGATCTCAATGGGCTCGGCCGGGCCAACGATGACAAGGGCCGGCTCGTAGGCTTCCACAATAGCGAGCCAGGTGGGCTCATCGGTCACTCCGGTGACGGGCAACCCGTTTTTTCTCTGAAAAGCGCTGACGGCCTGCATAGTTGTGGCTCCATAGATGCCGTCAGGTACTACGCTTGGGAGACTCCTGTCTGCTTCAGCCAAGACACGGAGCATGGTCTGTAAACTTCGTATAGGTTGCGACACAAAAGATTCGTTAGGCCTCACCGTACCACCTCCTGCTTAACTGGATCCTGCGCGCCGATTGCCAGATCTGTGCCTGGGAATTGCCGCATAGTACTTGAGCGATTATAGGGTGTTGGACTCCTGGGTCTAGTAGAAGTGGTGGGGATTTGATTCTGCCCCGGAAATGTCTCTCCGGATCGAAGAGAAGTGTTTTCAATGCCGGAGTATTGGTTGTAAATTTCATCCCAGGTTCTTGCATCCACAACACCGGTCTCGGGCAACCCAAAGAGCCTCTGCGCGGCCAAGACTGCGGACCTGGTAGCAGGGCCATAGGTGCCGTCTACTGCAATGGAAGGAATATAGGAAATATAAGATGCCAAGATAGAAAGCATATACTGCAATAATCGCACTTTATCGCCGGTGCTGCCAACTTGCAGTGCGTTTGGCGGGGACCAGTTAATGGAATAGAATTGCTGTCCCTGACTGCGTAGTTCCGAAAGTCGTGTGACTGCAGTATATAGCCGCACGATGGCATACCAGGTGGCAGGACCTACGATTCCGTCCGGTGTTAGGTTGAAAATCCGCTGAAAAGCCCGCACACTGGATTCAGTTCGCGATCCGTATATGCCATCGACATTTGCAATTTTAGGTATGGCGGGATAACTTTGGGCGATTCGGTTCAGAGCCACTTGCAGTGTAACAACAGTCGGTCCGGAAGAACCTCTGCGCAGAGGTGTGCCGGGATAAGAAGAAGCTAATCCCCTGATAGGCGCATTATTTACAATTTCCACGTTTCCGTAGTAGCTGCGCAGGATCTGCGTAGAAGTATACCCTTGTTCGGCCAAATTCTGACTACCCCATTGACTAAGGCCTTCACAAGTGACTGTTGTGCCATTGCAAAACTTAGCTGCAAGAGGCTCCACAAAACCGGGGCGGCGAAGATAATCATTGAACAGTTCGTCTACGAGACGGGAAATGTTATCAAAGAAATTTCTGCCATTCACAAAGGCCTGATCGATGGCGGTGCTGCTGGTGATATCAAAGTCGTAGCCGCGACTGCGGTAAAATTCCGTATATACCCGGTTCAGGGCAAAGGATACAATGGCGTAAATATTTGCTCTTAGTGCGCTTTCATCCCAGGTGGGATAGATCTCGCTGGAAGCAACGTTTTTTACATAATCAGAGAAGCTTACCGTTACATTGGCCGCATTGGAGGATGGAGAGCCAAGATGTACGGTGATCTGCTGTGGAACATAGGGTACGACCGGTGGCACAGTATCCCTCCTTACAGATTTTGGGCAGGAACCCGGAAGATCTCTGCTTTATTCCATTTTGCAGGCAATTCAGCAAGGGGAATCATCTCAAGATTCTGATTTGTAACGGTGTTGGGAAATACCTGCACATCCTCTATTTCAATTTCTTCGTAACCGGTTAACCTTGCCCGGATATTAACCCGTGCAAAAGGAATAACGCCGGTGTCAGGCCGTAGGCCGGCAGATAGGTCCGGAACGGGAATGGAAAGAGGCGTATCAAATTGTCCGCTTTTATTCGTAAGGCGCATGGCAATGAGCTGACCGCTGCTATCCGTTACTGTGACAGCAGCTCCCTCAAGGGGGATTTGGGCATAGCTTGTGTAGGCGTTTACTTGAATAGTACCCATGGATGCCAGAGGGCATTCCTCCTTTCACAGTATGATATGCAAAATAAGAATTTCGGTGACTGGCTGGGTTCGCACCGAATGGAGGAGAATGCATACAATGGGGCAGAAAGGACGGGATGAACAATGTGTGCGATCGCAGGCATGATTGCATTGCCCAATTCTGTAGAATTGCGTCTGCAGATGCTCTCCACGATGAGAAGAAGAGGACCTGACGGTACCGGCTGGTTTTCTGAGGGGCAATGTACGTTGCTCCATAGTCGTCTTGCTATTATTGATCTTGCCCGCGGAAAACAGCCGATGCAACTGTTCCACGAAGGGCAGTGGTACACGATCACCTATAACGGGGAACTATATAATACGGAGGAACTGCGGCGGGAATTGGTCCGGGAAGGTCATCGGTTTGAAACCGATAGCGATACGGAAGTTCTGCTTCACGCCTATGCACAATGGAAAGAAAAGTGTCTTGACCGATTAAACGGAATCTTTGCTTTTGGGGTGTGGGAAAACCGAAATCAGCGGCTGTTTCTTGCAAGGGATCCCATGGGGGTCAAACCGCTATTTTATATGCAGCTGCAGGGCGGCTTTCTGTTTGCGTCGGAGATCAAGACGATTTTGGCATATCCCAGCGTGGAAGCGGAACTGGATGAAAATGGGGTAGGGGAACTGCTCCTTTTAGGTCCCGGAAGAATCCCTGGCAGCGGTGTCTTTCGCAATATCCGGGAAGTAGAGCCGGGCCATTTTGGATATTTTCAAGGCGGAAAATGGATAGACAGATGTTACTTTAAATTGACGGACGGAGAATTTACGGATAGTTTTCCGGAAACGGTTGAAAAAGTCTCTTTTCTTGTAAAAGATGCCATAAACAGACAGATGGTCTCCGACGTTCCGATTGGTACCTTTTTATCCGGGGGACTGGATTCCAGTGTGATTACAGCGCAATGCGCATCCCAAACGGATGGCCCCCTTCCTACCTTTTCTTTGGATTTTGCAAACAATGAAAAATTTTTTGTACCGGAAAAGTTTCAACCCACCAGCGACAATGCCTATATTGATTTGATGCAAAGAAAACTGCAGACGGATCACCATTGGACGGTGTTGACGCCTGATGACTTGACGAAGGCTTTGGAGGACGCAACTTGTGCCAGAGATCTGCCGGGAATGGCCGATGTGGATTTTTCCCTGCTTTGTTTTTGCAAGGATATTCGTTCTCATGTGAAAGTGGCTCTCTCCGGAGAGTGCGCTGACGAGATATTCGGAGGGTACCCCTGGTACAGAGATCCGCAGGTTCGGGCTGTACAAGGTTTCCCATGGGCACAGAACACAGCCGTAAGAGCCAGTTTGGTTGCGCCTTATTATCTGCAAAAATTAAACCCGGAAACATTTGTGACGGATCAGTATTTGCAAACACTTGCACAAAGCGATATTCTGCCAAATACGGATCCGCTGGAAAAAAGAATGAAGGAAATGGTAAACCTGAACTATCGCTGGTTTATGCAGACGCTCCTTGACAGAAAAGACAGAATGAGCATGTTCTCGGGTTTGGAGGTGCGAGTGCCGTTTTGTGACCGTCGGATTGCAGAATACCTATACAAAGTGCCATGGGCATATAAAGACTACCAGGGTAGGGAAAAGGGCTTGCTGCGGAAAGCAATGGAAGGCCTTTTGCCGTATGAGGTGCTGTACAGAAAGAAAAGCCCCTATCCCAAAACCTATGACCCTGCTTATGCGGATGCGATGGCAAGTCGCCTGCAGGAACTGCTTAATAGTGCAAATGCACCGGTTTGGAATATGGTAGACCGGGGGAGTTTACAGACCTATTTTCAAGAGGACGCTCCCTGGCCCTGGTACGGACAGCTGATGCGAAAACCCCAGACGGCGGCTTATATTTTGCAACTTGACTGCTGGCTGAATCAATATAATGTGCGCCTTTTGTGAACCCTGATTTTCCACAAAATTCCACCCCGGCAGAGACCAATCTGCCGGGGCGTTTTTTCTATGGGTAAAGTGACTATATTAGTGATCTTGATTGTTGCAAATATGACAATATATACGAAATTCTGCATAAGATATTGCAATTGAGGGGGTAAAGTGATACTATAGTAACAACAAATGTGCGCCCTTGGTGGACACACAATAAATGAAGGAGAATGATTATGGCACGTGTATATAACTTTTCTGCAGGCCCTGCTGTGCTGCCGGAAGCGGTGTTACAGGAAGCAGCTAATGAGATGCTGGACTACCGTGGATTCGGTATGTCTGTTATGGAAATGAGTCACCGATCTTCTACCTATCAGGAGATAATTGATACTGCAGAGCAGGACCTCCGTGATCTAATGGGTGTGCCTGATAATTATAAGGTTTTGTTTATGCAGGGCGGCGCCCCCCAGCAGTTCGCCATGGTTCCTATGAACCTGATGAAAAAACGTGTGGCCGATTATATTGTTACCGGTGTTTGGGCTAAGAAGGCTTGTCAGGAGGCTGATATGTACGGCAAAGCCAATGTGGTGGCTTCTTCTGCAGATAAGACCTTTAGCTACATTCCGGATTGTTCTGATTTGCCTATCAGCCCGGATGCAGACTATGTGTATATCTGTGAAAACAATACCATCTACGGCACAAAGTTCAAGACATTACCTAACACAAAGGGCAAGGACTTGGTTGCGGATGTGTCTTCCTGCTTCCTTTCTGAACCGGTGGATATGAGCAAGTATGCTATGCTTTACGGCGGCGCACAGAAGAATGTGGTCCTGCAGGCGTTGTGATTGCTATCATCCGTGAAGATCTGATTACAGAAGATGTTTACCCCGGCACGCCTACAATGCTCCGTTATAAAACCCATGCGGACAATGGCTCTATGTATAACACCCCTCCCGCTTATGGTATTTACATTTGCGGTAAGGTGTTTAAATGGCTGAAAGATATGGGTGGCTTGTCGGTGATTGGCGAACGCAATGAGGAAAAGGCAGCAATTCTTTATAACTTCCTGGATAATAACCCCTTGTTCCGTGGTACGGTAGAGGCAAAAGACCGTTCCTTAATGAACGTTCCCTTTGTAATTGGCGACGAAGTCATGGAAAAGAAGTTTATTGCAGAAGCAACAAAAGCCGGCTTCCTGAATTTGAAGGGCCACCGGAGCGTTGGCGGTATGCGGGCAAGCATTTATAATGCTATGCCGATCGAAGGTGTAAAGGCCCTTGTGGACTTTATGGACCGTTTCTGCAAAGATAACCGTTAAAGGAGGAACCTGGTATGTTTCAGGTACACTGTTTGAACAGCATTTCTCAGAAGGGCACAGAACTTTTGACAAAGGAGTATTCTTTGACCCAGGTGGCAGAATGCGCCCAGGCAATGCTGGTGCGCAGTGCAAATATGCACGAGATGGAATTCTCCCAAAATCTTCTGGGCATTGCCAGAGCCGGTGCAGGCGTCAATAACATCCCGCTGGACAGATGCGCCAAGGAAGGTATCGTGGTATTTAATACCCCCGGCGCAAATGCCAACGGCGTTGTGGAGTTGGCTCTTTGCGGCATGCTCCTGGGCTGCCGGGATGTCATCGGCGGTATCAACTGGGTGCAGAGCATAAAGGATACCAAGGATATTGCCAAGCAGGTGGAGAAGGGAAAGTCTAAGTTTGCGGGCAATGAGATTGTCAATAAGAAATTGGGCGTAATCGGTCTTGGCGCTGTAGGCGGTCCCCTTGCCAATGCGGCAAGAAAACTTCATATGGAAGTCTATGGCTGCGATCCCTATATTTCCATTGACGCTGCCTGGCATTTGGATCACCATATCATTCGGGTGAATAACCGAGATGAGATTTATGAGAATTGCGACATCATTTCCTTGCATACACCGTTGCTGGAAAGCACAAAGGGTATGATTAACAAGGAAGCCTTGAGCAAAATGAAAGATGGCGTTATCATTCTGAACTTTGCAAGAGATGCCCTGGTGGATGATGAAGCAATAGCCTGGGCACTTCAAACAGGCAAGGTCCGCCGTTATGTGACGGATTTCCCCAATGATGTCACAGCCGGTATGCCCGGCGTCATTGCCATTCCGCACTTGGGCGCTTCTACGGAGGAAGCAGAAGACAACTGTGCCAGAATGGCTGTTCGGCAGATGATGAACTATCTGGAAAATGGCAATATTGTGAATTCCGTGAATTTCCCGGCGTGCGATATGGGACCCCGTACGAAACCTTGCCGTGTATTGATTCTCCACAAAAACATACCCAATACCCTTACAAAATTCACTGCGGCTATTGCCAGGGATAATGTGAATATTTCCGATATGCTGAATCGAAGCAAGGGCGAGTATGCCTGCACGATGCTGGACCTGGACGGAAAAATCGACGAGCAGGTTATGGAAGAACTGAGGGGCCTGGATGAGACCGTTCGCGTCCGTGTCTTCCAATAAAAGGCAGTATTTGAACTTTTGCACAGATACGAAGCCGAAAATTTGGCGTTTTTACTACGTGAAAAATTTTAAAAACGTGGTATAATGTATATTAGTGGATTAGAAAGGAAGGTGAGGAAGTTTGCTGTCGGTAGGTCAGTTGGTTGTTTACGGGATTCATGGTGTCTGTAAAGTGGCTGGCACAGAAGTTAAAACGATTGATCGAAAAAAAGTAGAATATTATGTAATAGAACCTGTCAGTCAGGCGGGAGCTTGCTTCTTTGTGCCTTCCGCTAATCCGGTAGCAGTGGCCAAGCTGCGGCCCATTCTTTCCAAAGAGGAATTGGATGCGCTGCTCTGCGACCTGGGAGATTGGCAACGTATTTGGATACCCGAGGAAAATCAGCGCAAGCAGTATTATCGGGAACTCTTGTCCGGCGGCGATCGAAAGTCTCTTCTTTGCATGATTCTTGCATTGAAGGAGCACAGAATTGCCCAGCAGGAGTCCGGCAGAAAATTTCACTTGTGCGACGAGAACTTCCTTCGGGATGCGCAGCGCCTCCTGTGTATGGAAATTGCAGTGATCTTGCAGACAGACGAGGCAGGGGCACATGCTTATTTGCAGGAACATATGTAAAAAAATCCGGCATCATACGATACCGGATTTTTGTTTTGAAATTATTCTTCTTCAAAGTCTGCAGCGTCTTCTTCACACACATCGCAGAAGTCGCATTCGCAATCCGCGCAGTCTTCCGTCTCGCAGTGACAGTCTTCGCAATCCTTGCAACCGCAACTGACTTTTTCGGGAATGCGGAATACTTTTTTCACCCAAGCAATGATCTTGTCACCATAGGTAACAGCTACATAAATAACGCCCGCAACAACAACCAAAGCAGCCAACAACTTCAAAATAATGCCTAAAGTTTTCATAGTATTTCCTCCTGAGGGTGAATTCTACTTTTAGTATATCCAATAGAAAATAAAAAAGCAATAAATTTTCATAATAAATTTGCAAAAATCAGATATATCCGAAGTATCCGCGCACAGAAGCTTCTCCGGAGGATATCTTTTTCGCGCTGCCATCCGGTAAAACGACTACGAGACTGCCATCCGGAGCAATGTCTTTTGCAAATGCGGAATAATTTTCATCCCCGGCATGCACAATTACATCCTTTCCAAGGGTGATGCAAAGCTTTCGGTAGGAATCCGTCCAATTTGCCTTCTCGGTCAGCAGGGTTCGGGAGAGGTCCGTGATTTCTTCTATGAGAAATGCACCTAAGCGGGCGGGCGTACAGTTTGCTTTTCCTGCCAAGAAAAGGGAGGTGGCAATTTCTGACAGTTCGTCCGGGAATGTCTCTTGCAGACAGTTGATGCCAATACCAATAATGGCGTATTCCACCATGCCGGTTTTGGAGTCCAGGGAAAGCTCTGTCAAGATACCGCCCAGTTTTTTCTTGCCCAGAACAAGGTCGTTGACCCATTTGACTTTCGGCAAAACGCCGCTGGCTTTTTCAATGGCTCTGCAAACAGCCACAGCGGTTGCACAGGTTAAATGCATCAGGTCTGTGGGGGCGCAGTTTGGGCGCAGAAGGCAAGATAGATATAGCCCCGTATCTTTTTGGGAATAGTATGTTCTTCCCATACGGCCGCGGCCTGCGGTTTGCTCCCGAGCAATGACTACTGTGCCTTGAGGGGCACCTGCTCCCGCGAGCCGTTTCAGTTCCAGGTTGGTAGATGGAAGGCAATCTTCAACAATCAGATGCTCTGCCCAAGGATGATTTGAGGGTAGAAAAGAAAGAATTTCATTTTTCATAACAATTACGTGATAAAAGGCCGTTGGGCTACACTTACAGAATTTCTTTTAGCTTGCGGATATACTGGGGGTCTGTGCCGCAACACCCGCCCAAAATACTTGCCCCCATTTGCCTGCATCCAGCGAGAATTTCAGCAAATTTGTCAGGGCTTAAAGAGTATTGTGCAACCCCATTTTCGTCGATAACCGGATCGCCTGCATTTGGCTTGCAAAGCAGGGAATCCTTCACATATCGTCGCAGCTTTGCTGCAAGACCGGGAGTGAACTCGTTGGCGGCAACGCAGTTAAATCCTACTGCAGCAGCGCCGGCTATTTCCAGCTCCCGCAGAACAGGTCCTGCATCCCGACCGGAGAACAAGGAGCCGTCCGGCTGCATCGTGAAACTGTACATAGTTGCACCGGCACCTTCCAATTCAGCAGCCGTTAAAATAGCTTCCGCTTCCAAAGGATATAAAAGGGTCTCTGCAGCTAAGAGATCAGCACCGCCGTCCATGAGACCCTTGATCTGCCTGCGGTAGTTTTCCACAAGCAAGTCAAAGTTTTCTTCCTTATAACTTTCTGTGAAGGCGGCCAGGGTGGTCAGATTTCCCGCTACCAATACGGATGGGTCTATACTTTTGCTAAGGGCCACTAAATGGGCATTGATGGCTTCCGTATGCTTTTCCAGCCCTTCCTGTGCCAAGGCAATTGGCTGTGCCTGGAAGGTGGGTGCATAAAGAACCTGGCTGCCAGCCTGCACATAAGCTTGTTGCACAGATACCAGCACCTCCGGGTTGGATAAAATCCAACTTTCCGTGCATACACCCTTGGGCATACCCATCTTTCTTAAGTTAGAACCGGTGGCGCCGTCCAAAAGAAGGGTGCCGTTGCCGATCATTTCTCGAAATTCCGCTTTGGTGAGCATAAAATGCCCCCTTTCCTTCCTATATTATAAACACATTTGATTCATTTTGCAACTGCCGTTGACGAATGGAAAAGAAAGTGGTATGATAACCATATCTTACTAAAAATAGGGGAGAGATACTATGAAAAAGACTGTTTTAAGAGAATATGCACGGCTGATCGTCCGTACGGGCGTGAATGTGCAGAAGGGTCAGGAGGTTATGATTTATGCCGACCTGGACCAGCCTGAATTTGTGCAGATGGTTGTAGAAGAAGCCTACAAGGCCAAGGCAAAGAAGGTTATTGTAGAGTGGAACTATCAGCCTCTTGCAAAGGTAAATGTGCGTTACCAGTCTGTAAAGACTTTGGGCACCGTTCCTCAGTGGCAGATTGCCCGTCGGGAGCATATGGTGGAAACCATGCCTGCTCGTATCCATCTGATCTCTGAAGATCCCGATGGCCTGAAGGGTATGAATATGGGCAAGGTTATGAAGGCTCGCCGTATGAGCTATCCCATTCTGAAGCCCTTTATTGACAAGATGGACGGACATCAGCAGTGGTGCATCGCTGCTGTTCCCGGTAAGGCCTGGGCAAAGAAGGTGTTCCCCGGTATGCGCACCAGCGTAGCCATGGAAAAGCTGTGGGAGGCGATTCTGTTCACTTCCCGTGTGAACGGTGATGCCATTGGCGCTTGGGAAGACCACAATAAGAACTTAAAGAGCCGCTGCGAATATTTGAACAGCCTGGGTATTGATAAACTGCACTACACCGCTGACAACGGCACAGACTTGACCGTTGGCCTCATTGAGCAGGGCATCTTCTGCGCTGGCGCAGATACCACCCGTGAGGGCGTCACCTACAATCCCAACATTCCTTCCGAGGAAGCATTCTGCTCTCCCATGAGAGGTCAGGCAGAAGGTATTGTATATTCCACTAAGCCTCTGTCCTACAATGGTCAGCTGATTGAGAACTTCTCTGTCCGTTTTGAAAACGGCAAGGTTGTAGAGGTGAAGGCAGAGAAGGGCGAAGATGTGCTGAAGCATATGGTTGCTATGGACGAAGGTGCAGCCTACCTGGGCGAATGCGCTCTGGTACCTCAGGCCAGCCCCATCGCACAGAGTGGCATTTTGTTCTATAACACGCTGTTTGATGAAAACGCTGCTTGCCATTTGGCATTGGGCCGTGGCTTCTCCGAGTGCGTCAGAGGTCACGAGGATATGACTTTGGATCAAATTAAGGAACTGGGCGTCAACGACTCCATGATCCACGAGGACTTTATGATCGGCTGCGATAGCATGAACATCGATGCCATCACTCGAGACGGCAAAGTTGTGCCCATCTTCCGGGCCGGTAACTGGGCTTTTTGATTGAAAAAAGTTTGACTTTTTAGAAAAAAAGACTTGCAATATAAAAGCGGATATGTTATGATATCCGGGCGATTAAAAGATTGCTAGGGTAATTATGCCCTTTTAGCTTACGAGAAAGAGGTGAACAACATGAGAGAAGGCATCCATCCTAACTACGAACAGACCACCATTCGCTGCGCCTGTGGTAACGTCTTTACGACCGGTTCCACCAAGAAGGACATCCGCGTTGAAATCTGCTCTAAGTGCCACCCTTACTATACCGGCAAGCAGAAGCTGGTTGACCCCGGTGGACGTGTTGACCGTTTCAACAAGAGATTTGGCCTGAAGTAAGACAGAATCCGCACTGCACCACGCAGTGCGGATTTTTTGTTTGAAAAATCCGGAAATTTCATCAGATTACTTGCCTATTTGTTGTATTATGTGATACAATAAATTGAATAAGTGTTTGGAGGCAGTATGGAACCCAATATGGAAAAAGCAATGCAGGAAAGAGCGGTCCTGGTGGGACTGAACGCAGACTGCTTTACAAAAGAACAAACAGCAACAGATGCCTCTTTGGAGGAGTTGGAAGCACTGCTGGAAACGGCAGGCGGCTTTTGCACCGGTAAAGTCTTGCAGAACCGGCATACGCCTGACTCTCACAGTTTTATTGGAGAGGGCAAGGCGCAGGAAGTTCGTATGCTGGTGGAAGCCACAGAATCTACAATGGTGGTTTTTGACAACGAATTGTCTCCAGGCCATATCAGTGCGCTTGAAGATATTTTAGGTGTAACAGTTTTAGACCGTTCTGCGCTTATTTTGGATATCTTTGCCCAGCGTGCAAAGACAAAAGAGGGCAGACTGCAAGTTGAGCTTGCGCAGTATAAGTATCTGCTTCCCCGGCTTTCCGGTATGGGTGTCAGTCTTTCTCGGCAGGGCGGTGGTATTGGCACAAGGGGTCCTGGCGAGACCAAACTGGAATCCGATCGGCGGCATATCCGGGAACGGATCGCTCGGTTGCAGTCGGAACTGGAACAAGTGCGGCAGGTGCGCAGTGTGCAAAGAGAGCGCCGCATGAAGAATTCTGTGCCGGTAGTGGCTATCGTTGGCTACACCAATGCAGGCAAATCCACTCTTTTGAACAAACTGACCGATGCAGGCATTCCAGCGAACAATCGGTTGTTTGATACCCTGGACACCACATCCCGTCAATTGACTGTATCGGATACTTTGGATGTGATTCTGTCCGACACGGTAGGATTTATTTCTAAATTGCCCCACCATCTGGTGGATGCCTTCCGTGCAACTCTGGAAGAGCTGGAATATGCAGACCTTCTTCTGCATGTGATCGACTCTGCCGACCCTGACCGTGAGGCACATATCCAGGTTGTGGACAGCTTGATTACGAAACTGTCCAAGGCAGGTACGCCGGTTCTGCAGGTCTATAATAAAGCGGATCTGGTTGAGCCGGTGGATATCCCGGTTGGAGATGACGTGGTTGCTATTTCCGCCAAAAGCGGAATGGGCACAGATCGGCTTCTTACCGCCATTGAAAAGGCACTGGGTCACAGCCGGCATCATGTGCAGGTGTTGATTCCCTATGCTATGGGCGGGATCCTGGAGACTCTCCACAGCAACGCGCAAGTGATGACGGTGGACTATACGGAAAAAGGCATCCTTGTGGATGCTGTTGTTGATCCCATTCTCTATGGACGGCTGAAAGACTATATTACAAAGGAGTGCTGACCTTGGACGAATACTTGGTACCAACCGATTTTGGTCAGGATGAATTTGTGGAGAAAAAATCCCGTTTTATTGGCAGAGTGTGGCCGGTGGAAACGGAAGAAGAAGCCCTGGAAAAGATCCAGGAGATGAAAAAACAGCACTATGATGCTACCCATAATTGCTGGGCCTATGTGATCAAGGATGGCCCTATGCGCTTTTCTGATGATGGAGAGCCGGGCGGCACTGCAGGCAATCCTATGATGCAAGTATTGCAGCGGGAGAACCTTTTCAATGTGGTTTGTGTAGTAACCCGTTACTTTGGCGGCATTTTGCTTGGGGCAGGCGGCCTGGTCCGTGCCTATACCAAGGGTGCCAAGATTGCCATTGATGCAGCCGGTAAATCTATGAAGCGGGTTTGGTCAGTGCTGTATATCCCTTGCCCCTATTCCTTTTATGAACGAATGAAATTGGAGATCGAAGCCTTTGACGGCGTTCTTCGGGACACCCAATTTGGGGCAGAGGTTGAGTTGGAAGTGCTGATTGCAAAACCGAGAGCACAAGCCTTTTTGGACCGCGTTGTGGATATGACGGCAGGAACAGTAGAAGGCATGGAAGTAGGGCAGGAGTACCGGGCATTTCCGGTAAATGTGAAGGAGTGAGTGTATGACAGTACGGGAAGAATTGGAGCGCTTGGAGCATTTGCAGCTGAGCCCCAAAGCAGCTTTTTCCGATCAAAGTCAGGGAAGATATCGCTTTGAAGACGAAGATGATATAGATGTTCGCACTTGCTACCAGCGGGATACGGACCGGATCGTCCATTGCAAAGCTTTTCGCAGACTGATGCACAAGACCCAGGTATTCTTGCGTCCTGAGGGTGATCATTACCGCACCCGTATGACGCACACCATTGAAGTTGCCCGTATTGCTCGTACGATTGCCCGGGCGCTGAACCTGAACCAGGACTTGACGGAAGCCATTGCTATGGGCCACGATTTGGGGCATACGCCCTTTGGCCACGCCGGTGAAGCGGCCCTTTCTCAGTGCTTGGGAGAAGAATTCAGCCATAATGAACAGTCCCTTCGGGTCGTGGATGTTTTGGAGAACAGCGGTGAAGGCCTGAATCTTACTTATGAAGTGCGTATGGGTATTTTGGGCCATACCGGCCCCCATATTCCGGAAACATTGGAAGGACAGATTGTTCGCATATCCGACCGGATTGCCTATGTAAATCACGATATCGATGATGCGGTTCGTGCCGGCATCTTATCTATGGATGATATCCCCAGGTCAGTTTCTCAAGTGCTGGGTGACAGACACTCTCAGCGGATCAACACTTTGGTTTGTGATATCATTACTGCTTCCCGCGATGCTGACAATATTGTCCTTTCTCCGACAGTAGAGAAAGCCTTGCTTGATCTTCGTGGATTTTTGTTTGAGAAAGTCTACTTGAACCCCTTGGCAAAGGGCGAAGAGTCTAAAGCAAAAGAAATGCTCCATCGGCTTTACGAATATTACTATGCTCACCCGGAGGCACTGCCTGCGGATTTCCAACCGCAATTGTCCTTTGATGGTATGGGCAGAACGGTCTGCGATTATATCGCAGGTATGACCGATAATTATGCGGTAGATAAATTTACGGAACTGTTTACCCCCCAGGGGTGGCAGATCCGGGGATAACATTTTGGAAAGGAGGCCGAAATATGGCGTTTCCTCAGTCTTTTATTGATGAACTGCTTGCCCGCAATCCTATCGATGAAGTGGTGGGACGGCATGTAAATCTTCGCAGATCCGGCGCCAATATGTTTGGCCTATGTCCATTCCATGGGGAGAAAACAGCTTCTTTCTCTGTGGCACCGGATAAGGGAATCTATTATTGCTTTGGTTGCCACAAAGGTGGCGGTGCCATTAACTTTGTAATGGAGATGGAAGGCCTTACATATCCGGATGCGGTTCGTGCGCTGGCAAGTCGCAGCGGTATGGAAGTGCCGGAAGACGATCAATATCAGAGTCGCTATCGTCAGCAAGAGCGTCTTTGGGCGCTTTGCAAAGAAGCTGCCAGATATTTCCATAGTCAACTGTATTCCGAAGCCGGTGCGCAAGGCCTTGCCTATGCCCAAAAGCGTGGCATGCCGAAAGCTACCTTGACCACCTTCGGTATCGGCTTTGCGCCGGATAGCTGGAATGGTTTGATTACGGCAATGAAAGCCAAAGGGTACACCGAGCAGGAATTAAAAGATGCCGGCTTGGTGTCTGAAAAGGGCGGTCGTATTTATGATCGGTTCCGCAACCGTTTGATGTTCCCGATCATTGACGTGCGGGGGAATATCATTGGCTTTGGCGGCCGTGTTATGGATGACTCCACACCTAAATATTTGAATTCTCCTGAAACCATTATCTTCAATAAGCGCAAAAATCTGTTTGCGCTGAATTTGGCCAGAAAGAGTAAGCTTGGCTACCTGATTCTTGTTGAAGGCTATATGGATGCAATAGCGCTGCACCAGTACGGCTTTGATTGCGCCGTTGCATCTCTGGGTACAAGCTTGACCGAGGAACACGCCACTTTGATTTCCCGCTACGTGGAGCAGGTGGTTTTGATCTATGACGGCGATGAGGCCGGACAGCGAGCCACAAAGCGGGCAATTCCTATTTTGGAGCGGGCGGGTATTCGTGTGAAGGTCCTTCAGATGAAGGACGCGAAGGACCCGGACGAATTCCTTAAAAAATTTGGCGCGGACAAGTTTAAATTGCTGCTGGAAGAGTCCTCTAACCGCGTGGAATATCAGCTGAATGCGATTGCCAGGAAGTATGATCTCCGAATTGATGATCAAAGAATTCGCTTTGTGCAGGAGGCGGCAGACCTGATTTGCGCATTGGATAGCTCTGTGAAAAGAGAAATCTACAGCGGCAGAGTCGCTCAGGTGGCACAAATCACAGAAGACACAATGAAATTGGAAGTGTCTAAGGCCTATAGGCGGAGAATAGCAAGGGAGAAAAAGAAGCAAGAGCAGATTGATCTTGCTCCTGCCCAGGCATTACAGCCCAAAGCCAGAACAATCCGTTATGATAACATGAAATCTGCTATGGCAGAAGAAGGAATCCTTGCCCAGGCGCTGCTGGATCCCTCTTTGATGGGCGAAACGGACTTGACCGGCGCTATATTCACAGTGCCTCTTTTGGGTAAAGTATACGACCAATTGCTTGCCTTGTTCAAAGCGGGCCATGAGGTCAGCGTTGGGTCGTTAACGGACCTTACGCAGGAAGAAATGTCCCATGTTGTCGGTATCACACAGCGCCTCCAGGGGCCTGTAAGCCGTGAAGCGTTCAAAGATTGCGTGCTTACGGTGAAGAGTACACAGCAGGCAGCAGGGGTGTCCAGTAATGATGATTTGCTGGCATTCCGCAATAAGTTAAAAGAAAGAAAAGGTATCTAATATGCAATCTGCAGTTGCCGATAAAGAACTGAATACGGCAGAGAATGCTCGGCTCACACCGGAGCAGGAACGGCAACTGGCTATGGACCTTGCCCGTGGTGATGAGGAGACGGTTGCAAAGATGATCAAGGTTCTTGTCGTTTCCGTTGCCAAGAACTACAAAGGTGGCCCGGTACCCTTGGAAGATTTGGTCCAGGAGGGAAGCGAGGCCCTTTTAGAAGCAGCCAAAAGCTTTGACCACACAAAAGGCTTTCTGTTTTCCACTTATGCCAAAACAGCGATACGCAACCGTATAAACCATTATTTTCGCAGTCAGAAAAGCCTGATCCGACTGCCGGATGATTTCCAGTTTAAGATGCAGCCGGTTTTTGCAGCAATGGCTGCATTCCAGCAGGCAAATGGAAGAGAGCCCACATTGCAGGAACTGGCGCCTCTGGTAAATATGGACGAGTGTGAACTGCGGGAACTGATGCAAAGATGGCCTCAAATTTCTTCTTTAGATGCAACCTTCTCCGAAGAAGAAAACACATTACAGGCTTATCTGGAAGATCAAAGATCTCCCAAGCCCCACCAGCCCCTTGTTCGCGATGAACTGCGGAGACTGATAGAGGAGCTGCTGTCACGGTTAGACCCCCGCCAACGGCAAGCCTTGCGCTTGCACTTTGGAATGGAAGACGATACCTGCTATACCTTTGAGCAGATCGGTGAGATATTGGGCGTTTCCAGACAACGGGCTCAGCAAATCACCACAAAAGCAATGGAGAATTTGCGCTCTATGAGCGGTGACGTAGGATTGGAGGATTTTCTGAATTGATGGATTTAGAATTTACCTTTGGGGATAATGCTCTGCAAACATATTTGCAGACACTGGAACCGGGGACGATAGTGCCTGCCCAGGCTGTATTGGGACTTGCGGACCAGTCTGGCAGAGAAGACTTGGAAGATGGAATTGACTTCCTTACGCAAAATCATATTTTGCTGGATGTAAGCAATCTGACCGTGGATGGTGGTGCCGGTGCGTCAAGACTTAAATTGGAAGAAAATCTTGTAAAACAGCAGGATATGACTTGTGGCTTGGAGGAAAACGATCCTCTGCGGCTCTACTTGGAAGAAATCGCGTCAACGCCGGTTGCAGGCGATGCCAACATTTTGGCAGAGGAATGCCTTGCGGGAAATACTGAGGCGGCCTCCATGCTAACCAATCTTTGCTTGAGCCAGGTGATCGGTATTTCCCGGGAAATGGCAGGGAAAGGCGTGCTGCTTTTGGACCTGATCCAAGAGGGCAGCTTGGGCCTTTGGCAGAGCATTGGCACATTTACCGGTGGAGATTTTGTAACCCACTGTGACTGGTATATCCGGCAGTATATGGCTGCAGCAATCACCTTGCAGGCGGCAGACTGTGGCCTTGGCGCAAAAATGCGGCAGGCAATGCAGGATTATCGTGATGTGGATCAAAAGCTTCTGGCAGAATTGGGCAGAAACCCCACGTTGGAAGAAATTGCCGAATGTCTACATATGACTCCGGTGCAAGCCCAAATGGTTGAGAGCATGGTCCTATCTGCCCAATTGGTTGCCAGTGCCCATGAACAACCGGAAGAGACGACAGAAGACCCGGAAGATCGTCAGGCTGTTGAGGACACCGCTTATTTCCAGAGCCGCCAACGTATTTTTGAGATGCTTAGCGGACTGACTGAGCAGGAAAAACAGCTTATTTCGTTGCGATACGGCTTGGATTCCGGTAAGCCACAAACTACGCAGCAGGTAGCAGAAATTTTAAATATTAGCCCGGAAGATGCCCTTGCACTGGAAGCCGGTGCTTTGGCAAAAATGCGGAAAGAAGGATAATTTTATGGAAAAGCATATTTCTATTGCCATTGACGGCCCCGCAGGTGCCGGCAAAAGTACCATTGCCCGTTCCCTTGCAAAGGAACTTGGATTCTATTATGTGGATACCGGTGCCATTTATCGCACCGTCGCTTATTTTTTGGATTTGTGGGGCGTAAGCCCCAAAGATGTGGACGCAGTTGAGCGCTATATCGATGAGTTGACCATTAACATTGAATATGATGCCGATGGCGTACAGCATATGATCATGAACGGTATGGATGTCAGCAAAGACATTCGCACCCAGGAAATCTCGCAAAAAGCTTCGTTGGTCTCTGCACATAAGGTCGTCCGCGATGTGCTTTTGGATATGCAGCGTGAAGTCGCCAGAAAGAATAATGTGATTATGGATGGCCGGGACATCGGCACAGTGGTTTTGCCGAAGGCGGACGTAAAGATTTTCCTCACTGCTTCTTCCCAGGTGCGCGCAAGACGCCGTTGTGACGAACTGCTTGCCAAGGGTCAAAAGGCAGAGTACGAAACAATTTTAAAGGAAATTGAGCAAAGAGACTATCAGGACTCTCACCGCGAAATTGCGCCCCTTAAGCAGGCAAAAGATGCGGTGCTGTTGGATACTTCCGATCTGGATATTCCCGGTGTCATCGATGCTATGAAGAAGATTGTTGCCGAGAAGGTGTCTTTATGAGCATCTGTGTAGCCAAAAGTGCCGGCTTTTGCTTCGGTGTAAACCGGGCAGTGGAAATGGTGGAACAAGCGGCACAAAGTGGCAAGCAAGTAGTGACCCTTGGCCCGATTATTCATAATCGGCATGCAGTATCCTATTTTGAAAAAATGGGTGTTGGCGTGATTGAAAGTCCGGAGGAAGCCCATGAAGGACAGACGGTCATTATCCGGTCTCACGGTGTTACCAGAGCAGTTTTTAATGCACTAAAGGAAAGAAAAGTGGAAGTGATTGACGCCACTTGTCCCTTTGTTAAGCGTATACATGGCATCGTGGAGAAAGCCGAGCAGGAGGGCAGACTCCCTGTGATCATCGGCACACCTACCCATCCGGAAGTGGAAGGCATTGCCGGCTGGTGTTCTACATGTAAAGTGTTTGCAACTGCTGAAGAACTGCTTGCCTGGGCTAATTCTGACAAACAGAACCGGGATTTGCCAATTTGTATGGTTTGCCAGACAACATCCACCGAATCTTTGTGGAAAATTTGCGTAAAAAACGCAAAAAAATTGTTTACTAACGTAAAAATTTTTGATACAATATGTAAAGCGACTGAATCCAGGCAAAGCGAGGCGGCTCAATTGAGTGTCGCTTGTGATGCTATGGTGGTGGTGGGGGATGCCAAGAGTTCCAACACCGGCCGCCTGGCTATGATTTGTCGGGAGCATTGCCCCAATGTTTTCTTGGTAGATAACGCAGAAGAACTGCTAAAAGAAGACTTTGCCGGGGTATCTATGGTTGGAATCACTGCCGGTGCATCAACTCCGGCGTGGATTATAAAGGAGGTCAACAAGACTATGAGCGAAATTCTGAATGTTGAGGCTGTGCAGGAGGAAAACTTTGCAGAACTTCTGGAACAGTCCATCAAGACTTTAAATACAGGAGATAAGGTTATCGGCGTTGTTACCGGCATTGGCACAACAGAAGTCCAGATCGATCTGGGCACCAAGCACGCCGGCTACATCCCCTATGATGAAGTCAGCGCAGATCCCAGCGTAAAGCCCGAAGATATCCTGAAGGTGGGCGATGAAATCGAAGTGTTCGTTGTTCGTGTAAACGATCAGGAGGGCACTTGCCAGCTGTCCAAGAAAAAGCTGGACGGCATGAAGATTTGGGACGATATGGCTACCTACTGCGAGGAAAAGACTCCTGTAGAAGCTGTTATCACCGAAGAGAACAAGGGTGGCCTGGTTGCTACTTTCAAGGGCATCCGTGTGTTTATCCCTGCTTCCCAGTCCGGTGTTGCTAAGGGTGGCGATATGGCTGCTGAAGTTGGCAAGACCGTGCAGATGAGAATTACCGAAGTGAACCGCGCCCGTCGTCGTGTGATCGGCTCTATTCGCGCTGTTTCCTCCGAGGCTCGCAAGGCTGCTCAAGAGAAGGTGTGGAGCGAGATCCAGGAAGGCGCAAAGTTCCACGGCACCGTTAAGTCCCTGACTTCTTACGGCGCATTTGTTGACATCGGTGGTGTTGACGGTATGGTTCACGTTTCCGAACTGAGCTGGAACCGCATTAAGAACCCCGCTGAAGTTGTCAGCGTTGGTGATGAGATCGATGTTTATGTCATCTCCTTCGACCCCGAGAAGCACAAGATTTCCCTGGGTTACAAGACTGCTGAAATGAACCCCTGGAACCAGTTCATGACCGGTTACAATGTGGGTGATGTTGTGGATGTTAAGATTGTGAAGCTGATGACCTTCGGCGCTTTTGCTGAGATTCTGCCCGGCGTTGACGGCCTGATTCACATTTCCCAGATCTCCAACCGCCGCATCGGCAAGCCCGAAGATGTTCTGACCGAAGGCCAGACTGTTCAGGCACAGATCACCGATGTGGACGCTGAGAACAAGCGTATCTCTCTGTCTATCCGCGCTCTGCTGGCTGAAGAAGCCGCTGAAGAAGCCGTGGAAGAGGCTGCTGAAGAAGTTGTCGAGGCTGAATAATTAAAGACCGGGGCCCATATTGGGCCCCGATTTTATTAGGAGGATATGTATGATCAAGCATATTGTTTTATACACTTTGAAAGAAGGGGTCAACAAAGAGGATGCAGTGCAGATCATTAAGGATGCGCTGGAACCGCTCGTAGGTGTGATTCCCGGTCTTACCCATATGGAGATCCGCCAGGCGTATCAAGGCGGCATGGACTATGCGCTGTACTCTCACTTCGAGAGCAAAGAGGCGCTGAAGGCCTATGCAACCCACCCGGCACATCTTGCCGCAAAGGAAAAATTCTGGAATTTCCTGGATCAGCGGTTCTGTGCAGACTACGAGGCATAATTAAAACGGCTCTGCCAGTTGGCAGAGCCGTTAGATTTTTATTTTGCAGAAAGGTCCACAGCTTTTCGCAGGATGCTGAAAGCGGGAGCCTGACAGGGGAGTTGAATTTTGAATTGCATTTCCGGCGTCCGGGGCTCTTCCAAAGGATTCCCTTCCATATCTTCCATCATGGGAACGGAGAAGGTCATAGGCCGGAAATCCGGGCCTACAATTTCCAGCTCCGTGCCTGCAGCAAATTTATTTCGCAGAGAACATAGGGCCAGGCCTGTTTCATCGCAGCTTTCCACAATGGCGGCAATTTGCCATTCCCTTATGTACCGGGAATTTTCTGTGTACTGCCCGGGGAAACCATAATAGAAACCGGTGGAGTAATTTCGATGGGAAACGTGGTTCACTTCATCCATCCATACCGGATCCATAGCCCTGCCTGCAACCAAATCGTCAATGCAGTGCCGATATGCACCGGTCACAATGGCTGCATAATAGGCGGATTTTGCCCGGCCTTCGATCTTAATGCAGTCAATGCCTGCATCCATCAGGTCCTGCAGATGCTCAATGGTGCACATGTCCCGGGAATTCAGGATATAGGTGCCTTTTTCGTCCTCATAAACGGGAAAGTACTCGCCGGGGCGCTTTTCTTCCATAAGAGCGTATTGGTAGCGGCAGGGTTGCGCACAGGCACCTCGGTTAGAGTCCCGACCTGTCATATAATTGCTGAGTAGACAACGGCCGGAATAACTGACGCACATAGCACCGTGACCGAAGGTTTCGATTTCCAAGTCCTTGGGCGTCTTTTCCCGGATGGTGCGAATTTCGTCCAGATTCAGCTCTCTTGCCAGCACGACTCGCTTGGCACCCAGATCATACCAGGCATTGGCGCATTCGTAGTTGGCGATAGATTGCTGGGTGGAAATGTGACGCTCGCACTTGGGGGCATATTTGCCTGCCAAAGTAAAGGCACCCAAATCAGCAACGATCAGGGCATCCACCCCTGCATCCTGCAAACTTTCCAGGTAGGCAGGCAGGTTTACTACTTCGTCATTCCGGGGCATGGTGTTTACGGTCACGTGGACTTTTACACCGTGGCTGTGGGCAAAGGCAACAGCTTTGGGCAGCTCCTCCGGGGTGAAGTTCCCGGCAAAAGACCGCATGCCGAAGTCGGTGCCGGCCAAATACACCGCATCTGCACCATACAGAACGGCCATTTTTAGCCGTTCCATATCTCCTGCAGGGCTCAATAATTCCAATTTACTCACGAAATTACCCTACCTTACTTACGTTGGCGTTATGCTCATTCAAAGTTTTGGCAAAGAGGTGCTTGCCTGCTGCGGGGTAATAGACATAGTAATAGTAATTGACGTCGGTGGGATCCAAAGCAGCATCGATGCTGTTGGAACCGGGGTTGGCAATGGGCCCGATGGGAAGACCGGTCCGACCGCCTCTCCAGGAAGTGTTGTAGTCGCTCTTGACGGAAAGATCATCATAGGTCAAGGGACCATGTGTGCCAAAATAATCGCCAATTGCGTAGTAGACAGTTGCGTCACAGTCCAAGTAGGGGAATGCAGCAGGGTTTGCCAATCGATTGTGATAAACGGCAGAAATATCGTAACTTTCGTTCCGGTTGGCAGTTTCTTTTTCAATCATGGAAGCAAGGGTAATGACCTGGTGGATTGTCAGCTTAACCTTGCCGTTCTTTTGCATATCCTCATACTTTTCCTTCATACGGCTGGTAAAGCGGTATTCAAAGCCGTTGAGGAGCTTGCGCAATGCATTGCGAGGGCTGTCATTGGTGTAGAATCGATAAGTGTCAGGGAATAGATAGCCTTCCAGACAGTACTTGGAACCCCGTTTTACACCTTCCAGGAACCAGTAATCGCCTAAGTCGCCATTGGCTGCATATTCTTCCAGCTCTTGCACAGAGCAAACGCCTTTCTTTTCCAGGAGCGCAAAGATCTGTGCGCAGGTATAGCCTTCCGGAATGGTAATTTCGATTTCCTCACGGGCGGGGGCATAAGAGCCCATTGCCTTGACCATAGCGTTATAGTCGTTTGCGCTATTGAGGGTAAAGGTGCCTGCAGTGATCAGGGTTTTGACCTGCTTGTCCTCGGCACGGTCTTCGTTGGTGTTGTTCAGCTTGAAACGGTAGAACAGTTCAAATAGATCGGGATACTTGATAAGACCTGCATCTCCAAGCTTTTGTGCGATGGCTTCAGGATCGTTCACATCTTCTTCTGTAATGGTGACTGTGATCCGAGTGGATTCCTTGCCGAATGCCATCAGGTCGGTACAAACCGCCCAAAAAGCACGCCCTAAGGTGACACCGATGATTACAGTGATAGATAACCAGATGAGGGCAGAGGCCAAGTGGGGGAGACCGAAAAGACCATATCCTTTACTGCGGGAAGGCCGGGACTTGGGAGAGTCTGCATCTTGTTCGGAAGGAAGAGACTCGGCCTTTCTGGACTTTTTAGAACTTTTTCTGGGAGCTTTCTTAGGTGCTTCCTGGGGTACTTCCGGAGGAACAAATGCTTGGGTTTGATCAAAGGTGAGCTGATCAGGCAAAGCCGCATGTTCTTCGTTGGGCACGCTGTCCCAATCCTCAGAAAGAATCTTTTCCAGTTCTGCGTCTTCGGGGGTCGTCAAGCCGGCATCGGACATTGTCAGTTCATCTCCGGTCAGCTCTTTTGCGGTATCACTTGTACCAAGAAGATTATCCAACCACTCACTGTCTTCCAGAGCAGAGAAGATTTCTTCCTTGTTGTTATTCTCTTTTGCCATCAGGATACCTCCTATCAACGAATTACAATTTGGTCTTGAATCCTTTGCGTCTCTGCTTCGCCTTTGAGGGCGGCAATCAATGCAAGACCAAAGGAGAGCGCACAACCGGCAGATGTACCGGTAACGATGTTACCATCGGTAACAGCAGCTTGGCGCAATATGTTTGCTTTTCCCATATTATCTTCACATCCGGGATAGCAGGTGGCGTTTTTGCCATCCAGGATGCCTAAATTTGCCAGGACCGTAGGACCGGCACAAATGGCCCCAAGAAGAATGCCATTATCATTGGCAAACTGCACAGCGTTCATTGCGGCTTCGCAGGCCTTAATAGAGGCTACACCTCCAAGTCCACCGGGCAAAATCAGACCATCCATTTGTGTCAGGTCCATTTCATCAATGGTGATATCCGCGGTAACGGGAATCTTGTGACTACCCTCAACAACATTGCCACCGATACCCACCGTTAAGACGGGAATATCAGCCCGCCGGAGCAGGTCTACAGGGGCGATAGCTTCTGTTTCCTCAAAACCGTTCCCTAAAAGTACGTATATCATAGTTATGCCTCCAAACAGCTTTTCACATAACTGTAAATTTCTTGATGAATATCTTCAATTGTGCGCATTGTGCCATCTTTTACGCAAGAAATGACTGTCCAGCCATAGAAGTTTGCAGCGGCTCTGCCGGTTTGACGGCAGGTGGCAAGGTACTGCATGTCTTTTTCGTGGATGTCGGCTTTGGTATTGGTGTCTTGCTCTCTGTGACGAAGAAGCTTTTCGGTAAAATCAGTGGGCACGTCCAAATAAATAATCAGATCCGGCTGGGGCAAGCCCAACTTATCGTATTCAAAATCATAAAGCCACTTGAGAAATGCTTCTCTCTTTTCTTCCGGCTCCTTGGATGCCTGATGCACAGCATTGGAGGTGGTGTAACGGTCGGAAAGAACGACACCGTCGTTTTCATAGTAATTGCCCCAGTCCATTTTATAGGAAGCAAAACGGTCAACCCCATAAAAACTGGAAGCTGCATAGGCATTTACATCGGATGGCTTGTCACCAAAAGCGCCACCCAGATACATGCGGATCAGGGCAGAACTTTCCTGGTCATAACGAGGAAAAACAATATGCTTGAAGTTGACGCCGTCTTTTTCCAGATGCTCAGAGAGCAGCCGGAACTGGGTAGACTTACCGGAACCGTCGGTACCTTCTATTACAATTAGCTTGCCCATTTTCTCTTGCCTCCCCAAATGCGTTTCCATAAAATTTCAACTTACAATATACCACAAAACCTTTTGTTTGTCCACTAAAACAGCAACAGTTACAGAAATTTTACAGCATTTATTTGCAGTAATGCGCAAGAGGTTGCATATTTGCAAAAAAACTGCTACAATAAGGAAAACAAAAGAACCAAAGGATTGTATTATGGAAGAAAAAATGATGACTTTTGCAGACCTTGGTCTGTCACCTGAGATGCTGAAAGCTTTGGAGAAAAAAGGCTATGGCTATCCTACTACCATTCAGCAGCAAGCGATTCCCTCCTTTATGGAATGGAAGGATGTAATTGCCAAGGCACCTACCGGCACTGGTAAGACGTTTGCCTTTGGCATTCCTATGATCGAGCACGTGGATATTTCCTGCCCGGAAGTGCAGGGCCTGATTTTGGCGCCCACCCGGGAGTTGGCCATCCAGATCGGTGATGAGCTGCGTGGACTGCTGACTTATTATCAAGGTATTCGCGTGGCGGTTCTGTATGGCGGTGCAGGTATCGTAGGCCAGGCAAAGCAACTGGAAAAGAAACCCCAGATCGTTGTAGCTACTCCCGGTAGACTGATGGATCATTACAACCGGAAGAATATCCGGTTGGACAAAATCCAAACCGTTGTTTTGGATGAAGCGGACCGGATGCTGGATATGGGCTTTTTCAAGGATGTAACCAAAATTATTGAAAAAGTGAAGAATCGGAAAAACTTGGGCCTATTTTCCGCAACTATCTCCCAGGAAGTGATGACTGTTTCTTGGATGTATCAGCGTGACGAAGTGGAAATTACAGTCGAACCTAAGCAAGAAGATCGTCCGGATATCGACCAGTATAGCATTACGGTTTCTCCTCTGGAGAAGGCAGAAACCACCTTGCGCTTGATCCGCTCTCGGGGATTTGAGCGTGTGATGATTTTCTGCAATACAAAGCATATGTGCCAGCGGCTCAGCGATGATTTCCAGAGAGCAGGTGCAGATTGCGATTGCATCCACGGAGATATTCGGCAGAGCCAGCGGGAAAAGACTATGCAAAAGTACCGCGATGGCAAATTGGCCATTTTGATAGCCACAGATGTGGCATCCCGTGGCATCGATGTGGATGATGTTGACTGCGTTGTGAATTTCGATATTCCAGAGGAAAATGAATACTATGTCCATCGCATCGGTCGTACGGGCCGTGCAAAGCGGAAGGGCGTAGCGTTTTCCATCGTAGGCAATTTCCCCGAAAAAGCCAAATTGGATGAGATCGCAAAGTTTTCCCAGTATGAGATTAAACCCGTGCTTCTGGGTGCAGATGGCTCCTTGATTGCTGATGAAGTGAAGGCGCCGGTTGTAAAGAAGCGTTTCCGTTGAACGCCCGGGAAAAGGGGTTCCTGCTTTTGACAAGCCATTTGGGTGACCCGCAAAGAAAAGTGCTGACGATTGCCCAACTGCGCAATCTCTCTTTGCGTGTGCAGGCGGAGGAGAAACCTTCCCAGGACGGAGAATTGTCAATTTCCGATGTGATGAACTTAGGGTATGAGCAGGAAACAGCCCAAAGAATTATCTACTTGCTTTCCCAGCAGGAGCAATTGGAATGGTATCTGAAAAAAGGTGAACGGGCAGGTTGCTTCCCGATTTCCCGTGTCAGCGATGGATACCCAATGTCCTTACGGAATAAATTGGGATTGGATTGCCCCGGGGTGATCTGGGCAAAAGGCAACCCACATATTTTAGTGAAGCCGGCAGTTTCTTTGGTGGGCAGCCGTGTGCTGAAAAAGGATAACAAAGCCTTTGCTGAAGAGGTTGGCCGTCAAGCCGCAAGGCAAGGATATGTGCTGATTTCAGGTAATGCGAATGGTGCAGACCGAACAGCCCAGGATGCTTGCCTGCAAGCAGGAGGAGAAGTGATCAGCATCGTTGCTGACTCCCTTGAAGAACACCCTGCAGAGGATCGGATTCTCTATCTTAGCGAAGATGGATATGACTTATCTTTTTCTCCTTTGCGAGCGCTGAGCCGTAATCGGCTGATTCATTCCATGGGTAAACTTACCCTTGTTGCCCAATGCACCTATGAGAAGGGTGGCACTTGGGACGGAACAAAGAATAACCTGCGGAAAAACTATAGTCCCGTATTCTGTTTTCAAGACCATTCCCGCGCGATGGACGCTTTAACAGATATGGGCGCAATGCTGGTTTCATTGGAAGCTTTGGAAGATTTTTCTAAATTGCAGCCTGCGTACAGCAGTTTCCTTGAATAAGGATAAACCGCTTGACACCACAGTAAGAATGTGGTTTAATGAAGAAAACCGATGAGGGTGAGTAAGTACCTTTGACTTGGAATCTGAAGAGAGCTGCCGGTTGGTGTAAGGTAGTGTTTCCTGCAAAGAGAATGGGCACCTGAGGGCGACCGGAAATGGAAGCCGGAGTGGCACTTCGTTACAAAAGCCTGCGTATGGTAGTACGCACAAAGAGGGCGCAATGCGCCAAGCCGGGTGGCACCGCAGGAGATTACGTGCTCCTGTCCCAGCATCTACTGGGACAGGAGCGTTTTTTTGTCCCAAGAAAGGGGAAAATGATATGTGTAACCAAGAAATTCCGTACAAAATCTATCTTCGTGAGGACCAAATGCCCCAGGCGTGGTATAATGTCCGGGCGGATATGAAGAATAAGCCTGCCCCGCTGCTGGATCCGGAAACCGGAAAACCAATTTCCTTGGATAAACTCAGCCAAGTATTCTGCAGGGAACTGGCAATGCAGGAGCTGGACGATACGACCGCCTACATTCCCATTCCAAAGGAAATCTCTGATTTTTACAAGATGTATCGTCCGGCACCTTTGGTGCGAGCCTATTGCCTGGAAAAAATGCTGGATACGCCGGCTCATATCTACTATAAGTTTGAGGGCAACAACACATCCGGCAGCCACAAGCTGAACTCTGCCATTGCCCAGGCCTATTATGCCAAGGAGCAAGGCCTGAAGGGTGTTACCACAGAGACTGGCGCCGGCCAGTGGGGTACTGCTCTGAGTATGGCTTGTTCCTATTTTGGCCTTGACTGTAAAGTGTTTATGGTAAAGGTGTCCTATGAGCAAAAGCCCTTCCGCAGAGAGGTGATGCGCACTTACGGCGCAGATGTAACGCCTTCTCCTTCTACCACTACCAATGTGGGTCGGAAAATTTTGGAAGAATTCCCCGGCACCACCGGTTCCTTAGGCTGCGCTATTTCCGAAGCGGTGGAAGCAGCCGGCAGCCGGGAAGGCTACCGCTATGTGCTGGGCAGTGTGATGAATCAGGTGCTGCTCCACCAGTCTATCATTGGTCTGGAAACCAAGGCGGCGCTGGACCTTTACGATATTAAGCCCGATGTGATTATCGGTTGCGCCGGTGGCGGCTCCAACCTTGGCGGCCTGATTTCTCCCTTTGTGGGGCAGAAACTCCGGGGAGAAGCGGATATGCGCCTGGTGGCGGTTGAACCTGCTTCTTGCCCCAGCTTGACCCGGGGCAGTTATGTGTATGACTACTGCGATACGGGCCGCGTATGCCCCCTACAAAAGATGTACACACTGGGTAGTGGCTTCATTCCTTCTTCCTCTCACGCAGGTGGCCTGCGTTATCACGGCATGAGCAGCGTGGTATCCCAGCTCTATCATGACGGCCTGATGGAAGCAGTCAGTGTGACCCAAACAGAAGTGTTTAAGGCGGCAACAGAATTTGCAAGAGTAGAAGGCATTTTGCCTGCGCCTGAAAGTGCCCATGCCATTAAGGTGGCTATGGATGAAGCAATCCGCTGCAAAGAAACCGGGGAGCATAAAAATATTGTGTTCGGCCTGACCGGCACCGGATATTTTGATATGTTTGCTTATCAGCGATTCAACGACGGCGTGATGAGCGACTACATTCCCACCGATGCAGAAATCGCCGCCAGCCTGGCAAAGACTCCCAAGTTTTAAAAAATGAACGGGACCTCATTTGAGGTCCCGTTTTTGTTTCTTAACCAATGGGTTCAAAATCAGATGCGCCGTGTTTGCACAAGGGGCAGATATAGTCTTCAGGCAGGGTGTCGCCTTCATACACATAGCCGCAGATCTTGCACACAAAGCCCTTCTTTTCCGTTTCAGGCTGGGGTTTCACATTCTTCTGATAGTAGGTGTAGGTCATAGTTTCGATGCTGCTTAAATTCACACACTCAGTTACATCGCAGATAAACATCATGTGGGTCTGCAGGTCAACCTGGCTGATGACATTACAGGAAATATAGCTGTTTGCATATCGATCCAGGAACATAAGCCCGTTGGAGGACCGCTGTGCGTGGTCAAAGTCTGCAAACTTATCCACATTCCGTCCGGATTGGAATCCAAAGTGCTCAAAGACCTTGAAAGGTGCATCCTGAGAAAGAGTGGAAATGTTCAGCTTGCCGGTCTTTGCGATCACTTCGCAGGAATAGTTCATCTTGTTTACGGTAACAGCTACCCGGTTGGGCGTGTTGGTAACCTGGGTAACAGTGTTTACAATCAAACCGTTATCCTTCTCACCATCATTGGAAGTGACCACATAAAGGCCATATCCGATGTTGAAAAGAGCAGTAGGATCGATGAAGTTATCCTGCACTTTTACCGGAGCGTAGGATGCGGCCAGTTCTTCTGCAAGGGCAATCACCTGGCTGGTGGAGTCCTCGTTAAGAGCAGAGAGAATGGTAACTTCATTTTTTGCGAAGGTAAGATTCTTGGATTTTGCAAACTTCTCCTTCATGATTCTGTTAGCCATAGGTGCCCAGGAGCCGTTTTCCATGAAGGCAACAGTGCGGTTCTGGAAGGCCCGCTCAGTCAGCTTATCCAGGTAAGTGCGCATGTAGGGGAATACGTCTGCATTGTAGGTTGTAGTAGCCAGCACCAGTTTGTCATAACGGAAGGCATCTTCCACAGCTTCTGCCATATCGGTACGGGCCAGATCGTGAATGGTGACCTTGGGAACACCCCGACGAAGCAGTTCCTTCTCCAAAAGCAGAACGGCATCCTTGGTGTGACCGTATACAGAGGTATAAGCGATGACCACACCATCAGACTCGGGCGTGTAGCTGGACCAAAGATCATACAGATGGATATAGTGACCCAGGTTTTCTGTCAGCACCGGTCCGTGCAGGGGGCAGATAATCTGGATGTCCAGGGTGGCGGCAACCTTCAGAATATTCTGCACCTGCTTGCCGTATTTGCCCACGATGCCGATGTAGTAACGGCGAGCTTCACAATCCCAGGGCTCATCCACATCCAGTGCGCCGAATTTGCCGAAGCCGTCGGCAGAGAACAGCACTTTATCATAGCTGTCATAGGACATCATAACTTCCGGCCAGTGAACCATGGGAGCAAATGCAAAGGTCAAAGTATGCTTGCCCAGAGAAAGGGTGCCGAAGTTTTCCACAGTCAGGGTGTTCTGCATTTTCAAATTGGGGAAGAACTGACCGATCATTACAAAGGTTTTGGCATTGCCAACCACAGTTACATCAGGATACTGGTTGACAAAGGCTTCGATAGAAGCTGCGTGGTCAGGTTCCATATGCTGCACTACCAGGTAATCAGGCTTCCGACCGGTGAGGACAGAGGCAATATTTTTCAGCCATTCCTGCGTTTTGGAGGCGTCAATGGTGTCCATTACGGCTATCTTTTCGTCCAAAATCACGTAGGAGTTATATGCCATTCCGTTCGGAACAACATACTGTCCTTCAAAAAGGTCCACATCGTGATCGTTGGCGCCTACGTACAAAATCGTGTCGGTAATTTTCTTAAGCATAAGTATCTCCTTTATAGAAAGTTTCTAAGAGAAATATACCAAAAAAAACGCCATTGTGCAAGCATAAATAATGCCCTTTTCCATCAGCAAAGGCGGCATCAAATCAAAATGACTGATTATGGTAATCCCATATAAGGATGCGCCTGGATGCGAGGCGGTATTCCTTTGCCGTTTTCGACAATTTTTGTAAAAATCTATTGACAAACGGAAGAAATTGGAATATGATTATTGGCGGTTAGCATATGCTAACTAAGGAGGGCAATCTATGACAATTGCAGAATTGAAAATAGGGCAGAGCGGTACGATCGCCACGGTTGGTGGAGAAGGATCTTTACGGCTGCGTTTTTTAGATATGGGCTTAATTCCCGGAACCAAGGTGACTTTACAGAAAGTTGCGCCTATGGGTGATCCAATCCAAATTCACCTGCGTGGCTACGAATTAACCATTCGACTGGAGGACGCAGAGAAAATTTCTTTGCGGGAGGATACGGTATGATATTTGCATTGGCAGGTAATCAGAACAGCGGCAAAACCACGCTATTTAATGCGCTTACCGGTGCGAATCAGCGAGTGGGCAATTTCCCCGGCGTAACGGTCGATCAGAAGATTGGCGCTATCAAAGGAACGGATCATCAGATTGTTGACCTTCCGGGCATCTATTCCATTCGTCCCTATACCCAGGAGGAAATCGTTACCCGTGACTTTATTTTATCAGAAAAGCCTGATGCTATCCTGAACATTGTGGATGCGACCAATCTGGAGCGCAATCTGTATTTATCACTCCAGCTTCTGACCTTGCGCGTTCCTATGGTTATCGCCCTGAATATGATGGACGAATTAACCGGAAACGGTGGCAGCGTGGATGTGGATAAAATGTCCAGGGCTTTGGGTGTCCCGGTTGTACCGATTAGCGCAGCCAAAAATGAAGGTATTGCTGATCTTATGGACGCGCTGCTTTCTACTGCGAAAAACCGGGTTAAGCCGCAGATCAAGGATTTTTGTCCGGATGGTCCTGTGCATCGCTGTATCCATGCCGTGGGGCATATTATAGAAGACCATGCAAATAGAGCGGACATTTCCAGAAGGTTTTGCGCGACAAAATTGATCGAAGGGGAGGACCTCTTCGCGCAGATGCTGGAGCTAAGTGATAACGAAAAGGAACTGATCGAGCACTCTGTGGTGGAAATGGAAACGGAAACCGGCAAGGACCGCAATGCCGCGTTGGCGGATATGCGATATAATTTCATTGAGGATGTTTGCCATACTTGCTTAAAGAAGGCAAAAGAAAGCAAGGAGCACAGTCGCAGTATGGCTATCGACCGGGTCTTGACCCACCGAATCTTTGCCATTCCGCTGTTTGTGGCGATCATGGCAACAGTATTTGCGCTGACCTTCTATGTGATCGGCCCGGCCCTGGATGAACTGCTTGCCTATAGTATTGATGGCCTCACAATGTTGGTGGATGGTTGGCTGACAGACTACGGAATCAACCCGGTTGTACATAGTTTGATTATTGACGGCATTTTTGCCGGTGTAGGCAGTGTGATTTCCTTCCTGCCCACGATCATTACCCTGTTTTTCTTCCTTTCTATTTTGGAAGATTCCGGCTATATGGCCAGAGTAGCATTTGTTATGGATAAGCTTCTGCGCAAGATCGGTCTTTCCGGCAGAAGCTTTGTGCCAATGCTGATCGGATTCGGCTGCACGGTACCTGCTATTATGGCTACCCGCACACTTTCTTCCAATCGTGACAGAAAGATGACCATCTTGCTGACGCCTTTTATGAGTTGTTCAGCGAAGATACCGATTTATGCGCTGTTTTCTTCTGCATTTTTCCCTGGAAGAGAACTTTTGGTTATGTTAGTGCTTTATTTTGGCGGTGCAGCCGTTGGTATCCTGGTCGCACTGTTGCTGAAAAAAACAGCGTTTAAAGGCAAACCCATTCCTTTTGTGATGGAATTACCCAACTACCGCTTGCCTTCTTTTAAGAGCGTTGTTCTTTTGCTGTGGGAAAAGGCAAAGGACTTTTTGCAACGGGCATTCACGGTCATCTTCATCTGCACAGTACTAATATGGTTCCTGCAGACCTTTGATATACGACTGAATGTTACCGAGGATCCTGCCAACAGTATCCTGGCTACCCTGGGAAGATGGGTCGCTCCTATTTTTGAGCCTCTTGGTTTCGGAGATTGGAGAATGGTTACTGCCCTTGTTTCCGGCTTTACCGCTAAAGAAGCGGTGGTTGGCACTTTTGGCGTGGTGTTGGGTGTTGGCAGTGAGCAACTACCCAGTGCCTTGGGCAGCCTTTTCACAGTTCCTTCTGCTTGCAGTTTTCTTGCATTCACCCTTCTTTACACACCCTGTGTAGCGGCTGCAGCTACCATTCGCCGGGAGCTTAATTCCAAGCTTAAAACGATTGGCGTATTGGTGGCGCAGTGCGTGGTTGCCTACATTGTGGCGTTTGTGGTCTATCAGGTGGGGGTGCTGCTATGAGCATTTTAGACTGGGTGCTGCTTGGCATCATTGGAGCCTATTGTATTTATCTTTTGATCCCCAAAAAGAAAAAATGCAGTGGTAATTGCTCCCGCTGCAGTGGCTGCTGTAAATAAAAATCGCCCGGGATTTCCCGGGCGATTTTTTATATCTTTATGTCTTTCCATCGTCCGCTACGCCAGCGTAGCAGATATATGCAACACCGTACGGCTTCATCTGCGGCAAAGGCAAGCCAGAACCCGGTAAGGCCAAGCCCTGTCCCTATGCCTAAAAGCCATCCCAAGCCGATACTCACAGCCCAGCAGGAGGCGGTGGATACGGCAGTTACAAAGCGAACATCCCCTGTGGCAGTAAGGGAACGTTCGGCAATATGGTTGATAGCCCTTGCAGCCTCAACAAAAATATCGATCAGTACGATCTGCCCAATCAGCCGAAGAGTTTCCGGATCGGTGGTGAACAGAGAAAAGAGAGGATGGCGGAACAGGTAAATAAGCAACACCAGCAGCACATTCATACAGATGGCCAGAATCAGATTTTGCTTAAAGAGGCGTTTAGCATTATCGTAACTGCCCTGCCCTTTGTAGCGACCGATAAGAATACTGTTTCCCTCGGAAACTGCGTAACTGAATTGCGAAATAAAACCAAGAATGTTATTGGCAAACACCTTTGCAGAAATCATTGCAAAGCCTAAGGAAGAAATCATACCGGAAGAAACTGTTTGGGAGAACGAATAGGAAAGACCGCCCATACTGCCCGGCAGACCGATTTTCCCGGCCCGAAGGATTGCTTTTCCCTGGACCTTGCGTACCATAGGACATTTGCATCTTATAACGAAGAAAAGTCCCAGCAGCAGACAAAGTACCTGGGAAAGCACTCTGCCGATAGCTACTCCGCTGACACCATAAAAAGGGGTCTCAAAGGGGCGAAACAGCACAATATAACCAAAGGCCACGCTTAAAATATTACGCACCAGATTTATGGTAAGCACGCATTTGACCTGGCCAATGGAGATGAGAAAACTGTTAAAGCAGGAGATGCACACAGTAAATACGGAAAATCCCACCATTATTGAAAAGTATGTACAACCGTACTGAAAGGCTTTTCCCTTCAAGTGCATCATTTGCATAAAAGGTTGGGGGAATGCAGCAAGAAGAATTCCTGCAAGAATAGAGAGAAAGATGCTGATCGCCAAGGTGGAGCAAGCGCTGATCCCTGCGGATTTGCGATCCTTTGCACCTAAATAAATGCTGGATATGATCAAATGACCGTTGGAGAAGATACACAGAAGACCTTGAATGATTGCCACGACTTGAGAGCCGACACTGACGGCAACGGCTGCTTCCTGGTCGAAGTTAGATAGCAGCATCGAGTGAATGCTGCCAAGCAGTATTGTTGTGATAAGTTCGAACAGCTTTGGAAAGAAGATGCCCCACAGGTTGATAGGTTTGCCTTCCTCATATAAAGTGGAAAGTGCTTTGTCATACAGCTTCATACTATAGCTCACTATTCCTTATATAATTTCGTCTATAATCTCCCGGGGGAAAACCAGTGGCTTTTTTGAAGGCATGGGAAAAACTGAAAACATCTCCGTATCCAACTTCTGTTGCGATTTGAGAAACGGACTTGTCGGTGGTTGCAAGAAGCACCTTTGCCCGATTGATCTTCAGTTCATTTTTATAGGCAAAAATTGTAATTCCGGTGGCTTTTTTGAATAGACGGTTTGCGTAGCTGAAGTTGATATAAAAAAGCTGTTCTAAGTCTCGCCCTGTGATATTCTTGGCGTAATTAGCATTCAGGTAGCGGATCAACGCTTGTATCACATTATAATTGCTCTGTCCGAGGCGCAGCCCAATACCCGTGCCTTTGTCAAAATGCTCTTGAGAGAGCTTGTTCAAAAGACTCATAAGCGCCCAGGAAAGAGCCGCTTTATAGTTCATCTCTTTGTGGTGGCTGTTCAGCATGGAGAGCTCGCGCTCCCAAAATGCCACCATCGAATCGCTTATGTGAAAACTGTTTGGCAGCAGGATTTCTGAATACTCATAGCTGTCTGTTTCATAGGGGTTGGATTGAAGAAAACGGATTTTCCGGTCCATCCAGTACTGGTCAATGGCTTGCTCGGTAAAGGTGCAGTAGGAAATTTCCGTGGAGTCGAAATGAATATAAAAGTAAACGCAGTGGCTGACATCCAGAGGAGTTTGAAAATCTCCCTTGTGAAAAATCCGAATGTCACCGGGTAACATCGTGACTGCTTCGTCGTTGTTTTGAATACACAGTTTTCCTTTGATCATTATATACATCACATACTCGGCAGTTTGTCGTGTACTGTGCCGTACCGGGGGAATCAGTTCCTCACGGCCAAACAGCCTTACTTGCAGGATCTGTTTACAACCGATTTTATATATCTGCATACCATCACCGCCTTGCCCATACTATACTTGCCATTCCAAGCAAATGCAATGTTAAATAGGCTATGGATTTGTTTAATAACGACATTTTGTGCATTTTTCTATTTAAAAACTATCATTCATTTGTTGTTGCGTGATCACAGATGTGGTCAGAGGCATAAGAAAAGGAAGGACACTTTTTCAAAAAGAGTCCTTCCTATGGTGAATATAATTTACGGACAACCGGTAATGAGAGAAACCAGAAGGCATAGGGCGGTACAGCCGGCGCCCAATGTCATCCAACGGCTCCGAAGTTTCAGTATTTCACCGGACAGATACAACACTGCGAGAACTCCCGCACATGCCAGAAAAATCAGAATGCTCAGTATGACTTTTAACCAGATAATGCTTAGAGCGGCAAACAAAAGATAGAGTAAAAAAAGAGCACCGGTACCGATTAAAACATAAGTCATATACCGGTCAAGATCTTTATAGTTGTTTTGGGCCATGGAATACGCCTCCTTTTGCTGTATTATAGCACAATTTGTCGAATAAGGCAATATTTCTTTTAAAATTGTGGCGAAAACTTTGGAAATAAAAGGGAAAGACTCCGGTTATGCTAAGCAGTCCGGAGTCTTGGCCTTATTGCATATTGATGCGCTGTACAAGTGCAGGAACTTCTTCCACAGTTTCTACTTCGTATTCTGCGTGAGGAATTTCGTCAAAGCACCAATAACCGGTGGTTTTTACCCAAACGGGAATATACCCTGCATTTCGGGAACCGGATACGTCGTTCACGGGATTATCGCCAACATATAGTAGCTCCTGGGGAGGAATGCCCAGCCTTTCGCTCATCAGGTCAAAGGGCTTTGCATTGGGCTTGTGTATGCCTATGTCACCGCTGATGATGATTTCGTCGGTGTAAGATTCAAGGCCGAGTATTTGAATCTTTTTTGTTTGCACATCGTGATTGCCGTTGGTGATAATGCCGACTTTGCAACCCATATCCCGTAGTATCTGCAGTGTGGAGTTGGTAAAGGCGTAGGGGACGGCATCCATCGTCCAGCAGGAGTGAAGGATAAAATGTATGACCTCGCTAAACTCTTCATCAGCAATAGAATGGAGAATTCCATCATCTATGCAGGCCTGTAGCTGCTTCCGCCAGCCAAAATAGATATATCTTTTTTCGAAAAGAATGAAGCGATCGATAAAATCGGATACAGACAGAGTTTCCGGGATCTTACGGCGGTAATGATTGTAGAAATTTGGCAGAACTTTTTTCAAAGTTGCATACCGGTCAAAGAGAGTATGATCAAGGTCGAAAACAACTCCGCGAATCATGGTGGCCTCCGTTTGTAAAAGATGCAACCATTATACGACAAAGAAGCCTGCAAAGCAACAGCAATATACTTTTTTGCCCACCATACTGTGCAATATTTCTTGCAAAATCTTATATATTTGCTTGCAAGCCTGACCAAACAATGCTATAATATACAAAAGTATTGCCATGAGCAGAGGAAAACGCCAATGACACAACCCCAATACAGACTGGAGGGCATCGTCCATACCCGAAATGAGGGAATGGAAGATTTTGAAGGCCCCCTGGACGTTATCTTTCTTTTACTGAATAAAAACAAAATAGAGATTCAGGATGTGTCTATTGCGGCAATTTTGGAGCAGTATTTGGCATACCTGGACGAGATGAAACGCTTGGATATGGAAATTGCCAGCGAGTTTATCACGATGGCATCCCACCTGATGCTGATCAAGACAAAGATGCTTCTTTCTGCGGCAGAGGCTGCAGAGGCGCAAACGGAGCTGGATCTTTTGCGGCAGTCTTTGATTGAGCGCCAGCGCAGAGAGGCGATGGAGCAGATTCGAATGGCCATTACGGTGCTGGAGCCTCGCAATGATGTGGGTCGCTGCCTTTTTGTGAAAGAGCCTGAACCCCTTCCCAAGGAAACCGGCTATCGATATTTACATACCCCACTTGATCTGATGCAAGCACTGGAAGATATTGCAGAGCGAAATGAGCGTCGCTTGCCGCCGCCTACAGTTAACTTCAAGGGCATTGTAGGCAAAGAGCCTTACCCCGTTACCAAGAAGGCAACGGAAGTGATTCGCAATTTGATCCTGCGTGGCATCGAAAAACTGAAGAACTTATTCAAGGGCAGTAAAAGCCGCTCGGAAATCGTTGCCACATTCCTTGCAGTCCTTGAGCTGTGTAAAACGAACTCTGTTGCATTGGAAGAGGACCTCTCCGGAGAAAATCCCAATGTCCGGCTAATTAAGAATCCCGAGGAGGCATCACCGGATGGAACAAATTGAAATTCAGCGCATCGTAGAGGCAATCCTTTTTGCTGCCGGCGAGCGGATTGAGATATCTCGCCTCGCTGCCGTGCTTGAGGTTGATCGAGATGAAGTTGCCAATGCTGTGGATGCGCTGGCGGATGATTTTGCATTTAATCGTCGAGGTGTGCGCATCCTGAAATTGGAAGACGGATATCAAATGGTGTCATCCGGTGAAATGGCTGACTATGTTACGAAGGCTTTGGAAACAAGAAAGCCGCCGCGGTTGTCATCTTCTCAGCTGGAAACTTTGACGATTGTTGCATACTATCAGCCTGCCACTAAGGCAATGGTGGAGCAGATTCGTGGCGTTGACAGCTCTTATTCTGTAGGCGCGTTATTGAATAAAAAGTTGATCGAAGAAGCAGGCCGTCTGAATGTGCCCGGTAGACCTATCCTTTACCGGACGACCCCTGATTTCTTACGGACCTTTGGCCTGCATTCTCTGGAAGAACTGCCTGCAATTGAAAAGGTCAGCCTGGGAGAACCAATTACTGACCCGGATCAGATGACAATCGAAGAAGCATCTGCTCCTGCTGAGGCATAATCTGCCAATAACTGAGAAAACTACTATCTAAATCTAAGAAGGCGGTGCAAGATATGAGCAAGAACTTACCGAATATGCTGGATGGCGCTTTTGAAAAACTTCGCCAGATGCTGGACGGCAACTCAGTTGTTGGGGATGCCATTCAGATTGGAGACGGTGTGACACTGATTCCTATATCCAAGATTAGCTTTGGTGTGGCCGGTGGTGGCGCAGACTATGTATCCAAACATCCCAATAATCAAGAGAATCCTTTTGGCGGCGGTGTAGGTGCTGGCATGCAGGTAACTCCTGTTGCATTTTTGATGGTAAAAGACGGTACAGTTCGTATGCTGCCCGTAGGAACTCCCGCTACAACTACTGCGGATCGTCTTGTAGAGATGATTCCTGAAACCTTGGATAAAATCACGGATTTTATCGACGCAAAAACCAAAAAAGCAGAATAACCTTCCTTCTCCGGGAGATACTACCCCGGGGTGAGGAATTTGAAAAGATGGATTGCCGGGACGGCCGCCGCACTGCTGGCTGCCGTCCTTTTTTCAAGCACGCATGTGCAGGCGCTTTCAGCTAAACGGGCGATCGTGCTGGATGCACAGACCGGCCGCGTGCTATATGCGAAATGCGAAGATGACCAGTCGTTGATTGCAAGCACCACGAAGATCATGACAGCGCTGATTATTTGTGAGCAGTGCAATGTGCTGGATAGAATGAAAGTGCTCAAAGAGGCGGTTGGTATTGAAGGATCTTCTATGTATCTAAAAGAAGGAGAAGTGCTGACATTGCAGGAACTTCTCTATGGATTGATGCTAAGAAGCGGAAATGATGCTGCAGTTGCTTTGGCAATCTATTGCGGCGGTACAGTGGAAGGCTTTGCCCAACTGATGAATGATAAAGCCCATCGTTTGGGGATGGAAAACACGCATTTTGTGAATCCCAATGGGCTGGATGCACCCGGCCACTATTCCACTGCCAAAGATATGGCAATATTGGCGGCCTATGCAATGGAAAACCCGATTTTCCGGCAAACGGTTTCTACAAAAAGTGTGACCATTGGGGAACGCTTTTTACAAAATCACAATAAACTGCTTTGGCGGGTAAATGGTGCAGATGGAGTAAAGACCGGCTATACAAAAGCCGCAGGAAGAATCCTCGTTTCCAGCACAACACGGCAGGGGAGACGGATCATTGTGGTAACAATGGACGCCCCCAACGACTGGGCTGACCACGAGAAACTAATAGAAGAAGCCTTTGCGGCTTATAGCGTGCAAACGCTCATAACGGAGGGGGAGTTACTCGGTACTTTGGAAGTGGCGGGTGGCGAGGCCGGAGAGGTGCAATTACTTGCCGGAGAAACATTTATATTTCCTCTCCGCCAAGAGGAAAAGGTGGACATCTGTCTGCCTGCACCGGGGTTTGTTTACGCACCGGTTGTGGAGGGTAGTTGCGCCGGCTTTGCGCATATTACGGTTGACGGGGCTGCCATCGGAAAGATACCCCTTGTTTATGGACAGACAATTGAACGTACAGAGGAAAAGAAACTTACACTAATAGACAGAATTCGTAATTTGTTTTACTGAACTCCGTTGCATCGCAATGGAGTACATAAAGGAGAATGTATGCTTGCAAGAATCCAGAAAATACTGTCTGATGCCGGTGTGACATCCCGGAGACAGGCAGAAAAGTGGATAGAAGAAGGAAGAGTTACTTGCAATGGACGGGTATGCCTTTTAGGTCAAAGTGCGGACCCGGATACGGACCGTATCTGCGTGGACGGCAAGCCGGTTTTATTTCGCCGGGAGTACGTATATTTGATGCTCCACAAGCCAAGAGGCTATGTAACGACACTTTCTGACGAAAAAGGCAGAAAGAATGTAGCACAACTGGTTGCAGACTGCGGTACGCGGGTCTATCCGGTTGGCAGGCTGGATATGGATTCTGAGGGCCTGCTGCTATTTACCAATGATGGGGAATTTGCCAATTATATGATGCACCCCCGTCACGAAATGAAAAAGACCTATTTGGTCTTGGTCAGTGGATTTGCACCGGATAAACTGGAAGCGCTGAAAGAGCCAATTGTTTTGGATGGCCGTCCCATCGCACCACCTGAAATCAAGTTGCTATCCACGGAGGGAACCTCTGCCCGAATTCTGGTGACAATCCACGAGGGCCGGAATCGTCAGGTGCGCCGTATGTGCGGGCAAGCAGGCTTGCCGGTACAGAGGCTTGCAAGAGTACAGGAAGGCGGACTGAAACTTGGCGATTTGCCTTTAGGAACTTGGCGATATTTGACTGAGAGTGAAGTGCAGATGCTGAAAGGAGAGAAAGACAATGGGTAATACTATTCTTGCAATGCTGGAAGAAAATGCCCCGTCTTTTTCCAAAGGTCAAAAGCGCATAGCTCGGTATATTCTTGCGGATTTAGAAAAAGCAGCATTTATGACAGCCGGTATGCTCGCTAAGGAAACGGAAGTTTCAGAATCGACTGTTGTTCGCTTTGCCGCTGAGCTGGGCTACGCTGGTTTTCCGCAAATGCAGAAGGCATTGCGGGATACCCTGATGGAATACCTGACTTTAGCAACAGCGCAACCGGAAAAAAGCTACATACAGATGTTGGATGGAGAGGAATTTTCGAAAGCAGTCCATTCAATTTTAGATGCGCGGCGGATCTATTTGATCGCCAATGGGGCGAATGCTGCCCTTGCTTCCTACCTGGGATATCATTTAGATAAACTGCTTCCGGATGTACATATTCTTTCCCCCGAGTCAAATAAGTTACATCATGCAGGGGCGGAAGATGTGGCAATCGTATTTGATTTTCCGCCATACAGTGTGGAAATTGAGAAGACGGCTGCTTATTGCGGTGATTCCGGAACAAAGGTGATTGGCATTACAAGCAGTGAGCGTTCGCCGATTTGCCCCAAATGCGACTGCCTCTTTTTTGTGGTAGCCGAGCGAACAAATTTTGGATATTCTCTATCGGAAGCCTTTTCTTTCGTTGAGGCTTTGCTTCAGGCGTGCATGTTTGGTAAAGAGGTGAAAACCGATGAAGTTTGATGGAATTGTAGTTGGTGGCGGCCCGGCAGGCATGTTGGCGGCAATTACGGCTGCAGAAAGAGGCGCTCGCGTACTTCTTTTGGAACGCAACGACCGTTTGGGTAAAAAATTGCTCATTACGGGTAAGGGCCGCTGCAATGTGACAAACCATTGCTCCTGGCAGGAAGTTTTACAAAATGTTCCTCGAAACGGCCGCTTTTTGTATAGTGCCATGGAGAGTTTTCCTCCGGAAGATACAGAGGCATTTTTCGAGAAGGCAGGCTGTCCGTTAAAAACTGAACGGGGCAATCGCGTATTCCCTGTAAGTGATAAATCTCAATCCATACTGGATGCTTTGAAGAGTGAACTGCGTAGAACGCATGTTACAGTAAGAACCGGGCGTGTAACGGATTTGCTGGTTACCGATGGCAAAATTGTTGGCGTAAAAACGGATGGGGAACAGTTTGCTGCGGAATGGGTCGTCCTTGCAACCGGCGGACTTTCCTATCCCACAACCGGTTCTACCGGAGATGGTTACAGCATGGCAGAAGCATTGGGTCATACGGTGACGCATCTGGAAGGCTCTCTGGTTCCGCTTTGTGTAGATGGGGAGGATTGCCCCGAGATGCAAGGCTTGAGCCTGCGGAATGTTGCTGTGCGCCTGCTGGATGGAAAAGGTAAGGTCTTGTTTAAAGATTTCGGAGAATTGCTGTTTACACATTTTGGATTGTCCGGTCCTACAGTTTTGAGCGCATCTGCCCATCTGAAGGGAGAAGGCTGTAGACTTGTTATTGACCTGAAGCCGGCGCTTGATGAAAGCAAACTGAATGACCGGATTTTGCGTGATTTGCAAATGTATCAGAATCGGTCTATGGAAAATGCATTGACTGATTTGCTTCCCCGATCCATGATTCCGGTGGTTCTTCGCAGAGCGGGGGTTGACGGTAATTTGCAAGCGAATTCATTAAAGAAAGAACAGCGGCGTGCATTGGTCAGCCTTATCAAGAATTTCTCTTTTCTTATTTCCGGAAAACGACCGGTTGCAGAAGCAATTATTACAAGTGGTGGCATTAAAGTGAGCGAAGTAAATCCCAAATCAATGGAGTCCAAAATTGTTGACGGTCTTTACTTTGCAGGAGAAATACTTGACTGCGATGCGTATACCGGCGGGTTTAATTTGCAGATCGCATGGGCGACTGCCTATGCTGCTGCGATTGCTGCCACAGCAGAATAAACCAATACGCTGGAAAAGCATTGACAAAAGCAACGGAATGTAATAAAATACTATGGTCATCTGACCGATATAAATTAGGAGGTTTTAAGACATGTACGAGAAGTTAGTTTCTTATGCAGTCAAGCAGCTGGATTTGACCGCTGATGACATTACCCCTGAAAGCACCTTTGAAAGCTTGGGCATCGATTCCCTTGACATTGTTGAAATGATCATGGACCTGGAATCTGAGCTGGGTGTTGAACTGGAAATTGAAGATCAGAAGATCGCAACTTTCCAGGAACTTGCCGATTTTATCGAGGCAAAGGTGAACTGAATTTTTGCCATGTTACGGCAGGACCGGCTCGTAACAAGGTCGCACTAGTCGGGGAGATAGCGGTGCCCTATTGCCTGCAATCCGCTAAAGCAGGGATGAATTCCCACACCCGGGTAAGCTAAGTATCGTTCGGCCCATATAAGTGGTGTTGAAGGGACGGTCTTGCGCAACGGAATCCCGTGAACCATGTCAGGTGGGGAACCAAGCAGCATTAAGCGGATCTTTTCGTGTGCCGCAGGGTTGCCGTACCGGAGCTGGCTGTGTGGATACCAGATATTTGACTTGCTCAAATGTGGGTGTGCGATCTTGTTATGAGCCGGTCTATCATTTTTTGGAGGTGAGCAGATTGTATCAGGCCTTATATAGAAAATACAGACCACAAACCTTTGATGATGTGGTTGGCCAAATGGCCATTACCCAAACGCTGAAAACCCAATTGCAATCCGGGAAACTTAGTCACGCATATCTGTTCACCGGTTCACGCGGTACCGGCAAAACGACCAGTGCCAAGATTTTGGCAAAAGCAGTGAACTGTGAGAACTCTGTTGATGGAAATCCCTGCAACTGCTGCGATGCGTGTAGGAGCATTGACGACGGTTCCTGCATGGATGTGCTGGAAATTGACGCTGCTTCCAATAATGGCGTTGACAATGTTCGTTCTTTGCGGGACGATGCTATATATTCACCGTCGCAAGTGAAGAAGCGCGTCTATATTATTGACGAAGTGCATATGCTTTCCCTTTCGGCTTTTAATGCGCTTCTCAAAATCATTGAGGAGCCGCCGGAACACTTGCTGTTTATCCTGGCAACAACGGAACTGCACAAAGTTCCTGCGACTATTCTCTCCCGGTGCCAGCGCTTTTCTTTCCGCAGAATCAGCCAGGAAGATATTGCATCCAGGTTGCAGTATGTGGCCTATCAGGAAAATATCGAACTGGAAGCAGAGGCCGCACGGGTGCTCGCACGTCTTGCAGACGGCGGTATGCGTGACGGTTTGAGCCTTTTGGATCAATGCGCTTCTGCAACTACCGGGGACTTGACTGCTGAAAAGGTCTATGCTTGCTTAGGTATTGCAGGCATTCAGGATTGCGGGAAATTGATGGAATGTGTCAGCAAGCAGGATACTGCGGCGGCACTTGCCATGGTAAGCCGCTATTATTCCGAAGGCAAGGATATGGCCGCTCTGATGGACGAACTGGCATGCCTGACCCGCGATTTAATGATTTTAAAAACTGCGCCCAAGGAAGGAATCGGTATGCTTTCCGGCATCGCTTCTGACCAGCAGGCGTTGGCTTTGGCAGATGTGTTCTCTTTTGGAGAACTGATTCGCATACTGAATCTCATTCAGCAGACAGTTGCTGGATTTACAAGAAGCGTTAGCCGTCGCTTGGATGTAGAGACTTGCATTGTAAACCTTTGCCGCCCTGAGCTGACTTTAGAGGCGGAGGCGCTGAATGCAAGAATTACTCGACTGGAAGACCAAATGAAAAGTGGGGTAATGCCTGTAGCCGCTAAGTCGTCTGAACAAGCTGAGGAAACACCAGCGACGGTGGCACCGATATCTGCGCCGGAACCGGTTAAGCAGGAACCTGACTTACAACCGGATGAGGCTTGGGATGAGGTTTGTCAGCAGGTTGCAAAGGAAATAGAACCGCGGTGGCAGGGGATCGTTACGGACAAGAACTCCGTAGTGGGCTACTTTAGAGGACCGCAGCTGTTTTTGGTATGCAGCAACATATTTGTTAAGGGCATTTTTGACAACCCGGTAGTAAATGCGCTTGTCGCCAGAAAGGCCTCCGCCCATATGGGAAAACCGATCACTGTAGTTGTGACAAACGATGCAACAAAGGTTGCTCCTGCGGGGGATATGGAACAACTTATTCGCTTTAGTCAGGATTTCCCCGGTATTGTGAATTTTAAATAAAAAGGATTAGGTGAACAGTATGGCAAAAGGTGGATTCCGGGGTATGCCCGGTGGTATGAATCAGGCCGCTATGATCAAGCAGGCTCAGAAAATGCAGCAGGATATGCTGCGCATGCAGGAAGAAATGGAAAATAAGACCTATACTGCCGCCGCTGGTGGCGGTATGGTCAAAGCCACAGTTAATGGCAAGCATCAGCTGATGGCCCTGGAAATTAAGGAAGAAGCAGTGGATCCTGATGATGTGGAAATGCTGCAGGATATGGTAATGGCTGCAGTAAACGAGGCGATCCGTGAGGCTGATACGGATTCTGCCAATAATATGTCCCGTCTTACCGGCGGCCTGAATCTGGGCGGCCTGTTCTAAGGAGAGGAACTATGCAGTACTTTCCTGCGGCATTACAAGACCTTGCGGACCATTTTGGTCGCCTGCCGGGCATTGGCAGTAAAACAGCCCAACGTTTAGCCTTTTATGTGCTGGGCTTGCCGGCAGATGAGGCGAACGCCTTTGCAGAGGCAATTTTAGAAGCGAAAAAGACGGTGCACACTTGTCCGATCTGCCAAAACCTGACCGATCTGGAAATCTGTCCTATTTGCAGTGATGATATGCGTGACCCCGGCGTAATTTGCGTCGTTGCAGATCCCAAAGATGTGATTGCTATGGAACGCAGCCGGGAGTTTAAGGGTACTTACCATGTGCTGCATGGTGTGATCTCACCTCTGAATCACGTTACACAAGAAGATATTCGCATGAAAGAACTTCTTGCGCGAGTGGCAAAAGGCAATGTGCGGGAAGTTATTATGGCTACAAATCCGGATACGGAAGGGGAAGCCACAGCTATGTATATTTCCCGCCTGCTTCGTCCTATGGAGATCAAGGTTACACGGCTTGCTTATGGCATTCCGGTTGGCAGCCAATTGGAGTATGCTGATGAAGTAACGCTCTCTCGGGCGCTGGAAGGCAGAAAAGAAATGTAAAAAGATTCCGGTTGCATAGGCAACCGGAATTTTTATTTTCAGATTGGCAGGAAATTCAGACTTTTATAATCAAGATATGCCTGCTTTTCAGGGGAGGTGCCCATAGTGACACGTTGGCAGGTAACATACCATACAGGTTGACTCTTATAGTCGGTGGCTTTGATCTGAAACACATGGTTCCAGCTTCTGCCTTCCATATGCTTTTCTGCCTTAACAAAACTGATTAGTTCTAATCGACGGAAATCATTGGTGGGGAATGCGTTTTTCACAATGGCTTCGAAAAGAAGTTCTGCATCACGGATGCTGCCCAAGTCGAATACATTGCGAATCATTGCACTATAGTCTTCCATAAATGCCTCCTTACAGTTTGGAGTATGTTTTATCTAAGAAGCGTTGACTTGTAATGATGGCTCGCTTATGAGAGCCTTCGCCGATTTTACCTGCTTCGTCAAATGCGGTGATATTGAAGGTGATCACGTTGCCTTCTACGGCGGTGACTTCTGCTTCTGCCCATACTTCCATACCCACAGGGGTTGCGGAAAGATGGGAAATACAAAGTTCTGTTCCAACGGAAGTCTTTTCTTCCGGCAAGCAGTCTGCGATGGCTTCGCAGGCAGCACCTTCCATTAAGGCTACCATACAAGGTGTTGCAAACACCAAAAGGGAACCGGAGCCAACCTCCAAAGCGGTATCTTCCCGTTCTACATAGGACTCTACTTTGCCCTTCAATCCAACTGTAATTTCCATAGGATATCCACTCCTTTCTACTTAAAATATAGTCGAAAATTTAATCGGTGTCAATAAAAAGGATTGCTATTTTGTGTCACTTGTTTTATAATATGGAAAACTAAAATGAGGTGATAGTATGGCCGATTACGATAAACTCAATTTAACGATGCTTTGCGATTTCTATGAGCTGACCATGGGCAATGGTTATTTTGAAAATGGTTACAAAGATCGGATTTGCTATTTTGATGTATTTTTCCGTCAATGCCCCGATAAGGGCGGTTTCGCTATTGCGGCAGGCCTTGAGCAAATTATTGATTATATTCAGGATTTGCATTTTAACCCGGAGGACATTGAGTATCTGCGGAAACGGAACCTTTTCACGGAAGAATTTTTGCAATACCTTGCCGATTTTCGGTTTACCGGTGACATTTGGGCAGTTCCGGAAGGCACACCTATTTTCCCCAAAGAGCCGATTATGACGATCCGCGCGCCTGCCATTCAGGCACAGCTGATTGAAACTTTTATTTTGCTTTCTGTAAACCATCAGAGTTTGATTGCAACAAAGGCAAACCGGGTTGTTCGTGCAGCCGGTGGCCGCAAGGTGCTGGAGTTCGGTTCTCGCAGAGCGCAGGGTGCTGATGCAGCCATTTTGGGTGCTCGTGCGGCTTATATTGGTGGTTGTGCTGGCACGGCTTGTACCATTTCCGACCAACTGTTCGGCGTGTATGCCGGCGGTACCATGGCCCATGCCTGGGTGCAGATGTTCGATACAGAGCTGGAAGCTTTCACTGCTTACTGTAAAATGTACCCCAATAATGCTACTTTGCTGGTAGATACCTATAATACTTTGAAGTCCGGTATTCCCAATGCCATCAAAGCATTTGATGCAGTACTGAAGCCTATGGGGATTAAGAAGTGCGGCATTCGTTTGGACTCCGGCGATATGGCTTATCTGTCCCAAAAGGCAAGACAAATGCTGGACGCGGCCGGTTGGACTGAATGCGAAATCTCTGTTTCTAACTCCTTGGACGAGTATATCATCCAAGATCTTCTTCACCAGGGGGCCAAGATCGATATGTTTGGCGTTGGTGAACGACTAATCACCGCGAAGAGTGAGCCCGTTTTTGGCGGCGTATATAAATTGGCTGCCGTGGAACTGGACGATGGTACTGTGATGCCTAAGATCAAGATCTCCGAAAACACCGGAAAAATCACCAATCCTCACTTTAAGAAGCTATACCGCTTCTTCGGCAATGATACCGGAAAGGCGATTGCTGACTATCTGTGCGTGTACGACGAGACTGTGGATGATAGCGGCGAAATGGAAATCTTCGATCCGGAAGCAACCTGGAAGACCAAGACCGTTTACAATTTCAATGCCAAAGAACTGATGGTGCCCATCTTTAAAGACGGCGAATTGGTTTATAAGTGTCCTGATCTGCAGGAAGTCCGCAGATACTGCCTGGAGCAGGTAGACACCCTTTGGGATGAAGTTAAGCGCTTTGATAACCCCCACACCTATTATGTGGACCTTTCTCAGAAATTGTGGGATATTAAATACGGCCTGCTGAAAAAAGGCGGTAAGAAGGACTGATGAGCAAAGCAAAGCATATTGCTCTTGGAGGCATTTTCGCAGCCATTTGCGTTGTTGTGATGTGCCTTGGCGGTTTGATTCCATTCTCAACCTTTGTTTGTCCCATCATCTGCATTCTTATTCTGCAAGTGGTTTCAAATCTTACTTCAAAAAAGCTGGGCTGGGCTTGGTACGGCTGTGTAAGCATACTATGCGCCTTGCTTGCTCCGGATAAAGAAGCGGCGGCAGTGTTCGTATGTCTTGGTTACTATCCTCTTGTTAAGCCCTTGATCGAAAGATTGCCACTGCCGGCTTTATGGAAGTTATTGCTGTTTAATAGCAATATATTTGCGATGTACGCCATTCTCATTCATCTGTTTGGTATGACATATTTGGCAAATGAGTATTCCCAAATGGGCAATATTATGCTTACAGTATTTGTTTTGCTGGGAAATTTTACATTTTTATTGCTGGATATCCTTCTTACCAGAGTTATGAAACTAATAAAAAAGCGATGAGGTTTTTGATATGCACCCCAAAAGTCAGACACTTTTGGGGTGCATATTCTCCTCATCGCTTCTTTATTTATAGTTTTATAATGCCTGCATCTACTAACTTTTGCAAGCTCATAAGAATGCCGGTCTTGGCATGGCACCATGTGAGACCGCCCTGGAAGTAGACTGCATACGGCTCGCGAATAGGTCCATCTGCAGATAGCTCAATGGAGGAGCCTTGTACAAAAGCGCCCGCGGCCATAATGACTTTGTCATTGTAACCGGGCATTTCCCAAGGAAGGGGGGACACATAGGAATCTACCGGCGCTGCAGCCTGAATGCCGGCGCAGAAAGCGATCATAGCTTCTTCGCTGCCAAGTTCCACAGCCTGGATAATATCGTGGCGTGTCTCGGTGGCATTTGGCACGCAACGATAGCCGAAAGGCTCATACAGATTTGCTGCAAAGATGGCACCTTTTTCTGCTCCCGCAACAACGGTGGGGGCAAGGAAGAAACCCTGATACAGAGCGGGCATGATTCCAAGGTTGGCGCCTACTTCTTGCCCCAGACCGGGGGCAGAAAGCCGGAATGCACATCGTTCCACGCAGGTCTTGGTACCGCAAATGTAGCCGCCAATCGGCGCAAGACCGCCGCCGGGATTCTTAATAAGGGAACCAACAGTCATATCGGCACCCACATCGGAGGGCTCAATGGTCTCTACAAATTCACCGTAGCAATTATCTACCATTACAAGCACATCCGGCTTGATGTTCTTGCAGAATGCGATCAACTCTCCAATTTGCGATACAGAAAATGTGGGGCGGGTGGCATAGCCTTTGGAGCGCTGAATGGTGATTAGCTTTGTTCGTTCATTGATGGCATTCCGAATCCCGTCATAATCGAAAGTCCCGTTTTGGAGCAGATCTACCTGCCGATAAGTAACGCCGTACTCCGCCAGGGAGCAAGGGCTTTCACGAATACCGATCACTTCTTGCAATGTATCGTAGGGTAGACCAACGGGGGAGAGCAGCTCGTCTCCGGGCAAAAGATTGGCAGAAAGTGCAACCGTTAAAGCGTGGGTACCGCAGGTGATCTGGGGGCGAACCAATGCCGCCTCGGTGTGGAATACATCTGCATAGACTTTTTCCAAATTGTCACGACCAACGTCGTCATATCCATAACCGGTTGTCGCTGCAAAGCAAGTTGCGGAAACACGGTTTTTTTGCATTGCAGAAAGGACTTTAGCCTGGTTATACTCTGCAATTTTGTCAATTTTATCAAAGCGATCTGCCAGACGCTTTAATGTTGCCTCGCCAAGTTCATAAACAGCCTGGCTGATGCCCATTTGCTTGTACAAAGAAATTAGTTCTTCCATTTGATTTCCTCTTTATGTTTCTATTTTTAATCGTTTCTTCTTCTGCCGCCAAACAGCATAAGAAGCCGTAAGAATTGCATCAGAGAGACTGCGGCGGCAGCAACATAGGTCAGTGCGGCTGCACGGAGTGTTTTCTTAGCTCCGTCAAGTTCATCCTCGTATAATATACTGCTGTCTTTGATCGCAGAGACAGCTCGACGGCTGGCATTAAATTCAACTGGCAGAGTAATTAACTGAAGTAATAGAGACAGACCAAAGCAGCCAATGCCGATATACACGAAAACAAAGGATAACTCAGCCATGAAATTCAAAACCAGGCCAAAGATAATGAGGGGGATTGCCAGCATTGAGCCGATATTTGTGACCGGGATGATAGCAGCTCTCAATTTAATCGGCCCATAATTCTGTGCGTACTGCACAGCGTGCCCTGCTTCATGGCAAGCCACGCCAATAGAGGCGACAGAAGTGCTTCCGTAAACATCGGTGGAAAGCCGGATCACATTGGACTTTGGATCATAATGGTCCGTAAGATTGCCGCTGACCTGCTCGATCCTAACATTGTAAATTCCGTTGCTCTTAAGAACTTGGTCAGCAGCCTGAGCACCAGTCATCCCTCGCTTGCTGTATACTTGAGAATAACGCCTAAACGTACTGTTTACATTGGAGCTTGCCCAAAGGGACATGATTACAAAAGGCAGAACCAAAATCAAATATGTCAGGTCAAATCCATAGTAAAACATAGAATCTCTCCTTTTGGGGACCTTGGTTTTTCTATAGTATATCCAATCGCAATAGAAAAGGCAAGGTGGATTTTGCACAGATACATTTTCTTTACAATTTCAACGTGAAAGTGTATAATATAAGAAAAAGTTCGGAGGGACCTATGGAGTTTTTAGAGTGGCTTTCCCAGTTGCGCTCCCCTTGGCTGGATAAAATTATGCTGGCAATTACCTATCTCGGCAGTGAGATCGCTTTTTTGGTTGTGGCACTTGTAGTATTTTGGTGTGTCGATAAGCGAAAGGGATACTATATTCTATCAGTTGGCTTTATTGGGACGATTCTCAATCAGTTTATGAAACTTTGGTTCTGTGTCCCAAGACCGTGGGGATTGAAACCCGGGTTTTTGCCCGTAGATGGTGCAAAAGCTGATGCCGGCGGCTACAGTTTCCCCAGCGGGCACACCCAAAACAGCGTAGGAACGTTTGGCGGCGTTGCATATACTGTGAAGCACAAAATTGTCCGGTACACCTGCATTGCGATTTCCATTCTTGTGCCGTTCTCTCGTATGTATTTGGGCGTCCATACACCTCAGGATGTACTTGTTGGTGCAGCTGTTGCAATTTGCCTCGTTCTGGTAATGCGACCCCTTGTTTTGAATTGGAATGGCAAGTATTTTCGCTATGTAATTTGCGGAATGGTATTGCTCAGCACGGCCTACCTTCTCTACACAGAGCTATATCCTTTTTCTGCGGACATTGACGAAGAAAATCTGTATGCTGGAAAAAAGAATGCGTATACACTGTTTGGGTGCATTCTCGGTTTGTTGCCTGCATATTTTGCGGATAAAAAATGGATTCGTTTTTCAACAAAAGCAAAGTGGTGGGTGCAAATTTTGAAGGTGGCGGTTGGACTTGGCTTGGTTCTTGCCATTAAATCCGGTTTAAGCAGCCCCCTGGCATCGCTGTTCAGCGAGTTTCCCGGCAGAGCAGTTCGGTATTTCCTGATGGTTGTATTCGGAGGCGCTGTTTGGCCGATGACATTTTCTCTTTGGAACAAACTGGGAAAGAAGGCTTCGTAAATGCTGATCGCTTTTATTATTTTGGCATTGCTGTTTTTGACTGTTGTTGGGATAGGCGTATACACATTCTTTGTCGCATGCTTACGCAGAAAACAGCCCCAGTGGTTAGATGAAGATGCTTTGCGGAAGATCGGCATGGAACACTTGTACCCCTATGTGTTAGAAGCACATACCTGGCTAAGCGACAAAGAAGTAATAGAAATTACAACGCAATCCAAAGATGGGCTACATTTGTATGCCAGATATATTCCTGCAAAAAATGCAAAGGGTACAATTATTCTTGCACATGGATATAGAAGTTCACCTTATGTAGATTTTAGTATGGCGCTGGATTATTACCATAATCTCGGGCTCAATATGATTCTTCCCGATCAGAGAAGTCACGGAAAAAGCGAAGGAAAATACATTACGTTTGGCGTGAAAGAATGGGAAGATATGCGTTGCTGGGTCGATTACCATAATACCCATTTTGGATGCTGTCCGCTGATTTTAAGCGGCCTTTCTATGGGGGCATCGACGGTCCTTTATACTGCAAACGAAGATTTTCCGGATAATGTGTGCGGTATTATCGCGGACTGCGGATTCACATCTCCCTACGAAATCATTGGAAAGGTGTTCCGGTCTGTCGTTCATATACCCCACCAACCGTTCTTGTGGGTTACAGATTTATGTGCTAGGTGCTTTGCAGGCTTTTCCTTGAAAGCGAAGGACTCCAGAATAACGCTGCAATCAGGAAAGTACCCGGTTGTTCTTGCACATGGTCTTGCCGATGACTTTGTTCCCTGTGAAATGAGTCGCCAGGCATATGACGCCTGCACATCTGCAAAAGAGATGATTCTTGTGGAAGATGCCGGTCATGGTTACAGTTTTTTGAAAGATCGGGAACGCTATACCCAAATAGTAGCTGCTTTTGTGCAGAAATACCTGGAGGAAAGCAATGAACTATGCAACCATTAAAAATTGCGATATTGCCAATGGCCCGGGCGTCAGAATCAGTTTGTTTGTAAGTGGTTGCAGGCATCACTGTAAGGGCTGCTTTAACGAGGTGGCATGGGACTTTGACTATGGTCAGCCCTTCTCTCAGGAAACAATAGACGATATACTCAAGATGCTGAAACCGCCTCATATATCTGGAATTACTCTTTTGGGCGGAGAACCTTTTGAACCTGAAAATCAGCCTGCACTTCTGGAACTTCTGCGGCAGATAAAAGCGAGAATGCCGGAGAAATCGATTTGGGCATTTTCCGGGTATATTTTTGAACGGGATATTCTTGCCGGCAAGCTGGGACCGCAAGAAATAACAGACGAAATAGTAAGCTACTTGGATGTGCTGGTGGACGGACCTTTTGTTCTTGAAAAGAAGGACTTAATGCTCCGCTTCCGGGGGTCATCCAATCAGAGATTGATTGATGTGCCTGCGTCCCTGCGAACAGGAACGACCGTTCTGTGGGACGACTGGCAGGGTCAGGAAAGGGGATTGAAAGTATGAATGTCGCAGTGAAGAAATTAAGAGAAAAGGCCATCCTGCCTACCTATGGCTCTCAGCAGGCTGCCGGAGCGGATCTGTACGCTTGCCTGGAGGATGACCTGACCATTGAACCGGGTCAAACGGTGTTTGTGCCTACCGGCCTAGCCATGGAGTTGCCTGTTGGCTATGTGGGCCTGATCTATGCCCGGAGCGGCCTCGCTTGCAAACGGGATTTGGCGCCAGCAAACAAAGTCGGCGTGATTGATAGTGACTATCGTGGAGAATTTATTGTAGCCCTACATAACCACGGAAAGAATCCCCAAACGATTTCCCATGGAGAACGGATTGCACAGCTGGTTATTACCCCTGTGCTGAACGTGGCCTTTATGGAAGCGGAGCATCTTTCTGATACGCAAAGAGCCTCCGGCGGCTTTGGATCTACCGGAAAATAAGAAAATCCGCAGGTGATTGCACCTGCGGATTTTTGTATGTTATCAATAGAACAGAAGGTCTGAATACGTGGGGTAGGGCCAGTAGCTCTTGTCTGTGTTCTGCTCCAGAATGTCTGCCTGCACACGGGCTTTCTCCATAAGATCAGAAATTACATCGCGATAATACTGTACGGCGTCTACACGCTCAGCAGGGACTTTGGAAAGGGCATCCTTTAGCATCTGCGTCAGTTCATAGAGTGCATCAGATGCGTTGGACAGAGTAGCGACCAAATCCTTTTCTGCCTTGCAGACCGCGCCAACAGACTGCTTTTTCATAATGGTATCGCATAGAGTGTTGGTGTAGTTGATCACTGCAGGGAGAATTTGATGCAGCACCATATCCACACTGGTCCGTCCTTCGATGTTCATGATCTTGCAGTAGGAATCCATATGGATGTCGTTTCTTGCAAGGAATTCTTCTTCGGTGAAGATGCCGTGACGGGTTACTAAATCAATATTCTTGGGGCTGGCATAAGTAGGCAGACTCTCTGCGGTGGAACGGTGGTTGCTTAGACCGCGACGGGCGGCTTCCTCCTGCCATTCCTGAGAGTAACCGTTGCCGTTGAAAATGATGCGCTGATGCTCCCGAAGCGCTTTGCTTACAAGGCTTTGGAGCGCCATATCAAAGTCATCTGCACCTTCTAACTCATCTGCGAATTTCCGCAGTTCCTCTGCCATAATGGTGTTAAGAGCAACATTGGGACCTGCAATAGACTGGGAAGAACCGAGCATACGCAGCTCGAACTTGTTACCAGTGAAGGCAAGGGGCGAGGTGCGGTTTCTATCGGTGGTGTCCTTGGGGATGGCGGGTAGCACATCCACACCGATGCGCATCAGGCTTTTTTTAGGCTCGTGATAGTTGGTGCCGTTGATAATGGACTCCACAATAGAAGTCAGTTCGTCTCCTAAGAAAATGGAAACAATGGCGGGAGGCGCCTCGTGAGCTCCCAAACGATGGTCGTTGCCAGCGGAGGCTACGGTGGAACGCAGGAATTCCTGGTATTCATCAACACCCTGGATAAAGGCTGCAAGGAATACAAGGAACTGGGCGTTCTGACGGGGAGTTTTTCCGGGGCTGAACAGATTTTTGCCGGTGTCGGTGCTAAGAGACCAATTGTTGTGCTTACCGGAGCCGTTTACACCCTTGAAAGGCTTTTCATGAAGCAGGCACACAAGGTTGTGCTTTGCTGCACATTTCTTCATAACCTGCATTGTCAGCTGGTTGGCATCGCAGGCACTATTGGCGTCAGAGTAAATAGGTGCCAACTCGTGCTGGCAGGGAGCTGCTTCATTGTGCTTTGTCTTAGAAAGAATACCCAGCCGCCAGAGCTGTTCATCCAGGTCTTTCATAAAGTTGGAGACGCGCGTACGAATGGTGCCAAAATAGTGGTCATCCAGTTCCTGGCCCTTAGGAGGCAGGGCACCGAAAAGTGTGCGTCCGGTCAGACGAAGGTCGGGGCGTTTGGCATACATATCCTTAGGAAGAAGGAAGTATTCCTGCTCAGCTCCAACGCAAGGGGTAACACGCTTTGTTTGGGTGTCACCGAAGAGACGTAAAATCCGAACTGCTTCCTTAGATACTTCATCGATAGAGCGGAGCAAAGGCGTCTTTTTGTCCAGTGCTGCGCCGGTGTAAGAAAAGAAACAAGTGGGAATATACAGACTGCCATCTCTCACAAATGCAAAAGAGGTGGGATCCCATGCGGTATAGCCACGGGCCACAAAGGTGGCGCGAAGACCACCGGAGGGGAAAGAGGAGGCATCAGGCTCGCCGCGAACAAGTGCTTTGCCAGCAAACTCCATGATTACTTTGCCTTCACCAGCAGGTTCAATGAAGGAATCGTGCTTTTCTGCAGTAATGCCCGTCATAGGCTGGAACCAGTGTGTATAATGGGTAGCGCCCTTTTCCAGTGCCCACATTTTCATCGCTTCAGCAATTTCGTTGGCAACATCCAGTTGCAGAGAGGTGCCGTTCTGGATACAAATCTTCCAGGCGTTATAGATTTCAGGCCGTAAGCGCTCTTTCATGGTGGCTTCATTGAAAACATCACTGCCAAAGAGTTCCGGAACAGAAACAGTGTAGGTCATAGGATCATCCTTTCTGCACAAGGCATGTTGCCGCAAAATACATATCATTTTCATTTTATGCCAATGTCCCATAAAATGCAAGGTGCAGTTTTGGAAAAATTTCCAAGAAAGAATGGGAAAGGGTTGTACAATGCCTACAAACAATTGCAAAAATCGCTAAAAATGCAAAAATTCACCATTCCTTTCTTGCTTTTGACAGATTTCTGAATTATAATACATTCAATTAAAAGGAGAGATGTATATGTTCTATAGTGCGATGACCGAGCAACAGCTGAAGGAGACCTATGCGAATTTGCAGGATGCTTTTGAGGCCTGTAAAGCAAAGAACCTGAAACTGGACATGTCCAGAGGAAAGCCCGCAAAAAACCAGATCGATCTTGTCAGTGATATTCTTTCGGTACTGACCAACCCGGAAGACTGTATTGTAGATGGAGTGGATACTCGTAATTATGGCGAACTTGCGGGTATCCGCTGTGCACGGGAATACTGGGCTGACATCCTGGATTGCAAGGCTTCTCAGGTTTTTTTGGGTGGTTCTGCCAGCCTGAATTTGATGTTTGATGTGATCTCCCGTGCTTACTCTCACGGACTTTTGCACAGTGAACGCCCTTGGTGTAAGGAAGAAGTGGTGAAATTCCTTTGCCCCAGTCCCGGCTATGATCGCCATTTTCGCATTACAGAATTCTTCGGTGCGGAATTGATCACTGTTCCCATGACTGACGAAGGCCCGGATATGGATCTGGTGGAGGAACTGGTAAAAGATCCTGCTGTAAAGGGTATCTGGTGTGTTCCTAAGTACTCCAATCCTGATGGAATTATCTATTCTCAGAAAACTGTGGAACGGTTTGCTGCTCTGAAGCCTGCTGCCACTGACTTCGCCATTATGTGGGATAATGCTTACTGCATCCACGAATTTGAAGGAGAATATGTACCTTTTCCGGATATTATCTCCCTTTGTGAAAAGGCAGGAAACCCGGATATGGTGTATGAGTTTGCATCTACTTCCAAGATCACCTTTGCCGGTGGTGGCATTTCTGCAATGGCTGCTTCCGAAGCAAATATTCAGTATTTCAGCAAACTTTTCTTCGTAAACACGATTTCTTTTGATAAGGTCAATCAGCTTCGGCATGTGATGTACTTAAAAGATAAGGCCCATACCATTGAAATTATGAAGCGCCACGCAACGGTAATGGCACCTAAGTTCCGGACGGTTCTGGATATGCTGGAAAAAGAAGTTGCACACTGCGGGTTTGCCCGTTGGAACAGACCCAAGGGCGGTTATTTCATTAGCCTTTTTACTATGAAAGGAACTGCAAAGCGAGCATTGGAACTTTGCAAAGAGGCCGGTGTGGTAATGACCGGTGCAGGCGCAACCTACCCATATGGTGTTGACCCCGATGACAGCAACATCCGCATTGCGCCCAGTTTGCCTCCCGTTGCGGATCTGCAGAAGGCGATGGAAGTTTTCTGCATTTGTTTAAAACTGGCGGCCGTCGAAAAACTTTTGAAGCAATAAATCAATACCAATACAGATAGAAGGGGGGATTGGATGGCTAACGGAACCAAATCAAGGTCAATGAAAGAGTTTTTCATTTATTGTGGCTGTGGTGCAGTCAGCACCCTTACTGACGCGTCTATATATTTTCCGTTGGTAAACTTTACAGCCATTCCTGCCCCTGCCTGTGTTCTAATATCAACGATCTTCTCTAACCTTATCGGATTTCTTTTGATGAAACCATTGGTGTTTCGCAGCAGAAAATGGACGAAAGAGGTTTTGGTCCCGGAATTTATCCGCTATACTTCCACTCGGGTCGTTACGATTTTTTTAGATATTCTATCCAGCTTCGTGCTTGTAACCTTACTTGGTCAAGATGAGAACCTTATGCGTATTATCGCTTGGACGGTGATCTCCCTTGCAAATTATTTCTGCGCTAAGTTTTTTGTATTCAAGCGCAAAAAAGAAAATGACAAAACCGCAGTCAAATGAGAGTTTGACTGCGGTTTCATTTTGAATATTGTCCTTGAATATTCATCCATACTGTGATAATATACAAGTATAGCGTATAATGACCTGAAATAAAGATAGGTTGTGTTTTTTATGGAATTGCTTTCCCGGATTAACGGCCACCAGGATCTCGTAAATCTAACTGAGGAACAAAGAGACCAACTGTGCCGCGAGATAAGAGAATATTTGGTATCCAGCGTATCTGCCACAGGTGGCCATTTGGCATCTAATTTGGGTGTTGTGGAGCTCTCTGTTGCTCTTGAAACAGTATTCGATGCTGAGGTCGATCGCCTCGTTTTTGATGTTGGCCACCAGTCATATATTCACAAGATGCTGACCGGTCGCAGAGATGCCTTTTCTACATTGCGCCAGTTTGGCGGTATGGCGGGTTTTCCGAAACCCTCTGAAAGTGTGGCCGATGCCTTTACTGCTGGACATGCATCCAGTTCCGTTAGCATTGCACTTGGTATGGCTCGTGCAAGAACATTGAAGGATGACAAGTATAAAGTTGTTGCTGTGGTAGGAGATGGAGCAGCTACCGGTGGCATGATTTATGAAGGGCTGAATGATGCGGCTGTAAGCAACGAGCCGATAATTGTCATTCTCAACGATAATGCAATGTCTATCGACCATAATGTCGGCGGTATGGCAAGTCACCTGCGCAAACTTCGTGTGAAGGATAGATACCTTGGAATGAAAAGACGGTATAAATCTTTTCTGACGAAGATTCCGGGCGGAAAGGCTCTGTACAAAATATCCGGCAGAATGAAGGATCGTCTCCGCAGAGCTTTGATTCCCACCAATATCTTTGAGAACATGGGCTTTACCTACCTGGGACCGGTGGATGGTCATGATACGGAACACTTGATTCACTTGTTGCGGAATGCCGTTGACAGAAATCGTCCCGTTCTTTTGCACGTCTTTACCCAGAAGGGAAGGGGCTATGAACCGGCACAGGAACATCCTAAATTGTTCCACGGTATCGGTAAATTTGATGTAGAAAGCGGAAAACCTCTGAAGAAACCTTCTGAAACATTTTCTGATGTATTTGGTCGCACGATGGTCGATCTTGCTCAGGAAAATCCTGATGTGTGCGCCATTACAGCAGCTATGCCCGGCGGTACCGGATTGCTTGATTTCAAAAAGAAATTTTCAAACCGCCTGTTTGATGTTGGCATTGCAGAAGAGCATGCCGTTTCCATGGCCGGCGGTCTTGCAAAGCAGGGAATGATTCCCGTGGTTGCGCTGTATTCCACTTTTTTACAGCGCTCCTATGATATGCTGCTACAAGATATTTGTATGCAGAATCTTCAGGTGGTTTTTGCCGTTGACAGAGCAGGCCTTGTTGGCGAGGACGGGGAAACCCATCATGGTATTTTTGATGTTGGCTTCTTACGCCAGGCTCCGGGGATGAAGATTTTGTGCCCTGCGACAACGGAAGAACTTGTGAAGATGCTTCGCTGGGCAGTGCTCGAACAGAATGGCCCCGTGGCTATTCGATATCCCCGCGGCACAGAGGCTGATGTGCGCGGAAAGGAACTGTGGGAGAAAAACGGCGTCATCGGTTACAGAGAAGGGAAAGACGTCACGATTCTCACATATGGAACGCTGATCAAAGAAGCCATTTCTGCCGGTGAAATCCTCGCAGAAAAAGGTGTGGAGTCTACTATTTTGCGGTTGCAACGGGTAGACGCATTCCCGGTACAAACTGTTTTGGAAAACATGTCCTCTAATTACAAACTGGTGGTAATGGAAGAAGTCTGCGCTCATAGCGGAATTAAAGAAGCGCTTATGTGGGAAATGAATACCCATACTGCGTGTGATGTGCACGGCATTGACCTGGGACATAGATATGTTACCCACGGTAGCATGGAGGAACTATACCGTCATTACGGACTGGATGGAAATAGCGTTGCAGACTTTGTTCTGGAGGTGCTAAAGTGAAAGTGAAAAAGAGACTGGATGTGCTTTTGGTGGAGCAGGGTTATGCGGATAACCGCACCAAAGCGCAGGCCATTATTATGAGCGGAAACGTATATGTTGAAGGCCAAAAGGCAGACAAGCCTGGTACCTCCTATGAGGAGTCTGTTTCTATCGAAGTACGTGGTGCTGTGTGCCCTTACGTGAGCCGTGGCGGTCTGAAACTGGAAAAGGCATTGCGGGACTTTGGCGTAGACCCGACTGGTTTTGTATGCAGTGACTCCGGTGCATCCACCGGCGGTTTTACAGATTGCTTGCTGCAACAAGGCGCCAAAAAGGTCTTTGCAATTGATGTGGGGTACGGTCAGTTGGATTGGAAAATCCGTTCTGATCCCCGGGTCGTTGTAATGGAAAGGACCAATGTACGTTATGTGACACCGGAGCAGCTGGGAGAACCATTGGATCTTTCCGTCATTGATGTTAGTTTTATCTCATTGAAAATCGTTCTTCCCGTAATTAAAACCTTTTTAAAAGAGGGAAAAGGTCAAGTTTTGTGCCTGATCAAGCCCCAGTTTGAGGCAGGGAAAGAAAAGGTTGGTAAGAAGGGCGTTGTCCGCGATCCTGAAGTGCACAAGGAAGTCTTGGAAGGCTTTGTGGAACTGACCAAACAAACCGGGTTTACTATCTTGGGACTGACGTTCTCTCCCGTGAAGGGACCGGAAGGTAACATTGAATTTTTGGCGCATCTCACCCTGGAAGACAGAATCGGCATTGAGCCGGATACGGCAGATGTGGTGAGCAGAGCCCATGAAACATTAAAGGGGTGACATGATGAAACGTGTTGTACTTACACCCAATCCTTATCGGGATAAGAATTTTAAAACTGTGCGAGAGGCCGTGGAAATTTTAGAGCAGGCAGGGGTAGAAGCATGCGTGTGCTTGCCTTTTGAAGTGGATAAAACCTTTGAGCTGCCCAGCGACATCCATTTTTGCCGCTTAGATAGAGAATTGCCCAAGGCCTCTGCCGTTATTTGCTTCGGCGGTGACGGCACGATTCTGCATATGGCGAAAGCAGCCACTCGCTTTGGCATTCCCATTTTAGGCGTCAATATTGGCACGATGGGTTTCATGGCCGAATTGGAGTCTTCTGAACTTTCCGAACTAAAGCGCCTTGCAACGGGTGACTATACAGTCGATAGCAGAATGATGCTTGATGTGACTGTTATGCGTGACCGGGAAATCATCTTTAAGGATATCTGCTTGAACGATGCCGCCATTACGAAAGGTGCCATTGCTCGCATTGTTCATTTGGCCGTTAAATGTGATGGTGTCCAGGCGATGGAATGCGGCGGCGACGGTGTGATTGTTGCTACACCGACCGGTTCTACTGCATATAGTTTGTCTGCCGGTGGTCCTATTGTGGAGCCGGAGGCAAACAGCATCCTGGTGACACCGGTTTGTGCGCATGATGTGGCAAGCCGCACGTTAGTCACATCTGAGAACCGGGTGATTACAGTGGAACTAACCCTCAATGCGCGCAGAAATGCATATTTAAGCGTGGATGGCGGAAAAGCAATGAAAATCAATATGGGTGATGAAATTACGGTTAGAAAATCCCGGTTGGTAACAAAGCTTTTGCGCCTGAAGAACCACAGTTTTTATGATGTGGTAAATAGAAAGTTTAAAAACAGTTGAGGTAGAATATGAAGACACAAAGACAAGCCAAAATATTGGAAATTATTTCTACTACAAATGTGGATACCCAAGAACAACTCTTGACACTTTTGGAAGAAGCGGGCTTTTCAACGACGCAGGCCACAATCTCCCGGGACATTAAAGAGCTTCGTATAGTGAAGGAGTTAACCAGCCTGGGTAGTTATCGCTATACGACCGGCAACAAGGAAATTGAAGGCACATTTTCTGCTCGCTTGAATACGATTTTCAAAGAATGTGTCATCAGCTTCGATTACGCCCAAAATATCATTGTAGTCCGGACTCTCCCGGGTCTGGCATCTGCTGCGGCCTCTGCTATTGATGGCATGAATATTCACGCTGTCGTTGGCAGTCTTGCTGGTGATGATACGGTTATGATTGTGATGCGGGATAACAATTCTGCGGCAGTTTTCTGCGGAGAAATGAAGAGTCTTTTGGGGTGATTTAAGTGCTTAGTTTACTGCATATCGAGAATATTGCGGTCATTGAGTGCGCAGATATTTCCTTTGAAAATGGCTTTAATATTCTGACAGGTGAGACCGGTGCAGGTAAATCTATTGTGATTGATGCGATTTGTGCTGTTTTAGGCGAACGAGCTTACCGCGATATGATTCGAACCGGAACAGATAAGGCATCTGTTCGTGCTGTTTTTACGGATGTACCGGAGCTTAGCTGGTTTGCCGATAACGGTGTGGCTTATGATGCCGAAACGGTGATCAGCCGGGAAGTTTTTCTTGACGGAAAGAATGTTTGCCGCGTAAATGGAACATTGGTTAGTGTTTCTATTTTACATAAGCTGGGTATTTCTCTTATCAATATCCATGGTCAGCACGATAGTGCCGCATTATTTGATGAGGATAACCACCTGCAGTACTTGGATGACTTTTCGCAGAATCAGGAGTTGCTTCATGCCTATGGAGAGAAGTTCCAGGTAGTTGCAGAACTGAAAAAGGAAATTCAGCGCCTGCAGATGGACGAGAGCGAAAAACTCCGCCGTATGGAAACACTGCGCTATCAGATCGAGGAGATTAGCAAGGCAGCGCTGAGGCCCGGAGAAGATGAGGAATTGGAAAGCCGCAGAAGAATTCTGCAAAATGCGGAAAAGCTTTCTGACGGCATCTATGCGGGCGTGGAATGCCTCTATGGATCAGATGATTCTGATGGTGCTGCATCTTTGCTTGCGCAGGCTGAAAGAGAGTTGAATAGACTTTCACGCTATACGGATGCTTACGTTTCTTTGCATGACAGAGTGGCGGACCTTATGTATCAGGTGCAAGATGTGGCAGAGGAACTTCGTGCGGCCAGAGATGATCTGACATATTCTGCAGATGAATTAGAAATGATTGAAAGTCGACTGGATGTAATTCATCGCTTGCGGAAAAAGTACGGCGCTACCTGCGAGGATATCCTGGCCTACTTGGAAAATGCTATCCGGGAATTGGACGAAATGGAGTTTGCAGACGACCATTTGACCCGGCTGCAGACAAAATTCGAGAAAGCAGAAAAAGATGCCTGGTCTGCAGCATATGCACTTCGTGAAAGCAGAAAGCATGGGGCAGAGGTGCTATCTAAACGCATTCGCGAGGAATTGTCTCAACTGGATATGCCGAAGGTGCAGTTTGCCTGCCAGTTTACAGAATGTGAGCTGGGTGTAAAAGGTGCAGATGCTGTGGCGTTTTATATGTCTGCCAATGTGGGTGAAGCCTTAAAGCCTATGAGCAAGGTGGCATCCGGTGGTGAACTTGCCCGGATTATGCTGGCAATGAAAGACGTCCTTGCCCAGCAGGACAAGGTGCAAACTCTTATTTTCGACGAAGTGGACACCGGCGTTTCCGGCCGCGCAGCGCAAAAGGTTGCGCAAAAGCTGAAAGCTGTGGCGGTCAACAAGCAAGTGCTATGCGTGACCCATTTGCCCCAGTTGGCGGCGATGGGGGATGCTCATTTGCTGATTGCTAAGGAAGAACGGCAGGGAAGAACCTATACAACGGTTACTCCCTTGGACTTTGAGGGTAGGAAGATGGAGTTGGCTCGCATTATTGGCGGAGCGACTATTACAGAAACGACCCTAAAGAGTGCAGAGGAAATGCTGAGGGGTCAATGATGGATGCAAAGACCATGTGGGAGCAATATACAGCGGCAAATCCCACGAATGCTCAATATGACGCTTGGTGCTTTGGTGACGATGCAGACACCTTGGCTAAGCTGGTTTTAGATGGAACAAAGACCGCAACAGCCTCTGCCTACCCTTTTTATGAATTGGAAGGGGAGAAGCTTCCCCAAGAAGGGGAATACAGCGTGTTATTGTGGCAGGACGGTAGCGCTGCTTGTGTAATCAAAACCACGAAGGTATATATAGCACCCTTCTGCGAAGTCTCCTCTGAACAAGCTTTTCGCGAGGGAGAAGGAGACAGAAGTCTTGCCTATTGGCAAAGTGTTCATCGGAAATTCTTCACAAAAGAGTTGGAAAATGCGGGTTTGACATTTTCTGAGGATATGGAAGTGGTATGTGAGGAATTTATAAGGGTTTACCCTTGACAAATGCAGGCGAATTTGTTAGGATAATGCCGATAACACAGTGATGGGATGAAGTAATTGCCCCATTTTCTTTCAGAGAGCCGGCGGTTGGTGCAAGGCGGCAGAAACGGCAATGAAATACCTCCCGGAGTGGCTTTCCTGAAAAGTGCAGTAGGGAAAGACGGGCGCGCCCGAAACAGCGCAGCGTGTTGTTGGACACGCCGAGGGAACTGTTGTGAAGCAGTTCCGAACCAGAGGTGGTACCGCGTAATTTACGCCCTCTGTCCGTAAGGACGGAGGGCTTTGTTTTTTGGAGGTTTTTATGAAAGTGTATGATGAACTGGTTGCCAGAGGCTTGATTGCTCAGGTTACCAACGAAGAAGAAATTCGCAATATGATCGACCAGGGCAAGGCTACCTTCTATATTGGCTTTGACCCTACTGCTGATTCTTTGCATGTTGGTCACTTTATGGCTCTGTGCCTGATGAAGCGCCTGCAGATGGCTGGCAATAAGCCCATTGCCTTGATCGGCGGAGGCACGGCTATGATCGGTGACCCCTCCGGTAGAACGGATATGCGTTCTATGATGACCCGGGAAACCATCGAGCATAACTGTGCCTGCTTTAAAAAGCAGATGGAACGCTTTATCGAGTTCGGCGAAGGCAAGGCTCAGATGGTAAACAATGCGGACTGGCTGCTGGACCTGAATTACGTGGATGTTTTGCGTGAGGTCGGTGCTTGCTTCTCTGTGAATAATATGCTCCGGGCAGAATGCTACAAGCAGAGAATGGAGAAGGGCCTATCCTTCCTTGAATTCAATTATATGATCATGCAGTCCTACGATTTCTACTACCTGTATGAGAAGTACGGCTGTAATATGCAGTTCGGCGGTAACGACCAGTGGAGCAATATGCTGGGTGGTACCGAACTGATCCGCAAGAAACTGAGTAAGGATGCCCACGCAATGACCATCACTTTGCTTTTGAACTCCGAGGGCAAGAAGATGGGTAAGACCGCAAAGGGCGCTGTATGGCTGGATCCCAATAAGACCACACCCTTTGAGTTCTACCAGTACTGGCGGAATGTGGAGGATTCCGATGTGCTTAAGTGCATCCGGATGCTGACCTTCCTGCCTCTGGAGCAGATCAATGAAATGGACAGTTGGAAGGATGCTCAGTTGAATACCGCTAAGGAGATTTTGGCATTTGAGTTGACCAAGCTGGTTCACGGTGAGGAAGAAGCAGCAAAGGCACAGGCTTCTGCAAAGGCCCTCTTCGTTGGCGGTGGCGATGCTGAAATGCCTACCACTGAAATTGCTGCAGAGCAGTTAAACGATGGCAAAATCGGCATTCTGAATCTGATGGTGACTTGCAAGCTGGCAGCCTCCAATGGCGAAGCTCGCCGTTTGGTGCAGCAGGGCGGCGTTTTTGTCAATGACGAAAAGGTGGCCGACCATACCTTCCAGGTAACCGAAGAAATGCTTAAGGAAGGCGTTAAGATCCGCAAGGGCAAAAAGGTTTTCCACAAGGCTGTTTTGGCATAAGATTTGGCCCCCATTCGGGGGCCAATTTATTTTGCGAAATATCCTTGTAGTTTATCTAAGTTTTCTTTTTTGGGCCGAGTCAAAGGAAGCCTGCATTTTCCGCAGTCGAAGCCGACATATTTCATTGCCTCTTTTACAATGACGGGGTTTACTTCGGAAAAAAGCAGCTTAATAAGGGGTTGCAACTCACATGCAATGGCGCTGGCTGTGTCAAAGTCCCCATCCAGTGCAGCGTCTGCCATAAGTTCCATTTCTCCCGGACATAGATTGGACGTTACAGAAATGACTCCTTTCGCACCTAAAGAAATGGCGGGGACAGTCAAGTCATCGTTTCCAGTCCAAATGGTAAAATTAGGTCCGCATGCATTGCGGATATCTATGAGTTTACTGATATTTGTGCCTGCTTCTTTTACACCAATGATATTCGGCACTTTGGAAAGGCGCTGATATACGCTGACCGGAATATCCATACCGGTTCTGGATGGGACGTTATAAAGAATAACTGGAATCGTTACTGCGTGGGCGATTGATAGGTAGTGGGCGAAAAGTCCTTCTTCCGTGCCCTTGTTGTAATATGGACTGACAACTAATAGGGCATCTGCGCCGGCTTGCTCTGCCTGCACTGATAGAGCAACGGCGTGGGCGGTGGAATTGCCACCGGTTCCGGCAATGATTTTGCAGTTATCTTTTACATAGGATTTTCCGGCTTCAAATAAGCGTATTTTCTCCTCGTCAGATAGGGTAGGAGCTTCTCCGGTTGTGCCTGCTAACACCACTGCTTCAATACCTGCATCCATCTGATATTGCAAAAGCCTTTGCAGCATGGGATAATTCACTTTAGTGCCTAAAAAGGGCGTAACAAGAGCCGTACAAACACCGGTAAAGAAAGGATTGCACATAGAACGATACCTCCAAGCCAATCTATGCAGAAGGTGCATTTTGTGTGTTGCAAAAAGAAAGAAAATCGACTATACTATGTAGGAATAAACACGAATTTGGAGTATGCTTTGTGAAAACACAAGACTTTTGGTATGATCTTCCGGCGGAACTGATTGCGCAGACACCGTTGCAGAAGCGGGATTCTTCCCGACTCATGGTGTTGGATAAGAACTCCGGAGAAGTGACCCATAGACATTTTTTTGATATTTTGGACTATTTACATCCCGGCGATTGCCTGGTAATGAATGATTCCCGGGTCTTGCCGGCAAGACTATTGGGTCACCGACCCACCGGTGGTGCTGTGGAATTGCTTCTACTGCGTGACCTGGGGGATAAGCAGTGGGAGTGCATTGCAAAGCCCGGCAGAAAGCTGCTGGAGGGTCAGCAGGTTATCTTCGGCAACGGAGAGTTGACTGCGGTTATTCGTAAAGTGTGCGAGGATGGAAACCGAATTGTAGAGTTCTTCTACGAAGGAATCTTCCTGGAAGTGCTTGAACGACTGGGGAAAATGCCTTTGCCGCCCTACATCAAGGCCGAACTGCAGGATCAGGAGCGTTATCAAACGGTCTATTCCCGTGAAGTCGGCTCTGCGGCGGCACCTACAGCCGGCTTACACTTTACAAATGAACTTTTAGAGAAAATCCGCCAAAAAGGGATTAAAACGGCTTTTGTCACACTTCATGTGGGCCTTGGAACATTCCGCCCGGTCAAGGTGGAAGATGTGCAATCCCACCATATGCACAGCGAGCTGTGTATACTATGTGAGGAAACTGCCATGATTCTGAATGAAACAAGGCAAAATGGCGGACGGATCGTTTGCGTTGGCACAACATCCTGTCGCACGCTGGAATCTCTTGTCAATGAGGATGGCACCTTCGAAGCCAAAAGCCGCTGGACGGATATCTTTATTTATCCCGGCTATACCTTCAAAGCGATGGATGCGCTGATTACCAACTTCCATTTACCGGAAAGTACGTTGGTAATGCTTGTTTCTGCTTTTGCCGGCAGAGAAAATGTGCTGTCTGCCTATAATCAGGCAGTCGCAGAGCGTTATCGATTCTTCTCCTTTGGAGATGCCATGTATATTGGAGCGAATTGATATGTTTGAACTAAAGAAAACAGAAGGCGCTGCACGTCGGGGCAAGTTTACTTGCGCTCACGGCACGGTACAGACGCCCGTATTTATGAATGTGGGCACCCAGGCGGCTATCAAAGGCGGCCTGAGCGCAAAAGACCTGAAAGACATTGGCTGCCAGGTTGAGCTTAGCAATACCTACCATTTGCATTTGCGTCCGGGTGATGAGGTTGTAAAGCAATGTGGTGGTCTCCATAAATTTATGACCTGGGACGGCCCAATCCTGACCGATTCCGGCGGATTCCAAGTGTTCAGTCTGTCCTCCCTTCGAAAAATTAAGGAGGAAGGCGTTACTTTTGCTTCCCATATTGATGGGCATAAGATTTTTATGGGCCCGGAAGAAAGCATGCAGATCCAGTCTAATCTCGGCTCCGATATTTGTATGGCTTTCGATGAGTGCATTGAAAATCCTGCACCCCGGGATTATGTGAAGCAAAGTGTGGACAGAACCTACCGCTGGCTTGTCCGCTGTAAGGCGGAAAATGCTCGTCTAAATGCATTGCCTGACACGGTCAATCCCCAGCAGATGCTTTGGGGTATCAATCAGGGCGGCACCTATGCAGACATTCGCGTGGACCATATGAAGCGGATCGCAGACCTGGATTTGCCCGGGTATGCCATCGGTGGATTGGCAGTAGGCGAAACAGCGGAAGAAATGTACGATATTATCGAGGCAGTAGAGCCCCATATGCCTAAAGATAAGACCCGTTACCTGATGGGTGTCGGTACGCCTTCCAACATCATTGAAGCGGTTGCAAGAGGTGTTGATTTCTTCGATTGTGTCATGCCTGCCCGGAATGCTCGCCACGCACGGCTTTTCACTTGGGAAGGCGCAATCAACCTGAAAAATGCGAAATACCAACTGGATATGCGGCCCATTGACGAAAACTGCGATTGTCCTGTTTGTCGGCGATATAGCCGCGCTTACATTCGCCATCTGTTTGTAGCGGAAGAAATGCTGGCTATGCGTTTGAGCGTAATGCATAATCTATATTTCTATAATAAACTGATGCAAAAAATCAGAAATGCCCTGGATGAGGGCACATTTACCCAATTCCGGAATGAATATTCAGAAAAATTAGCACGCAGGATATAAAAAGCCTTGCTTTTTATGGTTTTAGTGTTATAATGATTTAGAATTTACAAAAAGGAGATATTATTTATGTCTACAATGCTTATTATGCTTGTGCCTATGCTGGCAATTTTCTACTTCATCCTGATCCGCCCTGAAAACAAGCGGAAAAAGGAAGCTGAACAGCTGCAGAACTCTCTGACTGTTGGCGACAGCATCACCACCATCGGCGGTATCGTCGGCACCATTGTCAGCGTAAAGGACGACAAGTTTGTTATTGAAACCAGCGCAGATCAGGTGCGTATCGAATTCCAGAAATGGGCACTGTCCACCAATGATTCCGCTATTGAGCGCAAGAAAGAAGAGGAGCGCAAGAAGCAGGAAGAAAAGGCAAAGGCTAAGGCTGCTAAGAAGGCTGCAAGAAAGGCTGCCAAGGAAAAGAAGGATTAATTTTGCAATATCGTCTCCGCTGCTGCGGGGACGATATTTTTTGTCATTCTTTGTGGAATATTGCGGTAAATTGTATTGATTTGTCTGAATGAATATGGTAGACTTATAATGACTAAGCTAATTTGCAAAGACGCTTAAGTTTTACGCAGAGTTAGCTGGGAGCTGCGTAAGTGCTTTAAACGCCTTTGCAGTCCCATTTCAATTAAAGGAGAGGTAGCAACATGGCAAAAATTGCAGATATCATCAAGTATGAGGGCGATAACAGTACATTTATCTGGAAGCACCCTTGCGAGGACTTTAACAGTCTGACTCAGCTGATCGTCCATGAAAGTCAGGAAGCGATTTTCTTTATGAACGGTCAGGCTCTGGATCTGTTTGGACCCGGCCGTCATACATTGGAGACACAAAATATCCCCGGCATTGGTAAAGCACTTAACAGAACTACCGATGGAGAAACACCTTTCCACTGCCAGGTTTACTTCATTAATAAAACTGTGAAGATGGCCGTGAAGTGGGGGACTGATACCAGAGTACGCTACATTGATCCTACATATGGTGTCCCGCTGGACATCGGTGCCTCTGGTGAAATGAATTTGATGGTTTCCGATGGTCGAAAATTACTAATTAAACTTGTGGGTTCAATGGATGGTATTTATTGGGAGCATTTGGATCACCCCAATAAAGTAGAGACGGCTGGAGGAAGAGCGTATGTTCCTAAAGGAGCAGCACAAAGCCTGCAGGCATCTTTCCGACCGTTGATTTCTACTGCAGTCAAGACTAATCTGACTACCTGCATTAAGGCAAACAACATAAATATTCTTGAGATAGATGAGAGCCTGGAGATTTTGTCTGATAAATTAAAGGGTGCAATTCTCCCTGGCTTTGAGGAATATGGTCTTACAATTCCAGAATTCTATGTAACAACTGTCTCTCTGCCTGAGGACGATAATAACTTTAAGACAATTCGCGCACTGCATGCTGTTGCATTAAAGCAAAGAGAGGCAGAGGCGGCAGCAACTCTTGTCGCAGCCAAGAGACAGATCGAAATGGAAGAGGAAACAACAAAGACTGAGCATGCTCGTCGTGCAGTTGAGCGTCAATTGCTCCAGGCGGAGGCTGATGCACAAGCTGCTAAGATGGCAGGCTTTGCTGAAGCAGAAATTATGCGCGCTCAGGGTTATACCAAGAGAGACGAAATGCAGGTTGAAGTTCAGAAAGCTTATGCAGAAGGCCTTGGCAATATGACAATTACCGGCGGCGGTGGTGTTGCCGGTGATATGATCGGCCTTGGTGTAGGTGTGGCTGCTGCCGGTGCCATGAGTGGCCCGATTGGCGAAATGTTCAAGGGCTTTACCCCTGATCAGCCTGCTGCAGTTGCTCCTAAGAAGATCAACTGCCCCAAGTGCAACAGTGAAGTTCCTGAAAACTCCAAGTTCTGCCTGGAGTGCGGCGCTAAGATCGAAGTGCTGAATGAAAATGAAGTCATTTGTCCTGCCTGTGGCACTAAGACTGCCAAGGGTAAGTTCTGTATGGAATGTGGTGCGCCTCTGATTGCCAAGTGTGCAAAATGCGGTGCCGAACTTCCTAAGGGCGCCAAGTTCTGCCTGGAATGCGGCGAGAAGATTTAATGGGAGGATAAAGTAATGAAGAAGCGTTTTGGTTTATTTTCCGTTGTTTGGGCGGTTGAGTTAGCTCTTTTTAATCTGATTGCATTTATTGTGCCCGGTATTCCCGGCGTAGATAAGTTTACACCCTCTTTTTGGATTGGCTATAGCCTGATCACCGTCATGTTCCTGGGACAGCTGATTTGTGGCTATGTTGCGCTGAAAGAAGAGAATCTGCAGAAACTGTTCTATAGAATTTCTTTGATTAAGACCAGCTATGCCGGTTCTGTTGCAACCTTTATTATTGGCGGTTTGTGTATGCTGATCGCACCCCTGCCTTACTGGATTGGTGCAATCGCCTGCGCCATTGTTCTTGTTGCGAATGTGGTTGCCATTGTGAAAGCTACTGCTGCCGTTGGTGAAGTGGAACGCATTGATCAGAAGATCAAAGTGCAGACTTTCTTTATCAAGGCTTTGACTGTTGACGCTGATACCCTGATGGCCCGTGCAAAAAGTGACGACGCCAAGGCAAACTGCAAGAAAGTATATGAAGCCGTGCGCTACGCTGATCCTATGAGCAATGATGCCCTTTCCGGCGTTGAAGGACAGATCACCTTGAAGTTCGCAGCTTTTAGCGATGCTGTTTGTGCTGATGAAGCCGATCGCATTGCTGAACTGGCAAACGAATTGCTTATTCTGATTAACGATAGAAATAAAAAGTGCAAACTGCTGAAGTAAGTTCCGGTTTGCTTTCGAGGTGAATATATGGCGCTCTTTAAGTGTAAAATGTGCGGTGGCTCGTTGGAGATTAACAATGATTCAACGATTGCTACTTGCGAATATTGCGGAACGCAGCAAACAATTCCCCATGTTCGGGATGAACAGAGGGAAGCGGCGTTTAACAGAGGTAATCATTTCCGTCGTATTGGCGAATTTGATAATGCATTAGCGGTCTATGAACGTATTGTCAGTGAAGACGATACAGACGCAGAAGCCCACTGGTGCTGCGCACTTTGTCGTTTTGGCATCGAGTATGTGGAAGACCCTGCTACCCTGGAATATATCCCCACTTGTCACCGTGCAAGCTTTGATAATTTTCTGGATGATGTAGACTATTTGGCTGCTTTAAAGTATTCCGAAGGTATTACCAAGCGGCAATACCAGAAGGATGCGAACAAGATTGCTGAAGTACAACGTGGCATTCTGGCTACTTCTCAAAATGAAGATCCTTTTGATGTGTTTATCTGCTATAAGGAATCTGACGAAAATGGTCAGCGTACCCGCGATAGTATGATGGCACAAGAAGTGTACTATCAACTGGTTGACCAGGGCTATCGTGTGTTTTTCTCCCGTATTACATTGGAGGACTTGGTTGGCAGACAGTATGAGCCTTACATCTTTGCAGCCCTGAACTCTGCAAAGGTAATGATTGTAATCGGCACAAAGGCTGAGTACTTTAACGCAGTTTGGGTTAAGAATGAATGGAGCCGTTTCTTGGCTATGATGAAAAAAGATCATAGCAAGCTGCTGTTGCCCTGCTACCGGGATATGGACCCCTATGATATACCGGATCAACTTAGCGTTTTGCAGTGCTATGATATGGCAAAGATTGGCTTTATTCAGGATCTGATTCGTGGTGTCAAAAAAGTTATTGATGCCGATAAGAAGCCAGAGCCCGTTAAGGAAGCTGTTGTTCAGCAGTCTGCCAGTGGTAATGTTGCCGCTTTGCTGAAGCGCGTTGAAATCTTCCTTGACGATAGGGATTGGGATAATGCTGACACCTATTGTGAAAAGGTGTTGGACGTAGATCCTACGAACGGAAAAGCCTATTACTATAAGTTCCTTGTGGAGGCGAAGGCTCGCGGTGGAGATGATGTCTTATCCAGCAGAGTGCCACTCGATGGAATGCGGACCTTTAGAAATGCTGTGCGGTATGCTGATGAAGCTACTGCTGAAAAGCTCAATAAGTGGAACAAGGCAGTAAATGAGCGCCTTGCAAGAGAACGAGAAGCACGCCTGAAACGGGAGCGCCATAATGCCGAGCATACACGTCTGACAGACTCTTTACAACAACTCAATGGTCTTCTGCGTGCCCAAAAGAACGAAAAGGAAAGCCTGGAAGGCCAGTTGGCAGATTCCATTTATCGAGAACAGAACCTTACCAACACTAAGCGTAAGATATGCGTACCTGCCATCTTGGCTCTTGCCAATGCAGTGGTTCTCTATTTTATGTATTCCATTGGAACAGATACGGCCTTTACTATTTTCTCCCTTTCCTTTATTGCACAGTTTGTATTTTCAATGATCCTTGCAAATGCTCGCGGAAACTCCATGGGCGGTGCATTTGCAATGACATTGTTTAGTGGCGGATTCCTCCCGGCAATTTCTGCAATTCGTGGTCTGATCGAAGCTGGTCGACTCTCTAACAAGGAACTGAAAGAAGAGCAAGAAATGCTTGCTCAATGTATCAGAAACAAAGAAGAGAGAATTTTGGTTACGCAAAGAGATATTACTGAAGTGAATCAGGAATTGAGAGAACTGGAAAGACAATAATTCGGAATAAACATAAAGAGAGGAAGGTGTGAACCTTCCTCTCTTTTGCATAAAAAAGGAGAGGCATTTGCCTCTCCTTCGCTATTGGTGCGAGAGATGGGACTCGAACCCACACGGCGTAACCACACGCACCTCAAACGTGCTTGTCTACCATTCCAACACTCTCGCAAGTGACTTTTGTATTATATCTTTGTGATGCTCTTTTGTCAACCTCTTTTTGCCTTGTTTTACCTATCATTGACGAGAAAAAAGGAATATGGTATAATCAATATAGCATATATTGGAGGAAGGCATATGACTCGTTTTTTTGTAGAGCCGGAGGAACTAAATAAAAAGTTTACTGTTCTTACTGGGGAGAATGCGGCCCATGCTAAAGTTCTGCGCTTGAAGGTAGGGGAAAGGCTCCTGATTTGCGACGGTCTGGGCAGGGAAAGCCTTTGCACTGTCAGCGATGTAACATCGTCTGCGATCAGTTTGGTTATTGAAAGCACGATTGACAGTAAGAATGAGCCTGCAGTTGCTGTCAGCGTATATATGGCATTCCCCAAAGCGGATAAGTTGGAACATGTGATCCAAAAGGCTACAGAATTAGGCGCTTACGAAATTATTGCGTTTCCATCCTCCCGGTGTGTTTCTAAGCCGGATGACAAGAGCCTCGCCAAAAAGAAAGAACGCTGGCAAAAGATAGCCGCTTCTGCAGCTGAGCAATCAGGCCGAGGAAGAATTCCTCAAGTTGTGGTATTAAGTAGTTATAAAGAGGCACTTGAGAGAGGTGCACAAGCAGATAAGGCAATTCTCTTTTATGAGAATGAACGAGCTACCACACTTAAAATGGCGCTTGAAGAAGGAATGTATCAAACTATATCTATTCTTACAGGCCCTGAGGGCGGCTTAGAAGAGCGAGAAGTAACAATGGCAAAAGATGCCGGATTTCATATTTGCACCCTTGGAAGCCGCATCCTGCGGTGCGAGACGGCTCCTCTGTGTGCGCTTTCTGCCATTATGTACGCAACGGGTGAATTCTAAAAAATGACGGTAGATTTTCTACCGTCATTTATCATTTATGATATTTGCTGCCTGCTTGAATGGCTTCGGCACGGTATAGCTGTTCCAAAACCATAACACGGGCCAGGTGGTGAGGGAATGTCATCTTACTCATTGAAAGTTTGCAATCTGCTATCTCCTTAATTTTCGGGGAAATGCCAAAGGAAGATCCGATCAAGAAGCATGCGCTGCTTTTACCTGAAAGCTTTACCCCCCTCATTTGTTCCGCCAGATCTTCTGAGGAAAGCAGTTTTCCTTCCGGGGTCCATATGCATAACCATGCACCTTTCGGAATTTTGGTAAGGATTATCTCAGCCTCTTTGTCCAGCCCAGCAGCAATTTGGGCTGGGGAAGGGGCTTCCGGTAGTTTACATTCCGGCAGTTCCAACAGATGAAAACGGCAGTATGCACCCAGACGCTTTTCGTACTCCTGCGCCGCCTGAATATAAAATTTCTCTTTTAATTTACCCATACAGAGCAATGTTATATCAAACATTACCATCACCTCTAAAATAGTATAGCATATTCTTCTTAAAAAGCAAAGACTATACTTGGAGGTGATTATATGAAGAAAAATGGGAAGATTATCAATACAGATCCTTTTGGAAGCTATACCGGAAGGCCTAATGATCCGAATGAGAAGCCGGTACAGGATGCAGACGACTTATAAATAAATGGGTGCAGATGCACCCATTTTTACTTTTGCTTCTTATATTTCCGCTGTGTTGCCAATCCGCCACGGATGTGTCTTTCTGCCTTGTTGGTTTCCAAAATATGACGAACTTTTTCATATAGAATACGGTTGCATTTTGGAAGTCTTAAGGTGAGATCTTTATGAACTGTTGATTTTGAAATGCCAAATCTTTGTGCCGCAGAGCGTACCGTAGCACCAGTTTCTATGATGTACACAGCCAGTTCGCAGGCTCTTTCTTCCATTGTATTCGCCATGTAATCTCCTCCCTGCTGTGTGCTTGCCAAGAAAAGATTATGTTTGTAAAAGAGGGATTATGACTGTTGACACAGGGGCATTCTACTTGTAAAATGTTTATAGAATAATTATGGAGGCGTATAATGCTTTACTTTCACAATGATTATAATGAAATGTGCCACGAAAAGGTGCTGGAAAAAATGCATTCCTGCATCGGCGAGAAAGTAACCGGCTATGGCAGAGATCATTGGTGCGACCTGGCGGCGGACAAGATTCGAATGGCTTGCAATAAAGAGGATTTGATTGTGCATTTTCTGGTAGGAGGAACACAAACGAATCTAACTGTGATTGATGCCTGCTTGCGTCCCCATCAGGGTGTGATTAGCGCAGCAAGCGGACACATTCATGTCCACGAAACCGGCGCTATTGAAGCCTGCGGCCATAAGATTTTGGCGCTTCCCACTAATGACGGTAAAATTACTGCAGCACAGGTGGAAGCGTTGATGACTGCCCATCTGGGTGATAGTGATGCGGAGCATACCGTGCAGCCCAAGATGGTTTATATCTCAAATCCTACGGAGCTGGGCACAATTTACTATAAGGAAGACTTGACTGCTCTTCATAGTGTTTGCCGTAAGTACGGATTGTATCTGTTTATGGATGGTGCGCGCCTCGGCTACGGTCTGACTGCTAAAGATAATGATTTGACGCTGAAGGATTTGACAGAACTGACAGATGTGTTTTACATTGGTGGCACGAAGTGCGGCGCGATGTTTGGAGAAGCGGTTGTATTTTCAAATCCGGTAATTGCTGAAGACTTTCGCTATCTCATCAAGCAACATGGTGGTATGCTTGCAAAAGGCTGGCTTCTTGGAGTCCAATTTGCTGCGTTGATGGATGAAAATCTATATTTTAAGATTTGCAGCCACGCGAATGAGCAGGCTGACTCCATTAGGAGAGCTGTCGTGGAATCTGGCTATTCTTTATTGGCTGAAACGACAACAAATCAAGTTTTTCCCATTTTGCCCGACACGCTTTTGGAAAAGTTGAAGGGGAAAGTTACTTTTACAGAGCAAGGCCGCGTTAGTGCGGACTCTCGTGCAGTTCGCTTTTGTACAAGTTGGGCAACTACAGATGAAAATGTGGAAGCCTTGTGCAAACTAATTCGCGACGACACTTAATGCTGCACTGTTATCACATTTTCATTGCAAGATTATTTTGAGTGAGGGAGGTAACCATGGAAATTAAGATTGATAAGAAGACCCTAAAGCGGATACTGGTTGTGCTAATTATTGCTATCCTATTTGCATGGATTTTATACTCGCCAAGCCAGTGGTCAACTGCTTTTGATGTCATAGGCGAAATTACAACCCCATTCATAGTAGGTCTCGTCATTGCGTTCATTATTAATGTGCCAATGAGGTGGATGGAAAGCAAGATGAAAAGGATTAAGAATGCCAAGGGGCGCAGGATTCTTGCGATGTTCCTGGCGTTTTTGCTGGTTGCTGTCATTTTGACCGGTGTTCTTTGGCTACTCATTCCCGAACTTGTTCGCACGATTTCTGACCTGATTCCGCAGTTGACGAAATTCGTTACCAATCTCGAACAAAAGGCCAAACAGTTTTTAGCAGATAATCCAGATTTGTCCGAGTGGCTGGGAAGTGCAACCAATTTTAATTGGGCTGAGATTTTGCAGGACAGACTAACTGACCTTGGAAGTGACCTTTCTTCCATACTTTCCAAGACTTGGGGTGCGGTTTTAAGTGTTGGCGGCTTCTTTATAGATGCTTTTATTTCTGCTATTTTTGCAATCTATGTGTTGTTCCAGAAGGAACTTCTGGCCCGTCAAGGTCGCAGATTGCTATATGCATTCTTGCCGGAGCGCTTTGCAGATGGTTCAATCCGTGTTTTGCAGCTCTCCAACAGTGCATTTTCAAGATTCCTCTCTGGCCAATGTGTTGAAGTTTGCATTTTAGGTAGCATGTTTGCGATTACAATGGCGATTTTTGACATGCCCTATATCCCGCTTATTTGTGTGCTGATTGCGGTTACTGCTTTTGTGCCCTATGTGGGCGCGTGGATTGCTTGCTTAGTTGGCGCTTTCTTGATTGCGGTTGTGGATCCTACTAAAGCAATGTGGTTTGTAATTATGTCCGTGGTCATTCAGCAGATTGAGAACAACTTAATATACCCCAAAGTTGTAGGAACCTCAATTGGTCTTCCGGGTATGTGGGTCTTGGTGGCAATATCTGTTGGCGGTGTGCTTTTTGACGTGGCCGGAATGATTATTATGATTCCGATTGCATCTGTTATTTACACACTTTTGAGCGAGGTCACCAAGAAACGTTTGGAAAGACGTAATATCGCAGGTGAGAAACTGGTTGCTCGTGAACCAGAAGTTCGAAGAAGACGGAAAGATAAAAAGTTAACATCGAATCATGATGAGCAAGAATAATGAAAAGCGGCTATGGATTCCATAGCCGCTTTTTAAGCAATTGTAAACTCGTAATTTTCAAATTTAAGACGATCACCGGTATCTACACCGAAAGGCAACAGCGCGATGGCAACTTCGGAAACAACTCCGGTGTCTTCATATTTTACATAGGCATAATCACCGCGAATATCGATTATAGTGCAATACATTGTAGTCTCCTTAAAAACCGCCCCCGAGAATCTCGGGGGCGGCAATGTTTAGGAATTAGTCCTTGTACATTTCAACCAGCTTCAGCAGGTGCTCGTAACGTTCCTTAGCGGCAGCTTCGTTCTTAGCGAACAGTTCAGTTGCACGCTCGGGGAATTCACGGGTCAGACGGCTGTAGCGAGCTTCGTTCATCAGGAATTCCTGATAGCCATCCTTGGGAGCCTTGGAGTCCAGAGTGAACTTGCCGGTTTGCTTGGAGGGATCGAAACGGAACAGATTCCAGTAACCGCAGTCAACGGCCTTCTTCATTTCGCTCTGGCAGTTCATCATGCCACCCTTGATGGAGTGCATTTCACAGGGAGCGTAGCCGATGATCAGGGAAGGACCGTTGTAAGCTTCTGCTTCGCAGATGGCCTTGATGGTCTGAGCCTGGTTGGCGCCCATAGCGATCTGTGCCACATAGACATAGCCGTAGGACATGGCGATCTCAGCCAGGGACTTCTTCTTGGTTTCCTTACCGGAAGCTGCAAACTGAGCAACCTGACCGATGTTAGAAGCCTTGGAAGCCTGGCCGCCGGTGTTGGAGTAAACTTCGGTATCAAATACGAAGATGTTTACGTCCTTGTTGGAAGCCAGAACATGGTCAACACCGCCGAAGCCGATGTCGTATGCCCAGCCGTCGCCGCCGAAGATCCAGATGGACTTCTTGCTCAGGTATTCCTTCTTGGACAGGATGTCCTTAACGGTATCGCAGCAAACCTTGGATTCCAGGTTAGCGATCAGAGCCTTGGTAGCAGCCTTATTGGCTTCGCCGTGGTCGAAGGTATCCAGCCATGCCTGGCAAGCAGCCTTGCGCTCCTCGCAGCAGGTGTCTTCCATAACCTTGCGAACCTTGTTAGCCAAGGATTCACGAATCACAGCCTGTGCGGTATACATACCCAAGCCGTGTTCTGCGTTGTCTTCAAACAGGGAGTTAGCCCAAGCAGGACCGTGACCCTCTTCGTTGACGCAGTAGGGAGAGGTAGCGGCAGGACCGCCCCAGATGGAGGAACAGCCGGTGGCG
>JAZRUE010000032.1:0-74821 GCA_045652345.1 Faecousia sp. | reverse complement strand
TCATACTGGTTGAATCCTGCCACACCGCCGGTCTTGCAGATAGCCAGGAACATATCATCGGTTAAGTTTCTGCTATGGCCGCAGACAGCACGGGCATTGGAATGGGTCGCTACAATAGGTGCCTGGGTCACATCCATAATGTCCCAGAAGGCTTCATCGCTGATATGGCTTACATCTACAAGCATACCAAGGCTTTGGGCGCGCCGCACATATTCCTTACCCTGCTCCGTCAAGCCACCGCCGGTTACATTGGAGCCGCAGAGTGCATTTTGCTCGTTCCAGCCCAATGTTGTAATTCGAAAGCCGACCTGATATAGATCTTCAAGCAGTTCAGGATCATAGTCAAAGCCTGCTGGGCCCTCGATAGTCAAAATGGCGCTCATTTTCCCTGTAGCACGATTTTTTTCAATTTCCGCGGGGGAATAGCACAGAGAAATCATATCTGCATTTTTCTCCGTTTCCCGCATAACCGTTGCCAGTTCTCTCTCAAAAACAACAACAGGAGATTTTTTGTACCACTTTTCCATACCCGGAGTCGTAAAGCAAGCAAAACATTGGCAGTAACCGCACAATGTGGATGCTCTTTCCAGGTCAATATGTAAAGCGTTTTTACGCAAGCTGCCAGCCTGGTCGAGAGATTCACCCAACAAAGATAAGGCAGTATCACAATGCAAGTCAAATACTGGGATGCTCATTCAAATGCCCCTTCCAAATGGTGGATTACCGGATTGCTTGTTTCATATCCATCCGGTGCGTAGATTTCAATCACATCAAAACGCGGTTGCAATTTTGTTGGGTTGCTTGCTAAGTACATCGATGCAGTCGTACGCAAACGGTTCTGTTTGTGATAATCCACAAATTCAGCAGCTTTTGCGAATTTATCAGACTTCCGTAGTTTGACTTCAACGAAAACGATATTCTTCTTGTCGGCAACAATCAGGTCGATCTCACCAAAGCGGCAACGATACCCTGCGCCCAACAATGTGTATTTTTTGTTTCTCAGGTACTGAGCCGCAACCGATTCTCCCCAGGCACCTACAAGATTATTTCGTCCCATATAATTTCTTCAAAAAGGTCATACGATGCACGTTACTTGGGCCGAACTGAGCGAGGGCCTCATAGTGGGCTTTTGTGCCGTAGCCTTTGTGTACCTCAAATCCGTATTGGGGATAGTCTTTTGCCAATTCAAGCATGAAGTCATCCCGTGTTACTTTTGCCAAAATTGAAGCAGCGGCAATGCTCGCACTCAGGCCGTCACCGCCTACAATTGTCTTCACCGGCAGTCCAAAATCCTTTGCACGGTTGCCATCTATGAGTGCAAAATCTGCTTTTGTTTGCAGGCCGTCTATGGCCCGTTGCATAGCCAAATATGTTGCCTGCAAAATATTGATATCGTCAATTTCTTCTTCCGTTGCAAATGCAATGCTATATGCGATGGCCTGCTCCTTAATCAACGGAAACATTTCTCTGCGGCGTTTGTCGGAGAGTTTTTTGCTGTCATTCAGCCCGGGAATATTCACATCTTCCGGCAAAATGACTGCAGCGGCACAGACCGGTCCGGCAAGAGGGCCTCTTCCCGCCTCGTCCACACCGCAAACAAATCGATATCCCAATGACTTTTGCAAGTTTTCATAATGGAACATATCCACTTCACTCATACAGCGTCCTCCACTTTTTCAAAAGTAAAGGTTCCAAGTTTACCGCTCCGGTACTCATCGATCAGCACCTTAGCCATTCGCTCTGTATTGATTTCTCCTCGTGCCAGCAAATAGCCTCTCTTCCGGCCGGCTTCTTCCAGTAGCATATAGCCGGGAGTATCAGAGGGCATCTGTACCTTATAACGATCCAGCAGCACCTGGGGATAATAACGGTTTACTTTCTCTGCCAAATGGCAGGCAAGTTCTTCCGTATCAATCACATTTTCTTTGACCGCACCGGTATAAGCCAGCATCATTCCAACTTCAGGGTCTTCAAACTTAGGCCACAAAATGCCGGGCGTATCCAAAAGGAGCAAGCTGGCATCGACTGTCACCCACTGCTTGCCGCGGGTAACGCCGGGGCGGTTCTCCGCTTTCGCGCCTTTTCTGCCGGAGATCTGATTGATAAAAGTAGACTTGCCAACATTGGGAATGCCCACAATCATAATTCGCAAGGGCTTATTCATGCCTCTGGCCGCATTCCTTGCGATTTTCTCTTTTAATACGCTACGAACTGCAGGCAGAAACTCGTTGATCCCCCGCCTGCTCTTGCAATCAGTCGCAATAGCCGCGATACCCTGGCCTCTGAAATACTGCATCCAGGACTTTGTTACTTCCCAGTCAGCAAGGTCACTGCGGTTGAGAACGATCAGCCGTGGTTTGTTCGCGCAAATAGAGTCAATATCCGGGTTTCTGCTGGAAACAGGAATTCGTGCATCCACAATTTCGCAAACCGCATCAACCAATTTCAAATCAGCCTCAATTTGCCGACGGGTCTTTGTCATATGGCCAGGATACCACTGGATATTCATTTGTTTTTCATCCATCAGGAAATCCCTCCTATACGGCTAAAATCCCTCTTATTGGTATTTTCATTTGCGCCGGGTAAGAACAAGAATACTGCTTTGCCAACGATTTCACGGCAGTCAATCTGTCCAATTTCTGAGCTTCTGCTATCTTTTGAAACAGCGCGATTATCGCCCATTACAAACACACAACCATCTGCAACAACGCAAGAGAACTGACTGCCATAAGGAGCAAATGTTTGTGAGGAAATATAAGGCTCATTTAGCAGTTTTCCGTCGACATACACATTATGATCAACAATTTCAACCGTCTGTCCCTCGGTAGCAATCACCCGTTTTATAATAGGCTCTCCTGACTTATAAGAGTCCTTGCTGACAACGACTACATCGCCAACCTCCGGCGCATTGTAGAACGGTTTTCCAACAACAAGCAGGTAGTCACCATCAATTAAGGTGTTCATCATAGACGGGCCGGAAACAACAACAATTCGGCCTAACAAAAGAAAAACCAGCAAGATCACTGCAAGCAAGATAACAAAGTCGTGTAAATACGCCAGTGTAGTTTTCTTTGTTCCATTACTTCTCGTTTGCATTGCGTCCATAACTTCACCTCCAATGAACATTTTTACCATTATAAACTATTTTGAGCAATAAAAAAAGAGGGTTGCCCCTCTTTTTTTATTCTTTTTGCAATTATACCAGTTCCTTGACCTTGGCGGCCTTGCCGAAACGGTCACGCAGGTAGTACAGCTTCGCACGGCGAACCTTACCCTTACGAACAGTCTCAACACTGGCAATACGGGGAGAGTGAACAGGGAAAACCTTTTCACAACCTACACCGTAGCTGATGCGACGAACAGTGATGGTCTCACCGATGCCGCCGTGCTTCCGGGCGATGATGGTGCCTTCAAACACCTGAATACGCTCACGGGAGCCTTCCTTGATCCGCACATGCACACGAACGGTATCACCAACCCGCATTTCGGGCAGCTCTTCCTTCATGTACTGGCTGGACAGTGCTTTTACCAAATCCATATCATTGTCCTCCTTATAGTTAGGCGTTCTTACATGGTTTGCTCCGAAGATATGGGTTTCGGCCACGCAGAGGACTCACCTTGTTTTCAGACCGAGATATAATAACACGGTTTTATGAGAAAATCAAGAGGAATTTTCACTTTTTTTCGTAATATTTAAGTGGATGCGACCGAAATCGCATCCACTTAATTGGTAAACTATGTATGCTCCTAACGTGATCATGCGGCCTTAGAGGGAGTCTGCATATTGGTAGGAATCTGCTCACCAAACAGAACGAAAGCAAGCTCTGGATAGTCAACAAAAATGTTCCGTGTGCCGGTAATAGACTCTACAGAGTCATTTCTGCCAAGTTCCCAAGTGTCAACGGGATCTTCTTCGATCCAGTCAAGAAGTACATCTATACTTTCGATAGCACCGTCAGCACCGGTCAAGTTTCCTTCTCCCCAACGAACATACGTATACAATACAGTTCTGGCCATATCGCCCCGAATATCGTACTTATTTTTCAAATACTCGTTAGGATTAAAATAACTGGCTGTAGTGGTCGTGCCAAAGGCTTTGTCGCTTCTGGAGCCATTATTGGAAGGTGTTGCAGGACGCAGCGTCATAATATCTGCATCCACGGTTGTAGTCCCAGAAGAACCGGCAGTCTTGCTCTTGGGCCAGCAGTGCTCACGGTTAAAGGAGGTTCCGCCATCCCAGGCAGCGGAGATATTCTCACCGCAGTATAGCAAAGAGAGATTTGCATCATTTGCTCCCTGGCAGTCTGTAAAGCCAAAGAGATACCGCACATCGTCATAGGTTGTTTTCGTTGTATGTGCATCGGACATCATTGCCTTAAGCTCCAGGTAGAGATCACTCTGGGGTACAGAGTTCAGAGTCGCAGAGCCGCTCAGGGCAGACAACTGACTAAGGCTTGTGTTTCTTGCGGTATAAAAGGCCAGCGCATTGGGAGATAAACCGCTTGCGGTGTCACCTCGATAACCCCAATTTAAGATCACATCGGTATACTTATCGTTGCTCCTCATGGTATACACCACCGCAATTGGATTCGCGGAGTCCACAGCAGGATCATTATTTACCGGAGGATCATTTTCGGAAGGCTCATCAGCAGGAGGAGTAGTGCCGGAAGAAGTTTCCGGCACTAATGCAGTAACTGTAATACTCTTAAAACGAGCCTGTGCAGTAAAACTCGGGATGCTGAAGGAGTTCACAGGAACATCAAAGGTGATCGTATATGTGTTGCTGCTACCTGTTGTGAACTGAACACCAGCATTGTTTAAAGAATTTGTTAACGCTGTCTTATAGGAGCTGGAACCATCGGATACAATAATAATTTGGCTCATATTGCCACATTCGATGAGCACGCTGGACTTTGCATAAATACGAACCGGATTGGAATAGTCGCCTACATTGGTGGTAGATGCGCTCTTCTCGTTCGTAAAAGTCAGTCCATCCTTCACCCAAACCTGCTTGGCAGTGGAATACTCTGTGCGGTTTGTCTTGCCTGCATCAAATGTAATTGTTATATCCTTCGGCACATAGGTGATTTCGGGTTCCGGATCAGGATCAGGGGCGGGCTCTGCGATAGCTGTCCACTTTGCATATAAAGTACGGCTTTCATCAACAACATCTGTTGCCTTAACAGCAGTACTGTTACCTTCCGCATCCAGGAACCATCCGTCAAATGTATAACCTGTCCGTTCTGCAATGGGAAGCTCACCGTAAGCATCACCCTTAGTTACCTCAAGGGTAGCAGGAGCTGCAGGTGCACCCTGATAGTTCAAGTCAAAAGACACTTCAAAGGTCTCCGGATCTTCACCGGGATCAGGTTCCTCCGCACCACCGGAAACAACGGTGGTAACAGTCATGCTCAATAACCAAACCGCACCGGTAGAAGGAATGATCGTATAAGAATCCACAGGGGTATCAAAGGTTATTGTTACGGTTGAACCACTGGCGGTTGTGGAGAGCGCGCCGGCCAAGGTGTTGGCATAGGAGGTGTTGTTGGCCGTAATAACAATCTTCGTCATACCCTTGGATGCAATGATTATTTCGGAATTCTTGTAGAATCGCACCGGGTTTGCGAAGTCGGCAACATTGGAAGATGCGGCGGCTTTGTTGTTTGTAACCGTGATCCCGTCCTCAACCCATACCTGCTTTGTGGTGCTAAATTCGGTACGTTTTGCCTTATCGTCAAAAGTAATGGTGTGCTCGACAGTCTCCTCCACAACCGGCGGATCCGTCGGTTCCGGAGTAGGCTCGGGTGTAGGCTCAGTAGCAGGAGGCTCGGTTACGGGAGGCTCCGGCGCAGTGCCATTGTCTGCTACAGTAACAGTAATACCGTCCAAACGGACCTGTGCAGAAATGTCACCGACCTCAAAAACGTCAACGGGATTAGTAAAAGTTACCGTGACAATTTTTCCATCCTGAACAACTCCAATATCTGCGCTGCTGGTGATGGAATTAACCAGCGGTGTAGCGTAGCTCGGAGTATCGCCGGTAAATACAATTTTCGTGATACCGGCAGCCTCGATCTTCAGTGCAGAATGTGCATAGAACTTGGCAGGATTGCAAGCATCGGCAACATTGGATTGTGCGCTTGCCTTCGTGTTGGTCATGGTGACACCGTCATTTGCCCATACTTGTTCCTGTTCAGACTGACTCACGCGGTGATCTGTGGTGGTAAAGTCGATTGTAACATCTTTCGTGGCACCGGCATTATACGCAGCAGTCCACTTTGCATACAAGGTGTGGGCAGAGGTAACGGCAGTGCTTTCCGTAACAGCATCACCGGTACAATCAGCAGTCAAATACCATCCGCCAAAGATATAACCGTCGCGGGAAACCAGAGGCAATGTGCCATAAACACTGCCCTCTTCTATCTGAAGGCTTGCAGGGGCTTCAGGCGCATCGGAATAGTTCAAATTAAACGTAACTTCATACTTAGGCGTATCCGGTGTTGAGCCATCATCTGCCACAGTAACAGTAACACTGTCCAAACGAACTTGCTTGACAATATCTCCGATTACAAATACATCCACAGGATTGGAGAACGTTACAGTAACGACTTTTTCAGTCTGTGCAACTCCAACATCCGCACTGCTGGTAATAGAATCAACCAGCGGTGTGGCGTAGCTCGTAGTATCGCCGGTAAATACAATTTTCGTTATGCCGGTAGCCTCTATTTTCAGCGCAGAATGTGCATAGAACTTTACAGGATTGAAGTCAGCCACCACATTGGACGTTGCACTGGCCTTAGAGTTTGTCAGGGTAACACCACCGTTGGCCCATACTTGCTCCGAAGTAGTCTGGCTTAGACGATGGCCTGCGCTTGTAAAGTCGATTGTAATATCTTTCGTAGCCTCGTTATATACGGCTGTCCACTTTGCATATAGGCTGTGAGCGGAGTTTACTGTATTTCTTGCTGTAACGGCATCACCGGTACATTCAGGATTCAAGTACCATCCGCCAAAGATATAACCGTCGCGGGTAACATCAGGCAATGTGACATATGCACAGCCTTCTTCTACCAGAAGGCTTGCAGGGCCTTCCGGAGCATCAGGATAGTTCAAATTGAAAGCAACTTCATAATCCTCAATTGTACCGTCATCCACTGTAGAAACAGTAATAGCAAGCAAGCGAACCTGATCGGTAAGAGCAGGAATTTCAAAAACATCAACCAACTCGTTGAATGCGATCGTAAAGATGTTATCGCTGACAGTATAGCAAGCTCCAACCTCATCCAATGTATCAGACAGAGCCGTTATGTATTCATTTCCGTTATAGGAAGTCAGTACAATCTTGCCCATACCGGTACATGCAACAGTAACAGTGGAGCCTTTGTACAATCTTATGGGATTTGTGTCATCGCTAACATTATTGGAAGCGGTCGTCTTTGTATTGGTAAACGTTACGCGGCCGTTTTTCCAAACCTGCTCGGCAGATGTCTGGCTTTCTCTCAGAGCATCCGTGCTGAAGTCAATTTTCGTTTCCCTGGATGCAACCCAGCCTGCATATAGGGTTTGACCCTCCGCAGGAACCAAGGTTTCACTTGTTACCCTTGTACCGGTGCAATCAGCATTATCATACCAACCATTGAATATATATCCTTCTTTGGATGGAACTGGCATTTTGCCATAAGGATAGCCCGCCGCAAATGTAATGGTTTCGTTAACATCATAAAATGTAACCTGTACACGCTCTGCTGTTCCATCAATGCAAACGTTATCAATAACAACAGTATTTTCACTATCAAGCAGGATCGTAAAGCCATTAATCTGTGCCAATTCCTCAACAGGTATTGCAGGCAAATACACAGATACCGTACTCCAACCGGACATCTGTGATCCAATACTGATAGGCTGCATATCACCAGATGCCGTGTGGAAGGTTAAAGTGAGATTCTCTTTGCCATTCAAGCACAGAGCGTCCATTAAGAAATAGACACTTTGGCTCAAATCCACGGTTTCGCCAAACATAACCGTAACGCTTGTTGCATCTTTATTAAGAACCAGTGCTCGGGTAGAATCCCCACGAACAAGGGCAGTCTGCAGCAGGGAAAGGTCAAGAGTAGACAGCAAATCCTCTCCCTTGCCGGGGAGCAAGGGGTCAGCTAAGGGCGCACCTTCTCCAAGCAAGTATTTGAGCGCAACCAAATCATCATATTCAACGATACCATTGCCATCAATATCATAGCTATCAGAGCCAATATTAGGATCAATTTCACCGGAACCATTCAGGATAGATTCCAGTACCTCGATACTAACTGCAGGTTCTACGGCCTCAGCATTTACGTCCGCAGGCAACATAAACAGACATATTGCCAAAGCAAACATTACTGATAAAGCAGCGATCCATTTTTTCATAGCAACTCTCCCCTTTTCTTAATATATCGACAGCGCTTTCTGACAAAATATACTTTCTTAACATAAATTATCACATAAATTCCAACTATTGTCAATCGGTAGATTGCACCCTTTTCAAATGAATCAACTAAGAATTTTAGATGTAATTTACAAAGCTCTGTTTCGAACTGCGGTTCAAGTGCGAGTATGCCTGAAAATAAAAAATGGAAACCCACATAAGTGGATTTCCTACTAAGCATTCTGTAATGTCGATATCCGAGTGCGAGATCCGATTGCATTTTCGCTATAAGCGAAAATGATTGTTCAGCTCGGTCGAGCCCTCGCCGGCAACGCTCATCCGCGTTGCAACTATCATTCGAATCTCGTACAGGAATAAAAAACGAGAAACCCACTAACGTGGATTTCTCGTTTTTGGTCCGAGTGTCGAGATTCGAACTCGAGGCCTCTTGAACCCCATTCAAGCGCGATACCAAACTTCGCCACACCCGGAAATTGCTTGCGTCTTACGACCGCTTGGATATACTACCACACCGTCGCAGAAAATGCAAGCATTTTTTTACTTTTTAATAAAAATTTTTATTCCCCTGCTTCGCCCTTAATAACCTTACCCAAGTTCCAAAGGCAAACAACTTGTTGTTCTGCCTCTTTCTTCTGTTCGTCGTTCTCGTATTCTACATATACCGTATGGGCACTGCAGTCGCAGCATTCCACCTGCACATTCCAACCGCCCTCGTGAACAACCATACCGTTGCCACGGCAAATGGGGCAATCTTCCAAGACAAAATTAGGATTGATTTCCATACTAACTCCTTAACGAAACACTTCAAAATTATGATTTAAAATATCCAACCGTTTGATACGGCAAAAATCCGCTTTCCATTCCGGGCAGTAGCGCTCAACAGCCAACGGAATTTGTGCCGGATTCAGCGTAGGATTCTGGCAGCATATGGTGCAAAGGCATACCACTTCCCTATCGTTTGCCCTTTCAAAGGAAATCTCCTTTATCATAGCAGCGATATTCTGGTCCTGCATGCCGTTTTTGGTCTTCTTAGGCACGATGATCGTATCGCCAGCAAACAGCCCTTGCAGAGCCTTCACGCACTCCTCAGAGGCACCATTATCATACTCTAAAACCAATTTGCAATTTAGATAAGAAAGATCACGGATCTTGCTGCCATCCTTATATACTTTAAGGACGCGGACGCCCTCCACAAGGCCTTCGTTCAGCTTCTCTTGAATTTCATCAAGGGTTGCATCGCAAGCCTCCAGCTCAAAGTCCAACAACTCACATTGGCTTTCGACTCCAACGGAAAGGGGCAGTGCGATAGAAACAGAAGGTCGGGGATTAAATCCCTGGGTATGTGTCAGGGGCAGTCCTGCCCGTTTAAAAGCTCTTTGGAAAAGGCGCATCAGATCCAGGTGAGAAATCCAAATGCTTTGCCCCTTCTTTTCAAACAAAAGTCTAAGCATCGCATTGCACCTCCTTCAGTAGGCAATTGGCACCACAACCGCTGCACCCGTGGCGGCAATCCGGTGTGACTTTTCCGGCATACGCCTGGTTCCGTTCCCGCAGCAAGAATTTCTTATTCACACCTACATCAATTGTGTCCCAAGGCAGAACTTCGTCCTCACCAAAGCCCCTCGTTGTGTAGAATGTGGGGTCAACACCGCAGGCACGGAAAGCATCCAACCACAGATCATATCGGAAGAATTCATCCCATCCATCCAATTTCGCACCATGGGCAGCAGCGTGTGCGATTACCGGACCAAGGCGCCGGTCACCGCGGGCAGTTACTGCTTCCAATCGACTGATATCGGGTGTGTGATAATTGTAAACGATGCTCTTGGAATACAGATGCTCTTTCAGTAATTTACATCTGCGCAGATATTCCTCAGGCGTAATCTGCTTTTCCCACTGAAAAGGTGTGTGAGGCTTCGGCACAAAATAGGCCGTAGCAACGTGAACACGAAGGCCACGCTTCTTATTTACCGCATTGTCTTTCCAAGCCAAAATGATCTTGTAAACCAGTTCTGCAATGCCAAGTACATCTTCATCCGTTTCTGTAGGAAGACCCAACATAAAGTACAGTTTTACATTGTTCCAGCCACCTGCAAAAGCATTGGTACAAGAAGTCAGTATCTCTTCTTCCGTCAGGTTCTTATTGATCACATCACGAAGTCTTTGCGTGCCTGCTTCCGGTGCAAATGTCAGCCCGCTTTTACGCAAAGTCTGTAAGCGTTCCATCAGTTCGGTTGAAAAATTGTCTGCGCGCAAGGACGGGACGGAAAGATTGATCTTATTTTGCTCACAATAGGGAATCAGTTCATCCGTCAATTCCCGCAATTGACGATAGTCGGAAGTAGAAAGGCTGGAAAGGGTCAATTCATTGTGACCGGAATCCTCCATGGTTTCCACGGCTTGGCGGTAAAGCACTTCGGGACTTTTCTTGCGAACCGGTCTGCAGGAAAAGCCAGCCTGACAAAAGCGGCAGCCACGAATACACCCTCGGAACACTTCCAGGTTTGCGCGATCATGAACAATCTCTGTAGACGCTACGATCATTTTTGTGGGATAGTATGCAGTATCCAGGTTTTCAATGATCCGCTTTGTGATCCTCTCCGGTGCGCCATTTAAAGCTTTGATCTCGGCCAACGTTCCGTCCTCATTATATGAGTGTTCATAAAAAGAGGGTACATAAATACCGGGAATTTTAGAAACCTCCAAAAGGAACTGTTCCTTCGTCCACCCCTCAGCCTTTGCACAGTCATAGAGGGATATAATTTCTGGGGTGATCTCCTCACCCTCTCCAAGGGAAAAGAAGTCTACAAAGTCAGCCAACGGCTCAGGATTGAAGGTGCAGACACCCCCTGCGAAAACAATATTCTTAAGTCCCTGTCTGTCCTTACTGTAGATGGGCACACCGGCTAAATTCAGCATATTCAGGATGTTGGTGTAGCACATCTCATAGCCAACTGTAAAGGCAATCATATCAAAGTCCTTTACGGGGTCCTGGCTCTCCAGCGCCCAAAGAGGCAGATTATTCCGGCGCATAGCTTCTTCCATATCTGCCCATGGTGTAAACACACGCTCGCACCACACGCCGTCCATTTCATTCATAACACCATAAAGGATTCGCATACCAAGATTGGACATACCAATTTCATAGGTATCAGGGAAACAGAACGCAACGCGAACACGCACATCATCTAAATTCTTTTTAATCTCGTTATACTCTCCACCCGTATATCTGGCAGGCTTCTGCACCGTGGGGAGTATTCTTCTGAGTAGGTCTTTCATAAGCCACCTCGTATTGATCAAGTAGCCTTATTGTAAGCCTATTCGTCGTTTTTTGCAAGGAATTTTTATTCCCTTTGCTCTTCCAAACAGGACAACAGCAATCACAGCCGGCAAGATCCCAAGTCCCAAACGAAATACTGCATAGATCGCGATCAATGCAATACCTATTAGAACGCCGTTTTCAATGTAATGCTGCGCCTGCAACGCCTTATCCTCCGGAAGTGCTTTTTGTAGCAAACACCCTATTCCTCTCCCGCCGTCAAGTGGGAAAACAGGTAGCAAATTATATGCACTGAAAACTAAAGTACATATTGCTGTGCGAGGTACATATCTGGCAACCAAAAATATAGAAAGTGCACCTATGGGCCCTGCGTATGCGCATATGGCCTCCTTACTAAGTGACAATGGTTCTGCCTTCATAATCGCACCGCGGCATCCAATGCGAATTGCAACAATCCGCCCACCACAAAGCCGCAATGCGATATAATGACATAGTTCATGCAGAATCATAGCTAACAACCAGGCACAAAGCCACTGTACCGGAACGATAAGTAACGCTGCTGCCATCACAAAGAGAAACTCTGTAGAAATATGAAAGCGCGACTTAGCTTCCCTGAAGTATTGAATGACAGAAAGCCGCAAATGCATCCACCACCTGTTCTCCGCTTTTAACATCCTCTATCATTTCCGACATAGCCGTTTTGGTCACTTCAGGATCTCCCGGAATGAAAACATCCGTGAAGGCAAGTAACATGAGTAAAGCTATAATCGCGCTAGCATAGATCCATCCCTTAAGATTCACTCTGCGCTTAGTCCTTTGTACAGTCGTTGCAGCTATTTTAACAATTGATGGCGTCATTTCATATTCCATTTTATATGACATAGAGATCCCCCCTATTCATAACATATATGATACTTCACATTATATGCATCAGCAGAAACTTCTCCTTGACAATAGGGCGTTTTTTCAATATAATATCGTAGTCATCGGGGTGTGGCGAAGTTTGGTATCGCGCTTGGTTCGGGTCCAAGAGGCCTCGGGTTCGAATCCCGACACTCCGACCATATGGCAGAAATCCATTTCTTTGGGTTTCTGCCTTTTATTGTGTATATAGCGAAAATAACGGTCTGGAAGTCCAGATCGTTATTTTATAATTTTCTTACTGCAAACATCTACAGCCACCAAGGTTGGTGTGCAAGAAAGACGATATACAGATACGGTATTAAGCAGTTTGTCAATCAAATCAAGAGCAAGGGGTACATTATGCAGATATCTCTGCAAATTACATTGCTGTATTATATCAGAAACAGCATCAAAAGGTGCAACTTCACGAATCTCATCTGTTGGAGCTTGAGAGAGAATACAGATGCCACCTAACTCGGCTGCCAGGTTTTGCCCAATGTTGTGTTTGCCGCGCCAAGGAGTACCACACAGATAGGCCTTATCATCACGGAAAGCAAGAAACGGTTTATCATCATTGATCACCGTAACCGCTTCACCAAAACATTCCTTCCAGAGGCGGGTATGCGTAGACTTCCCAGTACCACTTGGTGCAACGAAAATATAGGCTTTGTCATTGTATAGAATTGCAGAGCCGTGCAAAAAAAGCATATTGTGCTCCGGCAGGTGTGGCAATAGCTTATGGAGAAGTACATACACTTCTAAAAACCAGTCTTCTGTATCCTCAGGAATTATATCACCCGGGTTTTTAGATGCCGCAGCCATCATTCTCTCGTTATCTATAGATTGTTGGTCGATGGTAATTTGGCAGTTAGCCCTCTCATCCGTAAAATAGGGTTCACAAATTCTGGAAAGATACGAGTGATTTGATGCAACCTCCGCAACAATTTCCCCTATTTTCATTCTGAATGTATACAATGGATTCACCCCCATTTGGAGTTAAAATAATAGAAAAAGGGCACATGGTAAAGACCATGTGCCCTTTGTTTTACTTAGGTCCTACAGGGATATAGGGCAATTTAATACCATCCTCTGTAGCATCAGGGGTAGCTTCCGGTGTGGGAGCCGGTGTCCCTTCCGGTGTAGGAGCCGGTGTGCCTTCCGGAGTAGGCTCCGGATTTGTATCCTCAGTAGTGGGAGCCGGAGTCTCAATCGGGAGAATCACTGGACCTTCAGAGGGATCAACCGGATCAATATACTCACCGGGAGTCTCAGTAGGTGCAATGATTGTAATTCCGGGAGAGGGCTTAGGCTCGGTTGCAGCCGGCGTTGTCTCCGGTTCTACACTCTCTTGAGGTGTACAGGCACACAGCACAAGGCATGCCACACATACAATCAATAAAAGTGTTCTCTTCATAAAACCACCTTATTAGCCGGGCAAAATGGGGGTTTCAAAACTGAAATCAGATTCGTTAGAGAAGTAATCTACTTCGCCATTCGGATCTTCATATTCTTCATAGAAAGGCATAGTCATTCCTCCTCTTTCTTAGGCCACAGGAGTGTGTTCCAAAGCGGCCAGGTGGTAGTTATACAGAGCCTGCAGCATATTCTTCAGAGACTGAGAGGTTGTAGCGTGGAACTGTCTCTGGATGTAATCCATGGGGCTGTAAGTAACAGAAGTTGTAGCGCCGCCCTTTGTGATTGTCACAGTGTAATCCTTAGCCAGCATATTGGGAGCAATATTCTCAACCTCAATACGGTATGCTCTTCTATTCACACCATCGACCTTAAGGGTACCAGAAGAAGCAGGGTAACCGATGGAGAATTTATAGTCATTGATATCAGCGCCATCGTTCAATGTGAAATAGAAACGCAGGCTGATCTTGGAGTTCATAACCAAGCTGGTGCCATAATAGGAAATGCCATCAACAGGATCGGTAGTAGCCGCAGTATCACCCTCGTTGGGAACATTATCCACTTCAACCTTACCGATATTTTTGTTGGCCAGATCGTTGGCATTATAGCCGAAGTAAATCTGAGACATAGCGCCATAGTTCAGCATGTGCTTTGCCAAATCCTTATCCTTGTCCGGATAGTTACCATCAATAATTGCTTCGGCGTACTCGCGGATGGTGAAGGTTTGCTTTGCACCACTGTTGCCTTCACTGTCGTAGACCTGAATGCTGATGGAGTCATTCATCTGGGGGGCGGTCACAGAAATGAGCAAAGAAGCGTCGGCTTCCTGGTGCTCGGTTTCGCTCAAGTCGGAAACCTTTACCTGCTTGGTGCCAGAAGTAGTGGTGATAACCACATAAGCACCTTCATCATTCTTAACGCTGTCCTTAATGTCAATAGCGAAGTTAATGGATACATCACCCTTGACGGTTGCTTCATAGCCAACAACTTCACCGTGGGAATCTTCCACATTAAAGCTGTGCTTCACAACAGCACTGACGAAGTCGGTGCCAGTAGCATTATCAACTTCATTGAACACACGGATGGTGTACCAGCCCATCAAGTCAGCGGGCAGGGTGTAGTTAATAGTTCCAGATGCGTCGTCAGCATCATAGGAGTTATAGGACAAAATCTCACCGACACGGTCAGTCAGCACAACAGAGATCTTGCCGGAAGCAACGCCACTATAGTTGATGGTTGCAGACTGGAAACTGCCAGCAACATCTACATCGGCAGAAAAACCTGCGAACGCACTGCCGTCAACAACCTTCAGAGTCCACTTACCATCTTCCTTCTGAGTCATAGCAATGTTCTCAGCAGGGATCATAACAGCAGGACGGACGCCATAGTTGGTTGCAACGTGGGGAGTACCGGCAAAGCCAGCATCACTGACAGCGATACCAAACAGATTGCCACCAACATTCTCACCGTCATAGCGCAGCCACCAACCGTTTTCGGTCTTCAGGTCGGCCAGGGTGTTGTTTGCAAAATATGTAAGAACTTCTTCGTGGGACAGAAAATAAACCTTATCAGAAGAAAGTGCATTCCACTCGGGATTGCTGAACCACTCTCTGACTTCCTCAGACTCACACCAAGCCTTAGCATCACTTGCGTTCCAGTCGTTAGACAGACCGCTTGCGTTGTAAGCAATGGGAGCCTCAGGGGTCTTCAGGAGAAGAACCATGCCATCAGCGTTGTTGCTCATAACGAGCCAGTCTTTTCCTGCGAAGGAAACGATTTCATCATCCTTCACGTCTTCGACGGTAGAGAAGGATTCTGCAGTGGCCATAGCAGGGATCAGTGCAGCGACCAAGCAGATTGCCAGAAGCAGGGAAAGAATTCTTCTGTTGCGTTTCATACTATCAACCTCTTTCAAAAAAACTCCTATCGGATAACCAACAGGGGCATGAGCGGTAATTAAAGTTACCCACTCATAACACTGGTATCATAAGTATAGCACCAATGCAATCGGAATGCAAGCATTTTTTTGCGAAAAAAGATGTAAAATTACAACATATTGCATGAATAGAGTTGTCAATCCTCTACAAATTGGCCTTTTACACCTACATCCATAATGTCAAAGGGCGTAGTCTGGTACACAAAGTAGTTCAGCCAATTAGAAAATAGCAGGTGCGCGTGGCCTCTCCAACGAACAATCGGTTCCTTTGTATCGTCGTTATCTGCAAAGTAGTTGACGGGCATATCGATTGGCAGTCCCAAATTCTTATCCCGAAGATATTCGTTCTTTAATGTATCTGCGTCATATTCGGAATGACCGGTAATAAAAATCTGCCTGCCACCCTTGCTGCTGATGGCATAGACACCGCATTCATCAGAGGATGCCAGGATCTTAAGGCCGGGGACAGCCTCAATATCTTCCCTGTGCACCGTAGTGTGTCGGCTCTGGGGCACCCAGAAAGTATCATCAAATCCGCGAAGCAGTATAGCGCGCTTATAGTCAGCCTTATGCCGGAAAACGCCAAACATCTTCTTCTCCATCTGATGTTTGTTAATGCCATAATGATAATATAGTCCTGCCTGCGCACCCCAGCAAATGTGAATGGTGCTGTGTACATTGGTCTTACTCCACTCCATAATTTGGCACAGCTCATCCCAATAGTCCACATCTTCAAAGTCCATATGCTCCACCGGTGCGCCGGTAATGACCATACCGTCAAACTTTCTGTCCTTCAATTCGTCAAAGCTTTTGTAAAAGTTCAGCAAATGATCCTGGGAAACATTTTTGGACTTATGGGATGTAGTATGCATCAGCTCCAGTTTGACTTGCAAGGGCGTATTGCCCAAAAGCCGAGTAAACTGTGTCTCTGTAGCAACTTTTGTCGGCATCAGGTTCAGCAGAACAATCTCCAGGGGACGAATATCCTGGGTGCTTGCTCTGTTTTGCGTCATCACAAATATATTTTCTTGCAGCAGTGTGCTGGCTGCAGGCAAGTCATTAGGAATTTGAATAGGCATAGATATCCCTCTTTGCAATAGAATTTCAACTTATTCTATCCCAAAGAATTCTTTTTGTCAATTCTTCTGACTCCCATAATTCTTGATAGCAACGCCGGTATAGTAATGCTTCAAAATTTCTCTATAACCACTCCCCTGCTCAGCCATTGCATCAGCACCATATTGACTCATGCCTACGCGATGTCCGTGTCCATTTGTAATGATGTGAACGCCGTCACTTTGTGCCGAAAAAGAGATAACCGTAGAGCGCAAATTTAGCAACTGCCGCAATTGGGATCCGGTGAAAAGAACACCGTTAATCTTTACACTGCTGATTCCACCTCCCCTTGTATATGTGGGTGATTCTATGAACAGCCCCGTTTTCGGCACATTTAACTTATGGCAAAATGTTTCTTCTTCCATAACCGTCTCAACAATATTATCTCCTTCTGTACTCTCCACCGAGCAAAGGTAGGGCACAAATGTCCCCCACACTTCCTCAGCATTCTCTGTCCAGCCACCTGAAGATGCAAAATAGGTTGCTTCAATTAAACTATCATTATAATACAGCACCTTATCCTTTGTAGCAGTAACCGCTTCTTGCATTTTCGCAACAACATCCGAAGTTCCTCCGCTCAATATAAATTCCTCGGGTGATAAATAGCCTTGGCAGCAGCTTGCAGATGTACAGATGTCCGCGCCTTTATGCTTCGAGCCATGATTCTTACAATATAACGCAAATGTCCTTGCGGCAACTGCTTGCGCTTTCAGCGCTTCCAGATGGAACTCAGGCGGCATCTCTGCAAGCAGTACGCCTTGCACATACTCCTCAATGGATATAGACACTACTGAGTCTTCGCATTGAACTGCAACTGTAATTGATTCATTCTTTTGCTGTGCCGGAACATTCATAAAGCGCAAAAGCAGACTTGGTATAACTGCGCCCAGCAGGATAGCCAATATAATTTCCTTTAAACCCTTCATCTTATCTCCCCTTTCTAAATTAGGTTACCATACATAACGAAAGAAGTAGGTAGATTTATGGAGAAAGCTTCCAAAAGGCACACAAGTCTTGACACAGTTGTTTGAGAAAGGTATAATTATTTTGTCGAATTTTAAAATACGGAGTACATAATGAAACGAATTTTTAAGATAATTTTGCCAATTATACTTACATTAGCTATTTTGCTCGGTGTAGGGTGGTATTTCTTTGAGTACGATAAAATGCTCACGCAAACCATTTTGATGGATCTCTCCCACTATTTCAGCAACCGGGGAGATTACAGCACTGCCGCCTGGCTCAACGATTTAGCGTTTAATAACTTCGGCAATGACGATTCCGTTCCGTTGGAGCAAGCAGAATTGTATTTGTCATTAGGAAACTATACGCAAGCCGAACGAGTCCTTTACCACGGCATCGAAAACGGTGGCGGTGTAGAACTTTATATGATGTTAAGCAAGGTCTATACTGAGCAAGACAAACTTTTGGATGCTGCAGAACTCTTGGATCACATCACCGACTATGAGCTTAAAAAAGAGATTGATGCTCTGCGTCCCGCAGCCCCCACGCCTTCCCATCCCGCTGGCGAGTATCATGAGTACGCAAGCATCTCTTTTAGCAGTACAGATGGAGTTGCCTATATCCGCGAAGGCAGTGAGTACCCCTCCATTGCAGAAAATCAGCATGTAGCAGAAATCGCTTTGCACGCCGGAGAGAACAATTTCACTTGTATTACTGTAGGTGAAAACGGTTTGGTTAGCCCGCTTGTAGAATACAAATACATTGTTGGTGGTGTAATTGAAGAAGTCACATTCACAGACGCCGCAATGGAAGCAGAAATTCGCAAAGCTCTAAACATTCCAGCAGGTACAACGGTATTTAGTAACGATATATGGGAAATCAAATCTTTTGTTGTTCCCAAGGACGCAAAAGATTACGCCGAGTTGAGATATATGCCCTATCTGCAGGAGTTGACAATCAACAGCGGCGTTTCCGGGCAACTAAGTTATCTCCAGGATATGCCCGACTTGAAGACTCTTTCCATTTCGAATACTGTTGTCAGTAACGATGAGTTAGCAGTTATTTCTAATCTCAAGAATCTTGAGCGCCTGACTCTAAATTCTTGCTCTCTTTCTTCCATTGCGTCCTTGTCTTCCCTTACCAGTCTACACCACCTTGATATAAGCAATAACGCAATCCGCGATCTCAAGCCCATTGCTTCTATGAAAAATCTGGAAGAGTTAAATGCGCAACGGAACGCAATCAATAACCTCTCCGCAATTTCTTCCAACCATTCATTGTTGGTTTTGAATGTATCATACAACTCCATTTCTGATCTTTCTCCGATATATGGTTTGAGCAAATTGCAACAGTTAGATGCTAAATATAATGAGGTAGCCGAGCTGAGCAGCATTTCCAAGTTAGGCCGTCTGACGCATCTTGATTTAAGCAACAATAAACTTACCGACGTTTCTCCCTTGGCTGACTGCGTCCAGCTGCAAAATCTGAACATCACAAGCAACAACATTTCCGATATTCAGGCTCTCTCCAGTCTTGATAATATGACCGATTTTGTGTTCTCTCACAACAAGGTCACAAAGCTTCCCGCTTTCAAGCGCTCCTGCCAGCTGCAGAATATTACCGGTGATCACAACGACATCCGCTCCCTTTCTCCTCTTGCCGGTTTAATGCGGCTCAACTGTGTCTATATGGACTATAACCCCAAGCTGTCCGATGTGAATGTGCTGAAGGATTGCCAGGTTCTGTTCCGTGTAGATGTATTCGGCACCAAAGTAAAAGATGTTTCCGCTTTGACCGAATTGAGCGTAACTGTTAATTATAATCCCGTTTCTTAATACAATAAAAGAGGCTTGCCGAGCAAGCCTCTTTTATTTTGTTTCCGGAACTTCCGGTGGGATCGGTTTGGTGACACCGGTTCTTCTCGCTTTATCCAGGCCACCGGACATATGTTCTTCCGGATTTTGGGTAAACTTTGCTCTGTGGATAATATCCTCTCCAAATTTATCCCTAAGAGCGTCCACCGCCTCATCCAGACGCAGTTTCCGTTCATACTGCACCGCAGACATACCGGAAAATAGGTCATATTGCTGATAGGGCTCATTGGTCAGCCGGGTAACCTGCACACCCAATTGGCGCAAGGGGGTCACCCCATCCCAAAGCTCATCAAACACCTGGCAAGCTGCTTTAAAAAGCTGCGATGTGATATTCGTTGCGCCGTGGAGCATCTTCTGGTGGGATCCGTGCTGAAATTCAAATGTGCGGATATGCACGCAAACACAGGCACCGCATTTATTATCCTTCCGCATTCTGGCAGCCACCGTCTCGCAAAGACTCAAAAGCACCTGGTGGGCATATTCCTTTGTTGCCACATCCCGGGCAGTGGTAACAGAGTTTCCGTACCCCTTGTTTTCCTGGGGCTTGGGAGATACGGCGTCTGCGTTTCGTCCGTTGGCGAAATGCCAAATGGTCTCCCCGTGCTTACCCAATCGTCTGCGGAGCAGGGACACATCTGCTTTTGCCAGTTGTCCAACGGTATAGATCCCATAAAGTTTTAATTTCTTTTCTGTAGCCGGGCCAACAAGAAACAGGTCCCGCACTGGCAAGGGCCATAGTTTGGCTTCCATTTCCCCCGGAAATAGGGTGTGTACTTTATTGGGTTTCTCAAAATCGCCGGCAACTTTTGACAGAAGTTTATTGGTGGAAATGCCAATATTGACGGTAAACCCCAGTTCCTGATAAATACGCTCCCGCATCTTCTCAGCAGCCACTCTGGGATCACCGTGTAAGCGCCGGGTGCCGGTCATATCCACCCAGGCTTCATCAATGGAATACTGCTCCACATCCGGGCTGAATTGCCGCAGTATCTCCACGAAATGCCGGGAAGCTTCCACATAGAGTCCATAGTCCGGTGGCGCAACTACCAGCTCCGGGCATTTCTCCAGTGCCTGAAAAAGCGGCTCTCCCGTTTGAATGCCCAGTTTTTTCGCTGGGCCGCTCCTTGCCAAAATAATACTATGCCGTGATTCTTTATCTCCTGCAATCACTGAGGGAATCTCCCGCAGATCCACGGTTTCTCCCAGCACCTTCAAACGATAAACCGCAGTCCAGGAGAGGAATGCGCTGTTGGCATCCACATGGAAAATCACACGTTTATCCATCAGCTCACCCTCCTTAGAAAACACCATCTGTGGGAACGCAGGGTATATTTCAGCTCAAAAAGCCACTGCTTTCCTTCCACTGTGGCACGGCACAAAAAGACCGTGGCTTCAATCCCCACATATTGGATCTTTTTACTGCTGATCACTTCGTCAATATCCAGGCGAAGCAGGCAGTGATCTCCATCCTCCATCCGCACCCGCAGAGGGCGAATTTCCCCATTGGCACTGCAAAAAGATATCACATCCACCGGACAAATTTCCTGGTTCACCGCTGTTCACCTGCTTTCATCATAATATATTGAGGCAACATCAACGCCCCTGCATTTATTATAGCACATATGTTCTATATAAAGCAAGAGGAATTTCATGGTTGCCTTGCTTTCTCTCCTTTGGTATAATAAAAGCAAAAGGAGGCGGAAAAAGTGAAATATCCTTGCCTTGTACTGGACCACGATGATACTGTTGTCCAAAGCGAAAGCACTGTTAATTATCCTTTCTTTTGCTATATCCTAAATGAACTCCGCCCAGGAACGACGATCACTCTGGAAGAATACGTCCACGGCTGCTCGGAACTTGGCTTTGTAAAAATGTGCCAACAGTGGTATGCTTTTACACCGGAAGAATTGGAACTGGAATGCCAGGGCTGGCGCGCCTACATTATGGATCATATTCCCGCCCCCTTCCCCGGTATCAAGGAACTCATCCAAAAGCAAAAGGCCGATGGTGGTCTTGTTTGCGTGGTGTCCCATTCTACCAATCAAAACATTATCCGGGATTACGAAACCCATTTCGGTGTGCAGCCGGATTGTGTATTTGGCTGGGATTATCCGGAGCACCAGCGCAAGCCCCACCCCTATCCCCTGCTGGAAATTATGAAAAAGTACGATCTCCAGCCAAAGGATTTACTGGTGGTAGATGATATGAAGCCTGCCTACGATATGGCAAAAGCCGCCGGTGTGGAAATCGCCTTTGCCGGTTGGGGACGGAAAGACTATCCCCAGGTATATGCGCAAATGAAAGCTCTTTGCGATTACACCTTTGATACACCGGAAGAATTATCTGCATTTCTGTTTTAACACCTTGACAATCATGCTATAATAACCAAGGGTAGAGCGACAAATCCAAGCCCGCCTTGAAGCGGCTTATTTTGTCGCTTTTCGCCTTGGGCTGAGTGAATTCGAACCACAGCAGGTTTTCAGTGGGCTGCATTTCCCAATACATCAGAAAACCCCTTGATAATACACAAAGTATTGTCTGCGTGATTTTCTTCGTCTTGAAAAATGCAACCTGCTGAAAACTGCGAAGCATCCCTCAGCAAATAATTTTTGATTAATTTTCGGCGCAGATGACGCGGCCTTGCTAGCGCAAGGCAAGGAAGATAAGTCAAAAAGCAACGAAAAGGATTGCTGAGGGACTACTGCGGTTCAAATCCACTCAGCCTGTGCCTCGCGAGGCACAAAGCGTCCCTTCGCCCCAATAGAACGAAAATCATCCAAAATCTTCTCGCTTCAAGGTCGAAGATTTTACAAAGAGAGGGTTTTTGATCTGGGGGGCACAAAACGCAGCAAATACCCTATGTATTTGCGAGTATCTTAACGAAGATAGAGCAATAAACCATCCTTTGTAAAACGAGTTTGGATTTATCACTCTACCCTATGCGCAAGGAGGTGATCTGTCTGGAAAAGGAAAGCATAAAAGTAATGGCCCGTAATCGGGAAGCATATCACGAATACTTTGTAGAAGAAGAATTTGAGGCCGGCATTGAACTGTGCGGCACAGAAGTAAAGTCCATCCGGGCAGGCACGCTGAATCTGAAGGATGCCTGGTGCGGCATTAAAGATGGCCAGTTGCTTCTTAATCAAATGCACATCTCCCCCTATGACCACGGCAACCGCTTCAACCCGGATTCCAAACGGGTACGAAGGCTCTTGATGCACAAGCGGGAGATTATGCGGCTTCTTGGCAAAGTCAAGCAAGACGGCTATTCTCTTATTCCCTTGTCTGTTTACTTCAAGGGAAGCCTCGTAAAAATAAAGCTCGGTCTGTGTAAAGGCAAGAAGCTTTATGACAAAAGACAATCCGCGGCTGAACGGGACGCCAAGCGTCAGATCGACCGCGCTATGAAGGAGAGATACTAATATGAATCCCAAGTTTAAGATCACAATGGAAAATGGCGGTGTTATTGAAGGCGAACTCTACCCCGATATTGCACCCCAGAGCGTTCGCAACTTCATTGATCTTGCCAATCATAACTATTATGACGGCCTGATCTTTCACCGTGTCATCCCCGGCTTTATGATCCAGGGCGGTTGCCCCGACGGCACCGGTATGGGCGGTCCCGGCTACTGCATTAAGGGAGAATTTTTCTTCAACGGCTTTAAAAACGACCTGCGCCATAAGAGAGGCGTACTTTCTATGGCCCGTTCTTCCAGCCCCAACTCTGCCGGCAGCCAGTTCTTTATTATGCACCAGGATGCCAAGCATTTGGATGGGCAGTATGCTGCTTTCGGCAAGGTCACGTCCGGCCTGGATGTGGTAGATGCCATTGCCTCCACCAAGACCGGCCCTAACGACCGCCCCGTTGCTGAGCAGAAGATCGCATCCATCACCGTGGACACTATGGGGGAAACCTATCCCGAGCCCAACAAGCTCCCCGATCCCTACGGCAGATATTAATAATTTAGGCAGGAACAGGTCTCCCCTGTTCCTCCCGCCAACCCACGACCTTTCTATATGGGGCCGTACTGGTTTCGACGGGGGTAGTGAGGCTGGAATAGCGGGCCGTGGCCCCTAACCACGATAAAATGGGTACTTTTTAAATTTAACTGACAACAATACTGTTGCTCTGGCTGCCTAATTAGGCACCCATCCGCCCCGGAAGGTCCACGAGCCGGGCTCGGGTGTGATTTGAGTGGAGCCCGTGCGTATGGTAAGCTTTGCCCATACCACGCATCATGAAGCTACTGATTCCCGTAGGGTGTTTGTTCCCGCCGGGATGAGGGAATGTAAATAACAAACTGCGCCCGGAGAAGTTCCTTCCAAGTTGCTTTCGGACAGGGGTTCGATTCCCCTCGGCTACACCAGAATAAAGGACCACCCGTTGGGTGGTCCTTTATTTTGCCCGCCGATGGGGAATCGAAAAATTATTCGCAACAGTCCGGTGGACTGTTGCTCGCTGGGTAGGGGCCCAGCTACACCTTAATTTTCTGCATTGCAGAAAATGCAAACGATTCCCCTCGGCGTTTTTTCCGTTTGAACACTTCAAATTTAGATATTGACATTGTATATACGCAGATGTATAATCGCATAAAACAAGAAAGAAGAACTGACAATGCTCCGTTATTTTGTAAAAGATAATAGCTGGTCCGTTTACCCTGCGCTGCTGCACAGAACGGGCTTACATTGTCATACTCTTTTTTAGGATAAAGATAAAACTATACTATAAAAGAAGCAGTGCAAGCCGTAACTTAACCGTTAGGCTTGCACTATTTTTTATAAACGAAAGGAAGATTGAAATGCTATTAACTGAATTTGATTTTAATAAGGATGCCATCATCAATCCAGACATGGTACATACACCCATTGAGAATTTTCCTGAGACAGTTATCTCCATATTTTCTCACCACTTGTTCCATAAAATCGTGTCAGTCTTAGGTGGTGTCCAAATTGCGCAAACCAAGGATGTGGACGGCATCTGGCCTGTCTACGAAGTAACTTATCAAGGCAGACGGTTTGCAATGTACAAAGCAAGATTGGGCGCCCCGGCTTGTGTTGGATCTTTCGAAGACATTATACCTATGGGAGCAAAGCGCCTAATTCTATTAGGCAACTGCGGTGTCCTGGATAGCAACATTGCTGACTGCGGTATTATTATCCCCACCAAAGCGATCAGAGATGAAGGCACCAGTTATCATTACGCGCCCGCGTCCGATTATATCGATGTAAATACCAAATACATTGACCTATTTACTGCAGTTCTTCGGGAGCATGGTTATCCATATTTAATGGGAACCACATGGACAACAGATGCATTCTACCGTGAAACAAAAGACAAGGCTGTCCGCCGGAAGGAAATGGGCGCCATCTGCGTGGAAATGGAATGCGCTGCCATGCAGGCAATGTGCGATTTTAGAGGTGTGGAATTCTTCCAGTTTCTATACGCCGGTGACAACCTGGACAATACAAAATGGGATCCCAGAAGCCTTAGCGGACTGTCCCGCCTGGATGAAAAAGAAAAGATTGCATTACTGGCCTTTGAATTGGCCTGCAGAATCGAGGAGGAAGAAAAATGAACAAACAAATTGATATTACAGGCATTACAATAACGACCGGGCGCCTGATCTTGCGACCCTGGAAAGAATCGGATATAGAGGATTTTTATGAATACGCCCGTGTGGACGGTGTTGGACAAATGGCGGGCTGGACACCCCACAAAAATATGGAAGAATCTAAGAAAATCCTTTCCCATTTTATAGATGGCAAACACGTTTTTGCTCTGGAGTATAAGGGAAAGGTTATCGGATCCTTGGGTATAGAATCTTATAGAGAAGATCTATATCCGGAATTTGACCATTTGCAAGGGCGGGAACTTGGCTATGTGCTCTCCAAAGCCTATTGGGGACAAGGCCTAATGCCGGAAGCCGTCCAAGCCGTCATCAACTGGCTGTTAGTTGAAATGGACCTTGATTTTATAATGGTCGGCCATTTTGATTTTAACAAGCAGTCCAAACGCGTTATTGAAAAATGTGGCTTCCGTTATCTGAAAAGCCGACCCTACGAAACACGATATGGCACTGTAGAAAATTGCCTTGAATACATACAATACCGCACATAAACAAATCCCGGCTTTCGGTGGAAAGCCGGGATTTTATTATGCTCTTTTGACAACTTCTTTTTGTGCCTTTACGATGCAATCTGCCGGATAAACTCCACGCAAGGAGGTAAGAGGATAAGCAGAGGTGTTCTTGCCTACCACTGTACCGGGATTGAGAACACAACCGCAGCCAATATCTGCGTGGTCGCCAAGAATAGCACCGATTTTCCGCAAACCGGTTTCATATTCCTCTTCACCGTGGATCACAACATTTTTGCCATCGGATTTCAGGTTAGAGCAGATAGCGCCACCTCCCATGTGGGAGAAATTACCAAGCACAGAATCTCCAACATAGTTGTAATGGGGCACTTGCACTTTGTCCAGCAGCACCACATTCTTTAACTCTGTAGAGTTGCCGAGCACACAATTTTTACCGGTGATCACATTACCCCGAAGGTATGCGCCGGGACGAATCTCCGTTCCCGCACCAATAATGGCAGGCGGAATAATGGTGGCGGTGCTGGCAATTTGCACATTCTCCCCTACCCACACACCGGGTGCAATTTCCTGGAAACCATCCAAGCCTTTGGCAATCAGCTCCTTCATATAAGAACCGATCTTAGGAAGGATCTCCCAGGGATAGGTGCAACCGGCAAACAGGTCCTGCAAATGGGGCGGAATCGAGTCAAAAAGTTCGGAAATCATTACTCGCTTAGTCAACGCAGTAGCCTCCTTCAACAACTGCCTTTGCCACACGCTTCACATATTCCACGCATTTTTCGGCTGTTTCGCTTTCCACCATAATGCGGATCACAGGCTCTGTGCCGCTGGGACGAAGAAGGACACGGCCCTTGCCGTCAATTTCTTTCTCCACTTCACGGCAGGCCTGCAGAACGCCTTCATCGTTCATTACAATATTCTTATCCACAACACGGACATTTTCCATATACTGGGGATAGGTCTTCAGGTTCTCCGTCAACTTGGAAAGGGATAGCTTCTGGTCGCATACCTGCTCTGTCAGCATAATAGCAGTCAGCAAACCGTCACCGGTGGTAGCATACTTCTTCAAAATGATATGACCGGACTGTTCGCCACCCAGGCAGTAGTCATTGTTCTGCATACACTCGTATACAAAGCGGTCGCCCACCCTGGTCTGGACATTGTGAATACCAAGTTCCTTCAAGCTTGCCACAAGGCCGCTGTTGGACATAACGGTGGTTACAACAGTATCACCATTCAGGATCCCCCGCTCTTTCAACCGCTGACTGAGAATGTAGATCATAGCATCGCCATCTACAATATTGCCGTTCTCGTCTACAGCAATACAGCGGTCGGCATCACCGTCAAAGGCAAAACCCATGTCAAGGTGCTGCTCTTTTACCAGCTGACAAAGCTTTTCAATGTGTGTAGAGCCGCAACCCATATTGATGTTCAGTCCGTCAGGCTCTGCGCCAATCACAAAGGTCTTTGCACCCAAAGCACCAAATAGTGCCTTTGCAAGCATCCAAGAAGCACCGTTTGCACAGTCAAGACCAATGCGAAGGTTTTTATAGGAATGGTTCGCAACAGAGATCAAGTAACCCAAGTAGCGGTTTCTGCCTGCGGCATAGTCTTCGATGCAGCCAATACGTTCTCTATGAGGAACCGGAAGATCCTCTGTATTCAGACCTAAGGCCTTCATATCTCCATCAATGTAAGCTTCGATCAGTGCAGTTGTGCGATCATCAAGCTTCTCACCATACCGGTTAATAACTTTAATGCCGTTATCATAGAAGGCATTGTGGGACGCTGTGATCATAATGCCACAGTCAAAATCATCCTGCCGAGTCACATAGGATACGCTGGGCGTCGTGGTAACATGGAGCATATAAGCATCGGCGCCGGATGCTGTAATACCGGCAACCAGGGAATACTCCAGCATATAACTGGATCTTCTTGTATCCTTACCTACAACGATACGGGGACGGTAGCCTGCATTGGTGCAACCACTGAGTGCGGAAGAATAATACCAGCCCAGGAAGCGGCCCACCTTATAGGCATGCATAGAGGTAAGGGAAACATTGGCTTCCCCACGGAATCCATCGGTGCCAAAATACTTGCTTCCGGTTTTCTTTCTGGGCGTTACAGAAAGGTTATCCTGCAACAAGGCATCTGTGGAAATGCCAAATAATTCGCAGAGCTGCAATACTTTATCAATCTGCGGCAAAGCCTGATTCATTTCCCACTTGGATACAGATTGACGGGATACAGAAATCTTCTCCGCCAGTTCTTCCTGAGAAATACCTGCTATTGTCCGCAGTTCATAGATCTTTTCACCGATGGTCATAAGAAGTCCCCTTCCAATATAACATATTCTGACACCAGTATACCCTACCGCAGTTTACAAGTCAATCAACTTAACTTTGAAGATTCTGCAACCTGCGGTTGCGTTTTGAATCTATGTATCTATTCATTCCAAACAGTATATGTAAACAAGCTGGCCCAAATGCCATTATTGGTTTACAAAAAAGAGGGCTGCAATGCAGCCCTCTTTTAAGATATTACTTGTTGAAATACTTAACTGCAGCCTCGAACATCCGGATATCATACTCACCGGGAACATTCTTATACAGGCCATCACCAATACGCTCACTGTGACCCATCTTGCCGAACACACGGCCATCAGGAGAAGTGATACCTTCGATGGCACACAGAGAACCGTTGGGGTTAAAATCGATATCAGCAGTAGCCTTGCCATCCAGATCCACATACTGAGTAGCGATCTGTCCATTGGCAGCCAATTGGGCAATCAGTTCTGCAGATGCCAGGAACTTACCTTCACCGTGGGAAATGGGGACATTCACCACATCACCCACATTCATCAGGCTCAGCCAGGGGCTCTTTGTGGAGGCGATCCGGGTATGAACCACACGACTCTGGTGACGGGAAATGTTATTAAAGGTCAAGGTGGGGCAATTCTCGTCAGTATCAATGATCTTACCGTAAGGCACAAGACCCAGCTTAATAAGTGCCTGGAAGCCGTTGCAGATACCGCACATCAGGCCATCCCGGTTGTCAAGCAGGTCGGTGACTGCTTCCTTAACTGCAGGATTGCGGAAGAATGCAGTAATAAACTTGGCAGAACCATCAGGCTCGTCGCCACCGGAGAAGCCACCGGGAATGAAGATCATCTGGGCGGTCTTCACCTTTGCGGAGAATTCCTCTACGCTGCGGGCAACATCCTCAGCAGTCAGGTTGCGGATCACATAGATCTCAGCCTCAGCGCCTGCCTTTTCTACCGCACGGGCAGAATCGTATTCGCAGTTAGTGCCAGGGAACACCGGAATCAGCACCTTGGGCTTTGCAACCTTCACTGCAGGTGCAATCTCGCACTTGCCGTCATAGGAGAACGTAGGCATTTCGCCGGCTTCCTCTCTTGCGTGAACAGGGTAAACACTTTCCAGAGTGGCAATGTTGAGATTATACAGTTCTTCAATAGATGCTTTGTCATCGCCAAGCACGATCGCAGGATCTGCTGTGGTCACACCCAACTTCATAACGCCAGGGAGAACAACCTCTTCTGTCAATTCAACAATAAGGAAACCATACAGTGCGCCGGAATGCCAATCTGCACCCAAATCTGTGGAAGAAGCAAAACCGATGTTATTGCCAAAGGACATCTTCATCACAGCTTCACCGATACCGTGCTCGATAGCCCAGGCCGCCTTCACCTTACCTGCTTTATGCAGTTCGTGGAATGCTTCCCAGGTTGCCTTCAGGCATTCAGCAGATTCATCGGCAGCACCGAACAGATAAACAGGATTGCCTGCTTCCTTGAATTCGGGAGTGATAACATCCTGCTTTTTAATGGGAGCAATTGCGAAGGAAATCAGCGTGGGAGGTACATCCAGATCCAGGAATGTGCCGGACATGGAATCCTTACCGCCAATGGCAGCTGCGCCCAGCTCCATCTGGGCATCCAAAGCGCCCAGCAATGCGGCAAAGGGTTTGCCCCAGCGCTTCGGCTCGTTTCTCAGTCTTTCAAAGAACTCCTGCAGAGTTAAGTAAGCCTGCTTGTAATCGCAACCAGCAGCAACCAGTTTTGCAACAGAATTATAGATAGATGCCCGCGCGCCGGTATAGGGGTCCACAGACAGATGGTCAGGATCACAGCCCCAGCTGAAAACGCTGGCCTGATCGGTTTCCTGGCCGGGCAGAACAGGCAGAACAGCCGCCATAGACTGGGCAGGTGTCAACTGGTGCTTGCCGCCAAAGGGCAGAGTCACAGAGCCTGCACCGATGGTGGAGTCAAAGCGCTCCACAAGGCCTCTTTGGGAAGCGGTCTTCAGGTCGGATGCCATTTCACGAAGATCCCCATACAGAGCTTTGCTCAGCACTGACAAGTCTTTTTCAGTGATATGTGCTTCGGCATGCTTTACCGCGCCGTTGGTGTCCAGGAATGCACGGCTCAGATCAGCAATGGTCTGGCCCTTCCAGGACATAACCATCCGCTCTTCTTCTGTAACAACGGCTACACGATAAGCTTCCAAATTCTCTTTCTGGGCAGCAGCAATAAATGTATCGGCGTCCTTTGCCTCTACAACAACGGCCATACGCTCCTGAGATTCGGAGATAGCAATTTCAGTACCATCCAGGCCATCGTACTTCTTCCGGACTGCGTCCAGGTCGACCTTCAGGCCGGGAGCCAATTCACCGATTGCAACAGAAACACCGCCTGCGCCAAAGTCATTACAGCGCTTGATCAAGCGAGTGACTTCAGGATCCCGGAACAGACGCTGGATCTTCCGTTCCTCGGGTGCATTACCCTTCTGAACTTCGGATGCCATTGTGGTCAGGGACTTCATATTATGGCTCTTAGAGGAGCCGGTAGCACCGCCAATGCCATCACGACCGGTACGGCCACCCAGCAGGACAACCACATCACCGGCAGCGGGACGCTCACGGCGGACATTGTAAGCAGGGGCAGCAGCAACCACGGCGCCGCATTCCAGGCGCTTAGCTACAAAACCATCGTGGTACATTTCCGCAACGTGACCGGTAGCAAGGCCGATCTGGTTGCCGTAGGAGGAGTAACCGGCTGCAGCAGTCTGGCAAATCTTTCTCTGGGGCAGTTTGCCGGGAAGGGTCTCGGCAACCGTTTTTCTGGGATCGCCTGCGCCGGTCACACGCATTGCCTGATGAACATACGCACGGCCGGACAGAGGATCACGGATACAGCCGCCAATACAGGTAGCCGCACCACCAAAGGGTTCAATTTCGGTTGGATGGTTGTGAGTCTCATTCTTAAACATCAGCAACCAATCCTGATCCTCACCGTTAACAGTAGCAGTCACATGGATGGAACAAGCATTGATTTCCTCAGACTCATCCAGTTCAGGCAACAGACCCCGCTTTTTGAGGGTCTTAGTGCCAATGGTGGCAATATCCATAAGTGTCTGGGGGCGTTTTGCAGCTTTCTCTTCCCCGTATACTTCCACACGGGCTGCCAGGTAGCGCTCATAGGCAGCCTGCACAGCAGGATCATCAATGCGAACATTGTCAATATGGGTGGAGAAAGTGGTATGACGGCAGTGATCGGACCAGTATGTATCAACCACACGGATTTCCGTAATGGTGGGATCCCGATGCTCTTCGTCCCGGAAGTATGCCTGCAGGAACTTGAGATCATCCAAGTCCATCGCAAGACCTTTTTCTTCCAACAGCGCTGCCAGGGCGCTATCATTCATCGCAATAAAGCCGGTGACAGTCGCAACTGTTTCAGGTGCTGCATACTTAGCCGCCAAAGTTTCCGGCAAAGTAAGGTCTGCTTCACGGCTCTCCACTGCATTGATCACATGCTTCTTGAAAGCAGCAATATCCGCATCGCTCAAATTGCCGTACAAACCGTAAACTTTTGCGGTACGGATCAGGGGACGCTCACCCTGGGAAATGATCTGGATGCACTGGGCAGCAGAGTCAGCACGCTGATCAAACTGACCAGGCAATGCTTCCACGGCAAAAACATACGCACCGGGAAGTTCCAGAGAAGCGGAAGTATTATCCAACTGAGGCTCAGAAAAAACGGTCTTGACTGCATAGTCAAACAATTCTTCCGTAATGTTTTCTGCATCATAGCGGTTAAACAGACGGATATTCTCCAAGCCGTCAATGCCCAGCAGATTCTTGGCTTCATTCAAAAGGCCTTTGGCTTCATTATCCAGGCCTTCTTTCTTTTCAACAAAAATACGATAAACCATGGGATGATTCCTCCTGATCTATTATTTCTTTGCCTGCAACGCCCGCTGGCCGATGTCGCTGCGGCTGTAGGCATTAGCGAATTTTACACCGGCAGAAAGGCGATAGGCAGCAGTAATGGCATCTTCCAACGTGCTGCGCACTGCAGTAGTACCCGTAACGCGGCCACCGGAAGTAATCAGTTTCCCATCTGCCAATTTTGCGCCCGCAACAAAAGTATGGGCGGCTGCCCGGTCGGACATAGTCAGGCGATAGCCCTTCTTGTAGCTTTCGGGATAACCGGCAGACGCCTTGATCACACAGCAGGCGTGTTTCCTGGAGAAACGAACAGGGGTCTTAGACAGGGTGCCATTGGTGCAAGCCTGCATAACTGTCAGCAGATCGCTCTTCAGCAGAGGCAGAACAACCTGGGTTTCAGGGTCGCCAAAACGGCAGTTATATTCAATGACCTTAGGGCCATTGGGTGTCAGCATCAGTCCGAAGTACAGGCAGCCTTTGAAGGTGCGGCCTTCCTTCTTCATTGCACGAATGGTAGGCAGGAAGATTTCCTTCATACACCGCTTTGCGATTTCGTCGGTGTAGTAAGGGTTGGGCGCAACCGTACCCATACCACCGGTATTCAGACCGGTATCGTTGTCCCCTGCCCGTTTGTGGTCCATACTGGACACCATAGGGCGGACAACTCTGCCATCCGTGAAGGCCAGGACAGACACCTCAGGGCCGGTGAGGAATTCCTCGATAACTACTGTGCTGCCGCTCTTGCCAAACTTGGAGTTTGCCATCATATCAGTAACAGCGGCAATTGCCTCCTCACGGGTCTGAGCGATGATAACGCCTTTACCCAGGGCCAGTCCGTCAGCCTTTACGACTGTAGGAATGGGCGCTGTCTGCAGATAAGCAATGGCCGCATCCAGGTCAGTAAAAATCTCATAGGAAGCCGTGGGAATCTTGTATTTCTTCATAAGCTTCTTGGCAAAGGCCTTACTACCCTCAATGATAGCAGCATTAGCCTTCGGTCCAAAGCACGGAACGCCAATCGCCTCGAGCGCATCCACACAGCCCAAAACCAGAGGATCATCCGGAGCCACAACAGCGTAATCGATGGCCTTTTCCTTTGCGAAATTTACAATGCCCTCGATATCTGTAGCACCGATGTTAACACAAGTAGCATCAACCGCAATGCCGCCGTTACCAGGCAGAGCATAAATGGTTTCAACCTCAGGATTCATTTTCAAAGAGCGGATAATGGCATGCTCACGACCGCCGCCGCCCACTACAAGCAACTTCATACGTACCTCCATAGCATTTTGGAAAATGTCAATAAACGCACCAACAGGGGGCAGCATTTGCTGTCCCCTATTGTTCGTTTCTTAGTGATGGAACAAGCGCATACCTGTAAAGGCCATAACGATGCCGTTCTTGTCACATTCCTCGATGACCAAGTCATCCCGGATAGAGCCACCGGGCTCTGCGATGTACTTTACGCCGGATGCGTAGGCGCGCTTAATATTATCGCTGAAGGGGAAGAACGCATCAGAGCCAAGAGCAACATTCTGACGGGTTGCCAGCCAGGCCTTCTTATCCTCTTCTGTCAACCGTTCAGGCTGCACAGTGAAATAGTTCTGCCAGATGCCATCTTCGCAAACATCTTCTTCATTGCCATTGATATAGCCATCAATAACATTGTCGCGGTTAGCACGACCCAGATCATCACGGAATTGCAAGCTTAAAGTCTTGGGGTGCTGACGCAGGAACCAAGTATCAGCCTTACCACCAGCAAGTCTGGTGCAGTGAATACGGCTCTGCTGACCAGCGCCAACACCGATGGCCTGGCCGTCCACTGCATAGCAAACAGAGTTGGACTGGGTATATTTCAAAGTGATCAGAGCAACGATCAGGTCGATCTTTGCAGATTCGGGCAGTTCCTTATTGGCAGTAACAACATTCTCCAGCAGATGTTCGCCAATCTTAAAGTTGTTGCGGCCCTGCTCAAAAGTAATGCCAAAGACCTGCTTGCGCTCCTGAACATCAGGAATGTAGTTAGGGTCAATTTGGACTACATTATAGCCGCCCTTACGCTTATTCTTCAAAATTGCCAAGGCTTCCTCGGTATAACCGGGGGCAATGACACCGTCGGAGACCTCAGGCGCAATCAAGGATGCCGTCAGTTCGTCACAAACGTCAGAAAGTGCAACCCAGTCGCCAAAGGAGCACATACGGTCTGTGCCACGGGCACGAACATAAGCGCAAGCAAGAGGATTCTCGTCCAAACCTGCCACATCTTCTACAAAACATGCCTTCTTCAGGTCAAGAGGCAGAGGCTTGCCAACTGCAGCAGAAGTGGGAGAAACATGCTTAAAGGAAGTAGCGCAGGCCATTCCGGTGGCTTCTTTCAGTTCCTTGACTAACTGCCAGGAGTTGAGTGCGTCCATAAAGTTGATATAACCGGGACGGCCATTCAGAATGGTAATGGGCAGTTCAGCGCCATCGTGCATATACAAAGAAGCAGGCTTCTGATTGGGGTTGCAACCGTATTTCAGTTCAATTTCCTTCATTTTGACTTTCTCCTTTTACTGGTGCTTATTGATGATCCGCTGCTCATACTCTCCGGTAGCCAGGTCAGTATACCGAACAAACAGAGAAATCTTATTATCAGCATTCAGGTTTTCCCAAAGCATATTGGTGAACACATCAATATCACCCTCGATACAAACACGCTCAGGTTCTCCTTGGAAGGTAGGAATGACAGGATTGCCGTCGCACACATAGGTGTGGATAAAGTGACCCAGGCCAGCAATTGCAGGATACTCATAGAAGAAACGAGCACATGCAGAGCCTTCTGCATCAGCAGACTTCAGAATGGACATCTTATAGCTGCCGTCTCCTGCCAGCAAACCGGAAATTCTGGGAGTCCAGTTAGGACCATCGTCTTCGAACATCCGGGTGCGCAAAGCAGCCTCCCAGCTCTCGCCGCGAGCAAGGTACTCCCAAATGGTGTCGGTCTGGTCACCATTTGTTACGATGAGGCCGCAGCCTGCTTCCCGAACAGGATGGTAAATAATCAGGTGGGGATCCTTCATCAAACTGGGGTCGTGAGCCTCCGTGCGGATGCCATCGGGCTCCAGAGCGAAAATGCGGTTACGGCTATTCACACTGCGGCCCATAATAAAATAGGCAGCCACAGACTTCTTGCCGTCAGGGGTAACACCCAGCACAATGCCACGGCCGGGATAGGTGTTGCCATTCAGGCGTTCAGCCATTGTCTTTGTTTCATATACATTCATAGGATTACCTCTCACTTTCTGTACTTCTTACTTACCATCTCAACAGCGCGAGGCAGGATCTTCCACTCTGCCTGTTCCATTACACGCTTCTGAAGCACTTCAGGGGTGTCACCATTTCGAATGGCAACACTCTTTTGCAAAATAATCATTCCGCCGTCGGGAATTTCATTAACAAAATGTACGGTCGCTCCGGTCACCTTGACGCCATAGCGAAGGGCTTCTTCATGAACCTTCAGGCCGTAAAAGCCTGCGCCACAAAAAGAAGGTATCAACGAAGGATGTACATTCAGAATCCGCTCTGGATAGCGGCTGGTAAAGGTTTCGCTGAGTATCGACATAAAGCCAGCAAGAACGATAATATCGATCTTTTTTTCTTCCAGCAGATCTACGATCTTCTGTTCAAATGCCCCTTGAGAGCCTGCCTCTTTCTTCGTTACGATTCTGCCTTCTACACCGGCCTTCTTTGCTCTTTCAAGGGCATAGGCATTGGGATTATTGGAAATCACAAGGCAGATCTGGCCGCTATGCAGGATGCCGCTCGTCTGTGCATCCAAAAGGGCCTGAAGATTGGTGCCGCCGCCGGAAACCAACACGGCAATTCTGGCTTTATCCATAAAACACCTCAATTAAACAATGGTGATCTTTTCGTCAGATGCCACGATCTTTCCGATCACATAGGCATCTTCACCGTAAGCTTTCAAAACCTCGATGGCTGTATCAACTTCGTCAGCAGGAACAACAATGCTCATGCCAACGCCCATGTTGTAAGTATTAAACATATCCCGTTCAGGAATATTGCCTGTCTTTGCGATCAGATCGAAAATAGGCAGGACGCGTACAGCACTGCGCTCAATGACTGCACCCAGCCCATCAGGGATGGAACGGGGAATATTCTCGTAGAAACCGCCGCCGGTGATGTGGGAAATGCCCTTCACATTCACCTTTTCCAGCAGAGCCAACACCGGCTTTACATAGATGCGGGTAGGAACCAGCAGGGCTTCCGCAGTGGTCTTGCCACCCAGTTCCTCCCGAGGAATATACAGATCAGGATTATTGTTATCGATATCGAACACCTTGCGGCACAGACTGAAGCCATTGGAATGGATACCGGTAGAGGGCAGTGCGATCACCACATCACCCGCAGCCATCTTTGTGTTATCCAGGATCTTCTTCTTATCCACAATGCCGACCGCAAAGCCAGCAAGGTCATATTCTTCCACAGGCATCATGCCGGGATGCTCAGCCGTTTCGCCACCAATCAAAGCAGCGCCGGACTGCACGCAGCCTTCTGCGACGCCACCGACGATCTCGGCGATCTTTTCGGGGATGTTCTTGCCGCAGGCGATATAGTCCAGGAAGAACAAGGGCTTGGCACCCACGCAGATAATATCATTGACACACATAGCAACTGCATCGATACCAATGGTATCGTGCTTGTCCATCAGAATGGCCAGCTTCACCTTTGTTCCGCAGCCATCGGTACCGGAAACCAGGACGGGCTCCTCCATACCAGCAATAGGCAGACCAAAGCAGCCACCGAAGCCGCCTACATCATCCAGGCAGCCATCATTCTTGGTGCGCTTGATGTGCTTCTTCATCAGTTCAACGGCTCTGTAACCGGCAGTAATGTCTACGCCAGCAGCGGCATAGCTTTCAGAATAACTCTTTTCAACCATAGCGAAACTCCTTTTTATTTTTCCTTACCGGTCCAGCAGTAGGTACACAGTTTACATTTGTCCAGGCCAATGGCATTTACAACGCCATCCAAGGTCTGGAAGCCAAGGGATGCAAAGTGCATTTTCTCGCAAATCGCTTTCCGCATAGCTTTGCCACGCTCTGTATTGCCGTCCGCATATTCTTCAATATACTTCAGGCCCTCCTCCCCTTCCAGCTCCACGATCGTTCGACGGGAGATCAGCTCCATGTCGCTGGTGGAACGGGAGAAGTTCAAATACTTACAGCCATACATAATGGGCGGACAAGCAGAGCGCATATGTACGGACTTTGCACCGTTTTCATAAAGGAAATCAACTGTTTCCTGCAACTGCGTCCCGCGGACGATGGAATCATCAACAAACAGCAGGTTTTTGTCCTTGATCAGTTCGTGGACAGGAATCTGCTTCATCTTTGCAACTTTCTTCCGATCCGCCTGCTTGGCAGAAGTAAAACTTCTTGCCCAGGTGGGGGTATACTTGATAAAAGCGCGAGCAAAGGGCCGACCGCTGCGGTTTGCATAGCCGATGGCATGAGGCGTTCCGGAATCCGGCACACCGCCTACATAATCCACATCCATACTTCTTCCCTGCTCCATATCCCGATCAGCTATGGCTGCGCCATTGCGATATCGCATGGCTTCCACATTGATTCCTTCATAGGTAGATGTGGGATATCCGTAATAACTCCAAAGGAATGCACATACGCACATTTCTTCGCCAGGAGGAGAAAGCTGTGTGATTCCATCCGGAGTGATTTCTACGATCTCAGCAGGGCCAAGTTCCTTCACATGCTCAAAGCCAAGCTTGGTATATGCAAAAGCTTCAAAGGAAGCGCAGTATCCGTTTTCATCCTTGCCGATCTGTACAGGGATACGGCCCACCCGGTCCCGGGCTGCAATCAATTTGCCATCATCCTTTAAAATTAGGATGTTTGCTGTACCCTGGATAACATCTTGCGCAAAACGGATGCCTTCAACAAAGTCACCCTTTTGGTTAATCAGGGCGGCTACCAATTCTGTGGAATTCACTCTGCCGCCGGTCATGGCATCGAAGTGACCGCAGGTGGTCGCAAAATACTGCTGGATCAATTCATTGGCGTTGTTGATAATGCCAACCGTGCAGATGGCATATGTACCCAACGCAGAACGGATCAGCATGGGCTGCGGATCAGTATCACTGATACAACCAATGGCAGAAGTACCCTTCATCTGCTCAAAAATATGCTCGAACTTTGTGCGGAAGGGGGCATTTTCGATATTGTGAATGGTTCTTTGCAAACCAATTTCTTTATCATAGGCAGCCATACCGCCGCGACGTGTACCCAAGTGGGAATGATAGTCTGTGCCAAAAAAGACATCGACCATGCAATCTTGCCTGGATGCAACTCCAAAAAATCCGCCCATTGTAAACTCCTTTAAATTCAGGGAAAATTCTTATGCAAAAAACAGTTTGGAAAGGGTCATGGGATCAATATACTGACCGTCCTTATAAACACGCATATTGCCGGAAGCAACTTCATCGATCAGCATTACATTGCCATCGGCATCATAACCGAACTCAAACTTGATATCATAGAGCTTCAGGCCCTTTGCATCCAGATCATCAGCGATGATTCTGGTGATCTTCTGGGTCATAACCTTCATATCTTCATACTGCTTATCGGTCATTACACCCAGCGCAATCAGGCCTTCCTTGGTAACCAGGGGATCACCCTTCTCATCGTTCTTAAAGGTCATTTCCACATATTCGGGCAGGTCAGCACCTTCCTCAATGTAATCGGAGTAGCGACGGAAGAAGCTGCCAACTGCCTTATAACGGCAAATAACTTCCAGACCCTTGCCAAAAACCTTACCGGGAAGAACTTCCATGGTGGTATTGTCCAGGTCAGCGCTAACATAGTGGGTCAAAATGCCAGCAGCATTGATCTTTTCAAAGAAGTAAATGGACATACGCAGGTTCACATCACCTACGCCGTCAATGGTCAGACCAACGGAATTTTCACCGGGATCGAACACACCGTCCTTGCCGGTGCAGTCATCCTTAAACTTCAGCAGGTAATTGCCGTTTTCCAATGCGAAGACATCCTTGGTTTTGCCGGTGTAAACAAGTTTCTTTTCCATAATTGTTACTCCTTTATTTTGAATAATAAATTACTTACAAATTTGCAGCAATGGTTCTGTCTTTTTCCAGAACTGCTTCTGCATCCTTCTGCCGCTTTGCATCTAGTTTTTTGGCCAGATCTGCATCTTCGATAGCGATCATCTGTGCGCACAGAAGGGCTGCATTTGCGCCGCCATTAAGGGCAACAGTGGCAACAGGAATGCCGGTAGGCATCTGTACTGTAGACAAAAGAGCATCCATGCCGTCTGCAGCGCCGCCTTTACAAGGAATACCAACAACAGGTAGCGTGGTATTGGCTGCAATAGCACCTGCTAAATGCGCCGCCATACCGGCAGCAGCAATGATTGCGCCAAAGCCATTTGCCCGGGCATTCACCGCAAAATCACGGGCTTCAACCGGCGTTCTGTGGGCAGAATAGATATGGACTTCATAAGGAATTTCCAGTGATTTCAGCGTGTCGATCGCTTTTTGTACGATAGGCAGATCGCTGTCACTGCCCATAACAATTCCAACTTTTTTCATAAGTTTTCCTCCTAACAAAGTCAAAAGGGCGCACTTAGCCTACATAGCTAAATGCGCCCAGACGGTCGGCAATTGGCAAAGCCACATTGCTTCCTGTTCCCCTGTGGTGCTCCACATTTCCGTCAGTCGCAGAAAGCAGTAAATTAACAGAATAATTTTATCATGATGCGTAATTTCTGTCAAGAAAGGAAAGGCGTAATCAGGCACTTTTGGACTAATCTACACGAAAGCCGTCAAATGCCACATTCTTTTTGTGAAAGATAGAAAACACCTTACAGTTTTTTCTTTGCTTCGCAGTAGATGCAGCGGTAAAGTCCGTTTTCTTTATCTACACACTTAAATACATGGTCCAGTTCTTGCTCTGTGGAACTGATGCAGCGGCTGTTATCGCAGAACAAGCGGTTTACGATCACATCACCCTCTGCTTCCATCTGCTTGCCGGCCTTTGCTTCATCCAGCAGTTTCAGGATCAAAGCCATGCGCATATACTTGCCGTTCAATGCCTGGCGAAAATATGCTGCTCTGGGATCTGCATCCACCTTCACACTGATCTCATTCACTCTGGGCAGAGGATGGAGAATCCGCATGGTTTGCTTTGCAGAAGTCAACTTTTCAGGAGTCAGTATGTAGCTATCCTTCAGCCGTTCATAGACGGCAGGATCGTCAAAACGTTCTTTTTGAATGCGGGTCATATAGAGAACATCAAGGGAAGGCATAGCGTCTTCCAAAGATGTGGTTTCCACATAGTCCATTCCATTCTTTTCCAGAACTTCCTGCTTGATGTACTCCGGCAGTTGCAGTTCCTCGGGAGAAATCAGCACTACCTTTACATTCTTGTACCGGCTCATAGCCGCCAGCAGTGAGTGGACTGTTCTGCCGTACTTCAAGTCGCCGCAGCAACCGATGGTAAGGCCGTCAAAATGTCCATTTTCACGGTAGATGGTCAGCAGGTCTGCCAAGGTCTGTGTGGGATGGCAATGTCCACCGTCACCTGCATTGATAACAGGAATGGTAGCATTCTTGGCAGCTACATACGGTGCGCCTTCCTTGGGATGACGGATCGCCATAATATCTGCGTAACAGGAAAGGATCTTGGCCGTATCGGCCATACTTTCACCTTTAGCGGCAGAAGAACTGCTGGCTTCAGAAAAACCGATCACATTGCCGCCCAATTCCATCATAGCCGCTTCAAAACTCAAGCGAGTACGGGTGGAGGGCTCAAAAAACAAGGTGGCCAGTTTCTTCCCCCGGCAAGCATTTTCATACTTAGTGGGATTCTCAATAATATCGCAGGCAGTATGAAGCAGTGCATCCAACTCCGGGATGGAGAAATCTGTAATATCAATCAGGCTTCTCATACTTTTGCTCCGTTCACTGCAAGGTAATTGCGGATTCTTGCCACATTTTCGGCATTGGCAGGATCTTCTTCCAGGTATTCGATGATGTCATAAACATCCACGACGCTGTAAACCGGGAAGCCGAACTCCTGCTCCACTTCTGCCATGGCGGAAAGATCGGTCTTTCCCTTTTCCTTCCGGTCCACCATAACAAAGGTAGCAGCAACCTTCACATTTTCAAGGCTGCTCAGAATTGCCATGCTCTCACGGATAGCCGTTCCGGCAGTAATGACATCTTCCACAATAACAACTTCTTCTCCGGCCTGGGGTACATAACCCACAAACACGCCACCTTCGCCGTGGTCCTTTGCTTCCTTACGGTTGAAGAAGAAGGGCACATCCAGCCCATTTTTGCTCAAAGCAACCGCAGCAGAAACTGCAATAGAAATGCCCTTATAAGCAGGACCATAGAGAACGGTAGGCTTATTGCCCACCTTCTCAAAATAGGCTTTTGCGTAAAACTCGCCCAGCTTTGCAATTTCATCACCGGTTTTGATCATACCGGCATTGATAAAGTAAGGAATCTTTCTGCCGCTCTTTGCGGTAAAATCACCGAATTTCAGCACGCCTGCACTCTGCAGGAACTGAATAAACTCTCTTTTGTAAGCTTCCATTCTATTCTCCTCTATCAATCACAGAATTCATTTACACAACGCTTGTAGGCAGCTACCGGGTCTTCCGCAGCAGTGATAGGTCTGCCTACTACGATATAATCAGAGCCGATCTCCTTAGCCTGGGCAGGGGTCATCACCCGCTTCTGGTCACCCACGTCACCGTCAGCAAAGCGAACACCGGGGGTAACAGTCAGGAAATGTTTGCCGCAGGTATCGTGGACCTTGCCAGCTTCCAGAGGAGAGCAAACGATGCCATCCAGACCAGCCTCTTCAGCGCACTTGGCATAGTGCATAACGACCTTATCGATAGGTTCGTGGATGAGCAGATCCTCTTCCATGCTTGCCTGATCAGTAGATGTGAGCTGTGTAACGGCAATCAGAAGCGGACGGGTGCCATCGGGTCTGGTCAGACCCACCAGAGCAGCCTTCATCATATTTTTCGTACCGGCAGCATGCAGGTTGGTGATATCCACAACCAAATTAGAAAGAACAGCCATGGCCTTCTTTACTGTATTGGGGATATCGTGCAGTTTCAGATCCAGAAAGATCTTATGACCTCTTGCCTTGATCTCTCTGACAATAGCGGGACCTTCTGCATAGTAAAGTTCCATGCCGATCTTCACAAAAGGCTTTACATCGGTGAACTTATCCAAAAATGCAAATGTCTGCTCAGCGCTTGCAAAGTCACAAGCAATAATTACGTCCTTACCCATTATCTTGCACCTCCGATAATATCTTTTAAGTTCTCAATTCCGTACTTATCCATAACACCGGGCAAATTATTGATTATATCCCGGCAAACATAGGGATCCACAAGGTTGGCTGCGCCAACTTCCACCGCGGTCGCACCCGCCAGCATCATTTCGATCACATCTTCTGCGCTGCTAACGCCGCCCATACCCACGACGGGGATCTTAACGGCATTGGCAACCTGATAGACCATTCTGACGGCCACGGGGAAAATCGCACTGCCGGAGAAGCCACCCATTTTATTGGCAATCACCGGCTTCTTCGTCCGCAGGTCGATCCGCATACCCAGCATGGTGTTGATCAAACTGATGCCATCCGCACCTGCATCCTCACAAGCCTTTGCAATAGAAACGATGTCCGTCACATTGGGAGAAAGCTTTACGATTACCGGCTTAGTGGTTACTTTCTTGACTGCCTTAGTAACCTCTGCAGCGGCATTGGGATCTGTGCCGAAGCTCATACCACCGCCGTGTACGTTGGGGCAGCTCACATTCACCTCCAGCCAGCCCACCTGGGGCTCAGCATCCAACTTCTCGCAGGTATAGGCATATTCCTCAACGGAAAATCCGCTGATATTCGCCATCACGGGCTTGTGGAAGCATTCCTTCAGCAAGGGTAGTTCATGAGAAATAACCTTTTCAACACCGGGGTTTTGCAAACCCACCGCATTGATCATACCAGCAGTACACTCCGCAATTCTTGGAGTAGGATTGCCAAAACGAGGTTCTTTTGTTGTGCCCTTAAAGGAAAAGGTTCCCAGGCAATTGATATCATAAAGTTCTGCGTACTCATAGCCATAGCCAAAAGTACCGCTGGCGGGAATCACCGGATTATCGAGGGTAATTCCACAAAGGTTAACGCTTAGCCTTCCCATAGAATTTCCTCCTTCTTCATTACCGGGCCTTCCTTGCAGATGCGCTTATAACCGGTGATCGTCTTGCAGGAGCAACCCATGCAGGCGCCAAAGCCGCAACCCATCCGTTTTTCGAAGCTCATCTGTCCGGATGTCTTGGATGCTCTGTAAACTGCCTTCAGCATAGGCTCCGGACCGCAGGCATAGAAGTATGTATAGTCCATATTACACATCGCATCGGTCACAAAGCCTTTCAGCCCGTAGGAACCGTCAACGGTAGTAACCGTCACGTCCGCACCAAGGGTGAGAAATTCCTTCTCATAGAACACTTCACTTTTCGTGTTGAATCCCAAAATGACGGATACTTTTTTGCCCTGCGCCAGCAACTGTTTGGCAAGCAGATACATGGGAGGAACGCCCACGCCACCACCCAAAAGCACCGGGCGGTCACCGGAAAGGGACAGATCGTATCCATTCCCTAATCCGGTCAGCACATCCAACACACCATCTCGCATCTGTGCCATCTGTGCAGTACCCTTTCCGACTGCTTTGTAAATAATGGTGAGCTGATCACCCTCCAAATTACAAACGGAAATAGGACGGCGAAGGAAAAGTCCATCAAGTTTGATGTTTACAAACTGTCCGGGCGCAGTGATTGCGCTCACATCCCCAGTCAGGGTCATTTTATAAACGTTTTCAGTTAAAGCAATATTTTCGACGATTGCAAAATTGCCCTGTTTCATTTTAAGCCTGCCTTCTGTTATGCATCGATCGTGGAGATCGTAAGAGTAGTTTCTTCCAATACATCGAGAAGAACACGAACAGTGTCCAGTGCAGTAAAGAGGGTCACATTATTCTCGGAGGCAGTCTTACGGATGTAATAACCGTCGCTGTCGGGGCCTTCCGAGCCGGGAGCCTTTGTATTGATCACGTAAGCAATATGACCCTGGCGAAGTGCTTCCGGGATTTCTTCACTGCCATCACTGATCTTCTGCAGGATGTGGGTGCGGATGCCATTGCGCTTCAGGAACATTGCCGTACCGTAAGTGGCCTGAATATTGAATCCAAGGTTGTAGAAACGGCGGATCAAAGGCAGTGCTTCTTCCTTATCCTTGTCGGAAATGGTAGCAAACACCGTGCCATAATTCTGAAGATGCATGCCGGAAGCCTGCAGAGCCTTATAAAGTGCACGGTTCAGCTTATCGTCATAGCCGATGGCTTCGCCTGTGGACTTCATTTCAGGAGACAAATAGGTATCCATACCACGGATCTTGTTGAAAGAGAATACGGGCACTTTAACATACCAGCGCTTTCTCTCTTCAGGATAAATGTCAAAGATGCCTTGTTCTTTCAGGCTCTTGCCCAGAATAACCTCTGTAGCAATATCTGCCAGGGAATAGCCGGTAGCCTTACTCAGGAAGGGTACAGTACGGGAAGAACGGGGATTCACTTCGATAATAAACACATTGTCGTTCTCATCAACGATGAACTGAATGTTGTAAAGGCCAACAATGCCAATTCCCAGACCCAGCTTCTTGGCATACTGCAGGATCGTGCCCTTCACCTTATTGGAGATGCTGAAAGTGGGATAAACGCTGATGGAGTCACCGCTGTGAACACCTGTCCGTTCTACCAGCTCCATAATGCCGGGAACAAACACATTGGTGCCATCACAGATGGCGTCCACTTCCACTTCTTTACCCTGGATATACTTATCCACCAGGACAGGCTTATCTTCATCGATCTCAACTGCAGTCTTCAGATAATGACGCAGCTGTTCTTCATTTGCAACGATCTGCATAGCGCGGCCGCCCAAGACAAAGCTGGGACGGACAAGCACAGGGTAACCAATTTCAGCAGCAGCGGCAATACCATCGTCAATCTTTGTAACGGCTCTGCCCTTGGGCTGGGGAATATTCAGCTCCTGCAGAATCTTTTCAAAGCTGTCCCGGTTCTCTGCCCGCTCAATGGCAGCACAGTCAGTACCAATAATCTTTACGCCGCGATCCATCAGCGGCTGAGCCAGGTTAATCGCGGTCTGACCGCCCAAAGAAGCAATAACGCCCTCAGGCTTTTCAAACTCGATGATGTTCATAACATCTTCGGGAGTCAACGGCTCAAAGTACAGTTTATCAGCGGTGGTATAGTCAGTAGAGACTGTTTCGGGGTTGTTATTGATAATAATGGCCTCATAGCCAGAGTTTTTGATGGTTGTGACTGCGTGAACAGTAGAATAGTCGAATTCCACGCCCTGGCCGATACGGATTGGGCCAGCGCCCAACACGACGATCTTCTTCTTATTTGTCAGCCGGGAATCGTTATTTCCGGTGTAGGAAGAATAGAAATAAGGAATATACGCACCGGTGTGGCAGGTATCCACCATCCGGTAGATGGGGAACATTTTGTTCTCTTTACGAATGCTATAAACATCCAATTCCGTACAATTCCACAGTTTACCAATGAACTTGTCGCAAAAGCCCATCTTCTTTGCTTCCAGAAGAACATCCAGGTCCTTGGGGTTTGCTTGCAGCTTCTTTTCCATCTCCACAATATGAACGATTGCTTCCAAGAAATAGGCTGTGATCTTAGTCACATCAAATACAGAAGCGACGCTCTCTCCTCTGCGGAACAGTTCGGTAATTGCAAAGATGTTATCGTCTTTAAATTCTGCGATATAATCGTACAGTTCCTTTACGGTCATACCGTCAAATTTAGATTTGTGGAAGTGATAAGCGCCCACTTCCAAAGAACGCACAGACTTCAGCAGGCACTCCTCAAGGTTAGAGCCAATGCCCATAATTTCACCGGTAGCCTTCATCTGCGTGCCCAAAGTATTGGCGGCAGATGCAAACTTATCGAAGGGGAATCTGGGGAGCTTTGCAATCACATAATCCAAATCAGGCTCAAAGCTTGCATTGGTGTTGGCGATCTTGATCTCGTCCAAGGTCATACCTACTGCGATCTTGGCAGTCACGCGAGCAATAGGATAGCCACTTGCTTTGGAGGCAAGTGCAGAAGAACGGGAAACACGGGGATTAACCTCGATCAGATAGTACTCACTGGAGTTAGGATTCAGGGCAAACTGCACATTGCAACCGCCGGCAATCTTCAGCTCACGGATCAGTTTGATAGCGCTGTCGTTGAGCATCTTACGGTCCGCATCAGACAAGGTCATAATGGGAGCTACAACGATGGAGTCACCGGTGTGAACGCCAACGGGATCGATATTTTCCATGCCGCAGATGGTGATGGCATTATCTTCAGAGTCCCGCATGACCTCGAACTCGATTTCCTTGTAGCCCTTTACACTCTTTTCCACAAGCACCTGGTGAACAGGAGAAAGCTTAAAGGCATTCAGGCCAATCTCTACAAGTTCTTCTTCACTGTAAGCAAAGCCACCGCCGGTGCCGCCCAAGGTAAATGCAGGGCGCAGAACAACCGGATAGCCGATTCTTGCTGCTGCATCCTTCGCTTCTTCAATGGAATATGTAATCTCAGAAGGAATGGTAGGTTCGCCAATAGACTGGCAAAGCTCCTTGAACATTTCCCGGTCTTCTGCACGCTCGATAGAAGCGCTGCTGGTTCCCAGCAGTTCAACATTACACTCGCGCAGAACGCCCTTCTTTTCCAGCTGCATAACCAGGTTCAGACCAGTCTGTCCACCAATGCCGGGAACAATGGCATCCGGACGCTCATAACGAAGGATCTTTGCCATATACTCCAGAGTCAATGGCTCCATATAGACCTTGTCCGCAATAGTCGTATCGGTCATAATCGTGGCGGGATTGGAGTTACAAAGAACAACTTCATAACCTTCTTCCTTTAGTGCAAGACAGGCCTGCGTACCTGCATAGTCAAATTCTGCAGCCTGGCCGATCACAATAGGACCGGAACCGATAATCAAAACCTTCTTAATATCCGTACGCTTTGCCATTCTTATAATCCTCCGTCATTCTTATATACAACATTTCCATCACAAACTGTCATTATGCACTTTCCCTGGAGCTTCCAGCCTTCAAAAGGTGTGGCCTTACCCTTGGAAAGGAAGTTATCAGGGTCTACTGTAATCGCTGCATTGAGATCCCACACGGTAAAGTCATTTCCCATTGGGATGTTGAACCGTTTTCTCGGATTCAATGCAAGAAGTTCCACAAGCCGTTCCAATGTAATCACACCGGGCAAAACAAGCTTCGTGTACAGCACCGGCAGTGCCGTCTCAAGACCAACTACGCCAAATGCACTTTGCGCCAAGCCTTTGGACTTCTCTTCTGCGCTATGAGGCGCATGGTCGGTAGCAATCATATCGATGGTACCATCCACAATACCTTCCACAAGGGCAAGCCTATCCTCAACTGAGCGCAAAGGCGGGTTCATTTTGAATCTGCCGTTTTCTTGCAGGTCGCTGTCATCCATAACGAGGTAGTGCGGGCCAGTTTCGCAAGTCACATCCAACCCTTTAGCCTTAGCCTTCCGAATCAGCTCCACACTCTCCTTTGTGGAAATGTGACAGACATGATAGGCACAGCCAATCTTTTCTACAAGTTCCAAATCTCGTGCAATCTGCAAGTATTCGCTTTCGCTACATATACCTTTGTGTCCATTATTGCGGGCATACTCTCCATCGTGGATATAACCGCCTCGCAACAGCTCATTGACTTCACAATGGGCAACGACCAATTTCCCAAGCCCTTTCGCCGTGATCATGGCTTCTTCCATCACGGCATCTGCTTGCACGCCACGGCCATCATCAGAGAATGCAATGGCATTACTTGCCATACCTTCCAGGTCGGCAAGGCACTCCCCTTTTTGTCCAACTGTAATGGCGCCATAGGGACACACATGGATGCAGGCTTGCTCCGCAATCATATCAATCTGCATTTGCAGATGTTCAACACTATCCGGAACCGGATTCAGGTTTGGCATCGTGCAAACCGCAGTATAACCGCCTCTTGCAGCTGCTTTCGAGCCGCTTTCAATGGTCTCTTTATAAGAAAAACCCGGCTCACGGAAATGCACATGCACATCACAGAAGCCGGGAAAAATGAAATATTCGTTTTGGGAAAAAGTGGACAGTTCCAATGCGGACAACATCCCCTGGGAAACAATACCGCCAAGATCACAACCGACGCTCTTCATCTTGCGGAAATCGCTTGCCATAACAGTACCTCCCGGGATGTTTATTTTTATCCCATTGAGTATACCACAGGAAGAATTGCTTGTCAAATAAAACTGCAGAAAAAATGATTTTGTTTATGCCTATAATTTCCGCTTGAATTCTGTCATTTTTTATCTAATATGCCATAATCCAAATCCTCAAAGGGATATGCTCTCACCCACTCGCTTCCCTTTTTACAAATACTGCTACGGTGCTGGGAAAGAAGTTTCACAATTGGATACACATCGATCCAAATTTCGCTGTTACATTCTTTCTGCCATTCTTCAAACACAAGCTGCATACCAAAATGCAAGTGGACCGTTTGAATGTTATTTACATTCTCCTTATCGGAATATCCGGTACGACCCATAAAGCCGATCAGATCCCCCGCGTTTACAATATCCCCTACAGCAAGCCCTGTCGCAAAGGGCTGGTCTTTTTGCAGGTGGGCATAATAGTAGTACCGTTTATTATCAAAGGAGCGGATTCCGATCCGCCAGCCCCCGTAACGGTTCCAGCCAAGTGCTTCAACTGTTCCACCCTCGACGGCTACAATCGGCGTGCCCAACTGACCCATCAAGTCATTTCCCAAATGTTTTCTTTGAAATCCAAAGGATCTTTGATTGCCGAAATCCGAGCAATGGGAATATCCGTAACCGGCCGCGATTGGCGAAAATGCCTTCAGTCCATAGGCAGGTTTCTTTTGCCCATTGACTTCGATTTGGAAACTACCCAACAATCCACCCAAAACCGCCTGATATGCCTCATGGTAGTACGGATAATATTTATATAATCCTCCAAGCAGTTCTTCCGGACTTTTGCCGCTCTTCAGATCATTCACGGCATTCTTCACCGATTGCAAGCCGCATTTTCCTCCCGTGCGGCAACCTGCAATTGCAAACACATCGATCCAGCTAATGTGGGCTTCCGTTTCTTTTGTGGCAATATCAACATCCATTGCATATTTCAATGATTCGTAGGGAATCCGGAAATCAACCCATCGAATTGTGGCAGCCTGCACCGGATAGAACAAAAAACAAAGAAGCAGCAGACAAAACAACAACCGCTTGATCACACCTATCACCTCAACGATAGGGTGCAACCAAGCGGCGTATTCATTCCTTGAAATTATTGCAAATCGTTTTTGATCCCCTTTGCAATGCGGTATATATCTTCCATTGTTTGTATTGCCGATATTTGGGTCTTATAATAGCTGCTATGGGAAACACCTCGCAAGTACCATGCAAAATGTTTTCTTGCCTCTAAGCAAGCAATGTGTTCTCCCTTGTCTTCCAAAGCAAGTTCAAATTGGCGAACTGCCACATTGACCCGATCACTTAAGCACGGTCTTTCCGGTATTTGTTCACCAGCGAAAGCGGACTTTGCCTGCGCAAACACCCACGGATCCCCAAAAGTGGCTCTGCCGATCATAACGCCGTCTGCCCCGGTGCGCTTGCGACATTTTACTGCAGATTCTCCATCGGTAATATCTCCATTTGCAAGCACCGGAATCTGCACGGTTTGCTTGACTTTCGCAATCATATCCCAATCTGCCACACCGGAATACAGCATACTTCGTGTCCTTCCGTGTACACTCAGCATAGCTGCGCCGTTGTCTTCCATACGTTTAGCAAATTCCAGCACATTGACGCTTCCCTTATCCCAGCCAAGGCGGCATTTTACAGTCACAGGTATATGAACCGCTTTCACTACTGCCGCAAGGATCTCCCCCGCCAGTTCAGGTGTTCGCATCAATCCTGCGCCATCGCCACTATTAGCAATTTTCGGCATTGGGCAGCCCATGTTTATATCCAAAAAATCGCAACCGGAAATTTCAAGTGCCAATCGTGCGCCCTCTGCCATAATTTCCGGATCATTGCCAAAAATCTGCGCGCCGCAAATACTGCCTTCATTTTTCTTGAGGAGCGCCGCGCTTTTCTTATCCTTATAGACCAAGGCACGGGACGAAACCATTTCGGTCACCGTAATATTTGCGCCCAATTCAGCACAAACAGTCCGAAATGCCCAGTCTGTAACGCCTGCCATTGGTCCCAACGCCACAGGATTTTCGATTTCAATATTCCCTAAACGCAAAACGCCACCTCCTTTTGCCGGATTATAGCACAGAGTTTTCTACTTGGCAAGTCACAACAAATAGCTCAAAGTCCATTAACAGCTCTGATTTACCTTGATTTTTACAAAATATGCATATATAATGGTAGAAAAAACTGGAAAGGTGGACTCTGTATGAATGAAGAATATAAGCACCAGCCCACGAATCCTCGTCGCAGGAAACGTACTCGTGCAGAAATCATAAAGGAAAATTATCTTCCCACTATTATCATTGCTGTAACAGTCATTTTATGCGCTGTTTTTATCATTACTGCAATCGTGCGTGCAAGCAAAGCTCGCGAAGCACACGAGCAAGAAGTAGCTGCATCTATCGCTGCCCAGGAAGAGTTAAAGCGTCAGCATGATGCGATGGCCGCAAGCCTTCTTGCCCAGGCAGAAGGCCATGCTAAGGGCTATGATTATCAGGCTGCAATCGACACAATCGATTCTTTCACCGGGGACATCACATCGTATCCCGAGCTTCTGGATAAACGCGCGGAATATGAAAATCTGAAGTCTAAATTGGTCCTGTGGAATGATCCAGCGCAGGTTGTAAATTTGTCTTTCCAGATTCTAATCGCAGACTCCAATAGAGCATATAAAGACAGAACATACTCTGGTGCTTACAATCGCAACTTTGTAACAATCAGTGAATTCCCTCGAATCCTGGACCAGCTTTATGCAAATAACTACATGCTTGTAAGTCTTGACGACATTTATGCACGCGACACAGATGCAAGCGGAAACCCCACCTATACTCCTAAGGATCTCTACTTGCCTGCCGGCAAAAAGCCTTTGATGATCACCCAGACCCAGATCAACTACTATTTCTATATGACCGACGGAAATGGTGATAAGATTCCAGATGCCAAGGGCGCAGGTTTTGCCTCTAAGCTGATTGTTGATGAAAATGGCAAGCTGACAAACACCTATGTTGATGCTTCCGGTAATGAGCTGGTGGGTTCTTACGATATGGTTCCCCTTCTGGAGGAGTTTATCGAAACACATCCCGATTTCAGCTACCGCGGCGCAAGAGCAATCCTGGCTGTAACCGGCAGTGATGGCGTATTCGGATACCGTACTTACGATGGCGCTGCAACAACATTCGGTCAGGACTCCTATGATAAAGATGTGGAAGGCGCCAGGGAACTGGTTGCCGCCCTTCGCGAAGCAGGTTATGAAATTGCTTGTTACACTTATGGCAATAAAGGTTATGGCTACATGAGTGTGAACGATATACGATCTGATTTGAATAAATGGAAAGCGGAAGTCGCCCCCATTTTGGGAGACGTTCGCACCTTTGTATTTGCTCAGAACAGCGATATCGGTTCTAAAAACGCGCCATATTCCGGACAAGCTTTCAATGAATTAAAGGCCAAAGGCTTTGAAATTTTCCTGGGTTTTGCAGGATCTGATGGTGAACCTTGGTCCTACGAAGGTGAACAATATGTGAGAATGGGTCGCATTATGGTCAGCGGCTCCAATATTGCCCATAACAGCGCTTGGTTTGAAGGCATCTTCGACACCACAAAGGTATTGGATTCCAACAGAGGGAACATCCCCAAGTAAGCAAAAACACGGCTGAGAAAACTCAGCCGTGTTTCTTATTGTCCGCGAAGCTCAATTATTTGGTCTCGCAAGAGTGCAGCATACTCGTATTCCATCATTCTTGCCGCTTCTTTCATTTGCTTTTCCAGGCGGGCGATTTCTTTTTCCTTCTCTGCCTTTGTCATCTTCACGCCACTTCTTCCTTTTCGTTCCGGTGTGTGGGAAGATATCTCAATCAGATCACGGACAGACTTGATGATCGTTTTGGGAACGATGCCGTTTTGCTTATTATACTCGTCCTGAACCTTTCTACGGCGCTCCGTTTCCCTCATGGCATTCGCCATAGAATCTGTCACCACGTCGGCGTACATAATTACTTTTCCGTCTGCGTTTCTGGCTGCACGCCCAATCGTTTGAATCAAACTGGTTTCAGATCTGAGGAAGCCTTCTTTGTCTGCATCAAGGATAGCAACAAGGCTCACCTCAGGCAGGTCGAGGCCCTCTCTAAGAAGATTAATGCCTACAAGTACATCGAACTTTGCCATTCGCAGGTCCCGAATGATCTCCATACGCTCCATGGCACCAATATCGGAGTGCATATATCTGACACGAACACCGACCTGCAGCAAGTACGCAGTAAGGTCCTCAGCCATTTTCTTTGTTAGCGTAGTCACCAGGACTCGCTCATTGTTTGCCGCTCGTTGGTTGATTTCATCAATCAAGTCATCAATCTGCCCATCAATAGGACGAACCTCAACAATCGGGTCCAGCAAACCGGTCGGGCGAATTACCTGCTCCACTGTATTGCCAGAACGTTGCTTTTCGTACTCTGCAGGTGTAGCAGATACATATACCACTTGGTTAAGCTTGCTGTCAAATTCCTCAAAGTTAAGCGGTCGATTGTCATATGCCGATGGCAACCGGAAACCAAAATTAACCAGTGCGTCTTTTCTGCTTCTGTCGCCTGCATACATAGCTCTGCATTGCGGCAAAGTAACGTGGCTTTCATCCACAAATAGCAGAAAATCATCTGGGAAATAATCGAGCAAAGTGGTCGGTGGTGTTCCCGGAGCACGCCCCTGAATAACGCGGGAATAGTTTTCGATTCCGGTGCAAAAACCAATTTCTCCCAGCATTTCCAGGTCATAGTTTGTGCGTTGTGCAATGCGTTGTGCTTCCAGCAATTTGTCGTGAGCTCTAAACCACGCCACCTGCTCATCACACTCTCGGCGGATTTCCATCATAGCCCTTTCCAACTTTTCGCGGGAAGCAACATAGTGGCTGGCGGGATATATCGCAATATGTTCCACATATCGCTCTACCATTCCGGTAACTGCGTTGATTTCAGAGATTCTGTCTATTTCATCGCCAAAGAATTCCACGCGGACGGCTCTGCCGGACCAATACGCAGGATACACCTCCAATGTATCTCCACGAAGACGGAACTTATTTCTTGAAAAATCAATGTCGTTTCTCTCGTACCGGATTTCAGTCAGTTTTCTCAGGATTTCGTCAAGAGGACGACTCTGACCAACCCGCAAGGAGATTACCATGCTTTTATAGTCAATAGGGTCGCCCAAACCATACAAACAGCTGACAGAAGATACGACAATCACATCTCTGCGTTCAAATAATGCCGATGTGGCACTATGACGCAACCTGTCAATTTCTTCATTCACAGAGGAGTCTTTTTCAATATACGTATCAGTATGTGCAATATAGGCTTCCGGTTGATAATAATCATAATAGGAAATAAAGTACTCAACTGCATTATTGGGAAAGAATTCCCGAAACTCCGAGCACAGCTGCGCTGCCAACGTCTTATTATGCGCCAAAACCAACGTTGGTCTGTTCAGTTTTTCAATCACAGAGGCCATTGTAAATGTCTTTCCGGAACCGGTAACACCTAAAAGCACCTGCTCCCGGAGTCCCATTTCAATGCCATTTGCAAGACTGGAAATTGCTTGCGGTTGGTCACCCGTAGGCCTAAATTCCGAATGCAATTCGAACTTATCCATATAACTCCTCCTTTCTTAAAAGTCAGCGAGTATTTATCGCCAAATTGTAGAATCATTTCTGTTGTAATGTCCACTATGATGCATAGAAACAAAATCGCCATCTGCAAACACAAGGTGATCCGCAAGAATGACGTCCACACTAGCCAGTGCCTGTGCAGCTCGAGCGGTCGTTTGTGCATCATCTGCTGAGGGATAAGCTAAGCCACCTGGATGGTTGTGGGCAAGCACTACTGCTGCAGCATTTGTTTTCAATGCGATATCCACAATCCTTCGCAGTGGCACGCCAGCAGAGTTCACACTGCCTTCTCCAAGTTTCCTGCAATCTAACACTTTGCATTTGGCGTCCATACACAGCATATATACCATTTCATTCTTGCTTCCAATAAACTTTGGTGCAAGAAACTTGCCGCAGTCCGAGATGCTTGGCAAAATCTTAATATGCTTGTTCTTATTATCCGTATAATATCTGGTAAGTTGCGGAATGAAAGTCAAAAAAGTGGAGATATTATGTCCAATGCCTTCCACTTGTTCCAGTTCTTCCGCGCTGGCATCCAGCACGGCAGAAAAGGATCCAAAATGATCAAGAAGTCGGTGTGCCAAAGGGTTGGTGTCGCACCGATGAACACAGTAAAACAATAGCAGTTCCAAAGCATTCAATTCATTAAAGCCATCCAGGCCTTCCTGACAAAATCGGTCTTTTAGGCGTTTTCTGTGTCCTTCATGAATAGACATTGTATCACCTCATTTTATGATTTCTCTTGCTATTTTCCAAAAATGCGTTAGAATGTAAATAGGTTGTCGAATTTTGGCGATTATTTTAGAATACACACTTACAGAGGGAGGTGGAAATATGAGCCAGTCGGATTCTGTAATGCAAATGATTAATATGCTGACTTATCCGGCCTTTACCGTCGTCGATGGTAAGATTTCCTATTGCAACGAGCAGGCCAGCTCACTTTTCCTTCTCACCGGAACTGATATTTACTCGATTCTTGAAACCGGTAAAGAGGAATATGCAGAATTCAGCCAAGGGCATTTATACCTCACAATTTTATTGGGGAGTCAGCCAAGAGAAGTGACTGTTACCTCTATGGGCGGCGTCCATCTTTTCCTTCTTTCTGATGAAAGGATCCCCGCACAATTACAAGCTGTAGCCTTAGCTGCACAGCAACTGCGCATGCCTCTTTCTGATATTGTGGCAGCAACAAACCTATTATCGCCCTGCAGTGCTTTTAAGGATGACCCTAAATTCCAAATGCAAATGGCACAGATTAACCGCAGCCTGCATCAAATGATGAGACTTGTGGGGAACATGTCCGACGCCGCAAGATACACCGCGGAGCCAGCCGTCAATATTGTCACCATCGATGCAACCGCTCTGTTTGCGGAAGTGATGGAGAAGGCATCTGCCCTTATTGCTCCTATGGGAATTCATTTGCTCTATGAAGGGCCATCTGTTCCGATTTATTTGCTCGGTGATGCAGAACGGATTGAGCGTTCTGTCTACAATTTGATATCCAATGCAGTCAAATTCTCACCAAAGGGCAGTACCATCCGTGCTTCACTGGCAAAGAAAAATGCACTTCTGTCCTTCACGCTGTTTGATCCGGGCGAACGAATCGCTCCGGAAGCACAGGCCAACGTGTTTAACCGATTTATGCGTCAGCCCGGTCTGGGTGATACTCGCTTCGGTATGGGTCTGGGTCTCAACATTGTACACGGCACAGCAACCGCCCACGGTGGAACGGTTCTATTGGAAAGCCCTCCCACCGGCGGCTTGCGAATCACAATGACCCTTAAAATTCGTCAAAGCGCCTCAACTATCGTGCGAAATCATTATGTTTTAGACTATGCCGGAGGACATGATCACGGATTATTGGAACTTTCCGATGTTCTGCCAATAACTGCATACGAAACAGAACTCTAAAGTCCGGGCGCAAATGCGCCCGGTCTTTTTTATAAATATTTCTTCAAATATTGTCCGGTATAACTTTCCGGCACCTGGGCAACTTCCTCAGGTGTCCCTTTGGCAACAACATAGCCGCCCATATCTCCGCCTTCCGGACCCAGATCGATAATGTGGTCTGCAGTTTTGATTACATCCAGATTATGCTCAATTACAAGAACCGTATTTCCGGCATCAACAAGCTTCTGCAAAACATCGATCAACTTGTGCACATCGGCCGCATGCAGTCCGGTTGTAGGTTCATCCAAAATATAGATTGTCTTGCCTGTGGAACTCCGTGCAAGCTCCGTTGCCAGTTTAACGCGCTGCGCTTCACCGCCGGACAATGTGGTGCTGGACTGGCCTAATTTTACATATCCAAGCCCCACTTCCACCAGAGTCTGCGCTTTATGGCGGATCTTAGGCAAGTTTTCGAAAAACCCTACTGCTTCTTCAGCAGTCATATCCAAAACCTGGGAGATGTTTTTGCCTTTATACTGCACTTCCAGCGTCTCCCGGTTGTACCGCTGGCCCTTGCATACTTCGCAAGGTACATAGACATCGGATAGAAAGTGCATTTCGATTTTCACAAGACCGTCGCCATTACAAGCTTCGCAGCGGCCACCCTTCACATTAAAAGAAAATCTGCCGGGACCATAGCCACGGATCTTCGCATCGGAGGTAGAAGCAAACAAATCCCGAATATCATTGAAAAGACCCGTATAAGTGGCAGGGTTAGACCGGGGCGTTCTGCCGATAGGACTTTGATCAATGTCGATCACTTTGTCCAGATGCTCAATACCTTCAATGCTCTTGCAAATTCCCGGGCGGGTTCTTGCTCGGTTCAACTTGTTAAGGAGTGTTCTGTTCAGCACCTGCTCCACAAGGCTGGATTTGCCGGAGCCGGAAACACCTGTCACACAGGTAAGTGTTCCCAACGGAATCTCTACATCCACATTTTTTAGGTTATTTTCTGCTGCGCCCGTAACTCTAAGGACATTGCCGTTTCCTTGTCGTCTTTGGGAAGGAACGGGAATTTTCTTCACGCCGGATAAATACTGTCCGGTAATAGACCGGGGTTCTTGCAGAATTTCCTCCAAGGTTCCTGCCGCAACGATCTCACCACCGTGGCAACCGGCACCGGGACCCACATCCACGATATAGTCTGCATATCGCATCGTGTCCTCATCGTGTTCTACCACGATCAGGGTATTGCCTAAATCTCTGAGTCGGCCCAACGTCTGGAGCAATTTATCATTATCTCTTTGATGTAGGCCAATAGACGGCTCATCAAGGATATACAGAACGCCCATGAGAGAAGATCCGATTTGAGTAGCCAGTCGAATTCGTTGACTTTCACCGCCGGATAATGTGCCAGCAGACCGGGAAAGTGTAAGATATTGTAAACCCACATCGACCAAGAATTGCAGTCTGTTCTTAATCTCCTTTATGATCTGTGCAGCGACGACTGCCATATTCCCTTCCAGGTGAAGGTTTTCCATAAAGGTCAGCTCGTCCCGGACGCTCATGCTGCAAAAATCCATAATGCCAATGCCGCCAACAGTCACAGCACGGGCAATCTCCGAAAGTCTCTTTCCTTCGCAGCGAGGGCATGGTGCCGTTGCCATACATTCTTCCAATTCTTTTCTGGCAAAGTCCGATTGCGTTTCCCGATAGCGGCGACTGATGTTGTTTAGAACACCCTCAAAAGGCTGCTCCAATATGCCCATGCCGTTTCCACGGTTGTATGTCATACGGAGCTTCTCCCCTTTTGTGCCATAAAGAATGACATCCATTGCTTCCGGGGACAGAGTATTTACCGGTTCTGTTAAAGAAAAGTGATACTTCTTGGAAAGGGCCTCAAAGTACATGCGAAAAATGGAATCTGTGCGGGCGCTTTGCCAGCCATTCGCCTGAATCGCACCTTCAAAAATAGATTTTGTTTTATCCGGAATTACCAGATCAGCATCCGCGACCAATTGAAAACCGAGGCCGGTGCAGTCAGGGCAAGCTCCCGATGGATTATTGAACGAGAACATTCGGGGCTCCAGCTCAGAAAGGCTGATACCACAATCCTCGCAAGCGTAGTTTTGGGAGAAGCTCAGTTCTTCCTTTTTGTCCGGAAGTTCAATAACCACAAGACCTCCGGAATGGGCACACGCAGTTTCAATAGAATCCGTCAATCTTCTGCGCTGACCTTCCCGGATCACAAGGCGGTCAACTACCAGTTCGATCGTATGCTTCTTATTCTTTTCGCAAATGATATCCTCATTCAGGTCGTAAAGGATGCCATCCACACGCACGCGGGCAAAACCGGATTTTCTTGCATCCGCAAAGACTTTTTGATGCTCACCTTTTTTATCGCGCACAATAGGAGAGAGAACTATGAATCTGGTTCCCTCTCCGAGAGATTCCACCCGATCCACAATTTGATCAATGGTTTGCCTGCGGATTTCCTTACCGCATTTGGGGCAGTGCGGAACACCAACTCTGGCCCAAAGAAGCCGCAGATAATCATATACTTCAGTAACAGTACCTACTGTAGAGCGAGGGTTCTTGGAGGTGGTTTTCTGGTCAATGGAAATAGCAGGAGAAAGGCCGTCGATGCCGTCCACATCCGGCTTGTCCATTTGTCCCAAAAATTGTCGGGCATAAGAGCTCAGACTCTCCACATACCTACGCTGTCCCTCTGCAAAGATCGTGTCAAAAGCGAGGCTGGATTTGCCGGAACCGGAAAGACCGGTAAAGACCACAAGTTTATCTCTGGGGATAACCAAGTCAATATTTTTAAGATTGTTTTCCCTTGCACCCCGAATACGGATATTGTCTTTCACGGCGATCCTCCTTTCAAAATTCTTCCCAATATTATACCACAATCCGACCAAATACACAATAGAAATTTGTAAACAAATCTTTGAAACCAATATTTCAAACAAGGATTCTTTCCTATTGGTGCTTTCGTCTAATAATCTTCCATCCTATTTTTATTTTTTGTTGTTATTTCTTTGCTTCCAAGTGTTGCTTTTTCGGAAAAGATAGTGCTATAATAGTAGCGAAATTTTCTGGGCTATTCCAGAACAAAGAAATAGATACTGAAGTGAGGTTCTCTATTATGGTTTCTTATGGCAACATCAAGATTTTCTGCGGCAACTCCAACCCCGCCTTTGCTGAGACGATCTGCAAGGAACTGGGACTGCCTATGGGTAAGGGCGTAGTCAAAACCTTCTCCGACGGCGAAGCATCCGTTTCTCTGGAAGAGACCGTTCGTGGCTGCGACGTATATCTGGTACAGTCCACCTGCAAACCCGTCAACGACCATCTGATGGAACTGCTGGTTATGATCGATGCATGCCGCCGCGCATCTGCCGGTCGCATCACTGCAGTTATCCCCTATTTTGGTTATGCCCGTCAGGACCGCAAAGCCAAGAGCCGTGATCCCATCTCTGCCAAGCTGGTTGCCAATATGATCACCGCTGCCGGTGCCGACCGTGTTCTCACTATGGACCTACACGCAGCACAGATCCAGGGTTTCTTCGATATTCCCGTGGATCACCTGCTGGGTAACCCCACTTTTGTTAAATACTACCTGGATAAATTCCCCGAAGAAAAGTTCAACCACGATGAATTCGTTGTTGTTTCTCCCGACGTTGGCTCTGTTGCCCGGGCCCGTGCTTTTGCCGCCAAGGTCCATATGGGTTTGGCTATTGTGGATAAGCGTCGTCAGAAGGCCAACGAATGTGAAGTTATGAACGTCATCGGTGCTGTAAAGGGCAAGACCTGCATCCTGTTTGATGATATGATCGACACTGCCGGCTCTCTGTGCAACGCCGCAAATGCCCTGGTGGAAGTCGGTGGTGCAAAGGAAGTCTATGCCTGCGCTACCCATGGCGTCCTGTCCGGACCTGCATTTGACCGGATCGAAAAAAGCGTAATCAAGGAAGTGGTTGTTCACAACACCATTCCTGTCAGTGCAAACAGCGCCAGCGGCAAGATTAAGCAGTTGGATGTGGCTCCTATCTTTGCGCGCGCCATTGCCCATATCCACGGTGGCACTTCCATCGCCGACCTGTTCTAAGCCGTGTTTGGTAAGAAACAACCAGCCTGGTTGATCGTAGGCTTAGGCAACCCAGGTAAGGAATACGCCACAACACGCCATAACTGCGGTTGGATGGCCATCGATAAAATTGCCGAGAAGCTTTCCTGCAAAATTGATAAAGGCAAGTTTCAGGGCCTTTATGGTCAAACAACCTACAATGGCAATAAAGTCTATCTTTTAAAACCTCAGACTTATATGAATCTCTCCGGACAGTCTGTGCTGCAAATGTCAGCCTACTATCAGATACCTCCGGAAAGAATTCTGGTCCTATTCGATGACATTTCTTTAGAGCCCGGCAGATTGCGCATTCGTGCAGAAGGCAGTGCGGGTGGCCATAATGGCATAAAGTCTATCATTACCTCTCTTGGCAGCGAAGCTTTCCCGAGAGTAAAAATAGGCGTCGGTGGAAAGCCCCATAAAGATGCTGACTTGAAAGACTGGGTTCTTTCCGGTTTCACATCCGAGGAGAAAAAAGCATTAGAGTTTGCGCTGGCTAACGCAGTAAACGCGTCCCTTCTCATTATAGAAAAGGGGCATTATGAAGCCGCAAATCGCTATAACGGGTCTCACCCGTAATCAAATATTGCAAAATCACGGAAAGGGGGGCTTTTTCCCCCTTTCCGCGTTCTCGCGTGGAGAAAAGGAGGTATATTATGGAGAAACTGCTTGCATTTTTAAATACAACACCTACCTATTCCGGTGTTTTGCAAACTCTCAAAGAAGAGAAAACTGCAGCCATAACCGGCATCGGGCAAATCAATCGCAGTCATATTATTGCCTCTCTCTCTTCCGACTTAGATCGACCTCTCGTCATTATTTGCCAGGATGATCTGTATGCCCGTCGACTCCAACAAGAATTGGAAGCCTTCACTGGTAGCGTACACCCGGTCCTTCCATGTCGCGAGCTCACGCTATATGATAGCGCAGTTGTTTCACGCGCTTGGGAACAAAAGCGCCTGCGTCAGTTTTACGACCTGATGCATGGTTTGACACAAATCCAGATTATGTCTTGGGATGCGTGCAGTCAGCGAACCATGCCGCCGAGTGCACTCTCCAAGGCATCTTTCACACTTTTAACCGGCCAAACATATTCGATTGATAGCATTATCAACCAATTGGTTTCCGCCGGCTACAGCCGCTGCGCAATGGTGGAAGGCCCCGGCCAGTTCGCCCTTCGTGGTGGTATACTGGATATTTTCTCCCCTGTTGGCGATCAACCTGTTCGTGCAGAGTTTTTTGGGGATGAATTAGATACAATGGGATATTTTGATGTAGACAGCCAACGCCGAACAAGCAATGTGGATCAGCTTGTCGTTCTCCCCGTTGGTGAAACGCAGGTCCACCTGCATCCTGCAGGCCTGGATGGACTATGTCAGGATATCTCACGGTTAATAAACAATCAGCGCCGGAAAAAGCATCCACACGAGCCCCTTATTAAAACGTTAGAGCGTGATCTAGATCAGTATAAAAACGCTCTGCACTATAGTGCTGCAGACCGGTATATGGCTCTGATCTATCCCGAGTTTGCAACTGCACTCAGCTACATTCCTGAAAATGCCATTGTTATTCTCTGTGATCATGGTAGCTTGCATCGAGCAGCTCGTCAACGAGTTGAGCAGGTAGGAATGGAGCTTGATGGAATGCTGCAGAATGGTCTTCTGGCAGGCGAACTCTGTGATTTTGTTCTGCAATGGGAGGATTTTTGCAGTCAGGTAAGCGGAAAGACACTTTTATATGCAGATACATTTGGCGGTAGTTCCTATCCTGAAGAAAACCCGCCAAAAGCGCTCTATCCTATGACAGCAAAACAGCTGCCCAGTTATGGTGGCAGCATGGATACTGCCGCCGCTGATCTAAAGCACTATCAGCAAATGGAATTTTCCAGCCTTGTACTTTGCGGAAGTCGCAGAAGGGCTGAACTCATGCAGCAGATGCTTCAGAGCCGCAATATCTCTGCATTTATTTCTATTCCCCTCACATCCATGCCTAAGCCCAGGCAGATCTTACTGACCGATGGCACGCTCCCTTATGGTATGGAGTACCCGGATTCCCGCCTGGCAGTACTGACAGAGGGACAGCTGGTTGCCAAAAGCGAGCAAAAAAGGCGCACAAAAAAGAGTGCAACAAACCGCCAAAAACTGAACTCCTTTACTGACCTATCCCCTGGCGATCTTGTCGTACACGAAAACTACGGCATTGGACGCTTTGTTGCCATGGAACAAATTAAAGTGGATGGCGCAATAAAGGATTATGTCAAGATCGCATATCAGGGAACAGATACATTATTTGTGCCTGCCACTCAGCTTGACCTGGTAAGTAAATATATCGGCGGCGGTGAAGACGCAAATATTCGGCTGAATAAAATCGGTACGGATGCATGGCAGAAAACAAAGGCACGAGCAAGAAGTGCTGCCAAAGATATGGCAGAAGAACTCATTAAGCTTTATGCTGCCAGAAAACGCCAAGAAGGTTTCCCCTTTGGTGCTGATAGTCCCTGGCAAAAGGAATTCGAAGACAACTTCCCCTACCCTGAAACAGAAGATCAGCTTCGCTGTATTGCCGAAATTAAAAAGGATATGGAAACCCCAACACCTATGGATCGCCTGCTTTGCGGAGATGTTGGTTTCGGCAAAACAGAAGTTGCGATGCGGGCAGTTATGAAGGCTGTTATGGATGGTAAGCAAGTGGCCATTTTGGTTCCTACAACCGTTCTTGCACAGCAGCACTATCAAACCGCCTTAAATCGTTTCCGTGGATTCCCGGTAAATATCGATGTGCTCAGCCGTTTCCGCAGTGCAAACGAGCAAAAGAAAACACTACAAAATCTCCGGGCCGGACTTGTAGATTTGATTATTGGCACCCATAAGCTTCTCCAAAAATCAGTGGAATTTAAGGACCTTGGTCTATTAATCGTTGACGAAGAGCAGCGTTTTGGTGTCAGTCATAAAGAGCGCCTGAAAGAAATGTCCAAGGGTGTGGATGTACTGACGTTATCTGCAACCCCTATCCCCCGCACCCTAAATATGGCTCTTTCTGGAATCAGAGACATGTCCACAATCGAAGTTCCGCCCTCAGATCGCTATCCGGTTCAAACATTTGTTATGGAACACGATACGGGAATTATCGATGATGCCATCCGCAAAGAAATTATGCGTGGAGGTCAAGTATACTACCTGCACAACCGCGTGGAAACCATTGATCGGTGTGCTGCCGCGCTCAAAACGCGTATTCCCGGGCTATCCGTTGCTGTGGCTCACGGCAAAATGGGTGAAGATGCCCTTAGCGATGTGATGCAGGATATGGCAAACGGTGATATTCAAGTGCTTGTCTGTACCACGATCATCGAAACAGGCCTTGACATTCCAAATGTAAACACTTTGATTATTGAGAATGCTGACCGTTTTGGTCTTTCACAGCTACATCAGCTGCGGGGGCGCGTCGGTCGTTCTACTCGCCATGCCTATGCCTACTTTACCTACCGGCCTGACAAGAACCTGACTGAAGTTGCAGAAAAGCGTTTAACCGCGATCCGCGACTTTGCAGAGTTCGGTTCCGGTTTTAAAATTGCTATGCGAGATTTGGAAATTCGTGGTGCAGGCAATTTGCTTGGCGCAGAGCAATCCGGTCACATGATGTCCGTTGGATATGATATGTACCTGAAGTTACTGGATGAAGCTGTCCTTGAAGAAAAAGGACAAGCGGTTAACGAACCCGAGTGTACTGCAGACCTGAATGTCACTGCAAATATCGACAAAACCTATGTGCAGCGTGGCGAGGAACGAATGGATTTGTATCGTCGAATGGCTGCTATTCGTACAGAAGAAGACGCAGACGATCTGCTGGATGAAATTATTGACCGATACGGCGAGCCGCCAAAAGGTGTTATCAATCTTGTGGATATTGCGCTGTTGCGAGCAAAGGCGAGAAAAGTAGGCGTTACAGATATTCGGCAAAAGTCCGGAGAAATCCAGTTTACACTTCACACCTTGAACTTTGACGCCATAGGTGCCCTTTGCGCAGATAAGGACTATAAGGCGAGAGTTCAGTTTGTGGCGTCCGCAAAGCAGCCCACACTCCGCCTGCGTCTGGCATCGGGCGTTGATAGCTTACGGCAAGCAAAAGTATTTGTTGACAAACTTACTGCTTTTACAAATTCGTAACATTTTGTCTTTCATTTCCGCAAATAATATGTTATACTGTTAGAAAAAGTCTAAGGAGCGTCCTATGAGTAGCACAAACGGCCGTGAATATGGCCAGTCCAATCATAAGATGACCCGAAGCGAAAAGGCCGCAATGAAGGCTTCCAAAGCCAAAGCGGGGAAACGGATTTTGATTATCTGTTCCATTGTCTTAACGGCCGCCCTGCTTTTGGGTCTCAGCGGATTTTTCGTCTATAATTACTGGATGGAAAATCGGCCTATTGAAGCAAATATTACAGTCGCAGGTGTATCCGTGCAGGGCATGTCCCCAAAGGAGGCTGCCAGTGCAATTTCCGAGGCATTTGCGCTCTCCCACCGTGGCAAGCAAATGGTCATAAAAGTCGGCAGTGAGACCATCACTTTGACCGCAGATGAGACCAATGTGCATTTAGATACGGACGCATTGACGAAAGTTGCACAAGGCTTACCAAGTAACACCCCTGAGCAGGAACTCTCTCTTGTCGAATACCTGCAAATTGATAGACAGAAAGTTTTGCCTATCATCGAAGAAGTAACCGGGAATCTGGAATCTTCCTTGGTGGAAAACAGTTACGAAGTCATCGGCACTGCTCCGGAAAAGTTCGATGTGGTTGATGAAACCGTCAGCCAAAAGCTCATTATCCGCGTTGGCACGCCAGGCATTTCTATCGACCCCGAAGGAATTATTACTGCAATTATCAATGCCTATGCAGAAGGAAATTTTGCATTTGAGTTTGTTTTTCCCATCGAAAAACCGGAGCCTCTTAATCTGGAAGAAATCTTCAACGCCCATTGCTTCGCACCTGTAAACGCCTATGTCAATGAGGAAAACACGAAGAAATTCGAGATTATCAAAGAGATCTTAGGTTACGGATTTGACCCTGTCGCCGTTGCAGAAGCTCTTGACCAAGCCGAAGCGGGTTCTCAGCTGGAATTTGATTTTATGTGGACCAAACCTGAAGTAACAGAAGAGAGCCTACATCAGCAGATATTTTGCGATGTGCTTGGTGATATGAGTACTACTGCAGGTTGGAGCGCCACAAGAAATACAAACCTCCGTCTTGGCTGCGAAGCAATCAACGGCACGATCCTGATGCCCGGCGAAACCTTTAGTTTTAATAAATTGGTGGGCGCAACCACAAAGGACAAAGGATATGATACCGGACACGGTTACCTTGAGGGTGAAGTTGCCGAGGTTATCGGCGGTGGTATTTGTCAAGTTGCTTCAACCTTATATGTTGCCTGCGTAGAGGCCGACCTGCAAATTGTTGAGCGCTACATGCATGCCTATATGCCTTCCTATATGGGTGCAAGTACAGATGCTACCATTTACTATCCGTATTTGGATTACAAATTCAAAAACAATACTGATCGTCCTATCAAAGTAGAGGCCATTGCCTCTGGTGCAACTGTAACTTGTAAAATTCTCAGTGTTGACACCAGAGACTACTATGTAAAGTTCGAAACTGTCATTGTTAAGAATATTCCTTGGAAAACAATTTATAAGGAATATCCGCCGGATAATGAAGAAGGCTACACTGATGGCCAAGTTCTCTCCAAGTCTTCTCCCTACAGTTCTGTAGAAAGTAAGTCCTTCCGGAACAAGTACAGCAAAGAAACCAACAAACTGATCTCCAGCAAGTTGGAAAATCACGAAACCTATGACGTCCGCGATAAAGTCGTAGTTAAGATTGTAGATCCTAATGCTCCAACTGAGCCGCCAGAAACAGAACCGCCGACCAGTGAAAATCCCGGAACAGAACCGCCTGTAACAGAACCTCCCGCAAGTGAGAATCCTGGAACAGAGCCTCCGGTCACTGAACCCCCTGTAACAGAACCCCCATCCTCTGAGGGAGATACGCCCCCCAGCGGTGGAAACGGTGGAATAACCGAAGACGGCTAAATTACCGGCCCTGATATACAGGGCCGGTATTCATTAAATTTGTATATTATGTATTATATATACAGTATATATATGATGCATATTCATGTATTCGTTGCGTTTTTGTATATATTTATGCTATTTAACCGTTCTGTGAGCGTAATTTCCAACTAATTTGTATATATTTACACTTGACGTTGTATATTATACATCGTATAATACAGTCATACAGCGACCCAATAAACATAAGCAAAAGGAGATACGTTTATGAAAAAGTTACTCGCCACCATCTTAGCCGTACTTATGCTGGTTTGTGCATTTGTAGGCTGCACACCCGTTGAACAGAAAACCGGCGGCAATAAGTACAATCTTACTACCGTCACTCCCGGTGTGCTGACCGTTGCTACAAGCCCCGACTATGCGCCCTTTGAATTCTACGCAATCGGCGAAGACGGCAAGCCGTATTTGGCTGGTTTTGATATGGCTCTCGCTCAATATATCGCCAATTACCTTGATCTGGAGCTGAAGATCGTTCCTATGGATTTCGACGGAACCATCTCTGAGTTGGGAAATAAGATGTGTGACTTGTCCATGGCCGGTTACTCTGCTGATCCCGATCGTCTTGTCTACATGGACTTCAGTAATGTTTATTACACCAGTGAACAAGCATTTGTTACCGTTGCATCCAAGGCCTCTAAATTCACCGATTTAGCTTCTGCCAACAATGCTGATTACAAGATCGGTGTTCAGTTGGGATCCATCCAGGCTGATCTTGCCGCAGAGAACACCCCCAACGCCAACATCATCTCCCTGAGCAAAGTTACTGACATCATCGCAGAGCTGGTCTCTGGCAAGTTGGACGGTGCTTTTATTGAGACCCCCGTTGTTGAAGCATACAAGAACACCTACCCCGAGTTGGAAATCGTCTGCACTGTTCCCCAAGACGACAACGGCTCTGTATTGGGCGTTTACAAGGGCAATGACGATCTGCTGAAGTACGTAAATGAGGCAATTGAAGCTGCCAAAGCAGATGGTTCTTTCGCACAATATGTTGCTGAGGCTGTCGAATTGGCCGCTGGCGAAAAGCACGAAGGCCTTTTGGACGAAAGCGGTAACATCCCTACTGAATAATTTTGATCAACACTTCCCCGAAAGCTATGCTTTCGGGGAAGTGTGTGAGTATGAAAGGAACGATTCCATTGATTTCAGTTGAAGGTTTTGAGAAAGTCTTAACCTATAAAGATATGTTCATAAGCGGTTTGCTATGCACCGTGTTATTGTCCGCATTAACAGTTATCTTCGGTTTTATTTTGGCGCTCATATTAGCCATAATGCGGATGTCAAACATCTGTCCATTTGGCTTTCTTGCCCGAAAAGCCGACGGTTCAGAACGGACAGGCTTCTTAAAATTATTGAGCAAATTCAACCCCATCCGCATCATTGCTTCCATTTATGTCGAAGTATTCCGGGCCACACCGCTGCTGGTGCAATTATTTATCATCTTCTATATTGTACTTAAAGACGTGCAGATGCCCGCCTATGTCCTTTTTGGCAACATCCCAACCGACCGCTTTATTCCCGGTGTTATTGCACTGTCTCTAAACTCTGCGGCCTATTTGAGTGAAATCATTCGTTCAGGTATCAGTTCCGTAGATTTGGGACAAACAGAAGCATCCAGAAGCCTTGGAATGAGTAAGGTCATGACAATGCGTTACATTGTGCTCCCCCAGGCAATTAAAAACATTCTCCCCGCTATCGCAAACGAGTTCGTTACCATCATCAAAGAATCTTCCATTTGCTACACCATTGGTGTACAAGAGCTGATGTATGCTGTAAACAGTGCGAAAGCCGGCACATTCACCATCGCCGAACCCCTGCTGATTGGCGCAGCAATCTACTTCTGCCTGACATTCCCCACATCTAAGATTATTCAATATTTCGAAAGGAGGATGAGCCGTGGTGATAAGCGATAAAATGATCCAAGTCGAGAACTTGTCCAAGCACTACAACATGGGACAACTTCACGCGCTGGATGGTGTTTCTACGGATATATATCCGCAAGAAGTTGTTGTAATCATTGGCCCCTCCGGTTCCGGCAAAAGTACCCTTTTGAGAAGTTTAAATCTTTTGGAAACTCCAACGTCCGGTTCTATCTACTTCCACGGGGTTGATATCACAAAGAAAAAGTGGTTTAATCCTGAAACCAGAAAGTGGGAACGCGTAAATATCAATGAGCATCGGAAAAAGATGGGTATGGTATTTCAGCACTTTAACCTCTTTCCGCACAAAACCATCCTTGAGAACATGACCATCTCCCCCATCAAGGTTTTAAAAGTGCCTAAGAAAGCCGCTATCCAGCATGCATTGAACTTGCTTGCAAAAGTCGGTCTTGAAGATCGTGCCAATGCTTACCCCATCCAGCTCTCAGGTGGCCAAAAGCAACGTGTCGCTATTGTCCGGGCATTGATGATGCAGCCCGAGGTAATGCTATTTGACGAGCCGACTTCTGCACTTGATCCCGAAATGGTTGGCGAAGTTTTGGATGTTATTAAAGGCCTTGTACACACCGGCATGACCAGCGTTATTGTTACCCACGAAATGGGCTTTGCGCGGGAAGTTGCCACAAGAGTCATTTTTATGGATGAAGGTAAAATTCTGGAAGAAGGAACCCCGGAAGAAATCTTCGAAAATCCCCAGCACCCCCGTCTGCAAGAATTCTTGCAAAAAGTATTATAGCAGAAGAACACCCAACCGCTGGTTGGGTGTTCTTTAATTTGCTGAAGCATATAAAACCTTTGAATAGCCATTCGCATAATTCGATGGGAACAAGATTGCGCTCTCCCCTGCCGGCAAGTTCCCTGAGGAAATTGCATATGTGAGACCACCAATATAAATCCCCCACTGACTATCATATCTTTTGTAGTATAGTACAAGCTCTTTAAGGGATTCCTTAGATTGGTTCTTTACCTCAATTTGACCTATGTTAACAGTCTGGATATGCAGCGCATCTAAAACACTTTCTTTCTTCGATAATACTGTTGTTCCTTTTGCGCTAAATACAGAACTATGGGCGTAAGGATTTCTATATTTATCCAAAATGATAACCTTTGCCTTGGGTGGAATATATGTGCCTTCAAAGCAATATGTACCGTCCAGTGTTTCTATCTGAACAGAGGCAAAATCAATATGCGTATCAGCCCTATTATAAAGACAGAGTGCCGCGCAGTTCATTACGAACTCACCACTGCCATCCTCAAAGAAATCTCCTTCGTAGGAAACAAAATGCTCTGCTATTAAATCCGTGCCCGGTATCAAAAAGGGAAATTGAATTTGTTCCCGCTGTACACTTGCTTCTGCCGGAGAAACATTCCATAGAAATAGAAGACAACCAAGTGCACATGTTGCAAATGCAGCCGTAACTGTTAAAACGCCTCGTCGAAATCCAATGTACCACATAGCCTACATCCTTTCATAGTAGGCACATTATAGGAATTCTTCTTTTGATGTTTCAAGGGAAAACAGAAGAATTTTGCAATGCGTTTTAATGATTTTTCCCCAATTTCACTCTTAATTTTGTATCTTTCGGTGATCCGTTTGGCAATAACAAAAAAACTGACCGAGAAATCGGTCAGTTTTTTTCTAAAATTAATTTAAGTGCACATTCGATGGTCTGGAGTCTCACTTCATCACGAGAGCCAGAAAAGAGGTGCTTTCGTGCAAATGCTTCCTTTTCAGTTGCATAGCCAATATAGACTGTCCCAACAGGATTTCCAAAATCGTCTCCTCCGGGTCCTGCCAAGCCAGTTACAGAAACTGCAATGTCGCAATTCAAAGCAGTTCGTACACCCGAAGCCATTTGTACAGCCACTTGCTGACTCACCGGCCCATAGGTTTCAAGAACACCCGCATCAACAGAAAGCAATTCTCTCTTAACAGTGTTTTGATAAGATATGATGCCGCCTTTATATACAGCTGAACTGCCGGGAACTGCGGTGATTGCCGCACCGATTCCACCGCCCGTACAACTTTCAGCAGTTGCAAGTGTTTTCCCCCTCAGTGCTGACAGAACTTGCTCACATAGAGATGTCATCATACTTCACCGTAATCTTTTCAATATCAGTAAGAGCAGCTTCAATGAGTGCTTCCCTATTCAGTTTCTTCTCAGCTTCCAGCAATTGTGGGATGGTCGGCTTCGTTTTAGGATGCTTGGGTGTGAAAACCGTACAGCAATCCTCATAGGGCAAAATGGAAGTATCCAATGTGCCGATCTTTCTGGCAATGGTAACGATTTCTTCCTTATCCATACCGATCAAGGGCATAAAGATAGGAATATCAACTACAGCTCCGGTCACAGCCATAGCCTGCATTGTCTGACTTGCCACTTGACCAAGATTTTCACCAGTAATCAATGCACCACAGCCATGCTTCAACGCGATTCTCTGAGAGATCTCCATCATAAAGCGACGCATGATCAAGGTGAAGAACTCTTCGGCGCAATTATCACGAATCGCTTCTTGAATAGGTGTAAAGTTTACGATATTCAAAGTCATTCTGCCGCAGTACTTCGTGACCAATCTTGCCAGTTCGATAACTTTATCTTTCGCAAGTTGTGACGTGTACGGGTACGAGAAGAAATGAACACATTCTACTTCAACGCCACGCTTAGCAATCATATATGCTGCCACGGGAGAATCGATACCGCCGGAGAGCAGGCACATCGCTCTGCCGCCGACTCCGGTAGGCAGACCGCCCGCACCAGGCTGTGCCGGTCCATGAACATATGCTGCAAGGTCACGCACTTCAACATAAACAGTATACGCAGGATTGCGAACATCCACACGGCAGTTGGGATGGGCTTCTGCCAGTCTGCCGCCTATTTCCTGGGAAATGGCAATAGAGGTCAATGGGAAGCGCTTATCTGAACGCTTTGACTCCACCTTAAAGGATTCGGCATTGTCCAAATCATCTCCCAGATAAGCTTCCACAGCCTGGTAGATGCTATCAAGATCCTTCTCGCAAGGGCGGCAACGGCACAAACTTACAAGACCGAAAATGCTGCTGCATGCTTCCCATGCTCCGTCCACATCGGCCATGTTGTCCATCGGCTCCACATAAACCGTTGATTGCATCAGATATACATCGAAATTACCATAAGGCTTCATTCTTCTGCGGATATTCTGTCGGAGTTTATCCTCAAATTGGCGCTTATTTGCGCCTTTCAGAACAATTTCACCTAACTTTAGTAAAAAAATCTCTTTCATGTTAATTCCTCATTTTACAGATTCACTGTTCGGTACTGAATAGCCTCAGCTACATGGTCGGCCGTAATATTTCGGCTTCCGTCGAGGTCAGCAATCGTTCTTGCAACCTTCAATATCCGATCATAGCTTCGTGCAGTAAGCCCAAACACTTCGAACGCCCGCTCCATCAGTTCGTATCCTTCGTCATCCAATACGCAGTAATAACGGAGTTCATTCGGGCCCATTCTGGCATTGCACATCCCACTTGACTCGCCAAAACGGCGGTGTTGAAGTAGTCTTGCTTCATTTACTCTGGCTTTGATTGCCTCAGAGCATTCCGCCTCTTGCCTTTTGTGTAGATCTTCGTAGTGTACAGCAGGCACTTCAATTATCATATCAATTCTATCCAATAACGGGCCGGAAATACGGCTTCGATACTGATCAACAGAAGCCTGCGAACAAGTACATCTTCCTTTGGGATCACCATACCAGCCGCACTTACAAGGGTTCATAGCGCACACGAGCATAAAATCAGCAGGATATGTCACCGAACCGGAAACGCGGGAAATTGTCACGCAACCATCTTCCAAGGGTTGCCGCATCAAATCCAATGTATCTTTCTTGAATTCCGGCAGTTCGTCCAAAAACAAAACACCTTTATGCGCCAAAGAAATCTCGCCTGGCTTTGGATTGCTGCCACCACCGGCAAGTCCCGCAGTGGAAATCGTATGGTGGGGAGAACGGAATGGGCGCTGTTGAATCATCGGCTCCTCATCCGTTAATAATCCCATGACAGAATACACTTGCGTAGCAGACAATGCCTCTGCCCAAGTCATATCGGGAAGAATTGATGGTAACCGCTTACTAAGCATGCTCTTACCGGAGCCGGGAGGGCCTATGAGCAAGACATTATGGCTGCCGGCGGCTGCAACTTCAAGTGCTCTTTTGGCAAACTGTTGTCCAACAACATCCTTGAAATCAAGGACAGCTCGTTCTTTCTTCTCAGGAATCCAGATAGGTTCCTCTTCCAATTGTCTTTCTTCGTTAAGTGCATTGAGTAATTGCTTCACATCGGTAACGGGAATAATCGCAGGACCGCGAGCAAGTGTTGCTTCTTTTGCATTCTCAGCAGGTACATAGACTTTCTCAAAGCCTTCCCGTTTTGCAGCCATAGCCATAGGTAGCACACCGGGTACTGACCTGATCTTTCCATCCAAGCTCAGTTCGCCGATAAAAGCAGAATCGGGGCTGGGGCGGCGGATCAAATTATACGCGCTTAAAATGCTCAACAAAATCGGCAGGTCGTAATGTGTGCCAGCTTTCTTCATGCCTGCTGGAGCAAGATTTACTGTAATTCTGCCAGTTGGGAAACGCATACCGCTGGTTTTTGCCGCAGCACGTACCCTTTCGCGAGCTTCTTTGACAGCCGCATCGGGTAAACCAACAATCTCAAAAGAAGGAAGCCCATTGGTGATGTAGCATTCCACAGTAACTTTGCTGCCAAGAATGCCATTTACACCCATAGAATAGATGCTGCTTATCATATATTCACCGCCTCTCATAATATCTAATCATACTTTATTTATCACCAAAACTCAATTCTTTTTTTCATTCTCCCCTCTTTTTCTACCATTATTTTCACTGGAAAAATATAATTGGTCGATTTTCGTTTTTTCTTAGTATTTATGGGCTGAAACAACTTTACAAAACCGCAAATCAGTGCTATTATATATGCGACAAAATTTGAAAACTTTTAGGAGGTAACTCATTTTGGCAAGAAAGTTCAAAACTATGGACGGCAATACTGCTGCCGCCCACGTCAGCTATGCCTTTACCGAGGTTGCTGGCATTTACCCCATTACGCCCTCCAGCCCCATGGCCGACTATGTTGACCAGTGGTCCGCTGCAGGCCGTAAAAACATCTTCGGTGACACTGTTCGTGTTGTGGAGATGCAGTCTGAAGCTGGTGCTGCAGGTACTGTTCACGGCTCTCTGGCCGCCGGTGCACTGACCACCACCTATACCGCCTCCCAGGGCTTGCTGCTGATGATCCCCAACATGTACAAGATCGCCGGCGAATTGCTGCCCAGCGTATTCCATGTTTCCGCACGTACCGTTGCTGCACAGGCTCTGAACATCTTCGGTGACCACTCCGACGTTTACGCCTGCCGTCAGACCGGTTTTGCTATGCTGTGCGAAACCAATCCTCAGGAAGTTATGGACCTGGGTGCTGTTGCACACATGGCTTCCATCGAAGGCCGCGTTCCCTTCATCAACTTCTTTGACGGTTTCCGTACTTCCCACGAGATCCAGAAGATCGCTATCTGGGATTACGAAGACCTGAAGGAAATGACCAACATGGATGCTGTGGATGCATTCCGCAACCACTCCCTGAACCCCGCGCGCCCCGCTATGCGTGGTAGCCACGAAAACGACGACATCTTCTTCCAGCACAGAGAAGCCTGCAACAAGTACTACAACGAACTGCCTGCAGTTGTTGAGAAGTACATGGCTAAGGTCAACGAAAAGCTGGGCACCAACTACCAGCTGTTCAACTACTACGGTGCTGCCGACGCTGACCGCGTCATCGTTGCTATGGGCTCCATCAACGACGTGATCGAAGAAGTCATCGACTACCTGAACGCCAATGGCGAAAAGGTCGGTCTGGTGAAGGTTCGTCTGTTCCGTCCCTTCTGCGCTGACAAGCTGCTGGCTGCTATCCCCGTAACTGCTAAGAAGATCGCTGTTCTGGACCGCACCAAGGAGCCCGGCTCCCAGGGCGAACCCCTGTACCAGGATGTGGTTATGGCTCTGGCCAAGGCCGGCAAGAACGATGTCACCGTTATCGGTGGCCGTTACGGTCTGGGTTCCAAGGACACCCACCCCGCTTCCGTCTTCGCCGTTTACAATGAACTGGCTAAGGAAGCTCCCAAGCACGAGTTCACCGTTGGTATCGTTGACGACGTAACCAACCTGTCCCTGCCCGAAACTGTTTCCCCCAACACCGCTGCAGAAGGCACCATCGAGTGCAAGTTCTGGGGTCTGGGCGGCGACGGCACCGTCGGTGCAAACAAGAACTCCATCAAGATCATCGGCGACCACACCGGCAAGTACGTACAGGCTTACTTCCAGTACGACTCCAAGAAGACC